>NZ_JAALXT010000005.1 GCF_011634775.1 Thalassoroseus pseudoceratinae
GTTGCCGACGATACCGGAGAGGGCACAGTTGAAAACGATGACGCGGCCATAATCAGCATCGGCGATGCAACAATCACAGAAGGAGGAATCTTGTCCTTCGATGTGACGATCACCAATCCCGTCGATGTCGCCGTCACCCTTGACGCCGACACGCAAGACGGAGCCGCCACCCTCGCTGACTCCGACTACACGGCGTTAGTGGCTGACCCTGTCAATTTCGCGCCCGAGAGCACGACGACATTCACCGTCATGGTCCAATCCACCGCTGACGCCAAAGTTGAATTGGATGAAACCCTGTCCGTCATGCTCAGCAATTTAAATGCTGGTGGTAGGGACGTGTCGATCTCCGGAGATACCGGACAGGGCACAATTGAAAATGACGATTCTGCAACCATCAGCATCAATGATATCATGATGGCCGAAGGCGATGGCGGCGGGACAACGCCATTCGTCTTCACCGTCACCTTGGATGCCGCAGTTGATGCCAATGTTTCCGTCGACTTCAATACAACCAGCGGTTCCGCAGTGACTCCCGACGATTATGCGACCAATGCTGGCACGCTGACATTCCCCGCAAACAGTCCGCCCAACAGCACAATGATGATCACCGTGGACGTGGTCGCTGATGAACTGCTCGAACTGGATGAAACATTCCAGGTTGCCTTGAGCGGTTTGATCGCGAACGGTCGCACTGTGTCGATCGCCGATGGCATTGGCGTAGCCACCATCCAAAACGATGACAACGACATCATCCTTACCGGCACCGGCATGGATGATATTTTGGAAATCATCGCCACCGGACGCGATTCGGGGACGTACCAGCTCTTCACTGGCGGCACACCGAACCCGCAAACACCGAATCCCGTACCCTTCACCGGGATCGATTCAGTCGACTTCGACGGTTTGGGCGGCAGCGATATTCTACGCATCACCAACCCAGCGGGTGATTACTTCCACCCGACCGGCGGTATCATTTATGAAGGCGGCACTGGTGGAACGGCCGAGAACGACACGCTCGAAATCCTCGGCGGAACCGTTACCAGTTTGCAGTTCGATTACACCAACGACAATGACGGCTTCGTCTCCTACGACGGCACGCAGAGCATCACCTACACGGGGTTGGAGCCGATTACGTCGACGATTAATGCGACGAATGTCATTCTGAACTACAACAATGCGGCGGCGGAGAACATTACTGTCGTTGATAACGGCAACGGTACGCTCACGGTTGATTCAGGGGCGGCGGAAGTCACTACGTTCGATAAACCAAGCGGTTTATTGGACATCAACGCTGGCACGAACGACACCGTGACCTTCCAAGGTGGAAACACGATTGGTCTGGGTGCCGCCAATCTCAACGTGGATGCCGGGACCGTTGTCGTGACACAAAATGTCACGACCACCGGGAACGCCACACTCACAGCCCGTACTGGTGGCATCACCGACAATACCGACGATGGCAATGCCAACTTGACGGCCACGAATATCACGTTGGAAGTCTTGACGGCGGGGAGTGATATCGGCGGAAGTATGGGGGGGGATCGCTTTGAACTTGATGCCGACGTATTGGAGATCAACAGTGTCGGTAGTCAGGATTACTTCATCCTGGATACAGCGGGGGGCCTACAAGTCGTCGATAGCTCCGCCGGTGGCACCGGTGTGTTTGACCTACGTGTTGTAGACGGTGACCTGACCGGCGTTACCGGTGGCCCTGGCGATGTGCGAGGCAATGTCGTCATCGTTGAAGTCACCGGCGCTGGCCAGATCGGAACCAACTCCAGCAACGCATTGGAAATCAACGCCTTGACTCGCTTCGATGCCACCAGTGCTGGCGGCGATATCTACGCGCGAGACATCAATACGGACTTGCCAGTTGGCGTGGTCAATGCTGGAGCCGGACACGTTGAGCTCACGGTGCCTGGCGGCTCAATTACAGATGCTGATACAGACGCCAACGACATCACCGCAGCGTCCGCCATTCTGCTCGCCTCCAATAATGTCGGTAGTGGTAGCAACTTCTTGGACACCACCGTTGGCCAACTCGAAGGCCGCGCTGGCGGAGCCGGCGGGTTCTGGGTTGAGAACACTGGAGACCTGGAAGTTGGTGGCATTCTCAGCGGGCAGGGAACCACAACAAACGGCGTGACAACCGAAGGTGGAAACATCTCCATCTACGTGGAATCGGGCAATCTGACGATCAGCGAAATTGTCGATTCCAACCGCAACGGAACGATGAACGGTGGCAACATCGCCCTGGAAACCGGCGTGGCTCCGCCTATGGGTGGTGACATCACGATTGCGGCTCCGGTGCTGAGCGGTGGCGGCACGGTCACTGCGGAAGCCGAAGGGAACATCATCTTCACTGCGGTCGGCCTGATCGATGTCGAAACCGGCGGAGCAACAGTGACTCTGCTCGCCGACGCCGACACCACGGGCGGTGGTGGAATCACAATGGCCGATGGTTCTGTCGTGAACGCTCGCGGTGGGGATATCGATCTCGATGCGACTGACGATATTCTGCTCGCCAGTTTGATCAGCATTGGTGGGAACGTCACACTCGATTCGACGGGTGGTTCGATTCTGGACAATGGCGACGGCGTGGCACAAATCGCACCGATCGACGATGGCGACGCCGGTTACAGTGCACCAGGGTTTGCTTCGTCGACGGTCCCTGGCTTCAACGGTGATACGGAATTCAGCTTCGCCGGTTCCGGGAACACAGCGACATGGACCTTCAGCGGCCTCACTCCGGGACTGTACCAGGTCGCTGCGAGTTGGGGAGACAATGCGAATCGCGCATCCAACGCCCCGTATTCCATTTCGAGTGGTGGGGCCCCCATCAATGTGACCGCTAACCAGAAAGTTCCTGCGCAAGGCGATGTGGTTGTCTCAGGCACGAACTTCGAATTCCTCGGTGGCCCCATCAACGTGGGACCGGCGGGAACCTTGACGGTGCAACTCACCGATGTTGGGGCGAACGGAGTTGTCAGTGCTGATGCCGTGCTCCTCCAACAGTTCTTGGCAGACGTTACCGCCGACACGCTCATCGCCAGAGCAAACGGATCGGTTGGAACCAGCGGCAACGCCATCGACAGCGACGTCGGCAACTTGGAAGGCTCGGCTGCTGTCGACGGATTCTTCCTTGAGAACACCGGCAATCTCACGATTGGTGGTATCAACGGAGTCACCGGTGTCTCATCGGGCGGCTCATCCGTGGTGATCCAGAATGCAGGGTCAGTGGATGTCACGGAGAACGTGTCCGCGGACGCCGACATTGAAATTGTCTCGCTTGCACTCGCTGGGTCTCAGACAATCACAGTGATCCCAGGTGTCACAGTAGGTGCAGGAAACAATGTCACGCTGCAATCGAGTGACGATCTTGACCTGCAAGACTCCTCAACCGTGCAAGCCGGTGGCCAAATCTTCCTCTTCGGTGATTTTGGCGATGGCGATGCATCGGGAGCGAACATCAACCTCTTCGGCACGTTGGCTTCCGATGACAGTGTCGGTGGGGTGATGGTCACGGGTGGAGGTGACGATGACACCATCACACTGAACCCCAGTGTCATGCACTCCGCGGATTCCGCTTTGCTTGACGGCCAAGGCGGCGACGACACCTATCACATCTTCTTCGGCCGACTCAATGGCGTAGATAACGCCGTCAGCGTCGTCGAGGCCGGCCCCGCAATGGCCAACAACGATCAAGTCATTCTCGAAGGTCGCGATGTCGATGAAGTATTCGATGTCCTCGGGCAAAACGGCGGCACGGTGCGAGCGGTCGGTGAAACGCCAATGACCAATGAGACCGTAACGTACTCGCTCGGCGTCGAACAACTTTCGATCTTCGCCAATGGCGGCGAGGACGGGGACACGCTGAATGTCGAGCCTTCGCAGACGGCGACGATTTTCGTCGATGGCGGTTCGCCCGGGTTTGGTCCCGGTCCGGACGATGTGCCGGCTCGCAGCGGCGACACGCTCAACTTCGATTCGTTGGGCAACACGTTTGCGATTCAGGGCAAGACGATTCTGACCGATGGCGGCACGCCGATGCCGTTCAAAGGCGTGACGTTCTTCGGCATCGAGAATTTGCCGCTCGATCCGCTCGGCTCGGACGTCGGCAAGTTCGACTTCGACAAAACTAGCAACGGCGATGTCGCGATTACCCAGGCCGGTTACACCTCGGTGCCGCAGAACCAGATCTACGTCGAGACCGACCCGGTGGGCACCCGCTTCGGTTGGCTGGACATGCCGGGCGAGTTGAACGATTTCGATTTGGGAGCCGGGACCACGGCCAACTTCGACGACGTCTTCCGCGACGGTCACGGCGGCAACGGCCCGAACACCTTCCGAGCGGACGTGGCGACCAACGGTTGGTATCTCGTCTCCGCAAAGCTCGGTGACGGAACGGCTTTGGACGACATTCAAATTCGCAACGGCGACACCGGTCAAATTCTGATCGAGGAGATCGACAGCTTGGCCGGCGAGAGCGTGGCCGTCACGTTCGCCGTCCTCGTCGAAGACAACACGCTGGATATCACCTTCGACGACCTGGGCGGTTTGGCCTTCTTCTCGGTCAACGGGTTGGAGTTCCGGCCCGGTAACTTGCTGACGTTCGGCAGCCCCGATCCGGCGATTCAAGTCGTGCCGAATAGCCCGACCGATCCGATCGACGCGGTGGATGTCGGCGATGGCGACGAACCGTTCCTGTCCGACGGTCGTACCGTGCGGTACTTCAACGGCTACAACGCCACCGCCAATTCGGTCGTGACCGTCACGGCGATGCTCGATTCCGACGCCGACGGTTTGGACGGCCTGCCGGATCTGGATGTCACCGTGTTGGCGTCGCTGGATATCGATCCCGATGTCGCCGGTGTGCAGGTGCAAGCCGACGCCAACGGAGAGTTCCAATACGCAATCGTCAGCCCGTCCGGTCGCGGCACGGTGTTCATCAAGATGGAGGAACTCAGCGGCGACCAAACCGGTTGCATCGCGTTGGACTTCGTCTCACCGACCGATCGGCTATTCGACTTCAACGCCACGCTTGCCAGCCCGACGCAAATTCCGGCGGCCGATCCGACCGACGGCACCGCGGGCGATCCGGCTGACGACGCCTACCACGGCGTATTGCCGACGGAGATCTTCGAACCAGGAACCGGTTATGGGTGGGTCGGCGGCAGTGGCATCGGCGGTTACGATCGCGGTCCGCAAGCGGAAACCGTGCAAGGGGAACTGCGGCAAGACGCCCACCAAAGCAACGTCGATCAGGTTTTCCGCGTGGAGCTGGCACCGGGCACGTACACCGTCAACGTGACCGTCGGTGATTCCACGACCGCTCGTCCGAACGTCGAAGTCTCGGCCAACGGCGTGGTCGTGTTGCCCGACTTGGATGCGGCGGCGGGCGAGTTCGTGACCGGCACCTTCGAGGTCACCATCGGCCCCGCCGGTGTGTTGGACTTGAACTTTGGGTTGAGTGCACCGGCGTCGTTCTGGGTCGTCAACGGCTTGGAAATTCGCTCGATGCAGGAAGGCATCGTGAACACGAATGTCGTCCGCGGCAACGGGAACGATCAAGCCGATGGCTCCACGATCGATCAGATCACCGGCCAAACCGCGACTCCGCCGGCCGACGGAGAGATGTATCTCACCGTGACCACGGACGTCGGCGTGTTGGTCAATGATGCGTCGGCCGCGTACGCCGGTCATCAGGTCTTCGTCGATGCCGCCGGCAACTTCACGATCGACATTCGCCGACCGTCTTCGAATATGGACGTCACCGCCACGGTGGACGTGCTCGCCGTGGACGGCTCGGTGGCCGACTCGACCACCATCGACTTCACCGCGTTCGCCGGTGCTCCGCCGCGACGGTTCGACTTCAACCAAGGTGCCAGCGGTCTGACCGCCGCCGACTTCACGGCGGTGGCCCACAACAACTTGTTCAACGGGGACTTCGGCTGGCAAACCACAGTCGCGCCGTTCGACTTCTTCGCCGCGAACTCGGCCACGCCGTTGTTGCGGCGGGACGGAGCCCGCGGCAGTGCCCCCGGCACCTTCCAAGTCAGTGCCGACATCGGGACCGATTACGATCTCCGCGTGTATGTCGGGTCGCGGTTCGTGCCGACGCAAGTGCAAGTCTCGGTCGAAGGCGGTGCGTTCACCGCCACGTCGGCGGCGGTCGGTGGGAACACCTTCACCACCGTCACACTCTTGGGCGTCAGCGATCAAAACGCCGATGGCATCATCGATATTGCTCTCTCCGGTGTCGGAGGCAGTTGGTGGGTCAACGGGCTGGATATCGCGGAATCCGCCAGCGGTCTGCCGCCGGCCGCTCCGCTGACCTTCGCCGGAGAAGCCGGTGACGGAGCCGCCACGGTCTCGGCGTCCGCTTTGGAAACGATCGCCACCGCCGCCATCACCCGCCTCGCCGCCGCCGGGGAAGACGTCTCCGGCTTGGCCGGCGTCGAGTTCCAAATCACCGATCTCAATGACCAACACGCCCTGGGCCTGGCCGGTTCCCGAGTGATCTTGATCGATGACGACGGCTTCGGCCACGGTTGGTTCGTCGACCAAACTCCGCTCGTCGATGAAGAGTTCACGCTCGTCACTGGCTCCGAACTCTCCGCAACCCACGCCGCTGCCGCCGATCAAGTCGACCTGCTCACCGTCGTGATGCACGAACTCGGCCACATCCTCGGCTACGGCGATCTCGACGCGGCCACCAACCCCAATGAGCTAATGACCGGCGAACTCGGCCTCGGCACCCGCCGCCTGCCATCACCAACCGCGAACGCGGACGCGGACTCGTCCACCGAGTCCACCAGCGCAAGCGACAGCGGTGTGAACGCAAGCGAACCCGCCGCCGTCGGTTTCGAGGCGAACACCAATGATGGCATCGACGGAAGCGAAAGCGCCCCGGTCGACGACGAGTCCTGGACCACCAGCGATTCGCCCGAAAACACCCCGACCGACCCAGCGGAAAGCACCGAGGAACTGCGAGATACCGTCTTCGCAGCCCTCCTCGAAACCGCAAAAACCAAAACCCCCTGGGACCTCTTCGAAACCCCCACCCTCTAACAAACCCACCCCACCCCAACACCCGGGGTTAACCCCGGGGGCTAATCCCGCGGCCTCAATTACTTCGAGGCCGCGGTTTTCTTTTGCCACCACCCGTTCTCGTCAAAACCACCCAGAATCGCAATACCTCCGCTACGCGCTCACTGGCTGGGGTAGTTGTGTCCTATCGACAGAGAGTTGGCGCTTCAATGTTAACTGTGGGAAACAGAACAGACTGTCGAACCAACTCGATCAATACCAAAGTGACAGGAAGGTCTCGTTTTCCCTGGAAAACACGTGAGATTTACGCTGTATGGGAAGTTGAGCAAAGTGTTTCGCAAACTGAACATCGTTGGCACGCAAGGTGCATAAGTAGTCGTCGGCAACTGGCCAGTTGTTAAACAAAGAGCGGCACCTGACCTGGGTGTGCAACTTCAGTCAGGCACCGCCGCGTCAAAACACACATGTTTCTATCTTAACGGAAAACCATCAAATGAAAACTCTTGCTCAATTGTGGAACGACGAAGCTGGCTTCATCGTTTCCAGCGAACTTGTGCTGATCGCGACGATCGTCGTCATCGGCTTGATTGCCGGTCTGACTGCTGTCCGTGACGCTGTCGTTGGCGAACTCGCCGACGTTGGTGCCGCTGTCGGCGACGTCAACCAAAGCTTCTCCTTCGGTGCGATCACCGGTCACTGCTCCAGCACCGCTGGCTCGATCTTCTCCGACGAAGGCGACTTCTGCGAAATCGACGACGCCAACAACGACACCCCGGCAATCGCCGCTCAGTGTATCGACATCTGTATCGTCGCTGCGACTCCAGAATAATTCGGTCGAGCGTTGCAGTTGAATGCAGCGGTTCAGCGAGGCAACTTGTCCGGTTGCCTCGCTGACTTCCTTGATCGGTGAAATCAGTCAAAAACGATTCGTACGGGGCCATTTCTAAACACTACTTGGCGACAACCATCTCGCAACAATGATGGGTGGCTTCAGCTCTGGAATAGTTTTTGCGGAATCGAAGTTGGTTCTTCGAGGCTCTCGGAGAACCAACATTTTCTTGGGTTTGTAATTCGCAACAGGTAACAAACCGTGACAATTTCTCGTCGAACACATCTACTACGGCGTTTGTTAGACGACGAGCGGGGTGTGATTCAGCCGGTCATGTACGTGTTTCTGGTTGCAGTTGTGTCGATCGGTGTGATTGCCGGCTTGACTGCGGTTCGCGATTCCGTGGTGCAGGAATTCGGCGATCTGAGCTTGGCCCTGCAAAACATCGATCAGAGTTACACGGTCAACTGCACAATCAACGGGACTGTTTTCAGTTTCGGATTCGTCGATGGCGCACCGGTCGCGGACCCGGACGGTTCGGAACCGGCGGGAATTGACATTTGTCTGCCGGCGACTCAGGAAGCTTTTGGTGTTGGCGGCGGTGGCGGTCCGCTTGACGCAACGCCTGAATAGATTCACCGGTGTTCGGTACATCGATTGCACTGCAAATACAACGGCTGAATGATGCGGAAAATTCAGTCAGTCACTCTCTCTTTCGTACTCAATAAAACCTCAGTGTTCCCAAGGCGTGTGATCGCATTTGGGTAGGAGAATGAGCGGATGGCTCGAGTTAGTTCAGGTACATTGACCATTCTCGTGTTCGCCGTGATGGTCGGTCTCGGCGGAGCGTATGTCGTTCGGCAGAACATCGAAACCCGCCCGGCGTTGCCTCCGGTGCCGCAGGCTCCGGCAAGTAATTTCATCGTTCCTGTGGCCGCCTATGAGTTTGAGTCCGGACAGACGGTGACTCAAAATGGAATTGCCATGTTGCAATTTACGCCAGAGCAATTCACGAAAAGCAAATATGCGGGAATGCCTTATATGCGGTCGGTCACCCAGATCGAAGATCGAGTTCTGCGGACGGATATGAAGCAGGGGGAGGCGTTTTTGACATCGAACTTCTACCCTGATGGTTCGGGGCCGGGGATTGCGGATCGTTTGGAAGAAGGTTATCGAGCGGTCACCGTGCCGATTGAAGATGTGGGTGCCGTTGAGGGGTTCGCTCGTCCGGGTAGTTATGTGGATGTCTTGTTCCGCTCTGAAGTGACGGAAGATCGCCCGGAGGTAACAGTAACCCTTCTGGAGCGCATCCAAGTGTTATCAGTCAATCGCAACATCATCGCGGAAAAAAGTGTTGATGTCGAAAACGATGGCCGGGTGACGTTGGCGGTCACGCCGATGCAGGCAAAGGTGCTTAAGGTGGTTGAAGGTCGTGGCCAACTGTCGTTGACGCTGCGAAACCCGAACGACGAACTCGACACGATGCCAGTCGATGTTCGTGATCCCCGGCTCAACCCGAACGATCGTCTGCGAGCGATGGCACAAGCGATGGCCCGGAACCCGAACGTTGGTCCGGCTGGTGTCATGCCCGTTCAGAAACTTCAGCCCGCAGCCACACAAGCGAGCACTTGGCAGTACGGCACCGATCGTGTTCTCGCGGGTTCCGACCAAGTCAGTCTGGATGACTTGCTGGGCACGCCTCCGAAACCGAAGCCCGTGCAAATGGAAGTCTATCGCGGCGGACAAAAAGACGTGCTGACATTCGAGCAACCGGCGTCGGTCGCTGCTCCTGGTCGCATGATCAACCGCCCGACGATTTCGACACCACTCGTCGGGCCGAAACCGCAAAAGAAATACGGTCGCCAAATGCAAACCGTCTCGTCGGAAGATGAACCGGTCGGTTCCACGATGGCGGGTGGTTAAATCGGCGGGGCGGTGTGAAGTACGTTCCGGGAAGCGGGTATTGAAAACCCAACGGTTCTCGAATTTGTCGCGAGTTTCAGAGATCGAGCAACGGTCTAGGCAGGAGTGTTTCGGTGGCGTCCATGCAGTCGCGAACGGTCATGGTGGAGCCTTCGGATGATCACGAGTTGGTCGACGAAAGCGAACTCCGATTCCAGAAACTTAAGGTCCTTGTTCACGAGCGATTGGTCGATGCACTCGACTTGTCGATGCTCGCCCATATTCCGCAGGCCGAATTAGAAACGGAAGTTCGGGCCGTCGGTGCCGAAGTGGTAGCCGAGGAAGCTCCGAATATTTCCGCCGAGGACCGCACGCGGTTGCTCGACGAACTCTACGACGAAGTGTTCGGACTCGGGCCAATCGAAGCCCTGATGAAAGATGACCACATCAGCGATGTGTTGGTTAATCATCCGCATGAAGTCTACGTCGAACAGCAAGGGCGGTTGGAGCGGTCGGATGTCATTTTCGCCGACAACGATCACCTCATGCGAATCATTCAACGGATCGTTTCGAGAGTCGGCCGCCGGATTGACGAAGTCAGCCCGATGGTGGATGCACGGTTGCCCGATGGAAGCCGAATCAACGCGGTCGTGCCACCACTCGCACTCGATGGGCCGACGTTGTCGATTCGTCGCTTCGGTAAACGGCCGTTGCAAGTTGAAGATTTGATCGACAGCCACTCGATTCATGCCGACATGGTTGAGTTTTTGGCGGCCGCCATCGAAGCTCGGGTGAGTTTCCTGATCTCTGGTGGAACGGGTGCCGGAAAAACGACCTTGATGAACGCACTGACGCAATTCATCCCTGGCGACGAGCGGCTAATTACGGTGGAGGATTCGGCCGAGTTGCGGCTGCTGCACCGACACGTCATCCGAATGGAAACTCGTCCCGCAAACACCGAAGGCACTGGTGAGGTGTCGCAACGTTCGCTCGTTCGCAACAGTTTGCGGATGCGTCCGGACCGCATCATCATTGGGGAAGTTCGGGGAGCGGAAGCTCTCGACATGCTCCAGGCAATGAACACGGGGCATGAAGGCTCGTTGACAACAATTCATGCCAATGACACCCGTGATGCACTCGCCCGGCTGGAACTCATGGTGGCTATGGCTGGGTTTGAGTTGCCGATTCCGGTCGTGCGGCAATACATCGCATCGGGGATTGCGTTGGTGGTTCACTTGTCACGGCTGAAAGGTGGTGTGCGACGAGTGATGCGAATTTCGGAGATCACCGGTCTTCGTGACGGCGGGCTGCACATGGAAGACATCTTCGGATTCGAACAAACCGGGGTGGATGACACGGGAATCGCTCAGGGGGAATTCTTCGTGACTGGCTACCGGCCAATGTGTCTCTCGCGACTGCGAGCAGCCGGCATCCGGTTGCCGGATGAAATGTTCGACAAACGTCACATTCCCGTTCGCAGCTAGACCAAGCCTAGAACACGAACACGTTTGCCTGGCGGCAGCACGACGAAATCGAAAGTATTTCCGAGACGAGAATCATGGGTGCCAACCAAACCATTCTAATTGCCTTCGGATCGATCAGTTTTTTGGTCGTCGCGTTGGGTTTGGCGGTGCGGGATTTGTTGTCTCCACGACGCCCGTCAGATTCTTCATTGCCAGCCGGTCGACGAGGAAGCATCCGTCGTCAGAAGACCGTCTTCGATCAAAAACCCGCCACGACGTTTTTCGGCAAGGTCGACCAGGGTTTTGATCGACTCGTTCTCGAAGCCGACAGTGTCGACTCACCGCAAGCGGCGTTTCTGCTGATTCTGCTCAGTGGATTGTTGGTCGGTGGTGGCCTGTGGATGTATAGCAATGAAGTTCTCGCCGCCATCGCCGGTGGATTGCTGGGAATGATGTTGCCACTGATTACCTTTTCGATTCAACGAACGCGGCGGTTTCGCGAAATTCGGGAGCAGATGCCGCACGTGCTGGACATGCTCTCGCGAGCGTGTCGGGCAGGGCAGAACTCCGAACAGGCAATTCAATTGGTCGGCGACGAAATGGACGGAGCCATTGGTCGGGAGTTTCGCCGATGCGGTCGCGAGTTGGAACTCGGGCGTTCCTTCGGTGAAGTTATGCGATCGCTGGGTAACCGCGTCCGAACAATGGACATGCGAATTTTGACGACCACGCTGGTGGTTCAACGTCGAACCGGTGGAAGTTTGCCGGATACCCTGGAGCGAATGTCGGGCGTTGTTCGCGACCGCATTAATGCCCAGCGACAAATGCGGGCTAGCACAGGTGCCGGACGAGCATCAACCATGCTCGTCACGATGATCGCACCGTTGGCGTACTTGTTCATGTTTGTCTTCCACCGAGAACATCTGGCGAACTTGTATCAAGACCCGATCGGGCGCGTGATGCTCGTGATGGCGGTCATTTTGGAAATCATCGGTATTGTTTGGGTCATGACGTTGCTTCGGCAAGTTGATTGATCGCCTGAATGAAAGCGGAAGAAAGACCGTCGAATGACTTTGTTCAGAGATCCCACATTCTTGACATGGTTCCTAGGCATCACAGCCGTGATGTACTGGGTGGGGATGACGGCCCTTGCCGGGCGTCGACGGGTCCGGCACATTCAAGACATGTACGAACCGGGAATGCGGAAGACTCCCGGCAAACTGCGTCGCTCACTCGCAGGGTTGCTGCCAGTGTCGGAATCCGGAATGGATCGGCTTGAGCAAGAACTGAAACGAGCCGGTTACTACGCCTCGTTTGCGGCGATCGAATTCCTGGCGACTCGAAATACAATTGTGGTCGGCCTTGCCTTGATCGGCGGAACCGCGGCTGTGCTCTCCGATCCGACGACATCGGTTCCCGAACTCATCATGATCGCAACGGTGGTTTTCGCCGCACTCGCCTACCTGGTTCCTCGTTTGATTCTGAAAATCCAATCACGGGCACGTTTGGGACGGATCGAAACCGGTCTGCCCGATGCACTGGACATGGTGAGGATGTGCTTGACCGGCGGCCTTCCGTTACGCGGAGCGTTGGAACGGGTCGCACAGGAAGTGGAGTTCTTCCATCCCGATTTAGCCGTGGAGTTGGAAGTTGTCCGCCGACACGCCGAAGCCGACACGATGCCCAAAGCGTTGCGAGAATTCTCTCGCCGGCTGAACACACCGGATGTCAATGCCTTGGCGACATTGGTCAGCCAAACCGAGCGTTTAGGAACACACGTCGCAGTTGCAGTGACGGAGTTCGCGGACAGCGTCCGTCGGCAACAACGTCAACGAGCGGAAGAGCGAGCCAGCAAAACGAGTATTCGGATGCTGTTCCCCGTCATCTTCTGTCTGGCTCCGCCGGTGTTCATTCTACTTCTCGGCCCACCCGTGTTGCAGCTGAAGAACTTCTTGAAAGATGCCCACGGCGTCGACGGCGTCCTCAACCCCGAAACCTACAGCGAACTGCCAACTAACGACAGCTCCCCTGAGAACTGATCCGTCAGAATTCGACGCGAAATGGTTCGCGATTGATTCCGTCTCATTGACCGGGGGCCACCGCCGTGGGAAGCTGCCAGTTGCTTTCAGATGTTTGGCCCTGGGGTGGCGTTGGAACGAGTCTTGACGGCATGTCGACAACTGGCGGAGTCGCTTCGACAGTCACCGTGGCGCTTCCGAACCAAGGTTGTGACGGCCTTTCGGGAGTTGGTTCGGAATCTACCGGAGCAGGGGCCGATTGCGGCGGAGCGGTTGCCGATGCCAATTGCACTGGGGCAGCGGTTTGGTTGGTTGTCGGCGTGACGGAAGCCACGACGCGAGGCTTCGCGGATCGCTGCTTTTCTTCCCAATAAGCGATCTGCACTAAAGCGTTCTTCGCGGCATTCGATTTGGGATCGAGGTCCAAAGCGATCGAGTAATGCTTCTTCGCCAAGCCCAATTCACCACGTTGCATCAACACGAATCCGACATTCGCATGGGCCTCGGCGTCGTCGAGGACACGCCGGAATAGGCTCCAGCTTTCATCGACTCGGCCCATCGCACCGGTGACGGTCGCCAGATTAACCACGACTCGCTCATCTTGCGAATCCAGCTCGTACGCATGTTTGAGCAAGCTCTCGGCCTGCTCAAGGTCGCCCGCCAAATATAATGCGTATCCGCGATCGGCGTACAAGCTGGCGTTGTCTGGTTTCAATTGACGAGCCAACTCAAATTGCTGACTCGCCAAGTCGTGCTGATCAAGTCTCGTGTAGATGACCATCAACCGATGATGCAACTCCACTTTCTCCGGGTGCTCAAGAACCAATTGCTCGAACATCGTCCGAGCTTTCGCCAAGTCTCCCTGACGTTCATGAAGACGCGCCATGCTTGAGCGGACTTGGAACTCGTTGGCGGCTTGCTCGGTGGGAGTGGCCGTTGTTGCATTTCGGTCGGAAAGATTCGCACAACCGCACAAAGCCCCGCTAATCATCGCTGCTGTCAGAGAGTGTCGCATCCAAGAGAATCGCATGATGAATCACGTCCTATGAGAGTCCGAAGAACTTTGCGGCGTCCATCTCGTTTTTCAGATCCATCCCGCGAAAATACAGAGACGGTTCTGAAAGCATCAACCGAGACCAGAGGTGGACGTGGAATGCACAAAGGCCCGCCAATCGAAACTGGCGGGCGTATTGTGAGGTATTCGCGATTAGAAACCGAAGCCACCACCGCCAAATCCACCGAAGCCACCACCGCCGCCGAAGAATCCACCGAAGCCAAATCCGTTGCCTCGGCCGCCGCTGTATCCGCGACGATAGGCGTTTTCGGCTTCGTTGCCTTCAAATCCAGGAGCCAATGCCGGAGACACGTACACACGCTCTTCCGCATCGGTGATTCCCATGGAAGCCAAGGCTTCGACAACAGCGGCTCGTCGAGCCATGTCCAAGCCGTGGTTGCTGTTGACGGGGTATCCGTACTTGGAGTTCGGATCGACTCCCATACTGGATCGCTCGACAAGAATAGAGAACGGAACTTCCATTCCACGGGCGGCAATCTTCTTGAGGTGATCCATGCCCGCTCGGTTCAAGATCACACCTTCGGAAGTCCACTCGTGTTCGTGAATCACGAAGTCCGAGGCTTCCGCGTTCGCTTCTTGTTGCTGCCACACAGGATCGCTAATCGTCCCCTGTGGACTCGGGGTGAAATCCCCCATGTTGTAACACTTCGTTGCATACGAGCAGCCCACTGAACTTCCTGCGATCCAAGTGGCTGCCATGGCGGCCGCAATGCGGCGGACATGATCCATCGGCATGATTGGGAATCCTTTCTCAATGTCTCGGCATCGAATGTGAGATGATGCCGACGACTAATTTGACTTGGTCCAGCCGCCGGTCAATCCGACTACTTGCGGCTTCTTGGCTCGTCATTGACGAGCGGATTCGTGGCAAACTCCCGACCCCAGACATACCGAGTCGTTATGGTGAGAAACCAACCGGTCCCTCGATGTAGTATTCTTCCGTCGCCCGCACACCTTCCACACCGCCGCAGCGTCGAAGTCGGTTACGGTACAGCGGCCAAACCGTACTGCGATGATGATGGTTCGGACGACCTTCAATGTCCCCGTACCAATAGAAATCCAAGTCGTTTGGTTCCGTTACTTCCATCCCCGGCAGAATCACTGGAGCCTGTTCCGGTTCCAGTGGATGAACCAATTCCGGACTAACGAGAATCAACAATTCCGTTTCGTCCCTCGAAACCGAGCGGTTCGCGAACAGTGTGTTCAAGCCGGGAATGCTGCCGAGAATCGGAATCCGACTGATATCACCGCGTTGTTGTTCTTGCAGCAGTCCGGCAATTGCGAAGACTTGTCCTTCCCGCATGTCGACGACCGTGCTCACCGTTCGCGAATCCAAGCCGGGGATTCCGCCGACGGAGTTCTCTTGGTTAATCGAACTGAAAGTCGGTGCGACCTGCAACCGAATGCGGTCTTTGTCCGTCACGGTTGGTGTGAACGCGAGTTGTGTCCCGAAGCTCTTGAAGGAAGTCGTTGCCGCTCCGACACCGCCAATCCCGACAGTCGTCGGAACCGCAAATTCACCACCGGCCAGGAACGTCGCCGTTCGCCCACTGATCACCACCAAGTTCGGTTCGGCCAGAATTTGAGCCGACCCATTGGTTTCCAACGCCCGAAGCATCAACGAAAAACTATCGTTGTCGAACGTGCCGGACAAACTCAGGTTGCCACCGCCGGCCAATACTGAGTTGAACGCGAAATCGCCAACGTCGAAGTTGAAGTCCGAACCAAGTTGCCGCATCGCCGACCGCTTGAGTTCGGCAATCCGCACTTTGAGCATCACCTGCTTCTCACCAGGCACTTCGAGCATGTTGATCAAATTGGCCTGGGGAAGATCACCGGCGTCGGGAAACGCTTCTGCAACGGTTCCATCCGCCACGGGCGACAGATTTCCCAGTCCAGCACCATTTCCTCCGCCGGTGTTTTGGCGGAGCATCGAAAGGATTTGGGTGGCTTCTTCTTCATCACGGGCTTGGCCGCGAATGATGACTTTGTCCGCAACTGGAATCAGCTGAATTCGACTGTTCGGAAACAGTTCGTTGATCATTGCTTCCAATTCGGCATATTCCAGTTGCCGACGATCTGCGACCGCGTCGTCTTTGGTCACGCTGATCAGAATGGTCAACAGTTGTGGTTCTTGTTCGGTGCCGGTCCAAATCGTGACCGATGTGCTGCCGGTCTCTTTCCCGATGAACTCAACTTCCCGAGCCCCGAACGGAACAATCTCAACGATGGTCGGGTCAGCGACCGCGGTCCGGAAAATCGGCTTCTTCATTCGAAGAATCTTCGCACGTCGTTTTTGAACTTCGAGTTCAACTTCCGTCGTGAGGATTTCTTCGACCAGCGATTGCACCTTTTCTTCCACCTGCAGTGACGGCGGTGGAACAGGTTGCTGGGCAACAACATTGGTGGCTAGACCGGCGACCGACGCGGTGCAAGTGACACAACATGCAGTCAACCGTTTCCAGATCCTCGGCACCATTTCTTACCTCCCCTGAAGCGCTGACGCCTCCCGCGGCACCCAGTTTTTGGCGTTGATGCCGGTCGGTGAACAGTAAAGGATTGGACCCGGGATGAAAAAACGAACCCAATCTCCTGTTCACTTTTTTCGGTTCAGAGGTGGTTGAAAGTTTACGGAATTTGTGCGGGTTATCGGACTTTGAACAGTCATAACAATAACAACGCGAATAACTAACAGAGAATCACAATTCGTAAGTCATTATCCGTTCACGGGTTGTCACGACTTGCCGAGGCCAACGAGCGACGCTGCTCAAGTCGCATGCTTCTCTCGTCCTCCGGCGGGGCTTTCTTGAGAATGTACTTTGAACGCAAGGGATCGCGTTGAGAATTCGTGTGCACTTCGGTGACACTGAGACGTTGAGAGCCGATGTGAACGGCCTGCAAGTTCATTTGCCGATCCGCGAAATACAACTGAAGATTCGGTCGCAAATTCGTCGATGCCGCCGCGGATGCCGGAATTCGTTCGTAAACGTAAACTCCGCGAACCAGCCCCGTCACACGGGAATTCATGAGCACATGCCCATTCGGGAGAAAGCGGATCGACATTTCGCCGTTGAACCATCGCCCGTGCAAGTCGCTTTCCACTCCGCAGCCTGAAAGGCCGCCAATGGATACAACGAACAACAGGAGCATGAACGCACTTCGATGGGATTTCCCAACGAGGAATTGCAACGATATCTTCATCAGCCTCGATCCCGAATCGCGATCTTGTTGAGTGGTCACTCCACGCGAAAGCGATTGCTGCACACCTCATGCCTGGCAGTGAAATTTCGGAGAGTTGAACCTTCTCCCACGGTATTCTGCCAAACTCTTGGATGCGTTCTGTGTCCTTAAGGATTCGGCTGTTGCCGACCGTTAGCGCTCCACCGACGACATCAAAGGGCTTTCGCGAAGGAAAACCGTTGAAAGTCCCGTGTTCAAGCAGTCGGGAACGCGGATTGTGTCACTCTCGGAAGTGTTTCGGAAACGGTACGGCGATTGCATTGTCGTCCCGTTGTGACTCTCTCTCGACGGCACTTGTAGACTCAACTTGGATTTGAACGATGCAGATTCTTCGAAAGAAAACCGGTTCATCACGGCGACGCGGTTCGGTATTTGTCGAGTATCTGCTGCTGCTCACGATCGTGGGAATCGGTGTGATCGTGGGGTTGGTTGCCGTTCGCGAAGCCCTGGTTGCTGAGTTGATCGATCTGGCGGACGCAATTAGCGCGATTACGATCTAAGTCACGTGGTCGAACGCCTTCGCAATTCTCCCATGCATTCGATTGCGCTCTCGCGGTCCCGTTGGAAAATTCAGCCAGAGCGGTAGATATCGACGAGAAAGATCACCGCTTCGCTGCGGCCGGCGTTTTCGATGGCGTGCGGGACATCGGCTCGATAACTGGCCGAATCCCCCTTCGAAAGCTCGATCGTGTCACCCGCACTGATGACCCGCACCCGCCCCTTCTCGACGGTGAGAAACTCCCGCGTTCCCTCAAAATGAGCGGCACTCTTCAGCTCGCCGCCGCTTCGGAACGTGACCTGGTAGAACTCAACATCCTTCTCCAGGTGCAGCGGACTCAGTGTGCGGATCGTGCAGAATTCGTCCGACCGGTAGTGGTATTGCCGATCTTCCGCCCGAATGACGGAGATTTTTGAGGACGCTTCCGGCGTTTCGATCAGTTCACCGATCGACATTTCAAACGCGCGTGCGATGCGAGCGGTCACCGCGAGTGTGGGGTTTGCTTGGCCTCGCTCAATCTGACTGAGCATACTTCGCGAAACACCACACGCGGCTGAAAGCGCATCCAAACTCCACCCGCGATCCTTACGGAGTTCGCGAACTCGCTGGCACAGGTGGTTTTGGATGTCGTCTGGCGGTACCGGCTCGGTCATAGATTGCGTTATTCCGCCGCTTTGTCTTCGTCTTTTTCTTTAACTGGTGCCGGTTCCCCGAGCATTTCGCGGAGTTTCTCGCCGAGTTGCGGTCCTCGCAAGTTCAACGCCACCACTTTACCTTCCTTGTCAACCAAGATCATCTGCGGAATCGCATTGATGCCATAGAATTCGGCATTCGGTTGGCCTTCCGCCCAGACGGTTGTCCAAGGCAACTCTTGTTCGGTGAGAAACTTTTGGACGGCGAGTTGGTTGTCGTCCTGATTGATGCCAACGATATCGAAACCCTTTTCATGATAGGCTTCGTAGTTTTTCATCATGTTAGGAATTTCCGCCAGACAGGGCCCGCACCAAGTGGCCCAGAAATCAACGAGAACGACTTTCCCCCGATAGCTATCCCAGTCGAAGGGTTTGTCATCGACGGTTTTCCCGACGAGCTTCATGGTATCGCCCATCAAACCAAGACGACGAGCGGTGCCTTCCAAAGTCCCTGCGAAGCCAGCGATGTCTTCGTCATCACTGCTCTTGGCGATTTTCGCCAAGCGATTATACACGTCGATGGCAGCCTTCGTCGCGCCGCTTCGCTCCAACGTTTGAGCCAACGTGTAGGCAGGACGGAAGTTCTCCCGGGTGAGGCCGTCTTTCTCGGCGGATGCCAAAACGTCGTCGATGAGTTCGTCGCGTTCTTTTTCCGAAAGTTCACCCACAGATTGAATCCGAATCTGCAACAGATAATTGTTGGCAAGTTGAGCGATCAGCGGACGTTTGTCGGTTTTGTATTTCTCAGCAAGAGCCTGACGAGCTCCGAGAGCTTCCTTATCACCGAATCGACCTTTCCAAGTCAGTGCTTGCATTCTGACTTCGAAAGCCGCCCCAGCTTCCGCCACGGGCAAGTCTTTCGCGTTCAGCAGTTTCGTGGCCGCTTCATCCAACGCCGATTGCATTTCCACGAGTTCTTCGACCGTCGTGGGACGAGTTTGCTGAACCTCTTTGATGAACGCCTTCAGCTCTTCCAGATCGGAGCCATCCGGGACCACGAATTTCTTTTCGGACGATTCCGCCTTCTCTTCTTTGGCGGTGTCTTTCTTGGCAGTGTCCTTCTTGGCGGTGTCTTTGCTGTCCTGCTGAGCTTGACTGAGGGGCAGGGTCAACCAGAGGGCGAACGCAAATGCGATCGATGTGATGAGGGTGGGGCGAAGACGCATGAAAACTCCCAGGGTCAAAGTTCGAGGGATCCATCTGGGTACGAACCCAACAACGGATCAATGTCCGCCAATTTTAGGCAATCGACGTCACGGATGGAAGAAGGCGATTCAAAAGACCACGCCTCGTCGGTTCGCGAAAATTCCGTCGGACCAATGCTACGAACTACGGTTTCTTGTAGCGTTGGCTGGCTTCTTTGAGAATTTCCCGTTCGCGGTCGGTCAGGCTGGCTTCGCCTTCCCGGTGGATTTTGTCGAGAATCGCGTCGACCGACTCATCCAACTTTGAATCACGCGGTCCGGGTTTCGGGGCTGGTTCATCAACTGGGTTGTACAGTTTGACGCCCTTCGGTTTGCGTTTGGGCAATCGCATGCCCCGCCAATTTTGTGTTAAACCGGAGAGCCGAATGTGGAACTTCCCGTACGCCAATCCAAAAACCAATCCGCCCAGGTGAGCAATGTGGGCGATGTGATCGTTCGCCGGATTACCGCCGAGTTGTCGTAGCACCGGATACAGGTCGTAAATCACATAAATCACGACGAGAAAACGCGCTTGAACCGGGAAGAACCAAATCAGAATCGTGTGCGTCGGGAAGTTGTACGCGAACAAAGCGAGGACTCCGACGACCGCACCGGAAGCACCAATCGCCGGGGAAAGATCCCTCATGAACAACCCGAAGCACGCAAACGCGATCCCCGAGACGATGGCGGCCGTTGTGTAAAAGAATCCGAACTCGCGTGAGCCGAGCATCCGTTCCAATGTCGGTCCGAAGAAAAACAGCCCCATCATATTGAACACCAGGTGCCAAATATCGTGGGAGCTATGAAGGAACGCATAGGTCAGGAAACGCCAGACTTGAAGTCCTTCCGTGGCTTTGTCCGGCGCGAGTTCAAACCAGTTCTGGATCACCGAGACTTTGGTTTGCCCAGCACGGCGAGCGCGCTCCAGCTGTTGGAGTTCTCGCTCGACACGAATATCACCGGGGTTACGTTGAATCTCGCGTTGTAATTCTTGGACAACCTCTTCGACAATTGCTGGCTCTGCTCGCCAAAAGACCTGAAGTGCGAACACGATCACATTCGCGATGATGATCCATTTGACCACTGGCGGAAAACCGCTGCCGGAATAGCCACCGTATCCACCGCCGGAATTCAGCGAACCCGTGTAGGATTGCCGTCCTCCGCGAACGTAATCGCGATCTTCAAAACCCATCGGGGCCTCGTTTACAGAACACCTGGAAGTCAGTCAGTTATGTTACGAGATTTCGTTCGGTCACTGCTAGAGGTTTCAACTCTTTGACTACGGAAGTCACTTCGACTTCTTCAGCAGTCCACGAATTCGCATCCAATCTTCACATCGTCCCGGCCATGAGGAAACAGGGTTATCGGTCGTTCGGAGACCAAAACCGTGTCCGCCGCTGTTGTAGATGTGCAATTCCGCAGGCACACCGGCTTCCTTCAATGCGATGAACAACCGAGCGGTGTCCGCAGGCGTGATCCGGTCGTCATACGCATGAGCCATGAAGATCGGTGGTGTGTCCTTCGTCACTCGGATCTCTTCGGAAAGTTCTTTGCCGTACGTTTTTGCGTTCCGTTCCCCGGTGAGATATGCCGGGTAAATCAGCACGCCGAAGTCTGGTTTCGAGCTTTGCTCGTCGATTTCATCAATGCTTTTGTACGAGGACCGATCGCTGTTGGTGAGCGTGGTGGTCGAAAGATGCCCGCCAGCGGAGAACCCGAGAATGCCGATGCGGTCGGGGTTGATGCCCCATTCCTTCGCATGTGCCCGTGTGAAACGAACCGCTCGCTGGGCGTCTTGCAAGGGGGCTTCATGTTTGAGCCGGTCTTTCCGACGTGGCACGCGGTACTTCAGAACCACCCCGGTGACGCCAATAGAGTTCAGCCACTCGGCCACTTCGACACCTTCCAAGTCCCAGGCGAGAATGTTGTATCCGCCGCCGGGGCAGATCACCACAGACGTGCCGGTGTCTTTGTCCTTTGGTGCTTTGTAAACCGTCAGGGTCGGATTGGTGACGTTGTGAATTCGTGTCACGGGGCGTTTGGAATCGGCTGGCGGTTCGACGGCTTTCTCGGCAGGGATGTCGCCGGTTTCCCCCGGAGCACCGTCCGGCCAAATCTCGTAAACCGGATGATCGTCCGCCGCACTTACGGTTGCCGAACCAACCCCGATCAAACCAATCACTGCTACTACAACCGCACTCAAACGCACCATGGATTGTCTTTCTCTCAATATCTGTTCTGAGTTTTTCGTCGACTGGGACTCGTCCCAGAAATTTCGGTAATGTGGCGAAGTTGCCGAACCGGCGATGGGTCATGCCCATCCCACAATCCGCTACACGTCGCTGCTAGCGTTGGGTGAATCGGCTTCGGCGTCGGGGTCGGAATTTTCGCGGCTGCGGTCGTCCATGACGCGTTGGAAACTTTCCTTCATTTCCGGCAAGTTCGACACCAACGCTCGGAAATCGCCTTGGCGGAGGGCAAGCAAACTGAGCGGTTTGTGACACCGTACCGTCGCACTCCGCGTGCGATTGTTGAGCAGGGCCATCTCGCCAAAGTACTCGCCCGGCGTGAGTTTCGCGACGACCTCTTGCGTGGGCTCTCCGTTCGTACCGGGTTTCTCGACGAGAACTTCGGCTTCACCTTCTAGAATGATGTACAGCGAATCGCCCAAATCCCCCTGTCGAAATACGGTTTCCCCAGGTTCGAAGTGAACTTTCGAAATCGCGTTGCCACTTTCGAGTCGCAACTGCACCGTTTCGGGTTTGATGATCAAATCGAGGAACCAAGCGGCTCCGACTTTCAGTTTCCGTGTGAAGCCAGGAAGTTTCATCCAGTAGACGGTTCGCCACATCATCCATGCCAGCAAACCGGTGCCACGTCCGCCGAGGGGAATGCGATTGAGCAGCAACGCCACCGCTCGGTGATACCCCAGTGACCCCATCGTGCCAAGCCCCTTGAACGTGTAGCGTTTCTTTTCGCCACCGAACATCTGGGCCTTGATGTTGTGAGCCAAAACCTTCGCTTGACGTGTCGCGTGTTGGGCGGTTGGTGGGCAGAAACCCTCACCGGTCGGACTGGGCATCGCCATGCAATCGCCGATGGCCGACACGTCCGGGAACCCTTCGATTTGGAACATCTGATCAATCGCAATCTTGCCCCGTTCTTTGGGCAAATCGAGCGAATCAATGATCGGGTTCGGCATTGATGGAACGGTCGAGATCAGAGTTTTCGTCGGCACACGAGTTTCCTCGCCGCTCTCTTTATTCTTAATGATCGCCGCATCGGGCGTCGCGGTGCGGAGTCGGCTGCCGAGCACGAGTTCCATCCCGCGATCTTTCATCACGTTTTGAGCGTAGCTTCCCAATCGTTCGGGGATTTCGCGTTCCAGAATCCGCTTCCCAGAGTGAACGAGAATCACACGGATGTCTTCTGGTTCGACACCTTGGTATTCCTTCGCAATCGCCCGAAGGAAATCGTTGAGTTCGGCCGCCACTTCCACACCCGAATAACCACCCCCCGCGATTACGAACGTCAAGAGTTCCCGCCGGTGTTGGGGATCGGTCTCGACGACGGCTTCTTCGAGCACACGAATCACGTGATTCCGCAAGCTGACCGCGTCGGCCAAATTCTTGAACGGCAATGCATGTTCATAGATGCCGGGAATGCCTCGGAAGTCGGTCACGGTCCCCAACGCGAGCACGAGATGATCGTACTCCAATTGCAGCGGTCTCGGCCAAAAACCGGGGCTCAGTGTCACCGTGCGATTGGCCAAGTCAATCGATTCCACTTCGCGAATGTAGAGTTTTGTTTTCGGCAACAGGCGATGGATCGGGCTGACCGTATCCGTGATTCCAATACTCCCGGAAACAACTTCCGCGAGCATCGGTTGGAAGACGAAATAATTTTCCTTGTTGACGAGCGAAATCTCGACATCGTCTCGCCCACGGAACTGGCGTTCGAGTTCCATCGCGGTATACACACCGCCGAATCCGCCACCAAGGATGACGATTCGTTTTCGCCCCGAGTTGGGAACCGTTTCGGGCACGTCTCCGTTTGGTTTCGGTGTCACGGGAGTGTTTGGAGAAGAGGGCGTCGAATCCGACATGTCCATCGTCCTGAAGGGGCTGGGAAAGAATCATTCACTCACTGCGAATGGCATCCGACCGCAGGCAGAGAATAACCCACAACCCCTGTTCAGGGAAAGCGTAAGCCGATCAAGACTTTAGCGTGTGGCCGGTCGTCGCAAACGCGTGGAGCGTTCAAACAGCGAATCGCCGTCGAGATCTTCCCGTAAGGTGGCTCCGCGCCGGTCCCGATCAATTTTCAACTCCCGCACCCGACGACCAAATTCATCTTGCTGAATCCAAATCTCACCGGGTGGCAACGAAAGACGCTCCCACAAGGTTTCATCCAAGATGTTGCCACGCGGATTCGCCGCCGGGACTTTCTGCGGCTCTTGGAGTTTCTTCCATCCCCAAAACACCAACGATCCCGCAGCCAATGTCAATACGATCGGCAACCAATTCACCCCCGGTTCGCGATCCTCCAACCAAAATTCCGCTCCTTCGGTGTCTGGCTTGGCAAACCGAACCGGCCGACTCGACAGCGAAATCGGTTGATCCGCAGGGATGTTCCGAACGGGCGGCGTTCGCAAGGATGTTGGTTCGTCATCGGCAGACTGCTCGATGAGTTTCTGCAACGTTCGCGAAAGCTGACTGGCTTCCTTCGCCGGTCCGCACAGCAAAAAGCGAATCGACCAGTGACCGGAAACGGCGTCGTAGTCGTCTTCACAACGCACGTCGATTGGCACGTTGGTCGTGAGACTCAACTCGTGGGCGAAGAAACCGGCATCGGCGGCATTCGTAAAGCGGGCAATCGCCCGTTGATCCTCGCCAATCGGCTGATCCTTGGAAGATTCCGGCGGCTGGAAACCGCTCGGTTGCTGGCTGTCCTCGGGTCGTAACATCGGATCGCCTTGCTGAAAGCCACAAGAATGCCGAACCCCTCCATGCCTTGCCAAACACGCGAGGCTGGCACGGTTCACCCAATTTTATGCCTCAACCCACCCAAGAACCAGCCCATTCAGTTTTGAACCGACGAGTATGCAACCGCCAACCGAGCGAATTTGCCTTTTGGATTGTGATATCCGTGGCCGATATGGTACGCTGTCGAACTCTTTGATGCACTTCCATTCATTCGATCTCTCCGAAGATTCTTTTCGGGAGTACTTTGCGGAAGTCGGTTTCATCCTTTCCTATTTGGAGGTCTAGTCCATGACGCAAAATCGTTTACCATGCGCGCAGGTATCAAGCGGGAAACGCCGGGGTTTCACGTTGATCGAACTCTTGGTGGTGATCGCCATCATTGCCATTCTGATTGCGCTGTTGTTGCCCGCGGTGCAGCAAGCCCGGGAAGCGGCCCGGCGAACCGAGTGCAAAAACAACTTGAAACAAATTGCATTGGCCGCCCAGAACTTCCACGACACCTACAACAAATTCCCCGCTGGCCTGTACAACGACAGCGGAACCAATCCCGCCAATAACCAAGTTGAGCACATGGGCCCGAACTGGGTCATCATGATCCTGCCGTACACGGAACAATCCAATCTCTACGAATTGTTCAATGTGAACACTGAAAACGGCACGACGGCCACGATGTGGAACCGAGATGCAACGGTTCCCGGCGGCGGATTGGCTCGTTCGCAAGACCTCGGGTTCATGCTTTGCCCATCTGGTCAAGGCAACGGTGAATTGTACAACAGCTCGATTCTGGGAAATGACTGGGGACGTGGAAACTACGCTGGCAACGGCGGTCCGGCGACTTGGACCAACGGCAACCGGTCAGATGGTGGAAACGGTTGGGGTAGCACGTTGGCCCACGCCTTGTTCCGCATCAACAAAGAGTACCGAATGTCCGATGTCACCGATGGCACCTCGAACTCCATGTTGGTCGGTGAAATTCGCATCGGCGAAACGAACGCTGATCAACGCGGTGTATGGGCATTGGGTGTTCCCGGATCGAGCATTCTCAGCCGCTATGCCGCTGGCGACTGTCACGGTCCAAACGACAGAAATGCAAACTCGGACGATGTCTTCGACTGCGCGGACATGGCCGACGGAAAAGGCGGTTGCTGGGAAAATTGTGGCAACACTCAGGCGACATCTCGGTCTCGCCACCCTGGTATCGTTCAAGTGGCCTTGATCGATGGAAGCGTACGAGCCGTGAGTGACAACGTCACCCAGCCAGCATGGGCCTACCTCGGTGCCATCTCGGACGGGCAAACCTTCTCACTCGACTAACATGCCATCTTCCAAGCCGATAAGATCACGTTCTTATCGGCTTCCTTTATTGATTTAGCACTCATCCAAAAGGACAACCAACGTGACTACGCAACGTGGCCTGCTCCGTGTGTTCCTGCCACTTCTTCCCCTATTTCTCATCGGTTGTGGTGGTTCGGGAGAAGTTGAAGTCCAGGGAAAACTGACATCAAACGGTGAACCGCTTCAAGTGAGTGAAAACGGTGACGTTCAAGTCACCTTTGTTCAAGTCGAAGGCGGTTCGCAGACCGGTCATCAATTTTTGGCCAGCCCCGATGATTCGGGCCAATACAGCGTCACGCTTCCAACAGGTGAGTACAAAGTCGCCGTGGTTCAGTTGGATCCGTATCCAGACACCGACAAACTCGAAGGTCAATTCAGTCAAGACACAACACCCATCGAAAAGACCATTGATGGCAGTGAAACTTGGGACATCGAACTGAACGAGTATGCCGGGAACTAAGAAATCGCGGCGGGTAATCGCCGTTTGTATTGGCATCGCAGTGCTGATGGTGGGGGCGGGATATTGGTTTTTGTCTCGCCCCAATTGGCCTGCCACCGACCCCAAGTTGACGACGCATGTGCAATCGGCTCCCGATTGGCCCGTGGTCTTCACATCACGCACCGCCCCAGCCAGTCTCCAAGCGGCCGCGGATGAGGGTGAAGAGTTCACCTTCCCCGGCAAGCCGCTCTGGCAAGCGAGCGAAGGGCGATTGCGACTCCTCTTACCAAATGGCGAAGTCTCTGAACTGACCTGGGACCGACCACTCGATGATGGTCAGACCTTAATCGACGTGATGAGTCCGAGTGTTTCACCGGATGGGACGAAGATTGTTTTTGCTGGTCGAAAACCCGCCCCCAACCACGGTCATTTTCGACTATATGAAATCAACGTCGACGGCACTGGATTGAAACAACTTACCGGCGGCCCCAACGACTCCGGCGCTACCGCTGTTCCACCGATGCGTTACGCGGAGGATGGCGAAACGATGTTGTCGGATCGGAAACGTCGCCAGACGGATTACGACGACATCGATCCCATCTACGCACCCGGCGGGCATATTGTTTTCGTTTCGAGTCGCACACCGGACCTCGGTCGAGATCATGCTCGCCGCAGCACGACTCTCTGGATCATGCGAGACGACGGGACGGAAAAAAGACCACTCTCCGCAAATCGCAACAACGACCGTTGGCCGTGGCTAACCGACAATGGCTACGTCATCTTCAGCTTGTGGAGTCGAAATCGCGAGGTTGTTTCAGCTGACCGCACAACGATCACGCCCTACGAACCTGGCCAGGAGTTCGCAACCGCCCCGACGGACAACTGGATGGCAGCCCACATTGAACCGAACGCGGATTTTTTCGGCGGCTTGATCAAGGTGTCTGAACCTGTATGGCGACCGCGTCCGTTGCACAACGGTCGGTATGCCTTCATGACAAATCTTGATGGTGCCACCGACGAAGTCACCGTCGTACAGGCCGTTGGCGGCACGATCACATCGGCTCCGAGTTCGATCGCGGCGGGGTCCACACTTCCACCGTCTGCGGAAGCTCAACTCATTCGCGGACCAAACGTCGACGCGTCGGGAAAGCCGTTGCAGTTGACCTGCCCCAGTCCCGCACCACCCGACAAGATTCTGCTTGCCGGTTCAACACCCGAGGAAAATGGCGAATGGAACACGTCACGATATGGGTTGTATGTCGCCAAGGACGACTGGCCGCAAGCTGAAAACACCGCTCAGGACGTTGAACTCACGTTGCTCTTCGACGACCCGAAATTCGTCGACGCCGAACCGGTAGCCGTGGTTCCTCGTGTGATTCACTACGATTATCAACCGCTCGAATACGGCGATGGAACAGCGGACGTGGAGTTCGCAGATGGCACAACCTATCACGGTCCAACCGGCGAGACGCATAATTCGATGGTCTACATGCAGAACAACAAAGACGTGCCCGGTCAAAAATCGGATGCCGATGAATGGCCGATCTTCTCCGCGCCACCGACCGGGTCCATTGATTCCATCCGCATCTTTGCTTCGCATCGCGATCGGTTCGACGATCCCGATCAACCACGAACTCCCGGCGGTTGGAACATGCTGTTAGATGTCCCGATGGAAGACACGGCTTTCCGATTCCGACTTCCACCGGGCACTCCGACCGTCCTCGCCGGTTTCGATGCAGATGGCCGGGTGACGCAATGGACAAGCCCCGCACATGACGAGTCTGGCAAGCCCATCAAGTTCTACGCTTTTGCCGGTGACCATTACAGCGGCACGCGAATGGGTTTCCCCCATTTTTGCACCGGTTGTCACGCCGGTCACAGTGGCACACCAAAATTGCAAAACCGACCGCAACGGTGAAGCCAATCTAGACCGCATGAAGCTCTCACGGGTCTGCGGTGCGTTCCAGAGACCGTGGCCGATACGGGCAAAAGTCGCGTGCTCTAATCGCCGTCCCAATTCTTTGGGAGTTTCAACGACCAGACTTCATCGCTGAGCGGTTGGGCATGTCCGCCGGCGAGCCAGAGTTGGTCTTGAAAGACGAACAGGGAATGCTCGTGACGTTCCTTCCATGAGGGTTTCGCGGTTTCGAGTTTTTTCCAATCGCGACCGTTCTTCGAATACCACACGTCGCCCCAATTTTGTGACGGGTCCTTTGACCAACCGCCGACCACCCACATGTGCCCGCGATAAACTGCTGACGAAAACCACAGTCGCTCATGCCATGGTGCCGCTGCCGTTTCCCGACGCCATTCAACGCCGTCGGCGGAACTCCAAACATCATTGAACGCTTGGTATTCCGGCACGTAGTTCCCGCCACCAAAGACGTAAATCCGATCATTCAACACCGCAGCTTGGTGATACGCTCGGGGTGCCCAACCGGCATCCTTCGTGACCTGAGTCCACGTTTTCCCGTCTTCGCTAGACCACACATCGTTCTTCAAACTGGATTGGTCGCCGAAATAGTAGTTCTCGGTTCCGCCGAGTATCCACATCTTGCCTCGGAACTCGACAATGGCCGCCGCCAAGCGAGGCGACCATCCTGCGTGTTCGGTTTCACGAACCCAATTCTTGCCGTCCGTCGACGACCAAACGGTATCGCCAGCGGAATGCCCGGGAAGACGGCCATTGTACCAACCGCCCATGAACCACATGCGATCCTTGAAGGTCAGCGACATCGACAAATCGGAGTGCTTCCACGGGGCGTCCTTCGTGATGAGTTGCCAATCTTTTCCGTTGGCGGAACTCCACACATCGCGGGGCGGGGCTTCATAGGAGTTGAACCAACCGCCGAAGATCCAAAGACGATCGTTAAACACCAACTCGCCTTGAGAGTCACGGGGCTGCCAATCGGCGTGGTCTGCAACACGCGTCCAACGCCACGGCGGATCCGCCGTAACCGAATTGATATTCCACAGCAGCGTCGTCGCCCAAACGCATCCACAAACAAACGGAAACTTCATTCGTTCTCAACCCCACCTATGACCGATCGGTCGCGTTGCCACGCCAGAGACGTCTTCCGGTCAACACGCTGCACGTGAACAGACTTTGAACTCGACGGGAACTCACGTCCGATGACGACAACCATCCGCCCCTGGGCATCGCGAAACGATGACACAACTTGAGTGCGTTGGTTGTCGTCTGAAATCGGAATTCCCGTTTCGTTCGAATTTCAGCCCGTCGATTACGGCTTCTTAGCCAACTCGGCTTCGATGGCCTTGATCACAGGTTGCGAGTCGGGTTGCACGGGGGTACGGAAACGATCGACGACCTTACCATCCCGGCTGACCAAAAACTTCTCGAAGTTCCATCGAACCCGACCGGAGTCTTTCGGAAACGCTTGCTTGCTGGTGAGGTACTGGTACAGGTCGGCTGCGTTGTCGTCGTTCACGTCGATCTTAGCGAACATGGGAAATGTTACGCCGTAGTTGGATTTGCAGAACTCTTGGATTTCATCGGCACTGCCCGGTTCTTGACTACCGAACTGATTGCACGGAAAGCCCAGCACGACCAAGCCTTCGTCTTTGTACTTGCTATAGAGTTCTTGCAGTGGTTCATATTGCGGTGTCGCTCCGCATTGGCTGGCGACATTGACAATCAAGAGCACTTTGCCCTCGTATTTGGACAGGTCGACTTTCTTGCCATCCAAAGATTTCATCGTGTGTTTCAGCACAGGGGAGGTGTCCTTGGAAGACTTGGTATCGGCGGCGGAAGCGGTCATTGCTCCCATCACAATGGCCACACTCGCAGCCAAACAAGCAAACTTCATGGGGTGTCCTTTCAGAACCGGAATGAATGACTGGCGATTCAACATCAACAATATGCTTCGCCAGTCATGAAAGACCATGCGTCTTATTTCTTCATCAATGCCTTGAGCACGCTTTTTGCCAGTGTTTCATTGGCGGAAACGAACCCAAAGGACTGAACCACTTTGCCGCCACGCGTGGCGACGACGGTGACATCCGCATCAGGATGAATTGCCCAGTCGGCGGGCCCGAGTGGGTCTTTCTCGTAGACGGTGAAGGTGGTGTGATCAAGCTTCAATGCCCGATCAGCCACCGGCATGTACTCCTTGGCTTTGGGAAGATCGTCCGACATCCAAACGGCGATGATTTCCCCATCCTCCTCCACGTCCGAGAACTTGTCGTCCAAGGCTCGCAAGAGCCGAGCCGTCGGCCGATTCCACTTGTCTGCGGGAACAAAGAACCACAGTGTCGCTTTGCCGTCTCGATGCTTGACCAAATTCTTTGTTTGACCTTTGAACTCACCCGTCGCGACAAAAACCGGCAACGCTTCGACTTTGGCTCCCTTCTCCGGACCGGATTCCAAATCCGCACGAACATCGGAGTTTACTGCCAACACAAGCCAGGTCATCAAGGCAAAATTGAGTGGTCGCATCGATTACCTCCTACATTCGACTTCGGAATGGTTCGCGGATTCTGCATCAAATGCCACATCAGTATTGTGGGCCCGTAAGACCAGAAATTCCAGCAACCCATCGGAGACGACTCGTATAATCGGACGAATCGACTTGTTTTTGGTGACTTCGCGTCCGAAAGCCGATGGGAACTGTGAACTCCTACCGTTCAACCGCGTTCGATGAGGACCTCTTCCGATGACGACTCTGATGAATCTCAAGCATTTTCTATACGGACTCGGTTTGGCCTGCGTCTGCCTCACTCCCGAGTTGTCCTCAGCAACTCTTCAAGCTGAGGAAATCCGCATCGAGGAAGCCTGGATTCGCTTGCAGACGAAGTTCGAAGCATCCTTGGCCGCCGACCAACCGGGCGTCCTCGCGGTTGTTGTTCCGGAAGAAGGCCAACTTGTCGAGAAAGGCGAATTGCTGGTCGAGTTGCGAGCCGAAATTCTGAAAGCCGCACTGGCCGTTGCTCAGGAAGAAGCCTCCAGCGATGTCAACTTGAGATTTGCCCAAGCCCAACTCAAGGTTTCCCAGGCCGAGTTGGACAAGGCCGAAGACGCTAACCGTCGGGTGATCGGCACGGTCCCGCTGGTCGAGTTGGACCGACTACGGTTCACGCGAGACCGAGCGATGCTGCAGATCGAGCAAGCCGAGCACGAGCAAGTGCTGAACAATTTGCGGGTCAAGGAAGCCAAAGCCCGTGTGGAAGCGTTGCAAATCCGAGCCCCGTTTACCGGGGTGGTTACCGAAGTCACCAAAAGTGTTGGCGAAGCCGTTGCTCAGGGTGATCCGATTCTGCAGCTGGTCAATACAAAAGCGGTTCAGGTCGGTGGCACCGTTTCATTGGCGGAATCTCGGCGAATCAAGCCGGGCTATGAAGTTCTCGTGCGGTTGCAATCGAATCAGTCCGACGAGGAAGCCGAATGGCACAAAGGGGAACTCAAATTCGTGGATGAAAAAGCCGGAAACATCCGCGGTCGCGTTCGAGTCTGGGCGGAAGTCCCCAACCCCGACAAAGACCTGCTCCCCGGCTTGATGGGCACGATGAAAATTACCATCCCGGAAGAGAAGTAGGCCCACTTGCAATCAACAAAAGCCGAGGGACAGACCAAGTGTCCTTCGGCTTTTGTCGTTAGGAATCGTAGAATTTCTGAAATGACGGATTTACTCCGCGTCGAACTTCTCGACGAATGGCTTTCCGCCGTCCCAGGATAAATTGATTTCCAGGGAGTCCGTTGGTTCGGTGATCTCAACCGTCAGACCAGATTGAGTGGGATCAATGTACTTTTTAGGAGCGTGCCACTTCTGACCGGTGCCGCCCATCGCTTCACTGGCGACAACCACAACACGATGCGTTCCCGGCACAACACCGTCGCCGGGTTCGAAAGTCGTCATCTCAAACCGGCCTTCAGAGTCAATCTTTCCGTTGGCCGCTCGTGCGTTCTCGGGCAGAATTTGAACACTCCCCACCGTGAGTGGTTCTCCATCAATGAGTACTTGTCCGGAGACGGGCACACGTTCGGGACGGTCCGGTCCGCCGCAACCGAGCATCCCGCACAGACACACGGCGAGCGTTGCCGGAATGAGGCGGACGTTGCGAATTTCAATGAATCGGATCATTATGGTGTTTCGACCACCTCTCCATTGGACCGAGTCGAAAGTGCCCGGTAGGTTGCCAGGTCGATATTCTCGGAAATGAACGAGACGTGCCCGTCGGCGAAAGCAAATTGAGCACCACCAGGATGGCGACTACCAAATGCACCGTTTAAAGCCGTCCCGTAGGGGGAAGTCGTGATTCCGGTGCCGGGCGGTGTGTTGACGGGGTTTTCGGTGTTCCGCAAGCAACTCAGCAACCGGGACCCCTGCGTCCAAATGTTCTGCGATTCCCCAGTATGAGCATCGAGGACTTCACCAGCCAGGAACGTGCTGCTAGTTCCGTCGGTGATTTCCTGACGTCCGATGGCTGTCTTGTAGACAAACAACCCGTTGTTATCGGTCTTTACCTGAACTCCAATCCCGGAGGATGGCCCGAACGAACCGGAGTTGAATGCGTAAGTCGCCGTGGCCGCTGGCCCGGTTTCACTCCCCACGGTAATAGAGATTGTTGGCTCACTGGTATCCGAGGGACACACATACGGTTCCGGTCGTGTGGCTACGGCTGCCCGATTCGGTGTGAGCCACGTAGTGGAATAGGCTCCCCAAACCGGATCAGCAAGACTGAAGGAATCGTAGAGATTCTGTTTCTCCATGAACGGCAGCAACAACACAAATCCGCTCGTTCCAACACGTTGTGCGTTGGTATCGCCGTTACACGGGCCGTGGTTGATGCCGTCACACCCCAGCCGTCCCGGTGGGTACACGCTGAAAGTCGACTCGTAATTCTCGATCGCCAAGGCAATCTGCTTGAGATTGTTCTTACACTGCGTTCGGCGAGCCGCCTCACGGGCTTGCTGAACCGCTGGCAGCAGCAGGGCGATCAAAATTGCGATAATCGCGATCACCACCAGCAGTTCGATCAACGTAAAACCGTACGAACTTGTTCTTTTGGGCTTCAAAACAACGATCTCCCAGCAAGTGACAACGAGAAAACCAGGACAAACAAGAATCAATACTCACACATATCAACACCTTGCGACGGCAATCAGACTGAACATTCTGTCAAAAATCTCATATCGAAGTTGTCGAATCGGAAAGAAAATTCGCGCGACTGTGGAACTCCATTCATGATCCCTGTTAAGATCAATACGTTCCGATATCAAAGAACGGAGTTTAGTTATGAAAGCGATTTGGAACAACTGTATCCTAGCAGACAGTAACGACACCGTTGTTGTCGACGGGAACCACTATTTCACGCAAGATTCCGTCAAAACAGAGCACCTGCAACCCAGCGATCATTCGAGTACGTGCCCTTGGAAAGGTACTGCGAAGTACTGGAATGTCGTCGTTGATGGCGAAGTCAACGAGAATGCGGCTTGGTCGTACCCCAAAACCAAAGAAGCTGCACTGCATATTCAAGGACGAGTCGCCTTTTGGAAGGGCGTCGAAGTCGTTGAATAAGTCACCATCGAACATAAAGACCTGTGAGAACCCCAACATGACCGAGCAACCCTCCCGCCGAGATTTCCTCCGTGACGCTAGTGTCGGTGCTGTGACATTGGCAGCGACCTCCGCATTATCTGCCTCCAACACGCAAGCCGCGGACAGTGCTCCGCCGCGAATCCGCAAGGCGGTCAAACTGGGAATGGTACGGACAGACGGCACATTGGCTGAGAAGTTTCAGCTGCTCAAGGATCTCGGTTACGATGGCGTCGAGGTCAGTGCCCCCAACTCGATGGACACCAAAGAGTTACTTAAGGCCCGTGACGCAGCGGACCTGCCCATTCACGGAGTGGTCAATTCCGTTCACTGGCGACAGACCCTTTCACACCCCGATCCAAACGTGCGTGCCGCCGGTTTAGACGGATTCAAGAAAGCGATTCAGGCCGCCAAGGATTACGAAGCGTCTTCGGTGCTGTTGGTGCCGGCCGTCGTTACGGAAGACGTCAGCTACAAAGACGCCTACAAACGCAGCCAAGCCGAAATTCGGAAGGCGTTGCCGTTGGCCGAAAAGCTAGATATTCGCATCCTCTTCGAGAACGTTTGGAACAATTTTCTTCTCTCTCCACTGGAGATGGCGTATTACATCGACTCGTTCGATTCTCCCTTGGTGGGAGCGTACTTCGATGTCGGGAACATCGTTCGCTACGGTTGGCCGACACATTGGGTCGAGGCACTCGGTGAGCGAATCGGGAAACTGGACATCAAAGAATACAGCCGAAAACTTCAGAACAGCAAAGGTCCGCGATCCGGTTTCGGAGTGGAAATCGGGGAAGGTGACTGCGACTGGCCCGGTGTGATGAAGGCTCTCGACAAGATCGGTTACTCCGGTTGGGCGACAGCCGAAGTCCGTGGGGGCGACAAAGAACGGTTGGCGGACATCAAATCCCGTATGGATCGTGTCCTTACGTTCGCATAGGGCCCCTTTTTCATAACGATTCGCGCGATTATAACCGCTGGGTCTCCGGAATTCGGATTCCGTGAGTGTTGCACGCTTGCAGACTCGCAACTGGTTGGTTATCCTGACGCGCTTCACTCATTTCGAGTCATTACGCCATCATAGGTTTGCAGGGCAACAAAGGCTGACGTGTCATGTCCGAAGCAGTTCGTCTCACTGCCGAAAAACGCGAGAAACTTGGAACCGCTGAATCACGGCGACTGCGGTCTCGTGGCCAGATCCCCGGGAATATTTACGGGCACAAAGAGGGAGCCGTTGCCATTACGGTGTCCGGCGATCAGCTATCGCCGATCATCAATGAAGGGCATAAGGTTGTCGATTTAGAGCTCGGCAACAACACGCAAACCACGATCTTCCGTGAGGTCCAATGGGACACGTTCGGTCGTGAGATTCTTCACTTCGACCTGCTGCGGGTCGATCCCGAAGAACGTCGTTGGAGCGAAGTCCCCATCGAGTTCCGTGGAATTGCTCCCGGAGTCGTCGCGGGGGGTGTTCTCGATCAGCATCTGCACTCAATCGCGATGCGTGTGAAAACCCTCGAGTTGCCCGACGTCGTTCGTGTTCGACTCACCGACTTGCAGATCGGTGATTCGGTTCTCGTCAAAGATCTCGAGCTGCCCAGCAGTGCGGAACTCGACATCGACGAAGACACGGTCGTTGTGCAGATTCTCGAAGAAATGGCGACCGATGAACCAGCGGCAGAAGGTGATGCCGCCGGAGCCGAACCTGAGGTTGTTGGCGAAGAATCGTCCAGCGACGACGGCGATAACTGATCAACAAGACGCGGCGTGATTGACTATGAAAGTTGTCGTGGGGTTGGGAAACCCCGGCGCAAAGTACCGGCAAACACGCCATAACGTCGGTTTTGACGTCCTTGCGGAGCTGGCGAACCGACACGGGGGCACCACCCCCACCATCAAACATGAGTCGGAAATTGTCGAGATTTTCCTTGCGAACGAAAAGGTCATTCTCGCGGCTCCTCAAACATTTATGAACCTCAGCGGTCGGGCGGTCCGGTCGCTGATGGATTTTTATAGGCTATCGCTGGAAGACATGATCGTCATCTGCGATGATCTCAATCTCGAACGAGGCCGATTGCGACTTAAGCCATCAGGCTCGGCGGGAGGACAAAAAGGGCTGGCCAATATCATTCAGCTGCTGAAAACCGAGGAGTTCGCTCGATTGCGAGTTGGAATCGGTCGCCCTCCCGGACGTATGGACGCAGCGGCATTTGTGTTGGGGAAATTCACGGAGGCCGAATCTCCGGAAATCCAACTGGCCGTTGCCAAGGCAGCGGACGGAGTTGAAACGTGGATTCAAGAAGATTTCCAAACTTCGATGAATCGAGTCAATGCCCCCAACTAGCCGATTATTCACGGACTTCCCGCCAATCCTTGGTTGCGAAGTCTGTTTTCAATAACGCGATTTTTACGGGTTCACACTGAAGGAAAATCAAAGTGGCTGAAAACACCGCGACGGCAACCGCGCCGTCGGTCAACTATGAGGGCATGTTCCTCATTGATAGCTCCAAGTACGCTGCCGATCCCGAAGGCGTTGTGAAAACCGTTCTCGAAATGATCGAGAAGGCCGGCGGGGAAGTTGTCGCACATCGCGCATGGCAGGAAGGCCGATTGGCTTACGAGATCGAAGGCCAACGCAAGGGGTTGCATTACCTCATTCTCTTCCGCATGCCAGGCGAAGGAATGAAGAGCCTCACCCGAGCTTGCAAGCTCAGCGATGTGATTCTTCGCCAACTGGTGATCAAGCACAGCGAAATCCTGTTTGAAGCGATGGTCAACTCCGTCGCTCCCGGCGCGATGCCAGATGCGGTGTCGGAAGATGATGAGAGCAGCGACGACGACAGTAATGACGATGATGACGACGACGATTTCGATGACGACGACGAATAAGTAGTCGTCACGCCAGTCAATCGTTGAGTTTGATGAAAGGACCAATCGGATGGCGAGCTTCAACAAAGTGATCCTTATGGGAAACCTCACCCGGGATCCGCAAGTTCGTTACCTCTCAAGCGGGACCGCCGTGACCGAACTTGGTTTGGCGGTGAATCGCAGTTGGTACGACAAACAATCTCAACAACGCAAGGAAGAAGTCACCTTCGTCGATGTCACCCTATGGGGTCGCCAGGCTGAAGTAGCCGGCGAATACTTGTCCAAAGGGCGAGGCGTGTTGATCGAAGGCCGCTTGCAACTTGATACCTGGCAAGACAAGGAATCCGGTCAAAACCGCAGTAAACTGAAGGTCGTCGGTGAAAACATGACGATGGTCGGCGGTCGTAACGAAGGCGGTGGCGGTGGGGGCGGCTTCTCCGGCGGAGGCGGTTATTCCGGCGGCGGTGGTGGATACGATGACAGTCAATCCAGCGGTCCCCCGCGAAACCAACGCCAGTCCGCTCCCCAACCAGACTATGACAGTGGTGCCGGCGACATCCCCGACGACGAAGTGCCATTCTAAGACTGCCCACTAGGCGCTGTCCCAGGATGCCAGTCGACACAACCTGCTCCGTTGTCGCTATTTGAAACTTTATCAGCTCGATTCCTTAGACGGCGATTCACACGAACGCTGCTGAGAACACTCGAGCGAGATTAACTCGATCAATTCAGCCGACAGAACGCCGGCGGACCAGATAAGGACTCGAATTTCATGGCTTTGCGAAACTCCAATACGAAAACCGTCGGCGGTTCCAAGCGGTCGGCTGTCGAAATTCTTCTCGCTGAAAACGTTGATAACCTTGGTCAACGTGGCGAAATCGTGCGTGTGAAACCCGGATACGCTCGAAACTATCTGTTGCCATACGGCTTGGCGACAGTCGCAACCGAGGAGAACAAGAAGAATGTGGAACTCCACAAGCAACGGCTGAAAGAAGTTGAGAAGAAGCAAGTCCAGCTCTTCAAAGAACGAGCCGACGCCATCAGCAAGTACAGCGTTACGCTCGAAGCCAATGCCAACGACGATGGTCACCTGTACGGTTCGATCGTTGCTCCCGACATCGCCAAAGCTCTGACTTCCGCAGGTTTCGATGTGACCGCAGATCACGTGAAACTGGAAGGGCCGTTGAAAGAACTCGGGATGTACACCGTCAAAATCGAGTTGCACTCCCAGGTTAATACCGAAGTCAAAGTCTGGGTGGTTCCAGCCGCGTCGTAACGAAACTGCATACCGCTTCCGAGGCCGACCAAGAGGATATTGGTCGGCCTTTGTCGTCTCGACCGGATGACGGTTGACTGTTCTCCGTGGCGAAAGCGAAAACTCGATTGTTCCCTCGCTCCCACGAGACAAAACCCGCTACGATCAAGAGTCGAACACTCGGAAATTGGTGACCTGCGTCATTCAGGAGGCGTTTTCGCATGGTTGACCGCTCGGAACGGGATTCGTCGCCGGCACCCTTCGATCGGCTGCCGCCGCAGAATTTGGACGCCGAACGTGCGTTGCTCGGGAGTATGCTGCTCTCCTATGAGGCGATTGACGAAGTCGCCGAGTTGGTGCAGGCGCGGCACTTCTACCTTGATGCTCATGTGCGAATCGCCGAGGCCATCTTTCGGCTGTCCGAAACCACAATTGGCGGGATCGATGCCGTCACCGTCGCGGAGGAATTGGAGAAACGCGGCGAACTCGACCGGATCGGCGGTCCCGCTTATTTGGCTCGGGTGTTGGAAACCGTTCCGCACGCCGCTCACGCTCGCTATTACGCTGAGATCGTCCGCGACAAATTCGTTCGTCGCATGCTCCGTGAAGCCAGCACGGCCATTCTCAAAGAAATCGACGAGGACGACTCCGAAACCGAAGCCTTGCTCGGCAACGCAGAAGCTCGCATCTTTCAGATTCTTGACCGTGAAGGCGAAGACGAGAAATTCGCTCTCCGAGACATCCTCGAAGATGCGATGTCCGGGATTCACACTCGAATTGCGGACGACGGCACGGTCAGTGGAATCAGTTCCGGTTTCGAAAAACTCGACGACCTCACCAGTGGTCTTCAACCCGCCGCTTTGGTGATTGTCGCTGCTCGACCGAGTATGGGAAAGACGGCGTTTGTCTGTAACATCGCCAAGTCGGTCGCCTTGAACGCCTACGAAGCGTATCAGCAAGAACTCAGTCCCTCGGAAAAAGGGCCGGGCGGGGGCGTGATTGTTTTCAGCTTGGAACAATCGCGGGTCGAGTTGGCCGAGCGTCTCTTGTGCATCTTCGGCAAGTTCGATGGTTTGAAGGTCAAGAAGGGTGAACTCGATGCCGAGGAAACCGAGCAACTTCTTCAGATCGCCACGCGACTGAGCGAACTACCGATCTTCATCGACGATATCCCCGGGCGAAATATGGCCCAGATCAGTGCGATCTGCCGCCGAATCAAAAACCGCTACGGCCTGGGGATGGTCGTGATCGACTACTTGCAGTTGATCGAACCTGACGATCCCAAAATGCCCCGTGAGCAACAAGTCGCTCAGATCGCCCGACGGTTGAAGTTCCTGGCGAAGGAAATGAGTGTGCCCGTGATCGCTTTGGCACAGCTCAACCGGGGGGTCGATTTGCGAACCGACAAACGCCCGAAACTGGCCGACTTGCGGGAGTCTGGCGCGATCGAACAAGATGCCGACTTGGTGATGTTTCTGCACCGTGAAGACGCCTACGATCCAGGCGAGCGTCCCGGCGAAGCGGATCTCATCGTGGCGAAGAACCGAAACGGCCCAACCGGGAATGTGCCGTTAACTTGGATCAAGGAATCCATGCGGTTTGAATCTCGTAGCGACTTCGACGAACCGCCCGGTGGGTGGGTCGATAGTGAACCATCGAGTTTCTAACTTTCCCGACGACGGTGCTTTGACCTGGCATTGCGGGATGCGGTAGAATTCAACATCAACAAATCGGCATATATCCGTGTTGTGTTGATTTGAGACTCTCCTCCAAATCCGCATCCGCCATGCTCGCCACGAAGTCTATTGCCCGATGTGTCTGCGTGTTCCTGGGACTCGTCCCGTTGGCGACTGCCGCGTCTCCGGTGATCACCAGTTCGGCACCAATTTCCCTGCAACCGGGGGCGACCGTTGAGCAAGTTTTCATCGGTAGCGGCTTCACGAATGCGGCTCGGCTTTGGACAAGTTTTCCAGCCGTGACCGAACGACTCGCCGACACCAATGGCAAATCACTTCGGTTTCGAATTGGCATTCCGGAAACGACACCGGTCGGTTTAGGAACCCTGCGAATCGTTGACGCCCATGGTGTCACCCCGCTCCAACTGGTTGTGTTGGACGACTTGCCGAGCATCCCGCGAGATGCCAAGAATACAAGTCCCGAAACCGCTCAACTCGTGACCCTGCCGACGGCAATCACGGGAACCGTTGGCAAGACTCAGCAGCAGTATTTCCGGTTTTCCGCGGAGGCCGGTCAACGAATTGCGGTTGACGTTCTGGCGCGACGGATTGGCTCGGCAATGGATCCAATGATTCGAATTTTGGAACCGTCCGGTCAAGAAGTCGCCTTCAGCGATGACGAACCTGGCCTGATTGGCGACGCTCGACTGAGTCACATTTTCTCCAAACCAGGCGAATACCTGCTCGAACTTCGTGACATTCGCTACGCGGGTGGCAGCACATATTGGTATCACATGCGGCTTGGCGATTTCCCGCAGGTCACAGTGCCATACCCGTTGGCAGTTCCGCGTGGTCAAGCGACGGCGGTCTGGTTTGAATCGCTGGACGGCACCAACATTGAACCACAAACGATCACGCCCCCCAACGATCGTGATTGGTTGACTCTGGGAGTCCGTGGTGCCGATGGACCGAGCACGCTTGTCACACTCCAAGTTAGCAACGATCCCGAATACCAAGAATCGGAACCGAACAACACCCGTGAGCAAGCCAACGCCGTGGACTTGGGCGATCAAATCAATGGTCGATTCGAAACCCCTGGCGACGTCGATCATTTTCAATTCTCGGCTCAAAAGGGGCAGAAGTTTCAGTTCGAGGCGGTGACACACAAGGTTGGTTCGCCGGTGGATTTAGTCCTCTCTCTCTGGAATTCCAAGGGAAAAAAACTTGCGAGTGTGGATGACGTGGGAACGAGCGACGCCATCCTCAAGCACACATTCGCTGCCGACGGCGAATACGTGTTGCATGCGGTTGACCTGAATCAGCGGGGTGGCCCCGGTTATGTCTACCGCATCACCGTGAAACAGAATCCGCCGGCATTCGCCGTCTCCGCAGACAGCGACCATCTCAATGTGCCCGCTGGTGGCACCGCCGTCCTGAATATCACACGAACAGGCGATAAGAAGCCGGTCACAATCTCCGCCGAGAATGTTCCCGAAGGTTGGTCGGTTCGCCCGACGGTTCTAGGTTCTGGACAAATGCAAGCCGCGATGACGATCACACACACCGGCGATTCGGCAAGCACTTCGTTTGTGCCATCGTTGTCGCTCCGGGCATCGCAACTTGATACTCCCAACTCGAACCACGCAGTCTCGGTTCTGTCAGCTGTGCAGAAACGCTATGCGAGTTGGACGACCCTTCCCGAGTCGCTGCCGACTTCATTTTCGCTCGCGACGGCAGAAGCTCCATTGTTTCAACTCACCGCCACGCCAGACGTCATCGAGGTGGCTCAGAAATCGCAAACCAAGGTTGAGATCACCGCGACGTGGGCAGACGGAACAACCGAACCAATCACATTGAGTCTGCAACCGGTTACAGTGAACAAGAAGAGTGTTCCCTTTTTGCCCGCAAACGTGACCACGAAGATCGTTTCCATTCCCAAAGACGGTTCTGCCGGAACGATCACATTCTCAGCGACCGACAAAGCCGTTCCCGGAGAGTACACGGTTGTCGTTCGCGGAACCTTGAAACGCGGCAAGCAAACGTTTGTGGTTCCTGCGGCGTCAATTCCGTTGCACGTCAAACCGGCCCAGCCCGATCCCGCCAAGTAAACGAATTTCGAGGAAGCTCATGACTCGACACTTACAATTCTACGTCGGACTTTTGTGCTGGATGGTTGTCGTAGGATGGGGTAGTCCGCGTGTCGTCCAAGCCGCGGAACCGGTGATCGTCGCCGAGCCGACGGAATTCGAGCTTTCCGGTCATCGTGCGCGACAGCAACTCACAGTCACAGCATGGCCAAACGAAAGCCGTGTTCAGGACCAATCGGATCGGGCATCGTGGACGACTTCGGACGAGACCATCGTCACGGTGGTTGATGGCGTCGCGATTCCACATCGCAACGGCGAAGCGGTCTTGACCGCGAAAGTGGGGGAATCAACTTCGTCGGTGCGTGTTGTCGTCAAGGATTTCACGGACCCCGATCCCGTCAGTTTCAAGAACGACACCCTGGCGGCTCTCACGAAAGCCGGTTGCAACATGGGTGCGTGTCATGGATCGCCATCGGGGAAGGGCGGATTCCGGCTGTCGTTGCGCGCCTTCGATCCCGAATTGGATCGCGTGACGCTCCGGCAGGAGGTGTTCGGCCGACGCGTCAACCGGATGCAACCGGCTGCGAGTTTGCTGCTCCGTAAACCACTGATGAAAGTCGCGCATGGCGGTGGACAGCGAATTCACGAAGGCGATGCGGTTTACACTGTGCTGCATGATTGGATCGCGGAAGGACTGCAAACCGAGGACGCCAACGAACCAAATTTGCTCCGCATTGAACTGTTGCCATCGACCCGCACATTCCAAGCGGCAGGGAATCGTCAGCAGCTACGAGTGAAGGGCTACTTCTCCGATGGTCGGACACGCGATCTCACCGCACTCACCAGTTTCAGTTCATCGAATGAAGCGGTTGCCAATGTCTCTGAAAGTGGAGTGGTTAAGAAAGTCGGACGCGGGGAAACCACGATCCTGGCCCGTTACCTCGGACGCATGGCGACAAGTTCGATGACCTTCCTCGAAGACGTGCCAGGCTTCGCGTGGACCGATCCGCCGACCAATAATTTCGTCGATGAATTAGTTTTCGCCAAGCTCAAACGCCTCAAGATCATGCCATCAGACGTGTGCAGCGATGCCGAGTTTTTGCGTCGGGCGTATCTCGATCTAACGGGACGTTTGCCTCAAATCTCCGAGACGCGAGCGTTTCTAGCGGACCCATCACCGGACAAACGGAAGCGACTGGTCGACGATCTGCTCGAGACCAACGATTTCGCCGAATTCTGGACGCTCAAATGGGCAGACATTCTGCGAGCCAACCCGAAGAAATTACAGACCACAGGCGTGCATAAATTTCATCGGTGGTTGTTCAAGAACATTCGGGACGATCGCCCGTTGGACGAATTTGCAAACGAACTGCTCACCGCTCGGGGAAGTGTTTTCGAGAATCCTCCCGCAAACTTCTGGCGAGCCAGTCGTGATGCGTTAGATGCCACCGAAACCACCGCTCAACTGTTTCTCGGTGTGCGAATTCAATGTGCGAAGTGTCATAACCATCCGTTCGAGCGTTGGTCTCAGGACAACTATTACGGCATCGCGGCGGCGTTCACACGCGTCGGGCGGAAAAGTGGTCCACGAGTTGACGAGGAAATTATCTATGTGCAACCCACTGGCGAGGTTAAACAACCTCGCACCGGCGAAACGATGAAAGTTCATTTGCTTCTCAAAGGTGATGTCGATGTGCCGGCCGATCAAGATCGACGGAAAGTCTTTGCCGATTGGCTCACCGATCACGAAAATCCATTCTTCGCCAAAGCGTCGGTCAATCGGATTTGGGGGCATCTCATGGGACGGGGAATCGTGGAACCGGTCGACGACTTCCGTGATTCCAACCCGCCGTCCAATGCCGAGTTGCTCGCGGAACTCACCGAGCAATTCATCGAGCACGGTTACAGCCGAAAATGGGCGATCCGCACAATCATGAACAGCCAGGTGTACCAGCTTTCCGCTCGCAAGAACGAGTTCAACGCTGATGATGAAATTTACCATTCGCACGCCAACACACGGTTGCTCGCCGCCGAACAGTTGCTCGATGCGATCTGCCAGGTCACCGCGATGCCGGAATCATTCAGTGGGCAACCGGCTGGCACACGTGCGGTCGCGTTGCCGGTTCCGCCGGAAAATCACGACTTCCTCAAAATCTTCGGGCAACCGCAACGCGAGATGGCCTGCCAATGTGAACGCTCGACGGACTCGAACCTCTCGCAAGCTCTGCAAATGATCAACGGACCGCTGGTGCATGGCAAACTTCGCAGCGATTCCAGCCGGATCAAAAAGATGATCGACGCGAAGAAATCCGACGAGGAAATCATCAACACATTGTATTTGGCCGCAGTCTCGCGTGAGCCGGTTGCCGCCGAACTGGAAGCCGCGAAAGCCCACATCGCCGCCAGCGATAACCGCCGGTTGGCTCTCGAAGATGTCGGCTGGGCGATTCTCAATACCAAAGAGTTTCTGTTCCAACACTAATGGCGGAATTTGAGAGTCGAGCGATTCACTCTGTCTCGACTCTCTACAATCCTTTCTCTACATCTTCGGCTGCGGAGCCAACAGCGGTCGCGCTCGGTTGTTGTCGTCGATGGCCCAGGGCACCCAGGCAAACGCGACTTGCTCGATTTCAATTTCCGACTTGCGAGGTTTGACTTCCTTGCGTTCCAGTTCCAACCGGTGAATGTCGTATTCCTGTTGCAGCTTGTGAATTGCGTCGTCGGACTCCGCTTGCAACGCTTTCAGTTCAGTCTGCAATTCCTCAACTTTCGCCTCGGCTTCGGCGATATCACTACGCTGATCAGCGGCCCGACCAACAGAACGGATGCTGCTCGTTGTTTTGGTCACGTTCGATCGGCTCTTCAGTTTCCGACCGAACAACGCGCCGAGAATCGTGGAGCCGATGGACAGCACGCTGCTACTGCGAGCACGTTCGTACTGTTCCGTTTCCCGTTTGACAGCACGCTCGGCAGTGTCGATGCGTTTTTCGATGGTCGCCAGTTTTGAAGAATACTTTTGTCGAAGTTTCTCGACTTCCAAATCGCGTTTCTCTCGCGCGGCTTGCGTGAGTCGAATTCGGAAATCCCGTTCGGACTCTCCCGCTTCGGAATAGGTTTTCAGCTCCGAACACTTCCAGACGATTTCGCGGACGGAATCGTAAGCGAAGTCCTTTAGGTCTTTCGTCCACGATTTGTAGTTGTCGGCTTTGAGCAATTCCGCCGGGATGGTTTCGAATTCGGCTTCCGGTTCCGGTTCGCGGCGTTCTTGGATAGCCGCCGGGGAGTAACTCTCAGCGGACTCCCAAGGAGGATTCGTCATGTCTTCATCGGCCAACGCCATCCACACATCGTCACGCCATTCGTCCACGCCGTAAGTTTTGTAGACGAAGTGAAGTCTCAACCGCCCAATCACCGCAGGGCGATAAAGGCGTGTTTCGTGAGTCGCAGGATTCTTCTCGGCTTCCAGTACCACCTCTTTGACGGTCGGCGGTATGAGCGGTCGCGTGGTGGAATCGTCGCTGGCGGGGGATTCGGGCTGTGCGGTGCGGGGGTGAATTTCACGTGATTGCGACGGCGATGGTTCCGATTCGTCAACCGGTGTTAACTTGCGAATTTGATCGCGAGTCAGCGGTCCTCGCAGATACGATAGCACCCAGCGAGTTTGAAACAGCACGGGGGCATCGTCATGCACGTTGTTCATCAGAAAGACACGTTGATTCAGCCCCGACAGAAGCGAATCCATTTCGCTGCGATCGAACGCTTTTCCCGCCTGCGTGCTGGCCCCTTCCAAACCATCGAGCACACGTTGCTTGTCGCGATCGGTTTGCAATCGCCCCAGAAACCACGTCCCGGTATTTGAGAGCCCTTTGTAATCCAAGTCGGCCGGATTCTGCGTGGAGAGCACAATTCCTAGTCCGTACGCTCGCGCCTGTTTCAAGAGCGTCAACATAGGCCCTTTGCTGGGCGGCTTGGCGACCGGTGGGAAGTAGCCGAAAATTTCGTCCATGTAGAACATTGCCCGCAGACTCGACGTTCCTGGTTGCGTTCGAACCCACGCAAGCAATTGGTTGAGCAGAATCGTCACGAAGAACATTCGCTCCGAATCGCCCATGTGCGAGATGGAAATGATCGATAGTTTCGGTCGACCGTCAGCAGTGTAGAGCAAACTTTTGATATCGAGTGGTTCCCCCTGCATCCAACCGGCGAATGTGGGCGACGCGAGCAAGTTGTTCAATCGCATCGCCAGTGCCGTGCGATCCTTTGCTGGGAAGAACGTGTCCAAATCGAACACGCCGACGGTCTCAAACGGGGGAGCTTGAATTCCTCGAATCAAATCCGGAATGTCGAGACCTTTGCCAGCTCGCCACGCGTGATCGATCAAGTTCGCGATGAGGATGTGTTCGCGACTTTGGATCGGATCGGCTTTGATTCCCAACAATGCGAGCAAACCGGACGTGGTGGCGGAGATTTGTTCGCGGAAGGTTTCTTGGTCCTCGCGGACTTCCGGCGGCGGTGGCTCCAACGATTGCAACACCGTCAGCGGCCGCCCCGAATCGCTGCCGGGGGTATAGATGACACGCTCGGCGGAATCCTCGTACAACCCGATTCGTTCCGGTGGCTGATGCCAACTGGCGAGCCCCTCTTTCCAGGTCTTCGCCACCTTGGCGGCGTACTGGTCGGGGTTCATGCCTTTCCGGGTGGCTTCGCCTTCGTCGATCCACGGACGAAATTCCGCGGCGGACAAGTCTGGAAAAGTCAGCAGCAAATTGCCCAAGTCGCCCTTGGGATCAATCGCGATCGCAGGAATGCCATCAATCGCGGCTTCTTCTAAGAGAGCCACTCCCAACCCGGTCTTGCCGCTGCCAGTCATGCCGACAATGACACCATGAGTGGTCAGATCTTTGGAATCATACAGCAACAATTCGTCGCGGGTCTGGCGAGATTCCTGATCGTACAAGCGTCCCATGTAGAACGCCCCGAGCTTTTCATAATCTTGCACGTATCCACTCTCCCGGTTTCGTCATGGTTCGCGAACAATGTACGCGAACATGCCACCCAGGTCGACCGTTCGTAACAATCGAATACGAAGTTCCCGCGGAATCTCAGAGCAATCCGATCTGTAGAATTGCGAGCCGTTTTAGCCCGCCCTCAGAATCTCTTGAACGGTGGGCAGCCACCAATCAAAGACCCAATTTTGATCCAACGGCAAGACCCGATGATAGGCCCAGCCATTCAAGTCGAACTCACCAGTCATCCATGCGGCGCGTTCCGCATTGCTGGTGTGAATGATGACGGGGCGGATGTGAGGCTGAGAAGTCAACCATTGGACCACAGAATATCCATCTCCCGGATCAGGCATTCCGTCTGCAGGAATAAGATCGTGATCCAAAGAAATCAGCTTCGCGTTCTGCACCAATTCCGAGGCTTCGGCAATCATTCGATGAGCATCTGCCCAAACTTGCAACGCGGGTGGATTCCGTAATGTTGTTAGGGCCGCCTCGAATTGGGCGATTCGCTCTGGATCGTCTTCAAGCATGAGCAACATGGAAGTCATGCATTCGTTTCGACCATGTAGCCATGTCCGAATTGCTGGGCAGTCCCGACATGGCTCGCAGTGCCATTTACTTCTGATCCGCCTTTGTCAGCAACCACACCAACAAACCTTTCGCCAGGTGCATGCGGTTTTCGGCTTGCGTGAATGCGAGGCTTTGCGGGCCGTCGATCACTTCATCAGTGACTTCCTCGCCACGGTGGGCGGGCAGGTCGTGCATGAACTTTGCATCCGACGGTGCAAGCGCCATCAGTTGCTGATTGACCTGGAACGGTCGGAAGACTTCCTGGCGAGCCTTCGACTCTTCTTCTTGCCCCATGCTTGCCCAAACGTCCGTGTAGACAACACTCGCCGTCTTGACGGCTTCAGCGACGTCGTTGGTAACGGTCAAATCGGCTTTGGGGTGTTGATCCCGAAGGTGATTCAGGAACGCCGGATCAAGCTCGTAGTCCGCAGGTGACGCAAACGTCATCGGCATCCCGAGCATCGAAGTGGCAATCGCCAGCGATGCCGCGATGTTATTGCCATCGCCGACATACACAATTCGCACGCCGTCGAGTGTGCCAAACGATTCCTGAATCGTCAGCAAATCGGTCAGCGCTTGGCATGGGTGGCGATCATCGGAAAGAGCGTTGATCACCGGACACTTCGACCAATCCGCAAATTCCTCAATCAAGGTTTGCGAAAATGTCCGCAGGGCGATGGCGTCGGAATAGGAACTGAGAACGCGAGCCACGTCCGCCAAGCTTTCGCGACCGTTCAAGCCGGCTTCTTTCGCGGACAGAAAAATTCCGCGTCCGCCAAGTTGCGTCATGCCAGCTTCGAAACTCACGCGGGTTCGCAATGAGGGTTTCTCAAAAACCAACGACAACACGCGACCGGCCAAGCGGTCGGAGCGTTTACCGTTTTTCACTTCGGATTTGATTTCACCAGAGAGGGTGAGAATGTCTCGAATGTCGTCAGCACTCAGGTCGTGCAAGCTGCGAAGGTGTTGCATATTTGAATCGTCTGAAGTCTGCGGCGAATGCCGGGTTGAATTCACCAAACCTCTATTCTAAAGGGACAACCATCCGAACGCACGTCCCCGGTGATGAAGATTTCTTCCAATTTTGGAGACTCTTTGGAACCAAATCACGGTGTTTTTGAGGGTTCACGAATTTGTTTCTGAACGATTTTCGCCATCTGGTCGCAAGCGGACTCCGTCAAAGCGGGATAAAGTGGCAGATAGACAAGGCGTTCGAGTAACTGACGCGAAACGGCAGGATCGAGTTCGGGTCGATCTTTCGGAGTATTGACGACACACAAACTCTCTCCTTGAGTAGTATCAAACCCTGCGTCTCGAAGACTCTCAATCAAACTTTGGGGATCGGACGGACTCAATGGAAACACCCAGAAACAGTGCTCGGGAACGGCACCGCCGGGGCAGGGGACATCGGTCGCAAGTTGCTGATAAATCCGCCGCCCCAATGATGCCTGACGTTCGATGCGATCGACCGGCGGCCGCTGAATCCGTCGTTTCAGCAATCCCAGCAGGGGTGCCGACGGTTGGGAGCGAAAGCGTTCGATCGGGGCGGCCGTGCCGAATCCTTTGACGGATTTGTTAAGGATGGCGTTGTAGTCTCGTCCGATCATTCGGCAACCCTGCACGAACAATCCGTAACACGGACGCAAGGAGATGAACTTCAATGCCGCGTACTTCACAAGACGCTGGGCGAACTTTGCACGCGATTGCACGGCGTATTCCGCTTGCCGTTTCCGCATGGCATTGCGAATTGTTTCGTCGGCAATTTGCACCACAGCACCGCCGAGCGCGGTCGCGGTTTTGATCGTTCCAAAACTGAATAGCACGGCGTCGCTGTCGGCATGCCCACGAAAACTGGGGCCGATGTAGGCTTGGGCACAGTCTTCGACGAACATCAAGTTATGAGCGTGTGCAGCGGCGATGAGGTCACTCAAATCGTTCCGAGTGCCGAACAGGTGTGCGACCAGCACGATCCGTGTTCGCTCGGAAAGTCCACGTTCAAACGATTCGACCGTCGGCACGAGAGTATTCGGATCAAGATCGAGCGGCACCGGCACCAGCCCGTGTGCTTCGACGATCCGAGCCATATCCGGAATCGTCAACGCCGACATTAAGACTTCGCTGCCCGGCGGTAAATTCAACGTTGAGAGAAACAAATCCCAACCGCTACGCACCGACAAGCACACGAGCGATTCTCGATCCGTCGACCACGCCTGTTCGATGGCTTGGTGTTGATGCTCTCGGTTCCAACGCAAGCCGCTCCCGAGCAAACCGGCGGCGAAATCGGTCCAACCAATGTCGAGGCGTTTACGAGACCACACGGGCGAACTCTTGATGTCAATTCGAAGGGGAATGGAAGGCGACGGCTGAAAGCGGGCGACAGATCAGCCGGAATGAAATTGCGATTTCAAAGCGGCATATTCTTCGCGGAGTGACGGCATCGCACCTTGGTGTGTCGCAACGAGTCCACCGACCGCATTCGCGAACCCGGCGGATTCTTCCAATGTCCAGCCGGCCAACTGCGTTGTGATCAACGCCGCGGTGAAGGAATCGCCCGCCCCAACGGAGTCCGACACGTTCACCGGTTGCCCCGACACAATGGCGGTTTGTTCGCCCGAAACCACAACACATCCGCGTTCGCCTCGCGTGATGCACGCCAACCGTAGACGATGAATTTCACAGACCCGTTTGGCGAATTCGGCGAGTCGGTTTCCGTCCTCGGTGTCAGGCGAACCGATCTCGAGAATCGCTCCCAGTACGGCGGCTTCGTGCTCGTTGAGTTTCACCGCACTGGCCAAGTCCAACGATTGGCGAATCCATTCGTGTCGGTAGTAATCTTGTCGCAAGTTGACGTCGTATACTCGCAGACAATCCCACTTCGTTGCGGCGAGGGAATCATAAATTGTTTGTCGCGTTACTTCCGATCGCTGCGCGAGTGTTCCAAAGCAGACGGCATCAGCGGTCCGCATTAATTCGCGGAGTTGAACGGTCGGTTCCAGAAAATCCCACGCGACATTTTCGTGGATGATGAAATCCGGATGGCCGGGCAAACTTTCGTCAACGGTGGCCCAACCGGTGGCATGGTTTTCATCACGCTGCAGCCAATCGGTCGTCAGACCTTGTTCGCTCAAATACGTGGCGAACTCATTGCCGAGTTCATCGGCGCCGATTCTCGAAGCAACCACGCCTCGGGCACCAAGTTGGTCGGCATGAAACGCCATGTTCGCGGGCGCTCCGCCCGGTCGCCGGAAATCGTTGAAACAGTCCCAGAGAACTTCTCCCAACCCAACCACAACCGATTTATTATCCGATGACATAACTACACATCCTGATCATCATTCAGTTCACGATGCTGTAGGATATCAAGAGTCGCTCGCCCGCGATACACTTGCGACCGATCGACATGGGATAACGAAAGGAGTTCGACGTGAAACGAGTTTGGTTCTTAGGATTGCTGGTTGTTTCGTTCCTGTTGACCGATGACGTGGCTGCGGTTGAGCCGTGTGAGATTCAGGTCATCGACGCCGAGACCAATTGGCCGGTGCCGCTGGTGGAATTACGAACGAACCACAACGTGCGATTCGTTTCCGACAACGCCGGACGGATCGCGTTCGACTTGCCGGAATTGATGGGCGTACCAACGTGGTTCACCATTGAAGGGCACGGCTACGGTGTTCCGAAAGACGGCTTCGGTTATCGGGGTGTGCGACTCGTTCCCGAACCGGGTGAGAAACGGACCGTCAAAGTTCATCGCGAGTTGCCCGCCAAGCGATTGGGACGCATCACCGGTGCCGGTTTGTTCGCGGAGAGCCAAAAACTTGGTCTAGAACCAAACTGGACCGAACAGAAAATCCTTGGCTGCGACAGCGTTCAAAACGCGGTTCACGACGGGAAACTCTTTTGGGCCTGGGGCGATACCATTTTGCCTGGTTATCCGCTCGGTCGTTTTCACATGATTGGTGCGACGACGGCATTGCAGCCACTCCCGAAATTCGAACCACCGATTCGGCTGCGTTTCGATTACGTCACCGACGCCACAGACACACCTCGCAACATTGCGGAGATGCCCGGCAGCGGTCCGACGTGGCTTTGGGGATTCGTCAGTTTGCCGGATCAAAATGGGCGTCACCGACTTGTGGCGGCTTACGAAAAAATCCGTCCGCCGCTCACGGCTTATGAAAAAGGTTTGTGCGTCTGGAATGAGGATTCAAAACGGTTCGAGAAACTCAAAACCATCTGGACGAAATCCGAAGACTCTCCCGATTCGCCAACCTTGCCGACGGGCCATCCGGTGTTTTGGACGGATGAGAACGGCCAACGATGGGTTCTGTTTGGCGATCCGTTTCCATCGCTCCGATGTCCTGCCACCTTTGAAGCCTGGACGGACTCGAAAACATGGCAAACACTCACACCGCAAAGCGACGTTCCGGCTCGGCACGGGAGCCATTCCGTGAAACCACATCGCGGGGCGATCGCCTGGAGCGAATACCGGCAAAAGTGGGTTACGGTTTTCACGCAGTATGGCGGTAAGAAATCGTTCCTAGGAGAAATTTGGTATGCCGAGGCCGACGCACCGACCGGTCCTTGGGGCGATGCCATTCAAGTCGTCACGCATCACAATTACACGTTTTACAACCCACAACTCCATGCGGGCATGACAGCCGACGCCTCGCCGATTTTGTTGTTCGAAGCGACCTACACAAAAGAATTCTCGAAAACGTCATCCCCAACGCCGCGACACAATTACAATCAAATTCTGTACCGGTTGGACTTGGATGAACTCGATGCGACCGCCGAATGAGTGTATGTGCCAAGCTCGACTTGTGGAAATTCGGGGAGTCGCCGCCTATGATACCACTCCAGTCTCAACCGCATTTCCGTCGAATCTGTTGCAAGTGGAGCCGTCATGGTTCGTTGCTGTGTTTCTCAGATGTGTGGGCGGTTCACCTTCACATCCACCAGTTTCCTGACGATCACCATTCTCCTGACGGCATGTGGATGTGAGTCCCCCGATGGACCCCCAAAAATGCCGGCACCGAAAGTCACGGTGGCGACGCCCTTGGTGCAGCAGGTTGTGGAGTGGGACCGCTACACAGGCCGGTTAGCGGCTATTGATGAAGTGGAAGTTCGCGCCCGCGTCACGGGATATCTTAAGAGCGTCAACTTCGATGAGGGTGCGGATGTCGAACGCGGCCAATTGCTGTTCGTGATTGATCCGCGACCGTTTGAGGCGGAACTCACGCAGGCCGAAGCGGCTCTGAAAGAAGCGGAAGCGAAAGTCGAGGAAAGCCAGTCCAAAATCAAGGCGGCCAATGCCGGTGTTGCCGACGCGGAAGCCCGGTTGGAGTTGGCCAATCGGCAGTACCGTCGCATCTCCGAATTGAAAGCCCGCAACGCAGCCACGCAGAACGAAGCAGAAATCAGCGAAGCGGAACAACTTCAAGCCACCGCGAGCGTGGAGTCAGCGAAAGCGGAGGTGTCCGCGGCCAACGCTGGACTCGCCACCAGTGAAGCGGCCGTCAAAACCGCACAGGCGGCGGTCGAAGCGGCGAAACTCAACCTGAGCTACACCAAGATTGTGGCACCGATCGCCGGACGAACGAGCCGACACTTTGTGACCGAGGGGAACCTCATTGACGGCGGCACGGGGCAAGCGACGTTGTTGACGACGATTGTCTCGCTCGATCCGATTCACTGTTATTTCGATGCCAACGAGCAAGCCTTCTTGAAGTACGTTCGCCTGACGGACGAACGGCGTCGGCAAAGTTCTCGGCAGGTTAAGAACCCGGTCTATTTGCAGTTGGCCGATGAGAAAGGCTATCCGCATGTGGGGCACACGGATTTTGTCGACAACCGGATCGACAAGAATACGGGCACGATTCGCGCTCGAGCAATCTTTCCCAACGATTCGGCCGACCTCACGCCCGGATTGTTCGCCCGTCTGCGAGTGCCGGGCAGAGCCCCGTTCGAAGCCGTTCTGATTCCCGACCGCGCCATCGGCACAGATCAATCGGATCGGTTCGTGAATGTGTTGCAAAAGGACAACACAGTCAAACGGCACCCCATTGAAATCGGTTCGTATATCCACGGACTGCGGGTAGTCTCCGATGGTCTTGAGGGTGATGAGCGAATCGTGATCGACGGATTACAGCTTCTTCGTCCCGGCGTTCCGGTCGATCCTCAACCTGGGAAAATCGAAATCACCGAAGATGACGGTCTTCCCAACACCTACGAACCCGTCCCGGAAGAAAAATGGCTGACCAAAAAGAGCAAGGAAGCGTTCCTCACCGACGATGATCCGCCGCCCTCTTCGGACGACTCCGCGACCAATGAATGATGCAATGAGATGGTCTTGAGTGATGTTGTGAGATGACGCTCGCCACGGACACCGGAAAACTCCCGACGGCCCAACATGAAATTCCCGCACTTTTTCATCGACCGACCGATCTTCGCCACCGTGCTGAGTGTGGTGATTGTTCTTGTGGGTGGGTTGGCATATTTCGTTTTGCCGGTTTCCCAATACCCGGACGTCGCTTTGCCGACCGTGCAAGTGACAGCCGTGTACGCCGGAGCGAATCCGGAAACGATCGCCGAAACCGTCGCCACACCGTTGGAGCAGGAAATCAACGGTGTCGAGAACATGCTCTATATGCAATCGCAGTCGTCAACGGACGGCACGATGCAACTCACTATCACATTCGCCCAAGGCACCGACGTTGACCAAGCTCAGGTCCTGGTGCAAAACCGAGTCTCCGTCGCACTACCACGTCTGCCGGAAGAAGTTCGGCAAGTCGGTGTGACGACGAAGAAATCCTCGCCGGATTTGCTGCTCGTCGCTCACTTGATCTCTCCCGACAACAGCCGAGATTTGCTCTACGTCAGCAATTTTGCATACCTGCGTGTGCGGGATATGTTGGCTCGGATCGACGGCGTGGGTGATGTCATCGTGTTCGGTGCCCGTGAATATTCCATGCGAATTTGGCTCGACATGGAGAAGATCGCTTCGCTCGATCTGACGGCAGACGAAGTCGTGCAAGCCCTTCGTGAGCAGAACGTGCAGGTGGCGGCCGGTGTCATCGGCCAACCTCCGCTACCGAACGACCGGGCGTTCCAACTCAGTGTGAGTACGCAAGGCCGACTCAAAACACCCGACGAGTTCGCCGACATCGTCGTCAAGAGTGGCGACGACGGACGACTGGTTCGCGTTCGTGACTTGGCCCGAGTCGAGTTGGGAGCGAAGGAATACGCACTCAACAGCTACCTCAACGGTGAAGACGCCGTCGCGATTGCGATCTCACAGCGTCCCGGTTCAAACGCTCTCGAAACCGCTCAAGGTGTACTCGCCGCGTTGGAAGACATCGCCGAAGATATGCCCAGTGGGCTGGATTACAAAGTCGTCTATAACCCGACAAATTTCATTCAAGACTCGATCGACGAAGTCTTCGTGACACTCTTTCAGGCGGCGGCTTTGGTCGTGCTCACCGTCTTTTTGTTTCTGCAAAGTTGGCGAACGACGATCATTCCCGCCGTCGCGATCCCGGTTGCCCTCATCGGCACGTTTGCGGTGATGCTCGCGCTCGGGTTTTCGTTGAACAGTCTTTCCCTGTTCGGGTTGGTGCTGGCGATTGGTGTGGTGGTGGACGATGCCATTGTCGTTGTTGAAACAGTCGAACGTCTCATCAGCGAAGGACGCCCGCCACGCGAAGCCACTCGTGAAGCCATGGACGAAGTCGGCAGCGCTTTGATCGCCACCACGGTCGTCTTGATTGCCGTCTTTGTGCCGACCGCTTTCATCGCCGGGATCAGCGGCCAGTTCTACCGTCAATTTGCGGTGACCATCGCCGTCGCCACGGGCATTTCCACATTCGTCTCGCTCACACTCAGCCCCGCATTGTGCGCGTTGATCTTGAAGCCCAAACAAGAAGCAACCGGTTGGGCGGCGAAAGTTCAAGGGGTGTTATTCGGTTGGTTTTTCAATCTGTTTAACAAGGCGTTTGATTGGAGCAGCAACATCTACGCGGGGACCGTCAAACGCATTGTGCGAATGACGGCCATCGTCCTCGTTGTGTATGTCGGGTTGATGGGATTGACGTACTTCGGCTTCACTCGAGTCCCGACGGGTTTCATTCCGGCTCAGGATCAAGGATATCTGATTGTCGCGGTGCAACTGCCCGACTCCGCTTCGCTCTCTCGAACGGATGCCGTCACGAAACGTATTGGCGAAATCGCTTTGGAGACCCCCGGTATCGCCAACGCAGTGCAGTTCGCGGGGTTCTCGGGAGCCACCCGCTCGAACAACCCAAATACGGCGGCGGTGTTTGTGACGCTCGAAGACTTTGAAAACCGCATTCCCGATGGTCTCACCGACAATGTCATTCTCAAAGACTTTCGCGGCCGACTAACAGCGATCCAAGATGCCCAAGTTGTTGTTATTCCTCCGCCACCGGTGCAGGGGATCGGAACCGGTGGCGGATTCAAACTGCAAATCGAAGATCGTAGCAGCATGGGATTTGAAGCCCTGCAAAATGCCGCGAACATCATCGCCACACGTGCCAACCAAACGCCCGGTTTGGTGCAGGTCTTTACCACTTTCCGTGCGAACACCCCGCAAATTTACGCCGACATCGACCGCACTAAAGTTCGCATGCTCGATGTCCCGGTGAACAACGTGTTCAACGCTCTGCAAATCTACTTGGGGTCAGTTTACGTCAACGACTTCAACTACCTTGGGCGAACGTATCGTGTTTCCGCCCAAGCCGAAGCGGAGTTTCGCGACGAGATTTCGGATATCGATCGTCTCCGCACACGCAGTAACAACGGCGCCATTGTGCCGTTGGGTTCGCTGGTGAATGTGCAGTCTATCACCGGCCCCGACCGCGTGGTGCGATACAACTTGTTCCCCGCGGCCGACATCAGTGGCAGCACACTTCCGGGATTTAGTTCGGGGGAAGCGATCACGGCTCTTGAACAAATTTGCGACGAATCTCTACCGCCCGGTTTCGCGTATGAATGGACCGACCTCTCCTACCAAGAGAAAGCCGCCGGCAACACGGCGATTTTCATCTTCCCGTTGTGTGTCTTGTTCGTGTTTCTCGCATTGTCGGCACAGTATGAAAGTTGGACCCTGCCGTTGGCGGTGATTCTCATTGTCCCGATGTGCCTACTCTGTGCGATCACCGGTGTCGCGATTCGGGGCATGGACAACAACATCCTCACGCAAATCGGTTTCGTCGTTCTCGTCGGTTTGGCGTGCAAAAACGCGATCCTCATCGTTGAATTCGCCAAAGCCGAGGAAGACAAAGGCAAAGACCGATTCGAAGCCGCAGTCGAGGCGTGTCGTCTCCGACTCCGCGCGATTCTGATGACCGCGTTCTCGTTCATCCTCGGCGTGATTCCCCTGCTGATCGCCACCGGAGCGGGAGCGGAAATGCGTCGTGCTCTCGGAACTGCCGTCTTCAGCGGTATGCTCGGCGTGACCATCTTCGGATTGTTCCTCACGCCGGTGTTTTATGTCGTATTGCGACGCTTCGCGAAAAAAACGTAGGGCAGGCTGTGAGTGACAAGTGAGATGTAGTGAGTCCGCGTCCTTCGGTCGGCATGACAATTGCGGCCTCGCGGCATGTGGTTAACAAAGCCACACAAGACCGCTAGGAAACGCAACCGTCGATTCGTGTCGACTGCTCCAAACCTGACCTTCGGTCATCGAACACTCAACTTGGCAGTCTGGCTGCCAGTTTGGTGGTACTCCACAGGTATTCACACGGGTTGATCTCACATTAAGGAGTTGATGATGTTAGAACGAAGACAATTCGTCGCTGCCGGACTCGCCGGGATGGCTGCCGCAACGTTGCCGAATCCCCTGAAAGCCGATGAGCATGAACACCATGCCAGCCACGATCATGACCGTAGTGTGTTCGAAAAATGCGCGGCCGCTTGTTCGGAGTGCCAGCGCGAATGCAATTCATGCGCGAATCACTGCGCGATGATGCTAAAGCAAGGCCATTCGAAACATGCGACTACCCTCGCCACTTGTCAGGACTGTGCCGACATGTGCGTGGCGGCCGCGCAGATCGTGTCGCGCAGAGGCCCGTTCGCCGAACTGATCTGTAAAGCCTGTGCGGATGCCTGTGCGAAATGCGCAGAGGCCTGTAAGAAGTTTCCCGACGACAAGCATATGGCGGAGTGTGCGAAGGTTTGCCTCGAATGTGAAAAAGCGTGTCGCGAAATGCTGTCCGCATAGGACGATTGGACTTCGGTAGCCGTAGGCGGAAGCCATCAAGACTTTCCGTCCACGGCTTTCAACGAAACGCACAGCATAAAGAAAGATGACACATGCCACACGTACAACCGCTTGATGCTGGCAACGCTCCCCAAAAGTCTCAGCCGATCCTGAAGGCGATCGAGGAAAAGTTCGGTCAGTCGTTGAACATCTTCAGCACGGCCGCCCATCAACCAGATATTCTGGGAGGAATGACGCAGATCAATGAGGGAATTCGCAATGATTTGCCAGGCACGTTGCGGGAGTTGGCTTACCTCAAATCGTCGCAGATCAATCAGTGCGATTACTGCGCTCACTATCACAAGCAAGCTGCGAAGCAAGCCGGAGTGACGGATCAACAACTCGCCGACATCGACAACTATCGCGACAGTGCCGCTTTCAGCGACGAAGAAAAAACCGTACTGGCCTACGCTGAGCAACTGACTAAGGCGGCTCAGGTCGATGACGCCACTGTGAAGAACCTGAAAAACTTCCTCAACGAGAAACAACTGGTTTCACTGGCGGGCACCGTGGCGTTGGCCAACTTCACCAACCGGTTCAACCATGGTTTGGATATCCAGTTGCCCTGAGCAACCAGATTGTCGATCTGCTCGTTGGCATGATCATGCCGTGCTTCGATATTTGTGAAATGCCACTCTCTTTAAAACCACGATGCTTCTCCGTGCAATCTCGGTGACTCCATGTTAAAAATGAGTAAGCCGATTGGAGTCCTCAGAGCCGTTCACATTGGAACTTAGCGGGTTAGACGGTCTGTTGCCCCGGCATTCCGAGTAGTTTGCCCGCTACACATGTGTGCGATACGCACTAACGAGCCGACAAAGCCATGAGTACCGAACCGAAATTCGCGATCACCCCCACGCAAGCCGAGTTGGATCAGCTGGAGCGGAACCTCAAATTCCACCCCGCCAATGCATCACAGGCGGACACACTTTCCGCCGAGCAAATTGAGCAATTCAACAAGAACGGTTATTTGCGACCGCTCCCACTATTCAACGACACCGAAGCCGCCGAATTGCGGGGGTACTTCGATCAGCTGTTAGAAGACGCGATCGCTGCGGGTGGGGATAGTTATTCAATCAGCACCGCCCATCTCAAGCACGGTCGAGTGTATGACTTGCTCACGCATCCGAAGATCATCAGCGTCGTGAAGGATCTTCTCGGCGAAAACGTGGTCGCGTGGGGATCGCACTTCTTTTGCAAGATGCCGCACGATGGCAAGCAAGTCGCATGGCATCAGGACGCCAGTTATTGGCCGCTGAGTCCGTCGAAAGCCGTCACCGTGTGGCTCGCCATCGACGATGCCGACACCGAAAACGCGTGCATGCGGTTCATCAGCGGTAGCCATCATTATGGTCACATGACCTATCGTCCCGCGGATTCTTCGGAACACAGTGTCCTCGATCAAGTCATCGAAAACGTCGAGCAGTACGGCACGCCGGTCGATGACGAACTCAAAGCCGGTGAGTTTTCTGTCCATTCGGATTTGCTGCTGCACGGTTCCGAAGCGAATGAGTCTGACCGCCGCCGCTGCGGTCTCACACTTCGCTATTGTGCGGCCGATGTGCGAGCGGGAATGGACTGGAACAAGAAAGGTGTTGTCGTCAACGGCGAAGACCCCAGCGGTCACTGGGCCAACCCACCACGACCGGGAACCCCGTAATTCACTCATCGAGCAATTGACGGAGCCGTCGAATGTGTGCGGGCGTCGTGCCACAACATCCGCCGATGATCGTGGCACCGCTCGTCAACCAATCACGAGCGAACTCCGCATAGGCGTTGGCATTGACGGCGATCGTGTCGCTCCAACCAGTCTCTTCGTCGTATCGCCCTGTGTTCGCATACGCGCCGAGCGGAACATCCGGAGCGGTCTGGTGTATCACGCTGAGCAAGTCGGCGACCACATCCGCTGGCACACAATTCACGAGTAACGCGGCCGGTGCAAATTCCATCACGGCACTCGCCGCATCGGACAACGCCTCGCCCGATAGCAATTTGCCATCCATCCTGCACACAAAACTCACGAGCGTTGGCAGTTGCGTTTCAGTCGCGGCCCGAGTTGCAGCGACGGCCTCACGGATGGTAAGTTGCGTTTCGACGAGAATTCCGTCCACGCCCGCATCCACCAAATTGACCGCCATCTGACGATGTTCGTCAAGCAGCACGTCCTCCGGCAGCGTGAGTTCGGGACGGTAACAATCTTGCAACGGTGCGATCGAACCCAGAACATATGCGCGATCTCCGGCAGCTTCACGACCAATCGCAACCGCCAACCGAGTCATCTTCCGTCCATTCAAAAATTCGTCGCGCACGTTGCGGTTATGCGTGCGAAACGTGTTCGCGGTGATGACGTCCGCACCGGCGTCAACGTAACTCCGATGAATCTCCTTCACAACCTCCGGATGTGAAAGCAACGACCGAGCCGACCACAACGGCGCACTCAAATCCAACCCCCGCCGATCCAACTCCGTCCCGGTGGCACCGTCAAGAAGCAACGGTTGAGCCCAACGAAGTCGGTCGCGAAAAGTAGTCTCCATTCCGACATCTCCCGCTTTGCCTGCCCGCTATTGAAACCTACGAAGTCCGTAGCAGTTTGCGGAATTGCTTCGGTGTTCGGGTGTTGGCGATGTGTTTCTTTTCCAGGCCGGCGCGGCGGGCTTGATAGACGCCATATTTCATGGTGTGGAAACCGGTAGTGCTGTGGGCGTCGGTGTCGATGACGATGGGAATGCCCATGTCGGCGGCGGCTTGGGCGTGGACGTCGCTGAGATCCAAGCGTTCGGGGCTGGCGTTAATTTCCATCAGCACCCCATGATCGGCGGCGGCTTTCAGAATGTCGTGAAAGTCCATCTCCGCCCCCGGTCGCCGCAGCAGCAATCGTCCCGTCGGATGGCCGATGCAATGCACATGAGGATTCTGAATCGCCGCCATCATCCGCTTGTTGATTTGATCCTTCGGTTGCTTGAGTCCGTAATGCAACACCGCAATCACCCAGTCCGCCTCGGCGAGCACATCGTCGGGCAAATCGAGCGTGGCGTCTTCGAGAATGTCGCACTCGATGCCCTTCCAAATCTCGATGCCTTTGATTTCGTCGTTGGCTTTGTCGATGTCCTTCCAGTGCTCGCGAAGCCGTTTCGCATCGAGACCGTTGGCCATCGAGACGCGTTTGGAGTGATCGGTGATGGCGATGTATTTGCGGCCGAGTTTCTTGGCGGCTTCGGCCATTTCGAGGATGGAGTTCTTGCCGTCACTGGCGGTCGTATGCATGTGCAGATCGCCACGGATGTCGTCGACATCGACCAACTCGGGAAGTTTGTCACTCTCGGCGGCGTCAAATTCGCCCCGGTCTTCGCGAAGTTCCGGCGGAATCCAGGGCAGATCGAGCAACTTGTAAACGTCTTCCTCAGTGCGAACTGGTTTCGATTTGTCTTTCCCCTCAGGAGACACACCGTACTCATTGAGTTTCAGCTTGCGTTCCTGGGCCCGTTTGCGGAGCACAATATTGTGTTCCTTCGAGCCGGTGAAGTAGACCATCGCCGCTCCGTAGGATTCCTCGGGCACCACACGAAGATCGAGTTCGATCCCCAAATGCAGGCGGACTCGCATTTTCGTTGGTCCACGTTGCAGGACTTGCGCGACGAGTTCATGTTCGGCGAGATGGTCCATCGGTTCCTCGGAGTCCTCGGCGATTGCGAGAACGTCGAGATCCCCCGTGGTTTCTTTGCGACGACGCGAACTGCCCGCCAAGTCGGCTTGCGTGACGCTTTCCAATTCCCGCAACGACGCGACGATCGCCTCGCCCGCATGAATTGCATCGCTCAAGTAAAACCGTTGTTCGGCGGCGGCGACGGAGTCGATGTTTTCGAGGATCGTCTGTTCGGTCTTCTTACCAAACCCTTTGAGCGCACTGATCTGGCCATTCTCACCGGCGGCTCGTAGGTCTTCCAGTGTGTTTACCTTGAGTTCGCGAAACATCACCGCGACTTTCTTCGGTCCGATGCCGGGCAGGTTCAACATCTGCACCACGCCGGGCGGAATTTTGGATTTCAATTCCTCGAGTTGCGGCAGTGTGTTGGTTTCCAGAATCGTTTTGATCTTCTCTGCCAAGTCTTTGCCGATACCGGGAAGATCGCTCAGGGTGCGGTCGGGGTCTTCGATGATAGAGGACAGAGATTCGGTCAGCCCTTCCACAGTCCGCGAAGCATTGCGGTAGGCACGCACACGGAAGGGGTTGGCTTCCTGAATTTCCAGCAGGTCCGCGAGGGTGTCAAAGATGCGGGCGACGTCGGCGTTTTGCATGGTCGGTTGGTCTGGGAAAAAGCAATGAGAAAAGCCGTCGGCGACAACCGACGGCTTTCGATTCTATTCGATGTGGCAGGGAATGTTTACTTCTGTACCAATTGAGTTCGCGATGGAGCCGAAACCCACCCCTCATTGGTCGGTTGCTGAAGAACGACCGGCTTCCAAGCATCTCGATTTCCTGCGATGAATCGAGCTGGTTGCAGAATCGGTCGGCGAGCGATTTTGTCGTCCAGATCCAGTGCGGGAGCTGGCTTGGGGTCCCAACTGTTCTGGTCTGGCATCTCGAACCGCGGAGTGGCTTGGTGCCGGATCAAGTTTCGTGGGTCCGGCCGATTGGAATTGTTAAATGTCGGGGTCGGTCCCGCATCGCGTGGACCAAAACCATCAGGTTGCATCGGCGAGCCGGAACCCGTTCCGTCGTATCCCCGATCGAGATCACGATCCCGCTCCCGGTCTCGATAGAAACCTGGATCGTCGCGTGGGCGGGGTTCTTCGTCAGCTTGTTCTTCGATGAACGTTCGCGGTCGATCGCCGTCCGCCGGTGTTGGGCTGCGATCGTATGGACGATCACTTGGGCCGTCACTCGGAATGGCGGGGCTGCTGCCGGAAACTCCGCAATCGCCGGTCGAGCAGTTTCCATTGCTGCAACCACTCACGCAGTTTCCGCTGGCACAGTCACCGTATCCACAACTGCCGCAAGGAGATGCACTGCATCCACTTACACAGCTGTTGCACGGGCTGCAACTTCCACAGGAGTCGCAAGCCGATGGCATCGCATAGCTCGTTGTTCCGCAGCACGAGCTCCCGCCATAATAGGCAGAATAAGTCGGATACGATGCGTAAGACGGCGCGTAGTAGGAACTGTAACCATATCCAACGGCATAGGTTGGGGTGTAGTTCGAGTAGTAACTGGGGAACAGGCATGCCTGGATGGACGTGGGACCGGCAACACTCGCCAATAGTCCGCACACCAGCACAATCGGGCCGGACAACGATTTCATGTCATATCCTTCGGGTTAATGTAGCCAAGGAAGTGAAAGAGGAGGGCCGAGTCCAGAATCATTCACGAACTTACCTCCGTTGTACCGACCTTTTGGAAGCAGTGTCAATGACCCTTTCACCTTTCCGGTTACGAAAACGTCGCAAGTCGTTACTCAAGTTACAGCAACGACTTGAAAATTGTTTCGGTCGACTTTGCGGGTTATATCGGTTAGGAAAACTAGCGGCCAAAATCGCGATAGCGAGGGGCCCGGTCGTGCACGAATGCAACGACAATAAACTGCCAGGAACATGAACACAATGTCACCAACACTAACTAGCTCGCGTTGACACGGTTTGGGCGCCCCCTATAATTGCGGCGATTTGGAAAAACAGGTACTTGGAAATCAATTGACAGCGATTGATCGCTTTTCCAGTCCGATCACCTTTTCAACGAGAATGACGACCTATGTCCGATGCCACAATGACCTTCACAGACGACAACTTCGAATCGGAAGTTTTGCAGTCCGATCAACCAGTCTTGGTCGACTTCTGGGCTCCATGGTGCGGACCGTGCAAACGTCTGGGTCCGACCATCGACGAATTGGCTGCTGACTACCAAGGCAAAGTCAAAGTCGGCAAAATGAACACCGACGAAAACATGCAGGTTCCTCAGTCGCTGGGTATCAGTGCGATCCCAACCGTATTGCTGTTCAAGAATGGCGAAATCGCCGACAACGGCCGCTTCGTCGGTCTGACTCCCAAAGAGCAATTCGTGCAAGTTCTTGACGCTTCGGCTGGTTGATCCCAGCCCCTCCCGGATGCTTGTGGATGGATGAAGCAAGTGTCCGTGGTTCGTTTCCAACAACAATCGGGAAAGGATTCCCACCATGAGCGCAGCTCGCCCCACGTCGGTACCGAATCAGCCGGGGGCTGATGCTGCGCCCGAACCGCATCTCAAGCTTGCCCCGCCATCTCGTCTCTCGCCTGCTGTCAAACCGAAAGCTGGCAGTCCTTTGTCGGCCTTGGCGGATGAACGCGACGCCCTCCACGAAGCGTCCCAAGCGGCGGAGAATCTTCAAAACCGGTTGGCCCAGGTCGAAGCCGCCGAGCAAGCCCTTCGCGAGCAAATTGAAGCCTTCGAACGCGATCGTTCTGCGTGGATCGAGGAGAAGTCCCAAGCAGATCAGGCTATTCGCGAACGTGTCCAGCTAGCGGACCAGCGAGATCGGGAACTCGATTCGCGATTTGCGGAGTCCGAGCAACTCAATCAGGAAATTGCGTCGCGTGCGGATGAATTAGACCAGGCTCGCAGGGCACTGTTGAGTGAACGCGAGACGCTTCGCGAAAGTGTCTTGGCGGAATTGGCCACCGAACGCGAGGAGTTGGAAGAATCCCGTGCGGAGTTGGCCACCGAACGCGGACGATTCGCTCAGGAAGTCGACCAGCACCGTCGCGATCACGAAGCGGCTCTCGAAGCGGTCGATCAACTTCTCGAGCAAGAGCGAAAACAGCTCGTGGAAGCGGTGCGGGTGGAACTCGATGCCGAACGGGCAAAGTTCCAAGAAGAGAAGGACACCTGGAAACAGGAGTGCGATGCCGAACGCAATGAGTTGCAAAAGCTCCGCGAACAAGGCGAACAAGAACTCACGGAGTTGCGAACCCAACTCGAAACCGAGATGGCCGAACGGCAAGCCGAACGAGACGCCGAGTTCCAACAACGCCAAGACGAATGGAACACCAAATTCCAATCGCAGTCGGAGTCTCTGGCCGCCGAGCAGCAGGATTTCGAGACGCATCGTCGGGAAATCGAAGAACGTCATACAACGGCCGTTGAACACTTCCGCCAAGAACAAGCCAACTTCGATAACCGTCGCCATTTCCAAGAAGAACACCTGAAGAAAAGTCGTGAGGAACTCAAAGCCGAAAAGCTAGAAGCCCGACGCGAACGCCAGAAGCAACGTCAGCATTTGCTTTGGCAGGAAGACTTAACTCGTCGCGGTCGGGAGCAATTGCGGCAACACCGCAAACGGTTGGCGGAAACGGAAGCCTCGATCGAACGAGAGCGAGACGCTCTGGCCGAGCAACGGGAACTCATTCAAGCGGAACTCCAGGCGGATCGGGAACAGGTGGCTGAGGAACGTCAAAAGTGGATGGAGGAGCGTTCCGTCCAACAAGCGACTCTCGATCAGCAGTATGCCACCTTCGGTGAGTACGCGGCTGAGTTGGATCGGCGACGGGAGCGACTCGATCAATTCCGAACGGAGTTGGAAGAGACGCATCGGCAGTCGCTCGAAACTCGATTGGCCGTCGAAGAAGCGTGGGCGAACTTCGCCGATACCGCCGGAACCGAGGAAGCAAACCAGCGATTGGAAGCGGCCCGTCAGGCGGTTGTCGCATTTTACGAACAGCTTCGCACCGGCATCCGAGCCGAACGCGAGTCGCTTGCTCAGACGGAAACCGTGGTGCGGAATCAACAAGTCGAACTGGCCCGCGAGCGGGAGACGCTCACCGAATGGTTCGGCGAACGCGAGTCGCTGCTTGATCAACGGGACGTCGAACTCACTCGGCAAACCAGTGACTTGGAAACCCGCGAAGCCGAATGGCGAACGCTACGGGATCGCTGGCAGGCCGAGAAACTCGAAGCCGAACAGATCATCCGAGAACTACTCGATCAAGTTCAACACACGACTCCCCCGCAGTCTGACCGACAAGCCGCTTAGACAAAGTCGCGAACTAATCTTGGAATTCGCCCGACATTTTCGCTGCAGAAAAGTGGGGTGGGAACGCGAGTCGTCATCGAAACGGGCTCCCGCGAATAAAATCGCTCTGGACGATTTGGCTTTCAATCGGAATGATTTATGAACGCTCACTTCGTCGGAGACAGAATCATGGTGCGAAATCCGAATGCAACGGTGTCCCTTTGGCTCGGGCTTATTGTCTGTGTGGTCACGGTGCTTGGTCACCTCAATACGGGGTTAACACAAGACCCAACGCCCCCAAATCCCACGGCGCCATCCACGACTGTGCGATCCGATTACGACGACACCGCGAAACCGACTGTTGTCACGCCGATGCCGACCAGTCAACCACAACCGGAACGCCTGCGGCCACTCTCGAAAACTGAACACAAACAGTTGCGGCAGGCGAGTGATGCCGCGATGGCGTTGGTTCGAGAAAGCGAACAAGCGTTCGATCGGGGTTTGATGTCGCTACAAGATCATCTGTTGCAATTGCAAACCGCCGATGATGTCGTCCTTTCCGCCGCGGGGTTGCTGCAAAACGACAACACTGCATTACGGCAAGTGCTGCGGCATCGGGTAGAGCGATTGCAAACCCTTCGGTTGGGGTATCAGGGTTTGAACAATTATTGGCCGGTTGCTCCTGGTGATCAGGCGTTGGTGGAAACGTTGCTCGCCCAAGCCGAGGCGGAGTTGATTGGGTTGGAAGACGAACGCGAAATTGATCGACATGCCGCTGCAAGTGCTCGCGTTGTGGATTGGTCCGACCGCCTGGTCCATGCCACGGAATTGGAAGTCTTCACGGGATCGGGTACGCCCGAAGAGAAGCTACAAGCTCGAAGAATTCGCGACGGATTGGATATCCCCCCTGAAGATGTCGCCGCCCTGCAAACCGCAATTCGTGATCAACGGGATGAGCAAGCCGCCTTCGTTCGGCAGCTGGAACGGTGGTCTCAAGTCGGGTCCCCATTGGGGCGGGCGGACCGGTTGGCCGCGGCGAAATTCGAATTGGCAAGACTCGATTACGATCTCGCCAACCTCACAGACAGCCCTTCCGCTCGCTCAACCGCATTCCGAGATGGCATGCAATCGTCCGCCGAGTTGCACGCGGCACTCGCGGAGTATTACCAAGTCGGCACGGCGTCGCTGTTCGATTTGGCAACCGCTTGGCAACAACGTCGCGGTATGGCTGCCCGCTTCGCGTCGGACACTGAAACAGTCGATCCCAGATTGCAACGACGGTTATCGCAAGACTTCCAAGAGATCCAACAGTTGGCAACAAACACGCGAGACCGTCGTGGACGAATCGCTGCGGACACCCAATTCATCAACGTGCTTGGCAACCGGGATGTCATTGATCGAATCGCCAACGCCCGCACAAACACACGCCGATAGACATTGCACACGGATCGCAGTTTGACGTATCGATCCGCTCTGGGAACGAATCAAGCATGGATGCGGAATCGTCCGGCAACTCGGTTGCTGGAAACGTGCGGTTGATCAGCGGATGCACGTTTCTGAGTCGCATTCTGGGCCTGGTCCGCGACGCGGGTATGGCCATGACCTTCGGCAACGGTCTGCTGATGGATGCCTTCACCATTGCGTTCCGTCTGCCGAATCTAGCCAGACGACTTTTTGGTGAAGGTGCTTTGACAGCTGCCTTCTTACCGGCATTCGTCGCCGAAGAGGAACAGTCTGGCCCCGCATCTGCTGCTCGGTTGGCACGCGGCGTGTTGTTCACACTTTCGCTTGTATTGCTTGCGGTCATTCTGCTGGCGGAAGTTGGAATCGTCGCGTTCGCGGTCCTTTCCGATCCCACACCCGGCAACGAACTTCTGCTGCAACTCACGGCGATCTTGCTGCCGTACTTGGGTTTCATTTGCTTGTCGGCTCAGTTCAGTGCCATTCTGCATGGACGGAACGACTTCCTTGCCCCGGCTTTGGTGCCGATCGTTCTGAACATCGTGTGGATCGCCGGCCTGATCGGTGTCACGACAGGAATAACCGATCCCAAAACGCGAATGATCATTTTGGCAGCGTGTGTAGTGTTCGCCGGTTTCTTGCAGTTTGCGTTGCCAGCCAGTGTGCTCTGGCAGCGAGGGTTTCCACTGCTGGGCGACTGGCGGGAGTCAAAATCTCAGGTCATTCACGTTTGGCAGGGAGTGTTGCCGATCTTGTGCGGATTGGCGGTCACGCAACTCAACCCGCTAATCGACAGCCTGATTGCGTGGTCATTTTCCGCGGAAGGTGATGCAACATCCGCGAACTCGCTGGCCAGCGGAACCGCGTCGGCGTTGTACTTAGGACAACGGCTATTTCAATTTCCGATCGGCGTGTTTGGGGTGGCATTGGGAACGGTGTTGTTTCCGCGATTGGCCCGATCAGCCAGCCAAAACGACTTCATTGCCATTCGACGTGAACTCGCGTTTGGACTACGGTTGGTAACTTACGTGACGATCCCCGCAACTGCCGGATTGATGCTTCTTGCCGGACCGCTGACCGATCTCCTCTTTCGACATGGTGCGTTTGATTCGCAAGACGCCCAACAAACGTCCGCGATGATCCTCGCGTACGGAGCCGGGGTGTGGTCGGTCTGTGGGTTACTGATCGTCAATCGCACCTTCTACGCACTCGGCAATCGAGAAACGCCGTTACGTCTCGGGTTATTCGCGTTGGTTGCGAATGTCGTGTTGGACTTCCTGCTACTACCGATCTTCAAAGGATCGGGTTTGGCGTGGGCAACTTCGATCAGCTTGACAATTCAATTAGTCGCTTCCCTCGTGTGCTTGCGACATACTCTAGGTGAGTTTCTCGATCGCGACGTATGGCGGACGATCGCGAAGTCTGTGCTTGCGACGACGGTAATGACGTTGGCTGTCGTTTCGTTGTTACGGACGCTCCCCGCCACCGAAACGCTACTCCACCGATTCCTACGGGTCGGTGTTCCAGTTGCGGCAGCGGTCGCGATTTACGCCGTCGTCAGTTGGCGACTTCGCATGCCGGAATTCCACGAACTACTCGGCCGTAGCGATTCGAAAACGTAGATGGAAAACGTATGTCACGCACCGTAAGCCGAACCGAGCGATCAACCCAGGAATGTACGGCTCACAGTACGGTGACACACATGATGCAATGCCCGATCAATCCTCCTCTTCTTCATGCTTGGCGGCGGCGATGACTTTTTGCTGCTCGTGAGCGGGCACGGTTTCGTAGTGACTCGGTTCCAGTGAATACGAACCTTGACCACCGGTGAGGCTGGAGAGATCGCGTGCATACGTCATCACTTCGACCAATGGCACTTTTGCTTTGATCGTGGTGAAACCGCCATCGGAGTCCATGCCCTCGGGACGGCCTCGGCGGGTGGAAAGATCGCCGGAGATGTCGCCGACTTTCTCGTCCGGCACGGTCACTTCGATATTCACGATCGGTTCCAAGAGCACCGGATGGGCTTGCATTGCGATGTCGCGGAAACCCCGGTCAGCGGCGGTTTTGAATGCGGTTTCGTTGGAATCGACGGGGTGATCTTTCCCGAAGAACAATTCACAAACCACGTCTTGCATTTGGTAACCGGCGAGCACGCCTTTGGTCATCCGCTCTTTCACGCCTTTCTCGACGGCGGGAATGAACTGATTCGGCACGCTCCCGCCGCTAATGCGGTCAACGAAAGCGAAATTCAAGGTCGGATCGTAATGGTAGGTCCGCAAATTCGGGAAGTTGTCCTTCACGAAGTATTCTTCAGGATTGACGTCACGCGGGCAGGCGGAGACACGCAAGTGAACCTCGGCGAACTGACCGGACCCACCGCTTTGTTTTTTGTGTCGATAACTTCCCTCGGCGGCACCGGTGACGGCCTCGCGATACGGAATCTTCGGTTGGTGCGTGATGATGCTCACCTTGTCGCGGTGGGCAAGCCGTTCTTCCATCGTCTTCAGGTGCAACTCGCTCATGCCGTGCATGACCATCTCATGCGTTTGCTCGTCCCGCGTGACGGTGAATGTGGGGTCCTCTTCCTCAAGTTTGTGCAGTGCCCCGGAAATTTTTTGTTGGTCGGCCCGACTTTTCGGCTCGACGGCCAACCCGATCATGGGAATCGGGAATGGAATCGCGGGCATACGATACGCACCAGCAGGGCTGAGGGTGTGGTTGACGTGTAAGTCTTCCATTTTTACCGTCGCCACGATGTCACCCGGCCCCGCCGATTCCACGTTTTCATGGCCGGAGCCCTGAAGTTCCATCAACTGATGAATCTTCATCGGCTTGGTCGTGCCGTCGCCGGTTTGAATCGTCATGTCTTTGGACAGCGTCCCTTGGAAGATGCGAATCATGCTCATTTTGCCAAGGAACGGGTCGATTCGCGTTTGAAAGACTTGGCCGATGAAGTCTTTATTCGGGTCGGCAACGATCGGTGTTTGCTGATCGCCCTGACTGGCGACGCGTTCGAGTTGTGTCGGGTTGAGTGCATACGCGGCCAGAGCGTCCATCAGTTCCGATACACCCACGTCTTTCTTGGCGCTGCAACAGAAAATTGGAATCAACGTCCCGGCGGCGATGGCTTTGGAAACACCTGCCGCAATCTCGTCTGCGGGAATTTCCTCACCATCGAAATACCGCATCATCAATTCTTCATCGGCCTCGACGATGGCATCCATCAACGGACCGGCGTATTCGTTCGGATCGACTACGACACCGTCCGGCACGGAATCGGGGACATTCAACGTGCTGACGACGCCGCTGAAATCCGCACCGGCTCCCACCGGAACTTGCATGGGAATACAAATGACGCCGAACGCTTCTTGAATCCGGCCGACGAGCCCGGTGAAGTCGATGTTATCGGCATCCATCCGGTTCAAGACGATCATGCGACCGAGACCGCTGGTGCTCGCTTTGCGGAACATCCGGCGAGTGTTGACTTCCAACCCGTGAGCGGCGTTGACTACGATGACGGCCGTCTCAACGGCTTGCAACGCCTCGATGGCTTGGCCGATGAAGTCGGGATAACCAGGCGTGTCGAGAACGTGAATTTCTTGATCGTTGTGCTCGAAATGAGCGATGGCGGAGTTGATGGAGTATTTGTGGAGTTTTTCGTCTTCATCAAAGTCGAATAGGCTTGATCCATCATCTACCGACCCGGCCCGCGAACTCGCACCGGCCTTGAACAACATGAGATCGGCCAGCGTCGTCTTGCCGCTGGCCCCGTGTCCAACCAGGGCCGTGTTCCTCACATGATCGACGGAAAATCCACACATCGGAGCGCCTTTCTGAAGAGAGACCGTGATCGCTCGCGCCGAACGGCGCGAACGCGCCACTAAAAAATCCCGAATGGAATTGGATGTTAAGATCCTACGAAGAAAATTCGCGGATTGCCACCAAATTCACGTTCGTTGATGTGTTGAGTCGGTGATAACGTGATGAGGTCTCGTGTGATGATGCGAAAAACAGGTGTCACTGGGCGGGGGTTCGTCCGTGTGACGTGGCCATGATCCTCGATTGAAGACCGGTGGCATCTTCCTAGCATCACACGCGACCTTATCGCCGCATCATCTTCAAAACGGCGATGGCAACAGCAACGCGTGATGTTGGAACAACACCTGACGGCCCTCGGCTCCGACGTACTGAGTGAAGAAGAGCAAAAACACATACGCCGCCAACAAGGGTCCGATGACCAATCGCCCAAGCCATCGCCAACCGAACCAGGCGGGGGTTTCGCGACGTTCCGCCCGAGCCACGGCCCATCCGGTGAGAATGCGAGCGGGATACACACCAACGATAAACAACGGCGTGAGCAACCAAACGGCATCACGGGGAGGCAACGCAACTTTCGCCAAATACAACGGCAACGCGAGCACATAAGTGATGACAATCGCGAACATCCACGCCAGTGGTGCGTTGCCAAACAGTCGTCGCGTTTCCTTCCACCGGAACAACGTGCGAAATTCATTGGTCGCCGCAAATCGAGCTTGTAACATCGGTAACCAACCGAATACGAGCATCAGCAGCATGCCACCGAGAACTGTGATCAGCAGTGTCGCCGGTTTATGGGAATCGGCGGCAGCGAACACCACAGTTGGCGGCACAAGCCAAATCAATCCGCCGATCAATCCTCGCAGTCCCAGCCAAAACATCTGGCCCGGTTGTGTCGCGCGTAATCCGTTGGCAAGCGTTTCGTCGGCTTTCAACCAGGCGTTGCGAACCCCGTGTTCACGGAGCCGGCCGATCAACCACGTCAAATTCTTCAAAGGACGCACGAAACATCCAAACGTACCGCCCCGCGCGAGTGCCAATGCGAGATGCACCCCCACCGTGACGCTGGCAATGTTCAACACCACGGTCCAACGGTTTGCGACGATGCCATCTGGATCGATCAAACGGGCATCGGTGGCAACACTATTGATGAACAGCAACGGTCCCAGAAAGAGTAGAAACCCAATCGCGATGCTTCCCAACCGGGGTGCGAATCCAAGCAGCGGAAAACCGTCCCGAAACCGTCCGCTCCGTACAACACGCCCTTCCGCTTCCAGGAAGTACCCTAAGACCAACAGATTCAAAACCGGAACGGCCGCCACGATGGCGAGCAATCCGATGAGGGTTCCCACGCCAAAGGTCATCCGTAGAATCCAACCGACACAACGCAGGGGATGACGCCACGGAACCGGAAACGGAGGGACTTGCGGCAATCCAGGGAGTGGCTCCGATGTCGATTCCGCTGTGGACTCCGGCAGTACATCGGTGCCCCAGACGGTTTCGGATTCGACCTGCGATGGCGAAGTGAGAGATGTCACAACACGTCCCCTTATTGACCTTCAGGAATCGTCACGCATTGTTCATTGACGAAGTACACACATTACCCACCCGCTCGCGAAATCGTTTCAGAAAATGAAACCACATCGGACTCGGCGAGGTAAAATGTGTCGCAGCCCTTCGAAATCTCACTCGCAAGCCGAGTCGATGGAAATGAATCGTTTTCGACTTCCCATATTACCACTTCTTGTCCTCACCGGCGTGATTGTCGCGGTGAGTTGGGCGGCCCGATCGTCGGTCAGCCGAGCAATTCCCACGAATCTGCCACGCGAGATGTCGCTAGGCAACGCCATCGCGGAAGTCGACCGAAAATTCGATGAGGAATGGTCGAAGTTCGATCTCGAACCGAGTGCGTTGGCCGATGACTTAACCGTCTTCCGGCGATTGTCGTTGGCCTTGCACGGTACGATTCCATCGTTGGAAGAAATCCGGCGTTTTGAGTCCGACGACAAACCCGACCGTCTCACCCGCTGGACTTTGAATCGCTTGCGGGACCGTCGGTTTGCCGACTACTTCGCGGAACGGTTGGCACGAAGTTTCGTCGGAACGGAAGACGGTCAGTTCGTGCTGTATCGACGCGATCGGTTCGTCAACTGGCTGAGTCAACGTTTGCGGGAAAACGAACCGTACAACGAAATTGTAAAACGATTGATCGCAACCGATGGCCTGTGGACCGGCGATCCGGCAACGAACTTTCTCACCGCTGCATTCAGCAATGACGAGTTCGACGAGGAAAAACTCGCCAGCCGCACCGTGCGGGCATTCCTCGGGCAATCCATGGACTGCGCCCAATGCCACGATCACCCCTTCGACAAATGGACGCAACCGCAATTTCAAGGATTGGCATCGTTCTACGGGCACACACAACTTCAGTTCGATGGCGTTCGTGATTTCGGTTTTGTCGACGGCGAGCCACTGGAGTACATGATCGAAGATCGCGAAACGCTGGAACAAAAAACGATCTCGCCTGCTGTCCCATTCGGTGAGGAATGGTTGCCTGCGAAGGGCAGTCGTCGCGATCGGTTAGCGGCTTGGATCACGCACGCTGAGAACCGGCGTTTCGAGCGAGCCATTGTCAATCGTGTGTGGGGACTGTTGTTCGGGCGACCACTCGTGCAACCCGTGGATGACATGCCGGACCCATCCGACGAGCCGGATTTGCTTGACATTCTCGGCCGAGATTTTCGGGAACACAACTACGATCTACGACGGCTGATTTTGACGATCACATCTTCAAAACCGTTCCGACTAGCGTCAACGCACTCGGAGACAGAAGCCCGTCGGTTTTGGACCCACGAAGAACACAGCGCGGTCTTTCCCGTCACTCGGTTGCGACCGGAACAGGTCATCGGATCGATGTTGCAAGCGGCCTCGGTGAAGACGATTGATCAGCAATCGAATCTGCTGGTGCGAACAGTTCGCTTCTTCCGCGAACAAGATTTTGTTCGTGACTTCGGCGATGCAGAGGGCGATGAACTCGCGGAGCGGGCGGGAACCGTCTCGCAAACTCTGTTGCGGATGAACGGCAATTTACCGCATGAACTCACAAAAGCAACGCCGTTGTCATCGGTTGGCCGAATCGCCCATTCCGCCGGCACGAACGAGGAGTGTTTGGACGTGCTGTTTCTCGTCTGCCTAACGCGTCGGCCCACGGAAGCGGAACGAACCGCGATGCTTGCTCAACTCGAAGGTCAATACGGTAACAATCGGGCTCGGGCCGTCGAAGACTTAGCGTGGGCCTTGCTCAACTGCGAAGAATTTTCCTGGAATCACTGATCAATCGAAAGCCTTTCGCATGACTTCCTTTCCTGACATGATACGTCGCGATGCGTTGAAACTGGCCGCCGGACTCGGGCTGAGTTTCTCACTGCCAGCCATGGATTCGCGGGCGGCGAACAGTCGCGGAGCGGAACGACCGAAATCGCTGATCCTCTTGTGGATGGCAGGCGGGCCGAGTCAGTTGGAAACGTGGGACCCGCATCCCGGCACGAAAATCGGCGGGGATACGCAAGCGATCGCGACATCTCAACGGGGGTTGCAGATCAGCAGTTTGTATCCGCGAATGGCCGAGCAAATGCGACATCTCAACGTGATTCGCTCGTTGGTTTCCGAGGAGGGCGATCACGAACGTGGCACGTACCTGCTCAAGACCGGCTATCGGCCAGATGTCAAACTGACGCATCCATCGATGGGGGCGGTGTTGGCTCACGAATTGCCCACGTCGAAGTTGGAAATCCCGGATCACATTTCGCTCGGCAGTAGTCCCGCTCCTGGTCGGGGTGGATACTTGGGTGATCAATTCGATGCGTTCAAGGTTTACGATCCCGGTCGAAGTTTGCCCAACTTGCGAGCACGAGTCCGGGATGAACGTCAGCAACGCCGCCTCGCTGCACTCGATGTGCTATCGCAAACGTTCGCATCGCGACGACCGCAGGTGAGTAGTCGCACGTTGCATCAGCACACCACGAAGCAAGCCCTCACGATGATGCAATCCGAGCAACTCAGTGCGTTCTCGATTGAAGATGAACCGGAAGCCGTTCGAGATGCCTACGGAGATTCGCAGTTCGGTCGCGGTTGTCTCGTTGCGCGGCGACTGGTCGAGCAGGGCGTGCGGGCGATCGAAGTCAACTTGGACGGTTTCGACAGTCATGCCAACAACCATGAAATTCACGAATCGCGAGCCAGCGAGTTGGACCCGGCGTTTGCGGCGTTGGTGAACGATCTCGTCGAACGTGACCTGCTCGATTCCACGCTTGTGCTGTGCATCGGTGAATTCGGACGCACGCCGAAAATCAATCCGCTCGCGGGTCGCGATCACTGGCCGACGGGGTTTTCGTGTGTGCTCGGTGGCGGCGGGCTTGGATCGGGTGTAGTCATCGGTGCGACCGACCCGACCGGGAAAAAGAAAGACCCGACCGATCCCGTCAGCGTGGCCGATCTCTTCGCCACCGTCTTTCAGACGCTCGGTCTTGATCCCGCGGAAGAATTCCTCACACCGATCGGCCGCCCCATGGCCATCAGTTCCGGCACCCCCTTGGAACGATTGCAAAAGGCGTAGCGAAACGATGAACCGACGCTGACGTTGCTTTCATTGCACGGCTGGGAATTGTCCGTCGATTGGGGTTTTCGAGGTAATCCGCCTACACTTGGTGCATGGATTCTCATTCGTCGCCATCTTCGTCGTTGCTTTCCGGTCGCGCACCGGCGATGTCGGTGGCTCTCGCGTTAATCGCGGGAATCCTGATCGATCGCATCGCTTCACCACTGATAACATCTTGGCTACTTCTCGGAACGGCTGTGGTTGTCGTCACGATTGGCCTCGTCCGGTTGCGGTATTGGCCGGTGGCGGGCGTCGGTGTGCTGGTGGGATTCGGTTGCGTTGGCGGAGCGATCCACCACCGCGATTGGTCCACCCAAGCCGCGAACGATTTGGCTCGGTTCGCCACCGAGGAACCGCAATTGGTGCGGGTGGAAGGCGTGTTGGCGACGCGTCCGGTGATCCGCCCGCGTGAAACCAGCCCGATGCCGGCCGCATATCCGCAGGTCGAAGAAACGTTGACCGTCCTGAGTTGTCAAACGCTCCATACTGTCAACGGACCGGAAACGATTGCGGGACGAGTTCAACTGCGAGTTTCCGGGCACCTCACGCACGGCATGGTCGGTGACAACGTTTGTGTGCTGGGTTGGTTATCCGTGCCGACACCGCCACGCAATCCCGGTGAGTTCGACTATGCAACCTACCTGCGACGACAGGGCATCGGTGCCATCTTACGGACCGGTCATCCCGATGCCGTGCAGACGCTCGACACCGCCGATGGCTTCGGTTTCCGACGATTCTTGAATCGAGTTCAATCGGAGGCCGAGACATTTCTCATTCATCGACTCGGTCCGGAACACGGTGCGGTGGCGTCGGCGTTGTTGATCGGGCAGCGGACACGGTTGCCGAAATCACTGCGGGATCAATTTGCGCTTACCGGCATGATGCACTTGCTTGCCATCTCCGGATTACACGTGGCGATTTTCGCGGGATTTGTGTGGGCGGGGTGTCGGTTGATGATGCTCACACCGCGAACCACTGGTGGCATCATGCTGCTGGCCGTCTGGGCTTTGGCAGTCGTCTCCGGATTGCGACCGCCGATTTTGCGAGCGAGTGTTTTTCTCACCATCTTCATTTTGGGCCAACTCTCGGCCCGTCCGACGCGATTGCTGAACATGTTGGGAGTGACAATGACCGTCCTCTTGCTACACGATCCACTGATGCTGTTCGATGTCGGTGCTCAGCTGTCGTTGCTTTCGGTCATGGGGATTTTCTGGTCGCAAACTTGGCCACGATCGCAAACGGAACCGGAGTTCGCCGATGAAAGTCGGTTGCCGACACCTTGGCAAGACGCCATCGCTGCCGTTCGAAATTTCGTGATCGACAGTGCGCAAGTGATGCTCGGAATTTGGCTGTTGGCAGCCCCTCTGATTGCGTCCACGTTCCAGATTGTTTCTCCCATTGGGCTTCTGCTGAATCTGATTCTCGTTCCCCTCGCGACTCCGCTATTGGGGTTTGGATACGCGTTGTTGCTATTCGGACCGGCGTGGTCTTGGCTGGGATGGATTTTGGGATTCTTGTTCGATTGGTTGCTGTCGCTGTTGTTGTTCATCGTGGAGAACGCCGCTGCGTGGTCGGCGGGGCATCTCGCGATTTCATCGGTTCCGATGTGGTGGCTGGTTGGTTATTACCTGGGATTGGCCGGCTGTTTGTGGCGATGGCGAAACACGTCCCAAACCCTTCGGCCGATTGTGTTCGGTGGGCTGGGATGGTTGGCGTTTGGTTTGATGGCGACATCGTTTCCCTCGCACGCCAAGGAACTGCGGTGCACGTTTTTGGCAGTTGGGCATGGTGTAGCCGTGCTGATCGAAACGCCCGACGGCGGAACCATGCTCTACGATGCCGGTGCGATTGACGATCCATCGCGTCCGGCTCGTGTCGTGACCACGGCACTTGCAACCACTAACCGCCCCCGACTGAACGGACTGATCGTGTCTCATGCGGACATCGACCACTTCAACGGTGTGCCGGAACTGCTCGACGATCTGCCAGTCGCGGGTGTGTTCGTCGCACAAAGTTTGTTGGATTTTCAGCAATCCGGCGTGGAAGTTCTTTGTGAATCGGCCAGCCAACACGACATCCCGATCCGACTCATTGGAGCCGGTGACACGTTGCAGCTCGATCCCGATGTCACGCTGACGGTCTTGGCTCCTGAACCATCTGTTCGTCATGCGACGGACAATGCGAACAGTGTGGTTTTGCTCGTCGAGTATGCTGGTCGTTCGATTCTGCTCACCGGTGATTTGGAAGCAGCGGGACTGGTGGAACTCACGCAGTTCGATCGCAAAGTCGATGTGCTGATGATTCCCCACCACGGCAGTCTGCAGACCGATCATGCAACTCTCGGGCGATGGGCCAACGCGATCGCCGCCATCGCCAGCAGCGGCCAACATGGTCTGGCTGACAAACTTCGCCCAATGTATCCGGCTTCCACACAGATTTTTTCCACAGCCGATCACGGTGCTGTCACGGTGACAATTTCCGAATCCGGAAGCCTCACGTTGACTCCCACGTTACCAACGCATCGCTAGACCAAGCGAACGGCTCTAGCGGTTTCGCCACAGCGTGTTCATGTCGATGCCAAGTTCCGCCTGCATTTCCGCGATTTCGCCGCGAAAACGTTTGGCGTCTTGCGGATACCCCTTGGTCGGTTTCAAGTCGGGCAGGTGTCGCAGCCAGAAGCGATTGAACAACACCATCGCTGTCTCTCGCAAATACTTTGACACCAACGACGCCACCGCAACCGGGAAAGCGGCTTCCGCTTTGGTACGAAATTGCAGTTCCGTTTGCCCCACACGATACCGGCTGAGATGCCGACCTTCTTCCTGTCGCATGACCATCTCACCATCGAGAATCTCCGCGAGCAGCTCATCGTACCGATTCCGTCCGCCGTGTTTGTCGATCACGATGAGACACTCGCCGTCGTCACAGGACCAAGTCTCGCCAAGCAATGCCAAGCAGTTTCGCGAATGAGCCAACGCCTTGTTGTTGACGGTTTCGACCAACTGATTCCACCGTGCCGTCAATACGACATCGCTACGTATCGACCGACAATGAATGCCATGACTTTCGCAGCATGCTCGCCAACGTTCGACGTGTTCCGTCAACGCTTGCGGGTCGACCAGAATCGGCAACGGCAAGTCATCCGCGTACCACGGTTCATTGGTGGTGAAATCGTTCCAGTCGCCGCCGATGATTTCCACCAACTCGGCAAGCGACTTGGGAAACCGACCGTACGCCAACCCCAACACTGCAAACACCGAGCGTTCCAGTTCGGTCATTCCCTTGGCAGGAGAATAGACTTCTTTCGAGTCGCCAATGTGCAACCGTTGTCCGTCGAACTGATTCGAGGCAACTTCCGCAAAGCACTCCCACAAGTCACACGCCCGCGGATCGCCTGGCGAATCCCAGACCGTTGCCGTCACCACCAACGGCCCCAAGTTCGGACCGTAACCGGCCTCGTCCATGCCAATCTGAATGCCCATGCAACAGCCCTATGGAATCAACGAATTTGTCACACCATGGTATGGCATGGGATCGTCACATTCACACCGTCGTCGCGAGACGGTTTGTTCCCAATTCGGGAATCCAGAAGAACAAATCATCGGCTTGGGTGGGTGACGGTGCTTCGATCGTGACAAACCTTCCGTTTCCTGCACCATTGATTGCTGCTGGTGAAGCGGGATTGTCGAGGAGTTCGAACAAACCGTTGTCCGCATCGTCGTTCCGGAGAAACAATCGATTGCGGCCTTGGAGCGGGTCGCCGAAGAATAAATCGTCGAACCCGTTGCCATCAAAATCGCCGACGAGAATCTGCGGATAGACACCGCCATTGATTGCCGTCGGTGCAATCACATTGGACACAATATCGATCAACTGAGCTTCGTCGACTGTCATCGACTCCGAAACATCAATCCGCCGATTCGCCCCGTTTTGCAAGTTGAAGAACAACAAACTCGTACCGACGCCAGCGAAATTGCCGACCCGCACCGTTTGATAATCGTTCCCATTCACGGCTGGTGGAGGAATGACATTGGTTTGAATATTGCTAATGCCGGCTGGGGCATTGCTGGTCGTCGAACGCACATGAACAATTCGGTTCCGCCCCGTCGCCGGGTTCCAAAAAAACAGCGAATCGTACTCGTTCCGTCCCAAACGACCGGAAACCGCCTGAGTAAAATCGTTGTTGATCGCTGACGGATCAATCACATTTGTGGTGACGATGCCTCGGGAAAGTTCCAACTGAAACAGGTGGCCGAAGCGATTTCGCCCCGTTGTCGGATTCCAGAAGAACAACATGTCTTGGTCGACGCGATCATACCGACCACTCACCAAAACGGTAAAATCGTTGCCGTTCAGACTTGTGGGAACGAAGTAATTGGTGAGAACCGTCCCATCCCCGAGCACAAACCGATTCTGCCCACTCACTGGGTCCCAGAAGAATTGATCTTCCAAACCAATACCATCGAAGTTCCCGGTGGCGATGTGAGTGTATTGTCCGTTGATCGTCGCCGGGTCGATGACGGCATCTGTAGTTTCCGCCAGAGGGTTGGCATCGCCGGTTGCGAGAAAAGTGGCAGTCAGATTCAGCCCCTCAGGGCGTGGGGTCACGGTGTGTGTTCGCTCTCCATCGTCCGACCATTCGTCAAAAGTCAGCGACATCCCACCGGCCACCTGGTTCTGCGGTGTGGAGAGTTCGTACTCAAAACCGTCGATCGCCACGAAATCCGCCGGCGTGGTGAGCGTTTGGCCGTTGAAAATCACGTCTAGACCCTCGGGCACGGTCGTGAGCATGACGGAACGCAAATTCGGTTCGATCACCATTTGCTCGACATCACGTAACCCCGCCGAATCCTCGACCGTCAAAGTGATTACGTAGGCGACATCGTTGAGTGTGTATGGGCTGATGGTGGCGGGTGTGAATTGACTCGAAGCCACGCCACCGATTTCGGACGAACTCAGAAACGGACGTGTAATCCCCGGCAACCCGTCGTTGTCGGCGTCGCCGCCATCGATGGTGGTCAGGTAATCGACACGCCACTCGAAACCTTCGGGGTTCAAATCGCCATCGGCTGAGTCGGTGGCTTCCCCACGAAACGAGATCTCGACGCCCGCGGTAAACCGCCGATTCTGAAAACCGGATTCGATGATAATCGTGGCGGTCGGCGGTTCGTTTTCGGTGACGCTGAGCGTCGCGGCTTCACTGATCACGGTGCGGTCCAAATCATCCGTGACGACAACTCGGAACAGGTCGCCGTCGTCATCGTTTTGAATGTCCATCAGTGTGATGGTTGGATTGGTCTCGCCGGGAATGTTTTGCCAGTTCGTCGTTCCGCTCTCCGCACGTTGCCATTGAAACGACAGTGGGGAACCGCCCGTCGCCGACACGGTGAACGTGGCATCGAATCCGATCGTCACGGTTTGGGAGTCCGGTTGATTGGTGATCGACGGTGGTGCATTCCCAAAGGAAAATCGCCGCACCTGACCGCGACTTCGGGACAGAACGTATAAGTTTCCGTCATCATCGATTTTCAAATCGACGGGGTTGCCGAGGTCGGACGCGAACTGATCGACTTCGCGAGTCGTCAGATCGATCCGCCACATGGTGCTTTCGCAAAAATCGGCGAAAAAGTAATCACCTTCGTACTCGCCGGGGAACTGCAACGTTTCCGGATTGTAGAAAACACCGCCGGTGATGGCGCACCCGTTGGGTGATGTTCCGCCGTGATCGTAGGCATAAAACGGATTGGCGAAGTCCGGAAACTGAGTGGAAGAAAAGTTGCCCTCGGTTGCGGGCCAACCGTAGTTCAAACCGGCTCCGCCTTCGTTGATTTCCTCGAACGTGTTCTGACCGACATCATTGATAAAAATCCGCCCAGTTTCCGGTTGAACCGCGAACGTAAACGGGTTCCGCAACCCCACCGCCCAGATCGCTCGGTTCACGCCGCTGGTGGTACCGTCGATGCCATCGAACGTGGTTGGGTTGTCGGCTGGCACACGGAAATTTTGGCCGTCATCGTCAGGAAAATCGTCTCCGCGAACATCGACACGCAAGAGTTTCCCGTGCCGGTTGGTCAAACTCTGAGCGTTCGCGGGCTGGGCGTTGTCGCCGGTGGCGATGTACAACATTCCGTCACTTCCGAAATGCAACGCTCCGCCATTGTGATTGCCCGCCGAGTGCGGATCGAGTTCCGTGATGACCTGCTCGCTTCCCGCTAACGCCAAATCGCCAGTGGCGTTTGCGGTGAATCGACTGACGCGATTGTGATTATCCGCATCGGTGGTAGTGTAATAGAGGTAGACAAACCGATTCGTCTCGTAATCCGGATCGAACGTGATTCCCAGCAAGCCCCGTTCGCTGAAGACTTGCGTGTCGATCGGTGAATTCTGCAAGAAATCCGCCTGCACACGGGTGTCGCCGTCCCACACTTCGATTGTGCCCGCGTCTTCCAAGATGAACAGCTTCCCATCCGGCGCGAATTGCATGGCCGTGGGGGACGACAAACCATCCACCACGACGGTTTCACTGAACCCGCTTGGCGACACATCATTCGCAACCGGGAAAGAGCCGTCCTGTTCCGGCGTGCTTTCCAACCCTGTGCCGGAGAGCAAGCAACGGACTTCCAAGGCTTCGATCGACCGACTCATCGAAGATCGCCGAGAGTTCCGACGCTGAGGAACACGATCACGCATACGTCGAATTCTCGTGGGCAGATCAACTGTGAAGTGGCCAAGCATCAGAAATCCTGTTCTCAATCTCGGTTGATGGTCGTTAGTCGAACGAATTGGCCCACACCTACCATGATGGCTTTCGCATGAAAGTAAAACCCGAAAAACGTGTTTTCCAAACACAAATGACGTTTCATGCGGCTGGGTTGGCGACGTCTCGGTGAAAAATCAACGCAACAGTCGATTCAAACCTATCCAGATGCATCCGCAGCGAGTAGCATAAAACATGAGGTTGGCCGCATCAGGCTGACTTTCTACCTGCCCACTTTCGTCCCTCAGGGGAGAACCTGCCATGACTCTGTCCGCTCGTTACTTGACTTGCCTCGTTTTGATCGGTGTTGCATCAACGGCATTGGCCGCCGACAAACCCGAGAAAAAAGGCCCCAACAAAGGCAGCCTGGAAATCACCGTCACGGTCGATGACCGGGAAAAGTCCTTCGATTCTCAAATTCGAGCGATCACGGAACTTCGTCGAGCCGAATCCAAATACCAACGGCTCAAGTCGGGCGAAACCATGATGTTCTCCTGCGTGATCGATCTAAATGAAACGAAGTACGAATTCACGGAACCGGCCGCCGCTCGCGAGGCGTGCCAGGCGTTGACGATGGCCACTCGTCGATTGTCCGCTATCCGTAAGGGACTGGGCGATATCGGTTCGATTCCGGAATACGACGAGGAAGCCGCGAAAAATGCCGCCGATGCCGACGCCCCCAAAGTCAGCCCAGCTCAGGCAATGGCGATTGTCCGCCAACGAATCAATGCGGCGTTGTACCAGCAAATGGTTCCGCGTGGCAGCGGTAGTGGCGGTCGCCCGTCGCAACCATCGCCGCCAAGTCCGCAAGCGATTCAACGACTCATCGCCCAGGAAGTGCAGAAAGCTCGCGATGAAGGTTTGTTGCCGTCAAACGCTGCCGGCCTCAATCCATTACAAGCTGGCGATCCCGTGGAAAACGAAATGGAAGCGATCACGCAGATGCTTTCATACGTCTTCAGCAAAGCGGAAACGCCCAGTGAAGAATCGGCAGAAGAAAAAGAAACCGACGAGTAATCGCGAATACACGCTCGCTTGCCTGGATTGAGACTCTGCACCTCACACCACCGTCGCAGAAAATCGGTGCATCTTTGCGGTGGATTTGGAACGTCGCGTCCTTTGCGTTTACAATGTGTGACCGCAAAGGGATTTTCCGACGTTTATCCAAATCGAGACCGCCAAATGCAGACTTCCATCGCGCCGCTACTGCTATTGCTAACATTCTTAACGAGTCCGGCGAACGCCGAGCCATTGGTTTATGAAGGAACCACCGGGCCTGGCGTGGGCAAACACATTGTGTTCTTGGCGGGCGACCACGAGTATCGGTCCGAAGAAACGTTGCCGGCTCTCGCGAGAATTCTGGCGAAGCGTCATGGATTCAAATGCACGGTGCTGTTTACGGTCGACCCGAAAACTGGCGAGATCGTTCCTGGTTCCAACTTCATGCCAGGACTGGAAGCCTTGAAGACCGCCGATCTCATGGTGATCTTCCTTCGCTTTCAGAACTTCCCCGACGAGCAAATGCAGCACGTCGTCGATTATCTCGACCGAGCCGGTCCGGTGGTCGGTCTGCGAACCGCGACGCACGCGTTCAAAATTCCTAAAAATCGAAAGTTCGCTCGCTTCGATACTTACTACCCTGGTCAAGAATATGAAAAGGGCTTCGGTCGTCAGGTGCTCGGTGAAACATGGGTCCGGCATTATGGCAAAAATCATGTGATGAGCACCCGACTGGACATTGTGCCGGATCAGAAATCTCATCCGATTCTTCGTGGCGTCGAGAAGCCATGGGTGCAGGCCGGTGGATACTGGACCGACCCGAAACCCGACAGTACCGTGCTTGCGTTGGCTCAGCCGTTGCAAGGCATGACGCCAGATTCTCCGCCCGTCGAAGACAAGGAACCTTGTCCCGGTGCGTGGGTTCGCAACTACCAAAATGGCGATGGGAAGTCGGGGCGAGTTTTCACCAGCACTTACGGTGCATCCGAAGACATCCTCAACGATGACTACCGCCGAATGCTGATCAACGCGTGCTTCTGGGCTGCCGGCATGGAAAGCAAGATCGAAGCCGATGCCCCGATTGATTTCGTCGGCCCGTATCAGCCGGTGACTTACCGATTCGGTGGCTACCGCAAAGGGGTGAAGCCAAGTGATCTCAGCGGTTGGGACTCGCCCATCCTGCCGATCGTCGAAGGCAAAGACACTCCGAAGGCTTCGTCGAAACCCGAGAAGAAGCCGAATCGAAAAAAAAAAGACAAGACCGCTAAGAATTCAGCCCCGAAAGACGCCCGAAACGTAATGCTCAACAATCCTCCGCCCGTGGTGACGGAGGATTTTGAGCCGTTCGGCATCTACGCCAAGTCCGCGCCGCGAGCCAAACCCGCGAAGCCCATCGCCACCACCTTGCCACTCAAATTGAACGAGGGCGACCGCATTGCGTTTATTGGCAACACGCTCCTCGAGCGTTCACAAGAGTTCGGGCATTTCGAGGCCATGCTGCATCAGGCGTTTCCGAAGCACCAACTCGTCACGCGAACGCTGGCATGGTCGGCGGACGAAATCAACAACCAACCCCGGCCAGACAACTTCGCCGACACCGAACAGCATCTGACGCACGAACAGGCTGACGTTATCTTCGCTGCGTACGGTTTCAACGAGTCGTTTGCGGGTGACGATGGACTTCCCGAGTTCCGCAAGAATCTCACCGAGTACATCAAGAACTTGAAGTCCAAAGCCTTCAACGGGAAATCCGCCCCGCGAATCGTGCTGATCTCGCCGATTGCCAACGAAGACATCAAGAACGTCAACGCCGCCACCCGCAACAACAAGCGTATCCAACAATACGCCGCCGTCATGAAAGAGGTAGCCCGCGAGCAGGAAGTTGGTTTCGCGGATGTGTTCCAGGCCACCCAGCAGGAGATGCAAAGCCTCGGTTCCGATCTCACGATCAATGGCATTCATCTCAACGAAGTGGGCAACCAGGTTTTCTCCGCGGCGTTGTTCGAAGAAGTTTTCAAAGCCGACGCTCCCGTTGTCAAAGACGCCGTTCGCACGGCCGTCATCGACAAGAACCGCGAATACTTCCGTCGGTTTCGTCCCGTCAACACCTTCTACTACACCGGCGGACGAAACAAAACGTATGGCTATCTCGACTTTCTTCCGGCGATGAAGAACTTCGATATCATGGCTCAAAACCGGGATGAGTACATCTGGGACTTGGCCCAAGGAAAGGCCACGAAAAATGGCCCAGATGATTCCAACGTGCCACCGCTTCCGAACACGCTTCAAAGTCGTGGAGCGAACGAATGGATGTCCGCAGCGGATGAGAAAACCGCCTTCCGTATGGACCCGCGTTTTGAAGTGAACCTGTTCGCCGGGGAAGAAGAGTTCCCCGACATCGCGAATCCCATTCAGATGCGTTGGGACTCTCGCGGCCGATTGTGGGTGAGTTGCTCCACGACGTACCCACACGTCTATCCTGGCAACCAACCGAACGACAAACTCGTGATTCTGGAGGACACCGATGGAGACGGCAAAGCCGACAAATCCACGGTGTTTGCCGACGATCTCCACATTCCGTTGTCCTTCGAATTTGGCGATGGCGGTGTGTATGTCTCCGAGCAACCAAACCTCAGTTTCCTCAAAGATACCGACGGAGATGATCGCGCGGACATCCATCGGGTTGTTCTATCCGGCTTTGGAACAGAAGACTCACACCACGCGTTGCACGACTTCGCTTGGACACCCGATGGCGACTTGATTTTTCGAGAGTCGATTTTTCATCACTCGCAAGTTGAAACCCCATACGGCCCGGTCCGCCAACAGAATAGCGGCTGGTTTCGTTTCGAGCCGAAAACTCATCGACTCACAAGTTTCGGAACGTACCGCAGTACGAATCCATGGGGTGTAACGTTTGATGATTGGGGACAGCACGTTGCGAGTCATCCCGTCTATGCAGCGGCGTTTCACTCGCTTGATCCGCCTTACCCACAGCAACACCCCGCACCGAAGGGTTTGCAAGCATACTCCGGTGTGTGCGGTCACGAATTCGTAGACTTTTCCACATTCCCGAAAGAGCTACAAGGCGGCTTCATTAAAGTCCGCTACAAACCTACCAACCGAGTCGAAATTCACAAATGGCATGAGACACCGTTCGGCTATCAGGAAGAATATGTTAGCGACATTCTGTTCTCGACGAACTTAAGTTTCATCCCAGTTGACCTTCGTTTCGGACCACGCGGCGGACTTTATGTCTGTGACTGGTACAATCCCGTCAAAGGACATATGCAGTATTCATTGCGAGACGAGCGACGTGATCGCCATTCGGGACGCATCTGGCGGATCACTGCCAAAGACAAGCCAACACAAGACCCCGTCGATATCGCAGGGGCTTCAACCCCAGAACTCGTCAAACTACTCGAACGATCCGAATATCGAATTCGCTATTGGGCAAAGCGTGAACTTCGTGAACGGAACCCAGCTGAGGTCGCGACAGCATTAGACCAATGGGTCATGAACCTCGATCCTAACGACCCTCGTTATCGACATCATCAAATGGAAGCCGTCTGGACGTATCGAGGCATTGATACACCCAGACCGAAACTACTCGCGGAATTGCTAGACTGCGAAGACCATCATGCTCGGGCTGCTGCAACCGAGCAACTACGGTATTGGCATCTTTATCTTCCGAATGCTATTCGACGACTCAACCGAGCTGCGAATGACTCGAATGCAATTGTCCGTATGCAAGCGGCCATCGCTGCCAGCTATATCGGTTCACATGACGCCTTCGAAGCGATGCTAGACGTCTTTAAGTATCCGCGTGAAGGTCATGTGGCCTATGCAATCACATGTGCCCTTGGCTCACACACTCTCAGACCTCATTGGGAGAACAATCCCAAGTACGGAATCGCTGAGTTACTAAAGAAGGCGGCTAAGAAACAAGTCATCAAAGAACCCACGCCAACGGCCTCGCAAGCGCAGTTTGATAGTCAACCGGATCTCAAAAAGGTTGCCATTGCCTGCGTGCCCGAACGGATGTTGTTTACTGTCAAAGACTTCTCAGCCAAGCCAGGTCAACCGGTCAAAGTTGTGTTCACCAACGGCGACGCAACCGATCACAACCTCGTCTTTGTGAAACCGAATGCACTCGCGGAAGTGGGCATGGCGGCGAACGAAATGGCTAAAGATCCTCGCAATGCGAGTTCTGACTTTATCCCTCCGCAAAAACGCAACTTGATTTTACACGCTTCCCCGATGATTGGCCCAACCCGCCCAACTCAAGTGCATGTCTTGCGTTTTAAGGCGCCGACCGAGCCCGGCATTTACCCGTATGTTTGTACGTTTCCCGGACACTGGGTTGTGATGAATGGCGTGATGGTGGTGGCGAAGAATGAATCAGCCGCGAAGGAGCTACTTGCTGAGAGTCGACCGCAAGTCATTAAAAAGTGGACGATGGCTGACTTTGAAGAATTCGCCAAACTAGCACGTCCACACAACGAAACCACAGCCGCTCGTGGAATGACTGCGTTCGTGAAAGCCCGCTGCAATCAATGTCATGTGATTGCCGGTCATGGAGTCAATTTAGGACCGGATCTCACAGAATCAGTCAAGAAGCTCAAAGGACGGGAATTGCTCCAACAGATGATCGAGCCATCATCCCAGATCCATGCAAAATTTCAGAACTATCAGTTTGTGACTAGTGAAGGGCGTGTGGTGACTGGGGTAATTGTCAAAGAAGATGACACTAGTTATCAAGTGGCCACAAACTTACTCACACCGAACACACTGACCACGATTCGCAAGCAGGATGTCGATCTCAAGATCGAATCCAAGACCTCACCGATGCCCACTGGCTTACTCGATGTGCTAACAAAGGATGAGATTCTGGATTTGCATGCGTTCGTGGAATCCGGCGGTTTCAAACTCCCCAAACACTTGCAGCATCACCACAAACACTAGACCAAGTCTAGTTTTGATGTAGCGGGTGACGCTCTATGTTCTGTGGCCCCCCCTCAGACGCGATACACAGTAAACGCACTTGAGTTGACGTTTGAAACACGCGAACGCCGACAGCCAGGGCATCTGATCTTGATCAGATGCCCCTAGCGTTTCTGAATCGAATTCGGTCTACGAAGGAATCACATCATTGGAGCGAGATTCCGGAACGGCTTTGCTCGGCGTGGTGTTCCAGAGGATATCGAAAATCGCGTCCCAACTGCGTCGACTCACTTGCTCACGAGCGTAGTCACCCATCAGCCGTGTCATCTGGGGATCGGCGGCGAGTTTCTGCATCGCCTCCGCCAACGGTTCGGTTTGCTCGACGGACACGACGTAACCGGAACGGCCATCGGAAACAATTTCACTAGGCCCCCCCTTGTCGGAAACAATCGCCGGCAACCCGGAGGCATGGGCTTCCAAAATGACGTTGCCAAAAGTGTCCGTCGTGCTGGGGAAGACAAAGGCGTTGGCACTCGCATAGGCGGTGCTAAGTTCTTCGCCATGCAGATAGCCGGTGAACGCGATCCGTGGATGGCGAAATTCTTCTTCCAAATGTTCGCGACCCGGGCCGTCACCGACGATCGCAAGTTGAACGTTCGGATTCTTCTCCGCGAGAACCGTAAACGCCTCGAGCAGACGACGCACGTTTTTCTCTCGGGAAATCCGCCCGACGTAAAGAAACTGAAAACCTTCATCCAGACCATATTTCTGGAAAAAGCCAGCTTCCCGATGTTCGGGTGAGAACCGATCCATCTCGATTCCGCGAGGCATATGCTTGAGCTTGCTAGAATTGAATCCGTTTTCGGTCAAAGCCCGCATGTAGAATTGGCTTGGCACGTAAACGGTTTCGAGCGGTCCGAAGAACCACCGCATGTACTGCCAGGTCCAGTTTTCTAGATTCACATGGCCCGTGAGCAATCGCACATAGCGGGGGAAGTCGGTGTGATAAATGCCGCTAACTTTCAAACCCAGCCATTGTCCTGCCATTCGAGCCGCCAAACCGAGCGGTCCCGGAGTGGAGATAATCACCTCGGAGAATTCTTCGCGCTCAATGTACTCCAACATTTCCAACAGACATGGCACGCTGAGGATGATCTCCGGATACTCTGGCAGCGGACACTGCGAGACCGGCACAAAATTCTTGACGTTGACATCCAAGTCCGGCGTTTCGGGCAAGCATGTCGCGAGCGTGAGATGTTCGCCGCGTTTGCGGGCCACGGCGGCCACGGCTTGCACCGTTCGGGCGACACCGTTGACATCTGCGACCGTGTCGGAGACCCACAGCTTTTTGCTGCTGCGGTGCTTCATTTTGCGAGCCGCGGGGAAATGGTCGGCAACGGCTTGCAGGAACCGTTCATCTTTATGTTGCGTCTTGAAGGACGCCAAATAGGGCCAATGGGCAATCGCGGTGGCGGCGGCGAGAGGCAAACTTCGCAGACATTCCAAAAATTGCCCGCCCGAAACCGATTTGGCCAAGTCCGTCAGGAACAGAGCGGAAATTCGCCGATTGACACGACGAGCCGTGGCGAAGGTTTGTTGTTCGCGGGCTTCGCGACTATTCAACTCCGCGTCATCCGGATGCGGTCCGTCCCACACACCGGAACCGCTCGACGCCGGTTCTTCATCAATTGCCGACGCCATTCGATTGATCAACCGTGTTTCCAACGCTTCGAAGGCCCGTTTACTGCTCACCTGTAGAACCGGGGTGATCAGCAATTTGGCTTTCGTAAACCAGTCATAATCACGGTTGGTGTTCTCTCCCAGCAGTCGACGGAAGAGCCAATCCATCATGTCGTCGCGAGTAGAATCGTCGGAACGGAATCGTTCGCGATAGCTTTCCCGAGCGATGGCAACGAAACTATGAGCCAACTGAAGACTGGATCCGTGTTCGCCACACGCCGTATGGTTGCCGTTCCGAAGGTGATCGAGAAACTCGTCGACCGTGGCTGCATCTGGTGTTTCGGTCCAGGCACTTGCGATGAAGGAACCGCCGTGGTCGTCGCTGCCGGCGGTGAAGATCTTCTTCCAAGGTGTTTTCGACCAGGCTTGCATGCCCTGTCGGTTTTCCATTTCGGTAATGTGTTCCGGCGTGAGTGTTGTCCAAATGGCGTGGACCATTTCCGCCGCTCGCGGATGACGTGCCCCGTTGATGGCTTCGAAACGGTCGAACAACAACAGCAACTTTTCGACATGGTCGACCGTCATCTGGTCGTTGACTTGATACAACGGATGAGCCACCGAATAGATGATGTCTTCATCCGCGAGAAACTGGCGGAAGTCGTAGATATTCTCGCGAATGCGGTCGATTTCCGCGAATTGAGCTTCCGTGATGCCGGTGACCAGACAGTGCAATCGGCAGCCGTCTTCGGGGAACGTCGTGGTGACTTCCGTCGAGAGAAACGTTCCCGGCAAATGGGCAATCTCCAGTGCCCCGTCAATGCAGTCGTGATCGGACAGAGTGACAAAGTCCATCCCCGCGGCTTTCGCACGCTTGTAGACTTCGAGTGGTTCGGTGTAGCTCTCCGCAGAACCAAGGAGCTTGATGTAAAAATCGGTGGGTTTGTTCGAATGTTTGCTGTGAACGTGCAGGTCGGCTCGGCTGGCCATGACGGAAAGTTTCCTTGGAGATGTGCGGTTTTCTGGGGGAGGATTGAATTTGAGACGCAGTGGTCTGGTTGTTAGTGCGATACCAAACTTGTCGTCGTTTCGGATTCAAAATCAGATGGGGTGGTCGAGTCGTGATCGGTTGAAGTCGCAGACGAGCTTGCAAACCGAGCCATTTTTTTCATGCTGGGTGCCATGCGACCACAGAAGTAATCGCAAGCCCGATAGTACTTCAAGTCGTTCCGCCAAAGTCGCGTCCATTCCTTGTCGCCGAGCAATCGGGCGGACGTGCGGAGCGGTTGACTAAACAAATCGAGGAATGGACCAGTCAATTCCGATGGGTCGCGGAAGCATTCCCAATCGCAATCGGTACAGTTCGCGGTCTTGTTGATCTTGCTGGTATCGAGTTCCCAGAACTTTCCGAGATCCTCAGTGCCACGATATCCACAAGGGTAGGTGTTCCCGTTCGTGGAGTCCATGAAAAAGAAGTCAATTCCCCCTCGGCAGCCGTAACGTGATTTCTCACCATCGGAATATTGCTTAATCAATGCTTGTAATGAGACCAGCGGCGTGAAAATCCGAATTCGCGAACGATGTTCGGGCACCGTGTCGTAGACAGCTTGAAAGAGCGGAATCTTTTCATCCGGCCGGAATCGGACAATTCGATCCGACGCGGTCGCGGAGTACACGGCGTCCAGCGAATCGCCTTGGTCGGGATCGACACTCATCGGATAACACATATTGACGATTGTAAATCCGAGATTGGCCGCCTTGCGGTAGAAGCGATCGAATCCGTCACGGAAGTAATCGTAGATTCGCCGAGGGTCTTCCTCGTCAACAGGAACTTCTGGCAGCAACTTGTGGTAATCTCCGCCGGCATTCCGATTGATCCCCAAATTCGCCGAGGGATAGATACCGTACTCGTGGAAAATTGGTATGGCCTTCTCGATGCCTTTGATCACCCCCGGTAGCCCACGCATTTGCTCGTGGACTTCGGTATCGGCGGAATCAATGCTGATCCAGAACGTGTACAGATTCGTCTCGGCCAAACGTTCGGCGAACCGGCGGACCTTGGTCTCAAAGTTCGGTTTGTCCGAACCGCAGAACATAAACCCGTTGGTGCCGGTGCGAATATACGGGATTCCGGCTTTCGACGCATAACCAATCAGATGGACAATTTCGTCCTGATGCAAGAACGGCTCACCACCGGTGAAGGAAACGGATTGCACATTCTTTTTCGCAGCGGAGTCGATGGCTTTCTCGACAGACGCAACGTCGAGGGTCGTTCGATCGTACTTGTTCTGAACTCGCATCTCGCATTGGGGACAACGGGCGTTGCAACGATCACTGAACTGTATGATCAACTGTCCCGGTATTCTTCCGCGAATAAGACTTTTGATGTTTTGCCAAGAAAACGGACCAGATGCATGGGGCATGCTAGAATCCCCGCCTTAAAGAGTATGTCGATCGAGTCGTACTTTGCTCCTGCGTCGCTGTGGCGATCTTAGTATCGCATAACAATTTGGATTTGTTAAGAAAAAGATGAATCCTTCGGGAAGACGTCCGATTTCTTACAGGAAGATACCAAGGAACTCGCGAGGATAACCGCCGATCTGTTGGTTGGATTCTTTCTGTCGGCCCCGATACACTCGAAGTAGTTCCGCGCTCACAACCGCCATCCGGTTGGTCGGTTGTTTTCGATGACGGCGTGACTGTTCCGAATCTGCTTCGTGACGGCAAGCTGAGAATGAGTGAAACGACTTTGAATCCTCCTGATTTTGATCCCAAAGACTGTGCCGACTTGCTGCTGAAATGGCTCAATCGGCAAGCCTCGGATGACGCGATCGCTTGGATTGAGGACCGAATCCAAAAGATCCCCGGTGGTGAGCAACGAGCATTGTTCCTGGCGTTTGGAATGGCTCCGCGAAAGGTCGGGAAGGCCGATCTTCAACTCACCGAAGATGATCTGAAACAAGCCGAGACTGCCCGGCCGGGTTGGCAGCCGAACGGTTGGACGCTCGACCAAACCGCACGCACATTGCTATTGCTTTCGTATCCCTCGACGGATCAGGAACGCTATATCGAAACGTTGGACCAGTTGTTCGCTGCCGGCGAAGTTGGCGAGTTGGTCGCGTTGTATCAAGCGATTCCCGTGCTGCCTCATCCGAATGTGCATGTGCTGCGGGCTGCCGAAGGCATGCGAACGAACATTCCCGCCGTCTTCCGGTCGATCGCTCATCAGAACCCATACCCTGCCGAACATTTGGAGGAGGGGCGATGGAATCAGATGGTACTCAAGGCGTTGTTCATTGAATTGCAGCTCGATCCGATCGTCGGTCTCGACCAACGCGCTAACACAACCTTGATGCGAATGCTCATCGACTACGCCCATGAACGCTGGGCCGCCGGTCGGGAAGTGAGCCCTGAACTCTGGCGTTGCGTCGGACCATTCGCAAACGACACAGCCATCAAAGATTTGACGCGAGTTCTGGAGAAAGGCCAACCGCTCGAACAACAAGCCGCCGCGTTGGCACTCTCGCAATCTTCCAAACCCGCCGCCACCGAAGCCCTCCGCAAACACCCCGAACTCGAACGCCAACTCCGTAACGGTAAAATCACCTGGAGTGACATCGCCTCTCAGTTGTCATCAGCTGGAGGATAATTCCGGTGTTGATCAAAGACCCGTATCGCGACGTTTGTGAATCGATCCTTCCGTATTTGAAGAAGGATGACAACGAACATGAATTGCCCGACGATACTGTGCTCTACCGTGTCGCCGATCAGTTCGACGTTTACTTCGTCGTCATGCTACATGAGCCGGGTTGGCCCGATCCCCACGCAGAAACAACCGAAGTTGTGTTGACGGAACGACAGCGAAAACGCTGGCGGGTGAAACTTGATACAATCGTGGATCGAGCGGGATGGAATGGCGGCGACATCGCCATCTGGGATTGGCCGCGAGTGATGGAAGGTCTGGACTTATACGAATATCCCGATCACAACGATCATTGGGTGTCTCACATCATCCACCCGGGATGCTTACTGGAACACACCGATGCTCCCGATCCGAAGACCGTGATGATCCCCACTACCAGAACCGTTTTCATCGCCGGGCTGTCCGACCTACGGGCTCAAAAACAGATGTTTCTGCGATCGGTCGAAATCGCGGCGGGAAAGACGCCTCTCACAAAACGTCCACTGATCATCGACGACAAGTGGAAACGGTGGAATGTCCTTCCGGATGAAGAGAATCCATTCGTGGACGAATACCGGCAACAATTTGGGCCGCTGTAAGGCATACTCGACAACTGACAACCCACAACGAACAACCGACAAGAAAAACCATGCGAATTATCGATCCTCATATCCACGTGACATCCCGCACCACCGACGATTACGAAGCGATGGCCGCCGCCGGAATTGTGGCGATTATCGAACCGGCGTTTTGGCTCGGTCAGCCGCGAACGAAGGTCGGAAGTTTCCTCGATTACTATTCGAGCTTGGTCGGGTTCGAACGCTTTCGTGCCGGGCAGTTCGGCATTCGGCATTACTGCTGTATCGGGCTGAACTCCAAGGAAGCCAACAATGTGCCTTTGGCTGAAGAAGTCATGGAGGCGTTGCCATTGTTCTTGGCGAAGGAAGGTGTGGTCGCGGTTGGTGAAATCGGTTTCGACGACCAAACCGCCGCCGAAGAACGTTTCTTTCATGAGCAAGTCGAACTCGCCAACGAAGTCGATTTGCCGATCATGATTCACACCCCACACCGCAACAAGAAAGAGGGCACGAGCCGCAGTATGGATGTGCTCGAAGAACACGGAGTGGAACCGCACCGGGCAGTGATTGATCACAACAACGAAGAAACCGTGAAAGAGGTGCTCGACCGCGGTTTTTGGGCAGCGTTCACGATCTATCCCAAAACCAAGATGGGCAACGAACGGATGGTCGAGGTCGTCAAGAAGTACGGCTCGGAACGGATCATCGTCGATTCCGCTGCCGATTGGGGCGTGTCCGATCCGCTTGCGGTACCGAAGACGGCCAAGCTCATGGCTGAGCGGGGGATTTCTCAATCGCAAATCGAGGACGTTGTCTACAACAACGCTCTCGCTGCATACGGTCAAAGCGGACAAATGAACGAAGAGGACTGGCTCAAACCGCAAGCCATTGACCAACGAAATCTCTTCGCCGGCAACAGTGTCCTGCGTGGGGGACAAGAACCCCGCGTCGAGACACCGAAAGATGATTCTTCCATCATTGAGTAAGAGTCCGTGACCTCATCCTGGACTAAACCGCGGACGTGGGCGGGGCTTGCTTCCACCGTTCCAACAAGACGGCTCCCAAATGCCCGCCGAAGCCGAGCGACAACTTGAGCAACCGATGCAGTCCCGACTGTTGGATCGGTTGATTCGAGAGGTTCAGCGAGCACGCCGGATCGAGGTTGTCACAATTGACGGTGCCGGGGAGAACTCCATCGCGGAGTGCGAGCAAACTGACAGCGATCTCCACACTCCCCGCCGCCCCGAGCAAATGCCCAAGACCTCCCTTGATGCCGAAGCAGGGCACTTGTGATGACGAACCAAACACGTTGCGAATCGCAAGGGATTCGTGCAAATCGTTGATCAGCGTGGCTGTCCCGTGGACATTGATGGCATCGATTTCCATTGGGGATATGTTGGCCCGTTGGCAGACGGTGTGAATCAGATTGGTCGTCGATGCCGCTGACGGGTCGAGCGTGGTGAGACCACTGGCATCCGCCGCCATTCCGCCAGTTCGCCAAACCGCCCACGGAGTCAATCCCCGAGTGATGGCCGACCGTGCCCGTTCCATCACCACCACCGCCGCACCTTCGCCGAGTGCGAAGCCGGACCGGGCGCGGTCAAACGGACGACACACCGCAGCGGGTTCGATGTCGGGACTCGTCTTCGCCAGCACTCCCATTTTCTGATAAGCGGCGTACAACATCGGCACGAGCGACGCATCTCCGCTGCCAGCGAGGACCACATCGCAGTGGCCATCGCGAACCAATTCGTACCCGCGTTGCAAGCACGCCAGACCCGTCGTGCAAGCGGCCACCGGACACAATGCGGCTCCCCGAAGATCGAACGATTTGGCAATCTCCGAAGCTGGCGTTGAAGGCAAAAGTTGTTGCCAGACGGTTGCGGGGTCGTTCGACGATCGCGATAGCACCGCCAGCGAACCTTTGCTGGTGCCGATCACACAACCGAGCCGATGACGGGGACGATCGATTTCGGAAAACCGAGCCTCCTCCGTGGCTTCATACGCGGCTTGCTCGATCAATCGCGTCAACGGATTCGATTCGGCCATTCCCGCGTCGGACAAAAGTCGAGCCGGAGCAGCTAACACGTTCACCGGCCAATGACCACGACGATCGCGATGTTCCAGCTCCGTTGGTTCGACGCATCGCACACCGGAATGACCGGCGAGAAGGTTCCGCCATGTGGTTTCTCGATCGATTCCGAGTGAAGTCGTCAGCCCAACACCGCTGATGACTACCGGATTGTCATCCAAATCAGACACGACGACTCGACTTGCATACCGCGAACAACGCCAGTCCCGCCAATCCCCCCACAATGATGTACTCGACGACAAAGCTCTGGGTCTGAACGATTTGCGTCGGTGGAGTTGGTGCGTTCTGTGGCGGTGTGGTGTTGGGATCGGCTTCTGTTTGCGCAGCGACCGGCCACGTAACCAAGCTTCCCAAGACGAACGTCAATCCCCAACAAACCCGACGGATCATAGTCGATTCCCACAAACGTGACGGCTTCATAGCATGTCCGAGATCGGTGAGCGTAATTCTCGAAACACTCCGCGCGGCAATGTGACCGTGCCCCAACGTGAGGAACGAACTCGCATCGCGGCGGCGAATTCGTCCACACTCACGCCGTAAAAAGCATAGGTTTCTTCACGATAACGCACAACCGACGCGGTGTCGAACTCCGTTTCCCACTGGTCATCGAGAATTTGGTACGCGAAGATCAACCATGCCCGAAAACCTTCGCCAAATACCGTCTGCCAATGTTGGAGACTCTCAATGTCATCCTCAGTGGCCCAGTTCTCCCATTTCGATTGACCAGCCGTTGGGAACTTCCGTCCTTTGACATCGACCAGCAGATTGGGCCCCTCTTTCGCCGATACGATGAAGTCGAACGACTTCAATGATGCGTCGTCGATGAGGGCTCGCCGTTTTTCGTCAATCGCCACATACGGCACGTACCCGGCACGCAGAAATTCCTCGAAGGCTGCATCATAATGGTTGCACCGTCGGACCACGTGCCGTCTCCATTCCGATCCGATTGATCCAAACAGATGTTAACCGATCCAGCACAGGTTAACAAGCGTATCGTGAATCGGAGATCACTTCTTACGTTTCGGCTTCAATTGATTTCTTGTGCTCTTGCGGAAGTTCAACGGTGTGAGTTCGTCGCGAACCGGTGCCAGTTGCCGACCTTTGAGGCGATCCAGGTTTTCCGCCATCTCGAACCATTGAGCAGACATCTGCTGAACCCGTTCGGGATGCTGATCGGCCAGGTCATGGAGTTCGGTGCGGTCATCGGCGAGATTGTAAAGTTCCCAGCGGCCGCGTTTGGCGGAGACAAGTTTCCAATCGCCTTGACGCAACGCCCGATCGGTGCCGAAATGGAAGTACAAGTTTTCGTGTGGTTGGCGGGTCTGGCCGTGGAAGATCGGTAACAACGATCGCCCCTGAAGCGGATCAATCTTCCGATCGCCAATTTGCGTCGGGTACTTTGCATCCGCGACGTCGATAAACGTCGCCATAAAGTCGATGAGATGCCCCGGCTGACGGACAATCGATCCGGGTTCGGTTTTCAGTCCGTCCGGCCAGTGAGCGATGAGCGGTGAAGAGATCCCACCTTCGTGCTGATTCTGTTTGTACAACCGGAATGGTGTGTTCCCCGCGTGGGCCCAGCTGGCATCGTAGGTCCAATACGATTTTGGGTTCCACGGCTTGAGATTGCGTCCCCGCGTCCGTTCGAAAGGACATGCGCCGTTATCGGAGCAGAACAAGAAGAGTGTGTTATCGAGGGCGTCTTTTTGCTTCAGATCATCCACAATGCGGCCGACGTTCTGATCGAGGACATCGACCATCGCTGCGAACACTTCCATCCGGTCGGCTTCCCATTGTTGTTCGTCGTCGGCGAGTTCCTCCCAAGCGGGGATATGGTCCGGACGCGGACTCAGCTTCCATTTCGCGGGTAGCAAACCACTTTCGATCTGTCGCTGGTGACGCTCCCGCCGGATTTCGTCCCAACCGGCATCGTAGACGCCGTCGTACTTTTTCACGGCTTCCTTCGGTGCTTGCAGCGGATAGTGCGGAGCGTTGAAAGCCACATACAGCAAGAATGGTTTCTCGCTTTCACTGGCTTCATCCAGGAACTGCAACGCGAAATCGCCGATCGCATTTGTGGTGTAGAACGGTCGCCCGTTCAGCGTCTCGGGGACTTCCCATTGCTCGCCGTTCAATCGGAAAGTGTTGTCGCCGGTGAAAAAATTCGTGGCTCCGGAAAGATGTCCCCAATACCGATCGAAACCGAAGTCTGTCGGCTGTTTGCTCAGATGCCATTTTCCGACCATCGCGGTCAAGTAACCTGCCTTCGAGAGCACTTCGGCAATCGTCGCCCCACGACTGAGCGACGCGCTACCGGCTTGGTCGCAGTACACACCCGTCAGCAACGAAACTCGCGATGAGTGACATTTCGCCGTGTTGTAAAATTGCGATAACCGCAAACCGTTCGCCGCAAGACGGTCCAGATTCGGCGTTTGAATTTCCGAGCCGTAACACCCAAGATCCGCGAACCCTAGGTCATCGGCCATGATGAGCACAATGTTCGGCTTACGAGAACTTTCCGCCGCTTCGCTTCGCTCGATCACCAGGACCGACAGAATCGCACCAGTGGTGAGTAGAACGAGCGATAACCACTTGTGTCGCGACGGACTTGTTGATTCCGTTGGCTGGGGTTGGCAGCAGCGTGTCATCGTGTGATCTCCAATCGAGCATCATTGTGGATCATGCGGGATATGTGTTTTGAGTATCCCGGCATCATCGGCACAGTTCAACTTCGACAGCATTTTGCACGACGACACCACACCGGCCGACAGCTCTACAGCGAGTGTGGCGGAAACGGTTTGGTGAGTGGTTGCCAACGCAATTGACGCTCGCGGAGAGTTTGAACGTCTTGCTCGAACATCAGTTCGGCGTCCAACTCAATCACGGCGGGGGAAGTTGTGTGGAACCCGTCTTCAAAGAGAATTTGCGTCATACTCCGAAGCGACAACACATGACTGATCGATGGAAGCGGGCGGATCGACAGGCACAAACCGCACACAACCGCCAACAGCGATACCGCCCCCAAGATGCGTTCACGCCATCGGTCGACTTGGCACGTTCGCTCCACTTGCTGCATCGTGCGACGACGCAACGACGAAGGCAATGTCGGTTCATCCGCACCCAAGCGAATCAGTTGCTCGAACTCTGCAAATTCAGCGTCGTGATGATCAGTCATGCGTCACCTCGTTGGCCAGGGATTCCAACATCGGCTGCAATTTCTGTAAGGCGTACCGGTAACGGCTGGCAATTGTGTTCGGTGATTCGTCCATCACCGCCGCAATTTCCGCGAACGTCATTTCCTCCCAAACCTTCAAAACGACAACTTCCGATTGAGTGATCGGCAATTTCTCCAATGCCACTTGGATATGCCGACGCAGTTCTTCCTGATCGAGTTCGATCCCAACCTCCACATGCGATTCCAACACGATGGATGGCAGAGGGACCGGTTTTCGGCGACTGAGCAATCGAAACGCTTCGTTTCGGACGATTCTCAGCAAATAAGCCCACGGGTAATCCGCCCGAACCAAACCGTGCGGACGTCGGGCGACGCGGACGAATGCCGCCTGAAAGACGTCTTCCGCATCATCCCGATGCCGGGTCAGAGCGTACGCGTACCGCACCAACCGACTCGCGGTAAGATCGTAGAGCGCATCGAGAGCTTCTGACGATCCTTGCGAGAGTCGCAGTAGGCAGTCGTGAACCTGATCGGAAATGTTGGGCATTGGATCATTCACAATAACCCATTGACCCGCCCGCTCACAAAGTTTGTCTAAAAAACTTTCGAAAAAATGCCCGTCAGTATTCGGTTGGCGTTAATCCAAGAACTGCATCCGTTTGTGGACATCGACATTCATACTTTGATAGCGATTGTTCAAATTGCTAGGACTGAAAGCCGTGTTCAGAATGTGTTCCACATCGTCGGAGCCAATCGCGTTGTCGAAAATGGTCTTGAGAAACGCGCGACCGAGTTTCGAGGGTTGCATGCGATGAGAGTCGTAGAACGATGGGTGCAAGCGACGAGCGTGAATGTGGTTCCAACGGTCGCACATTTTGTTCGCATGGATCGAATCGACATAGAACCCACGTGAGTCAGACCACTGCAAGGTTGCGATTTCGTTATTCCGACCTTCATTGATGAGATCGACGGCCTTCCCACCAAGTTGCGAGGCATAAAACCGGTCAAATTGAATCGGACGACCACCACGTTGCGTGTGCCCCACTTTCCGGGTGAAGATCGCGCTGGTCGCTTTCATGTCGCGTCGGCGGGAGATAAAGAACTCATCGCCAAGACGCTCGCAAAGCATGGCTTTCAGTGCTTCGGCGGCACCGCTGAGTCGGACATTCCCTGCGGGGTCCACTGAGAACGATTCCGCCCCCAGCATGTTGCCTTGATCGTCTTCCACGCCTTCACCGATGGCGATGACGACGTGTTTCTGCATGTCGTACAACTCGCGAACCCGTGCTTCGACGTGATCGAGATCCATGCGAGACTCAGGCAACAAGATGATATCGGGCTGTCCGTACGCCGATCCAAGAGCGATATATCCGGAGTGCCGCCCCATCACCTCGACAATGGCAATTCGTCGATGGCTTTCTGCCGTGGTGCGGATTCGCGAAATCGACTGAGCCACCACGAAAACCGCCGTTGCGTATCCAGGGACGGCGAAATTGATAATTTCCCCGAGTTCGAGTTCCTCCCGGTCACATTCGTAGACGTAGTCGGTTCGACCATCCGGCGTGGTCACACGTCGCCAGGCGTTGCACTCATCGAGATAGTTCAACCCAAGGTCGTTGTCGATCGTCTTGGGAGCCAACACGCATGGGAAGTACTCGGTTAGCGGCTGCATCCCACTGATTGTGCCGTCACCGCCGATACAAATGAGCCCCTCCAGTTCCAACTTGGAGAGCCGCTGCATGACCTGCTTGAGTTCATCCGTCTTGGCAGGGTCGATGTAGGTTCGCGATGCGCCCAACAACGTCCCCCCCAAGCGGGGGTCAAGTTCGGGAATGGTGGAATACAGCGGATTCAAACGGACGTGCGGAACGCGGCTGTCGATCATGCCGCCGAAACCTTTGACGATTCCGTAGACTTCAATTTCCAGTTGGTTGGCCCGTTCGACCGCTCCGTGAATGGTCGCGTTTAATGCTGGTGTGTCTCCACCGGCGGTCAAAATCGCGATTCGTCGCATGCTGTCACTCTCGTAACTTTGGGTCTGAAAACGAGCGCTCGCTCTTGATAACGGACTTCGCACAGCATATCGAATTCGAGCCATCCGCGCAGGAGCGAGCAGCGAAATTTTGATGAAAAGCCCGAATCCGTCTCGGATAGCCTCAGCTATCTTTCACCACGGGATTGGTCAACGTGCCGATTCCGGTGATCTCGATGGAGACCGAATCACCGTTCTCCAGCGTGAATTCGTCCGGCGGAATGATGCCGGTGCCCGTCAAAAGAATGACGCCATCGGGGAAGCTGTGATCGCGGCCGAGCCAATCGACAAGACCATCCAAACTCCGTGCCAACTCACCCAGATTGGTGTTGCCCTGGAACACTTCGTTCTGATTTCGTGAAATCCGCAGCGTGATTTCGGTTTCGGTCAGACTCAGCGGTTGATCGGGGTCGGCCACCTGCACGCACGGCCCAAGACCACAACATTGGTCATAGACTTTCGCCTGCGGCAAATACAATGGGTTTTCGCCTTCGATGTCTCGCGCGGACATATCATTTCCCACGGTGTGTCCGACGATTCGCATATCCGGACTGATGACCAAAGCGAATTCCGGTTCCGGGACCGACCAATTGCTGTCGGCTCGTACGCGGACCGGTTCGCCAGGGCCGGAAACCCGTCGTGGCATGCCCTTGAAGAACAACTCTGGACGGTCGGCAGTGTAAACCCGATCGTAATGAGACGCGGCCGATTCGGACTCTTCCATCCGAGCTTTCTGACTCCGCTGGTAGGTCACACCGGCTGCCCAAACTTCCTGACGGTCAATCGGTGCCAGCCACTGAACGTCATCCCAACCGAGCGGGTCTTCGGTTTGATCCACCAGGAACTTGGATAAGCCGATGGGATCGGGCGCATGAAGTACGTCGCTAAATGTTCGCACGTGGTCAACTTGCGTGAGATCGAGCAAACGCAGATGGTCGTCTTCCACCATCGCCATTCGCAATTCATTGCTCGAAAGCAGGACCTTGGCCAATCGCATGTCATGTTCCCCGGACTGGGATCGGAAGCTTGATCAATCGTGCACGGAGCATACGACATGCTGAGCCGGTCCTCAACACAACCAACGAGTCCACTCACTGGCGGCTTCCAAAGACTCGGCCACAAAACTCACTCAACCACCAATAACACCCATTTTACCAGCCTGGTAATCCTGAATGGCTTCGTGAATTTCGTCGCGAGTGTTCATTACGAAAGGACCTTGGCCGACGATCGGTTCATTCAGCGGCTCCCCCGTTAGCACCAACACTCGTGCTTCAGAATTGGCTCGCAGGCGGACCAAGTCCCCCTCACGCTCGAAGACCGCCAGTTCCACCGCTGTCAGTTCTTGATCGTTGGCCACCAGTGCCCCTTGTTGCACGATCAGCAAGCATGTGTGGCCGGTTGGCGTGGACAGTTCTGTTTCGATATCGGGGTTGAGTTGAATATCCCACACATTGATCGGTGTAAACGTACTGGCGGGACCGGTCGCATTCAGCAGTTCCCCCGCAACCACACGCACCTCCCCTGCTTCGTTCGGCAGGGCGACTCGCGGGAACTCTTCGTTTCGCAAGTCTTGATACTTCGGGGGCGTCGGTTTGTGTTCAGCGGGTAAGTTCACCCAAAGTTGCACCATTTCGAGCATGCCGCCCCGCCGCGTGAACTCCTCACTGTGGAATTCCTCATGGACGATGCCGTTGCCGGCGGTCATCCATTGCACATCGCCCGGCCCCAGATTCCCGCTGCCGCCACTCGAATCCCGATGGGCCAACTCGCCTTGATACAAAATCGTGACGGTTTCAAACCCTTTGTGCGGGTGAACATCCACGCCGCGTTTTTGAGCCGATGGGGCAAACTCGTGAGGACCGGCATAGTCCAGCAACAAGAACGGATCAAACTCGGCACCGTCGCGGTACGAAAATAGACTTCGCACAGGAAAACCATCGCCGACCCAATGTTGCGGCACGTTCTTGATCACACGTTGAATCTGTTTCATGTCGAATCCACGGTTTGGCTGACGAAAATCACCGTGGGATTCTATGCCTCATGTTCGCTACTGGACCAGTCGAGAGCACCAACGGCACCGGCGTTTCACGACCAGATATCTGCAACAACCCGAATCAGGCCAAGAAGTTGCAGACCGAAGCCGAACTCAGCTACGGCGTGGGATCAACATGCGAGACTTGTTGAATTTTCTCTTGGCTGGCCAGAAATGTCTGCCGGGAGTGTTCCAGTTTTTGGGCAAACGGGACGACCTTCGCGAAGCCGTCGTGTCGGCCGACAAGTTCGGCTTGCGGGCTCAAGACGATGGTCGCCGGAACCGCTGACACACCGAGAATTTTCGCTACTCGCTGGTCTTTGTCCAAGTCGAGATGCACGGGCACGAACATTGAATTCACGTAGGCTGCCATCCGTGGATCGCCGAGAGTCTCGTCTTCCAACTTGTGACAGAAGTGACACCAGGACGCCCCGAACACCAGCAACATTGGTCGTCCGGTTTGCTGCGATAACCGATGAGCCGCTTGGAGATTCGGTTGCCACTGCACGGTCTGTGGCACGGCGGCCATTGTCTGGGCAACCGGTTTCGCCACCGTCGTTGCCCCGGTCACCGGTTGAGCGGTGGAGGCCATTTGAGCGAAGCCAATTTGAGTCCAAGAAAGCAGACCGACCGTCAGCACGGCCAACAACATAGCGCGAACGGTTCGCCGATCCATGGCGAATTCCTTCCTGGGCGAAATGATTTTTTTTGAGGTGAGAGAGAGGCCGGAAGTCTACCCGCGAACCGTCCAATCTGGCAACATCGATTTCTGGACCAAAATCGAATGCTCAGCCAACGAAAAAAGCCCGCCGGTGATGACCAGCGAGCTTCTCGACAAGCTTTTTAAATTTGTTGGTCTTAGTTTCCACTGGGACCAAAGTTCAAACCACCAGGTAGTCCGCCGCCCGGAAATCCGCCACCGGGGAACCCGCCCTGTGGCATTCCCGCAGGTGGGCTGGCCGGTTTATCGGATTTGAGCTGCACGATCTCATCGCGAGTGAATTTGAGTTTGTCGTAGCTCTCATTGGAAACCAAGTAGTACCAATCCGCGAATCGCTGATTCATCTCGGCGGCTTCCTCACGCAAGCCATCCAACTTTGTTTCGAACGTTTTCAAGTCTTCCTCGTAGCGTTCGAGGTCCGCTTGGTACTGATCCATTTGCTGTTTCGTCGGTTTCGCATTCGGACGCTGTGCAATCGCCGGTTCGCCGGGATCTTGCGACGGTGGCAATGCTTTGGGTTCGGTCGGTTTGGTGGGTCGCCCTGGAACCAACGACGGATCGAACGCAACTCGGACCATCAGATAGCGACTCAGCGACGTCGGGTTCTGCGGGTCTTCTTTTTCGGACGATTCGTCTTCGTCGGCCTCGCCTGTTTCATCGGGGGCGTCCGTCAAGCTGGCGTCTTCATCCTCGGTCGCTGTGCCGGTATCGCCAACTTGGATTTGCCGACGTGTCCCGCGAAACGTCTTCCCGAAGTGTAAATAGTACTTCAGCCCGTCACGGGTGCCGACAACCATCTCACCGCCTTCGCCGTGAATTTCGAACTGTAAGTCTTCCACTTTCTGCGGATTGCCTTGGGAATCGAGCAGAACTGTGTAGCCTTTGTCCTGAAGTTGCGGCAGCAATCCGCCAGACAAGAACCGAATGACTTCCTGAAGACTCACCCCCGGTGGCAGAAGTTCCTGGTCGATCTTCAAATCCCCCGTCAGCCCGCCCGGTTTCCGACGCACGCCTTCGTACTCAAGACCGGCCAACGCCGTGGTGATGGTGTTGACGGCGGTCGACTTGAGTTCTTTCTTGTCGTCGGTGAGTCCTTCCAATTTCCACTGGCTGTTCTCTTTGTCCAGTGTGATGACTTCTTCCGCAACCTTCTCCGGCATCACGCGGCCCGCACCGACCGGGACCATTTTGATTTTCGCATCTTGCTGGGAAAGCAACGTCAGGTCACTGGAATTCAATTGCAGCAGATCGGGGTCGATCCAGTCTGCGAACTTGGTCGAAATGTTGTCGAGCTTAAGTTCAACGAGGTACGTTTCCTCTTCGTCCGGACGACGGAGGTAATACAGCCGATCGTTTTCCTGCGGATGCTTTCCGATGATGTAATCGACAAGCAGGTTGCCATCAGCGTCGGTCAACTTGATTCGTTGGCCGCGTCCCTTGAGAACCGTCATGTCTTCGGTCAACGGGTCCACCACGCCATATCGCCGATGGGAATTCGCCAACCGTCCCGCCAGTGCCTCTCGCTTCACACCAACCAACGAAGCGGCCACTTTGTATAACTCTTCTTTGGCTTCAGCGGGATAATTGTGGTGGGAAGGAATTCGCCACACGCCGTCTTCGTATTCAATCTTGAAGCGACTGATGGTTGCGAGATTCTCGTCATACTCGAAAATCTCCAGTGACTTGGCGGCGGTGGGGTTGTCGAAATCGGGATAAAACTCTTCCCCGACTTTGACAAAATCGGAGAGCGTATTCGGTTGAGACTGTGTATACGCCCCATACGCAAACGCCGCACAAACCACTGCGACGACCACGTAAATCAGTGTTTGAACGCTTTCTTTCATTGCCTAGGTTCCTCGAAAGCTGCGTTTTTGATTTCTTTGACGAGGGGCAAGTCGCGTTGCGAACTGCACCACATAATGTTTGCCGATTCTGTGGGTGCGATCTGTGTGATCGTTCGCACCCAATGGAAATTACAGTCGCCGTCCGCTAGGGATGTCCTGTCGTTCGCCGATCACACGGAGACCGAGGAAAATCATCCCCACAAGAATCGGTGGCACCACAGACATCGCAATGGCGTACGCCCGGAAAATGTTCTCCGTTTCACGGATACGCCGCTGATAGTACGCGGTGATCCGACGTTGCTTAGCTTGCATCTCCTGATCGGCTTGCGCACTTGCGACCTGGACTTCCCGATTCGCGAAGGCTTCAATCCGAGCCAGCTCGTCTTCTTGTTCCAACTGCGAAAGATCGGCGTTGTTCTTGATCGATTCGCGTTGCTCCTCGAATTGCTTTTCGATGCGATCGATGGTTTTCTCGCGATCCTTCTGAGCTTTCGCTTCAGCGTCTTGCTCGGCCTTGCGAAGTTTCGCAACTTCCTTTTCGATCCGTGTCAGCGTCGGCTGTTTTGGCTTGCGACGGCGAATCGGAATCAACTCCTCGACGCCCGCCAACTCATCAACGGCGTTCAGCACGAACGTCACGTTATCGAACTGATACTCGGAATTCTCTCGGCGGAGTTGGAACAACCAATCGCCGATGATGTCGGTATCCGCCACGAAGATCGCGTTGATTTTGGAACCGACTTTCTTCGTGTCATCGTCTTTGGCTTTGCCTTTCACGCGGACCGCCAAACCATGCCAATGACCGTCGTCGAGAACGTAGTTCACCGAAGGCAATCCGCGTGACAAAATCGGATCGCGCGGATTCCGGAGAACCGTCATCGGACCCCGTTGCGACGGTGAAGCCACCTTCATGGTGTAGTCGTCCCACTTCAACACGCCGGACTGACCGCTCGTGGCGATGAGGTAATCCACCTCCACGTCTGTCCGTCCTTCCAACGGCACGACCGTTCCGGAATACGCCAGGAAGACTTGCTCCAAACCTTTCGTGATCTCGTTTTCCGAATTGAGTGAGTACTTGTGAGCGCGAGCATCGGCGAAAATGAATTCGGTCGGCAGGACCGCTTCCAAATTTCGCAGCGGATTATGTTGGTCCCAAACGAGCTCTCCCGACTTCCAACTGATGCCCAGCAAATCGAGCATCGGTTCGATTCGTCCGTACTGTGTCGGTGGTTGACCTTGTTGTGGCGGAGGCGGGGGGATGTTGGGAGACATTTGAATCACTGCCCGCTGACGCATGGCCAACCGTTCGCCGTCCGGACCCGATTCCATCTGGAAGATGGCTCGCGGTTGCACGAACATCGCCGGAACAGGGTCATCGAAAATTAACGTTGGTCCGCCGTTTTGCACCCATTCAGTCAGGTGATTCAACTCCGTCTGTTCCAGCATTGACGGCATGACAGCGATGATGACATCGTAACGTTTGCCATACACATTCAACACGGGTTCCGGTTTCGTGTCCTCTGGTTTGTCATCGGACTCTTCGTCCTCAGCCGCGTTTTCTTCTTCCGACTCGACTTCTTCAACATCCTTCTCAATGGTGTACTCACGATTGGTGGCCTCGTCGAGAATCACCCATTGTTCTCCGGCTTTTGTGACCGTTATTGTCGGCGAATCGGAAAACAGAATGTCGTTCTTGTCGAATTCCTGACGGATCGTTTCGTTGAGTTCTTTCTTGTCGAGCGACTTTGCCGCCTCGACTTCCAGAGTGAACAACTTCTTTCGATTGTCGATTTCCTGCGTCGTATCGACGGCTTCCACGTTGTATTGCTGACGAAGTTCTTCGATGATTCTCCAAGGGGGTGCGGAGCGTCCACCGGGGGCATTCGCCCCCATCAACTGAAGTTGGCTATCGACAATACCCACCGTCAGCCGCGTGGCGTTCGAGACGGTCGCCAAAGACCGGGTAATTTCGTATTCCAACGGCGTCGCACCATCACCCACAAATGGCAGGATGACGGTGTCGTAGCTGCTCTCAAAGACCAAGCCGAGGTACACATCACTTTCGCTGATGCGACCGTCTTTCATGGTTTGCACGTTGCGTGGCGTGATGCCAAATCGCTCGGCTTGCTCAACTTCCTCGCTGAACGGTTCGACGTCGATGAATTGCACGTCGATCTTGCTGCCACCTTCCTTGTCGATTTGACGAAGCAACCCGACAAGCTGTTTCTTGGCGGGTAGGTAGTCGCCGGGCACTTCCGGTGAGAGAAACGCCTGCACGATCACCGGGCGTTCGGCCTCGATATTCTCGATCACGTTCTCAGTGCCCTGACTGAGCGTGTAATACTTCTGCGGTGTGAGGTCCGCTCGCACGGCGGCCTGATAGCCGATGATGTTCAAACTGATGATCGCCACCGTGACGGCCACCGCTCGAACCGCGTATTGCAGTCCCATGCCCATCGATTGCCCACGACTCCACAGACGTTTGCGGATCACGATGTAATTCAGATACAGCATGATCGTGGCAAACGAGATGAAGTACAGCACCGATGAGAGCGGAATCATTCCGAGACTGAAGTCGCGAAGTTGTTCGCCCACGCTCAACGATTCCGCCAAATTCGGATCGGGGAAGAGGTAATTCGAACTGAGGTGGTACTCCAGATCACCGGAAATGCCAGGGATAAAGCGGTTCCAATCCCAGACGGCGAGCAAGCTGGTGTAAATCTCCGGCAGGTACACGGGGATCGCACAAACTGCCGCCCCGAGTAGGAACGCCACCGGCGTGCTACGAGTTAGCGAGGAGGCAAACAACCCCGCCGCCAACATCGCCAATCCCGCAAGCCAATACCCCAAATAGGTGGTGAAGAACAAACCAACCGACGGCGAACCAATCCACGCCAACATCACCCAAATCATCTTCGAGAACCCAAGCACCACGGTATAAACCGCGACGACGGCAAGATACTTGCCAATCAGGATTTCCCGGTCGGTTGAGGGAATTGTGAATAGCAGTTCGTCGGTGCCGAGTTTGCGTTCTTCGGACCACGCCGTCATCGTGATAGCGGGCACGATGAACAGAAGCAGTTGGGGAAACTGCGCGGAAAGTTGATCCAACGATGCCAAGTTATTCGCAAAGAATGTGGGATCAAATGCCAGCTGTGCGGCGACAAAACAGAAGGCAACAATGAAGAGATAGCCAATCACGCTCAGGAAATAACTCATCGTGTTTCGGAGAAACACGGCTCGCGTGACATGGCTTTTGACTAACAACATCAGCACAAAAACCACTGGCACCACAATCGCGGCGATCACCAGGGTTGAACTTAGGGTATAGAGCACGTTCATCGCAAACAAAACTCCGTCGGCGTATAACTTGGTCGGCGAAGAAAAGCAAAGAGAGCTTCCAACGGTGAGCAATCACAATCCGCGATCATGAAACAGTCAATTCGCGGAAGCGGGTTTCCATCGCGGCGGGAGCATCTCCCAAGTCCGCGGTCGGGCCGTCGAAAATGACTCGGCCATCATTGACCAACAGCACCCGAGAACACATCGCCTGAACTTCACTCAGAATGTGAGTCGACAACAATACAGTTTTCGACTCCGCCAAGCTGCGAATCAGTTCTCGCGCATCGTGGGTCTGATTCGGGTCGAGACCGCTGGTCGGTTCGTCGAGAATGAGAACCTGCGGGTCGTGCAACAAAGCCTGAGCCATCCCGACTCGTTGTCGGTACCCTTTGGAGAGCTTCGAGATCGGCTTCGACCACACAGACCGCAAACTGCACTTCTCGGTGACGAATTCTGTCCGGTCCCTCAATCGGCTGCCCGACATTCCCCGCACGAGTCCCATGTACTTCAAGAACGATTTTGGCGTCATCTCGGGGTAGAGTGGCCCATTCTCCGGAAGATAGCCAATCAGCTCGCTCGCTTGCGATCGTTGACGACCGACATCGAAACCACCAATGCGGGCGGTGCCCTCGGTGGGAGCAAGAAACCCCGTGATGAGTTTCATCGTCGTGGACTTGCCGGCTCCGTTCGGCCCCAGAAACGCGGCGATTTCCCCTTGGGGAACCTCGAAAGAGACATTCCGAACCGCGACAAAGGGACCGTAAAATTTCGAAAGCCCTTCCGCGGAGATCATCGCTGTCGATTCGCTCGTCATGGACATCCTCGATAAGCACTTAAGATCGTTGTGTCGTGATGTTCGGGCACCAAGGGCATTGCCAGTGCAATACTGTGTGTCGTTCGTTCGCGGTACCCAATCCCATAAAGGAGATGGCGAAGTTGGGAGATGCAAAAATCCCAAACCCGCACTCTTCTCTCAAGAACGTTTCCATCAATCTTTTCTTATTACGCCTTTCTTTACTGGGCGCGTTGGCGGAAGTCCAGGGACTACGAAAAAAAACCGGACGTTGTTCACGTCCGGTTGATTCGATTCAAAGGCAGGAAGAACGGGGTTTGCAGTCCTCGTTCTCCCGCACGTGATCATGAACTATTCGACCTCTTCTTCAACTGGCACGAGCACCTCAAGACCGTATTGCTCATCGAAACCACGAAGCCAAGTGGCGAGCAGGTCTCCCGCTTCGCTCGACGCCACCTGCTGCATGCCCTGAAGCCGAACACGTTCTTGCGGTTCGTCGGCTCGGAAGTTGATGAAGGCTTGCTGCAACGCTTCTCGTTCGGTGGGTCGCGTGTAATCTCGGGAATCGATCTTGGCGACATAAAACGCAGTCGCATCGGCATTTCGGGCCACCCCGACTTCGCCGGCTTCCAGGTCTTGGAAGACGGTCTCCATAAACGCCGGACCGGCTTTGGGAACCGCATCGAGTTGGCTAATTTGCGGGGGAGAGCCTTGCGGATTCCGCATGTTGAACGGGGCCGGTTCCATCCAAGCAAACGATCCGGTCGCCGTCACTTTGATCGGTTCTCCACCGAGCTTCACCTCAGCGAGAACGTCTTGCATGGCTTCGTCTTTGGCTTCGCGGACCTGCTTTGCCAGCGTTTCGGCTCGTTTCTCGGCAGGTTCCCGAGCTTCGATCGTTTTGAAGGCTTGAACAACTTGTTCCCGGATTTCCGTGAATTCCGGGATGCGTCCTTCGGAATCTTCGACTTTCCAGTAGACATATCGATTCCCGGTTTCGTTCCACTCGCGGGAAACCAACGGGCCAGGCAGACCGGGGAAACTTTGCGTGCGTTTCGTCGAATCAACCCCTTGATGTGGCATATACAACGTCGTTGGCGGGTCGCGGAAGATGCGTGCAATCACGACCGGACCTTCACGCCGAGTGATGCGAAGCTCTTTGTCGATGCCCTCGACGAACGAATCCACCTCTTCGACTTTGGGTTCAATCGCAAGCGAGAGGTTCTCGTATTGCGATTGCAACTGCCATGGCTGCAACAAAGGGGTTTCTTGATAGGTCAGTTGGTTCTTTTTCGCGAAGTCGCGAAGTTTAGTGGCGATGCCGTCGTGATCCGGTTCTTTGCCGGCGTCGATGGCCCGCGTGTACTCCTCTTGCAGGTCTTCCATGAAGTCGTCCGCCGCTTCCATGGCGGCATCCATTTCCCGTCGAGCCGCGATTGCTGCCTTCCGCTCGTTGATATCCGTCAGCGTGGCGTCGATTTGATCACGAACTTCCGACAGCGGCAGGAACGGTGGAACTTCCGCCATCGCGGGACCACCCGGACTTCCCTTGCCGGCACCACGTTCAGCAACGGCTGGACCGTTGAACGGCGTGGCACTTTCGGCCTGCTTGCTGGCACTTCGCGGGTTTCGGTAATTCGCCCGGTTCTCTTGGTAATACTCTTCGATTTGTTCGTCAGTGACAGGGTCCGCTTTGCCAACGAACTCGTCGTATTTGGCTTCCAGATAGGCCAATTTCACACTTCGCAGCCGACCGAATTTTGGTTCGGGCGTCATCAATTCAACGGGCTCGACCCAACCAAGATCGTCATCGAAATAGCCTCGTCGGAATTGATTTTTGTACTGCTCGTACAGCGTCATCAACCGTTCGTCTGTCGGTGCATCTACCGATTTCGTGAACGCGGAGACCGGAACTTCAGCCACCGTCATTGTTTGCATGACGGCCATTCGTTTGTAGTAATCCCACAACTGAGCGGGGGTGATTTGTGGTTCCGGTTGAATCAAACTGGCGTACAATTTCGCCTTGATTTGGTATCGCAAAATGTCGAATAGGTCTTCATCGCTGATTTTGAGCTGTTTTCTCGCAGCGATAAAATCCTCGCGAATCTTCTTGCCAAAGTTGCGGGAAAGATACTCTGCGACCGCAGAATCCGAGATCCGAATGCCCACCTCGTCGGCTTCCTGAGCCATCACGAATTGGCGACCGACTTCGCGTCGTTCCTCGATGGGTGTCAAACCGTTGATCGGGCCGAACCCGAGGCTGCGAACCATTTGCTCCCATTGCTGAGCTGGAATTTGCTCACCGGGACGGCCATAAACCTCCTCGGCCATAATCATCATGAATTGATTGGCAATTCGGCGGTTTGCAATTCGTTCTTGGAGTTCGATCTCGTCGAGCGTCCCGACGGATGAAGACACCGCATACTGTTTGCCCAGCAGGGTCGGCAGGAAGAATGCAAACAACAAACCGACACCGGCCCCGACGGCCGCAAAAGTCGATCCCTTGCCTTGAGACGATCCGAACACCCAGAAAATCAACGCTCCCGCCGCCATTGCGAGGGCGAATGGCAAGTAGGTGAGCAGCGAACCGCCACCACCCTGGCCGTTCGGCAACGCATCGGCAATGATAAACGCGAACATGGCCAAGGCGGTGAGCCCTGCCATCATGATTTTGTTGGTTCGACTGCCACTGCGAAAGAAGCGGAAGGGTGAACTCATCCTGTGTTCCCTCTCGACGAACCGGACGAACCGGATTCCGTGGATAAAGTGAGATCGACAACGGGCAATCATCCACAGATCATGCGAATTGCGTGGACGAACCGCCCCATTCTCCAAAACGTGATTGTAGCTGCGTTTGCAGATGAAACAAGGGACACGCAGAGCCTAGAAACGGCTAGCCCGATGTGAGGAATTTAACTGCTCGCACTGCGATAGCTTTTGAGTGCCCGATGAAACACCCAACGCGAGACAATCAAGCCAAAGATCGAAGCCCCGAACGCAAGTGCCGTCAGCCAGCTCGGCGTAATTGCTTTCGAGAGCAGCACACGAGCGGGAATGGTGACAACAAGCAAAATCGGAACCACATACGTGAACGAGGTTTGCAGCACATCGCCGGCTGTCCAGTTGGCGGTATTGGAGGGGGTGTCACCGTTCGGCCCGCTGCCGTAGATGCTGCGAGGATACCGGGCGAACACGGTCAGGTAGAACCAGAAATCGTACAGACTTTGGTTGCGTCCCAACCAAATGCTCGTGCTGGCGAGGATGATCATCAAGCTGTAAAAGAACGCGACACCGTTCGCAATTAGCAACACATACAACACGATTTCCGTCACACCGATCGGTTGCGGCAAGTCACCTTTTTGGTCCATCAGAATGATGGAATACACGAGCAGGGCAATCGCGAGACCAATCTGCCCGAGCATGGCGATGTTGATTTTCTCAAAACTGATCAGAAATTGCGTATCGATCGGTTTGAGGAGCGCGAAATCCAGATTGCCGGTGCGGATGAGTTCGCTGAAGTTCGCACAATTCGGCATGAAGAAGGTTTCAACGATCGCGTTGATCAGCATCCCCGTCGCCATGAAGGCGTAGTATTGCTCACGGGTCCAATCGTTGATCGTCGTGACTTGGCCATAGATGATTTCGAAGAGCGCCAATTGAGCCACGAACCAAAACGCCCGCGTGATCAGTGTGATCACAAAGTTCCCACGGAAGGACATCTCCCGCAGTAACGAATTCTTGAAGAACGTCCAATAGACGGAACCGTAGTGTGGATGCATGCGGGGATTATCGCGGGCGGGCTTGGGAGCGTCAAGAATGTGAGGGGTGAGGCGTGGAGCGTGAGGCGACGCAAGCGGAATTCCCTGCCAACTCCAAAAACATCTTACTCCTCACGCCTCATCCGCCAAAATCTCGGTGCTCCACGGCGTTCACGGACGAGTGAAAGATACGGTTCCAACCGTTCTAACTGTTCCTCGTCGTCGGCTCGTGGTTGGTTCGATTGTAGTCGCCGCAAACTGCGGTTGTAGTCTTCGATGGCAGTCGCTTGCTGTTCCGGATTCCAGCGGTGCCAGGGAATTTCCTCAGTATGAGCGGCGAACCAATCGTAAGCGGCATTCCGACTGCCGGTGGTTCGCCAACCGTGATACTGCGACCACAGACTCCCCGGAATGTACGCCAATCCGCCGTTTTGATACTGCCAGACGTGCCCGATTTCGTGAATCAACACGTACAGTCCGTTTTCGCTGAGATCCAAAGAATCGTCGACGAAATGGCCCCAGTCCGATTTCAAATGAACCGTATGCCGCACGCCCTTCGGTGCTCCGACGGAGATCAAACCGTCTCGCGTGACTCGAACTTTGGCGAGGTCTACGCTGTCATGGAAGATCTCGCGGGCGTATTCGGTTTCGAAGTCGGTCAGTTTGCGACGGGCGGTGATAAGACGATCACCAACCGCCGTGCCGCCGACCAATCCGACCGCCCCCGCCGTCACACTTCCCGCGATACCCGCCAGCATTCCCCCCGCGATCGTGGCTCCGGTTCCCAGACCGGCACCCGATGTGAGACCGAAGAACACCGAACGGCGTGTGGGGCTGGGCATTGATTTTGTAAGGGGTCAGGAGTGAGGTGTGAGGCGACGCAAACGGAAATCGTTCTCGGGGATTGTCATTCGAAAAACTTCGGGTTGGGTACCACTGACTTTACCAGTGAAAACCACCATTGGACATCAACTCGTGAAGCACTGGCAGACCCAGTGGCACCCGAACGTTCTGGTCTCACAAACCACGAGTTTGCTTGCTTCGTTTGATCTTCGTCCGAAGCCTCGCGGACGTCAAGAATCACAAGAGACTTAATGATCGGAAGGCTTAACAAAGCCGCCGGTCACCAACGACAGATCCGTGCGTGGGAAAGTTGTGAGGAGACGCAAGGCGAAATCGCCTCACGTCCCCTCGCCTTAATCCTCACGTTATCACACGAGACCTCATCACACCATCACCTACTCGCCTGCGAGTTGCTGGGCTTTCTTGGCCAACTCGACGAATTCGCTGCGGTAGCCGTTCACGTCGGCACCGGCGTTGTGGGCGGCTCGGTTGATGACGTGTTCGTAGTGAGCTTCCTTAGCGTACTCGGATTTTCGCAGCAACAACCCGAACTCTGCGACCGCGGCGGCGAACTGGAAATCTCCGCTGGCTTCGTCGAAGGTTTGGCCGTTATCGGTGAACGGTTCGCGGAACTCGGTGCTGGTGTCGCCTTCGGGTTCTTTGTACCGTAGCCGGACGGTCAACATTTCTTTGCTCGCATTCTCGTCTTCATCGGCAGCTGGCTTTGGAGCTTCCGCAACGGCCGGTTTCGCCGTCGCATATTTGGACGGATCGACGGGCTTCTTCGGCACATCCATTCCGGCGGGCACGATCTCGTAGAGAGCCGTCACGCTATGACCGGCACCGATTTCGCCCGCGTCTTTCTTGTCATCTTTGAAATCCTCGGCCTTGAGCATCCGATTTTCATAACCGATCAGCCGATACGCACCGACGACGTTCGGGTTGAAGTCGACTTGAATTTTTACGTCCTTGGCGATCGTCACCAGCGTGCCGCTCATCTGGTCGATGAAGACTTTCTTCGCTTCTTTTTCGGTGTCGATGTAACTGTAATTCCCGTTGCCCGCGTTGGTGAGTTCTTCCATCACGGCGTCTTTGTAATTGCCGACGCCGAAACCAGCGATGCTGAGGAAGATATCCGACTTAGCCTTCTTCTTGATCATCTCAACCAACTCGCTGCGGTTGGTCACGCCGACGTTGAAATCACCGTCGGTGCAGAGAATCACACGGTTCGTGCCACCCGGAATTTGATTTTGACTGGCTTGTTCGTAGGCGAGTTGAATCCCGGCCGCTCCGGCGGTGGAACCACCCGCTCGCAGACCATCAAGAGCCGCCAGAATCGTGGCTTTCTCGTCGCAGGCTGTCGACTGCAACACGACCCGCGTGCCGCTAGCATAGACCACGAGAGCGACATGGTCGTCGGCTCCGAGTTGTTCCACGAGTTTCGATAATGCCGACTTCAACAAAGGCAACTTGTTGCTGCTACGCATCGAACCGGACACATCAACGAGAAACACCAGGTTGCTCGGCGGACGTTGGTCGCGTTCGATTTCCCGACCTTTCAGACCGATGCGAACCAAACGGTGATCCGGTGCCCACGCACATCCCGCCGATTCCACATGCACCGCGAACGGAGCTTTGCCATCGGTTGGCGGTGTGTAATCGTAACTGAAATAATTGACCATCTCCTCGATCCGCACCGCTCCCGCCGGAGGAATGCGACCTTGGTTCAACATCCGACGAACGTTGCTGTAAGAGGCGGTATCGACATCAATTGAAAACGTCGAAAGCGGGTCGCGTTCGACAAGTTTGAATGGATTTTCGGTGATGGAGTCGTAGGCTTCCGTATTGTGTTGCACAAGTGGTTCAGCGGAATCCGCTGGGGGTACCCGACCGAATCCATCAGCCTCGCCCCCGGGTAACGGTTGCACCGCAATTCCACGAGCGAGCCCCAAACTTTCGTTCGACTGCATGCGCCGCACGCTTTTCGACCGGGCAACCGATGCGCTCGGCTGACCGGGTTCACGGAATGGGTGTGCGAGATCGGAGACAGGATGATTGGTCGCAGCCGGTGCTTCCGCGCCTTCCATTGCCGCTTCCATCGGGGCCTCTTCATACTCGGCCATCGGCATCTCTCTGTCGGCGGGGGCGGAAACCGTTTCGGCGCTGCCCGCCTCTTCGTCTGCGGTCGCTTGTTGTTTCAACGCCTGAGCGTCGCCGGATTCGTTTTGGCCGCAACCGGTGATCATCGCGCAGCAGGCCAAAAGCATGGCCACGTGAGTCATCGATGTCTTGAGAAGTGACATCTTCATCGCAAACCCTCCTCGAATGTGGGTCATCAAAGACCGCCGGGACGGAGGGCGATGGCGGCGGCCAATTGGGATCGAAAGCCCGTCGGATTACAAACCAGAATGGACGCCCTCACCCACTGTGATGCGCCCACTCAATCGAAAATTCCCGATACTTCCCGAAAGTTTGAGATTCCTCTGAGCTTATTTCGAACGTCGTCCTTGAATGACCTTCAACTCGCCGTCAGCGTCGTAGTATTTGGCTTCAATCGTTTGGAAGGTTTTCAGGTCAATCAGCGTCCACATATTCGGGTAGGTCACGTTCGAGTTGGAGGACAACAATCGCCATTCGAGTTCCGCGACCTGCTCGTCTTTCGTAAGCACTTCGATCTGAAAATTTGCGAAAATCTCGTCGGGGGTGGCGTAGACCGGAATCGGTGATGCGGGAAACGGAAGTGGAATCACGTCCGGTGTGGCCGAAATCGTTTCGGCGGACGCGAGAACAATTTGTCCCTGTTGGAATAATCTGGGCCCGAAGCGAGGGTCGTAGCGTGGCTTCCGAATTGCATTCGGTTCGTCATCTTGGAATGAAGCAAAGAACGACATCTGTTTTCGCTGATGTTCAGCCCAGCTTTCCAGAATGTCTCGCACTCGTGGATCGACCGCTGGTTTCTTCGGGATCGGTTTGGCGTTCGCAGCCGCCACACGGAGCAAACGGGGTTCGTTCTCGGCGACCATCACCGGACGGGAATCGCTCACGCCCGGCGTGAGTGGACTGGCATCGCTGCGCCAGCGGCAGACGACGTTCATCGACTGTTTTTTCGGTTGGCCAGCCAAATCGAAGAACTCCACACCGACCGGCAGCGGATTGTCGGCGAGAAAGACCACTTCCACCCGACCGTAAAACAGACTTTCCACCGAATCGGTCGGTTCCGCAGATAGGCGAACGGCGTCGTCATCAGCCGAAACGCAACTCCACTGGAAGCGTTCGGTCAATTGATTGGCATCGACCGGCCCGCTGAACGTCAGGACGGCGTCGATTTCATGAGCGGAATGTTCCGGTCCGCCGACTCGCAATAGATGCTCGCGGTCCAACCGACCGGGCTCACGGGTCTCGGCGGCGGCTTGCTCCCACTTCGAGAGGATCGCTTGAACGGTCGAGGTGTCGTCCGCGAAGACCAATCCCGTCGGTATCAGGAACACGGCGAGTAAGTTTGCGGAAATCCATTTTCGCATGAGAACACCTGGAGGCAAAGCCGAGGCAAACTTGGCAAGATAGGGCGTGATTCGTTTTCCCGGTCCGATCCCTGGACGGAAAATCGAGCGGCGGGAGTGTAGCGATGATCCCCAAATGCGCGAATGGCACTTTTTCTCTCAAGTTCTGGAATTCGGTTTTGAGTTTGCCGATGTTTCGCCGTCCAACTTGCAGAACACGTCCACAATCACGCCGTCGGTCAACATCGACGGAACCTCCGGAGCGATCATGAGCGAGCCAGCGTCAGCCCGCGAATTCGATCGTCTGGTGCAATCTCATTTGGAGGCCACGTTGCGAATGGCCATTCGACTCACCGGCAACCTTCACACTGCGGAGGATGTCGTGCAGGAATCACTTGTGAAGGCGGCGAGACATTGGCAATCGTTTCGGCGGGACGCTTCGTTTCGCACCTGGCTCTATCGGATTGTGATTAACACGCTTCACGACTTCCGCACCGCCGAGGGCCGACGCCAACCGGTTTCGCAACCCATGAACTCAACGCCGATCGACCACACGCGATCCGGCCCAGACCATCGCATCTTGCAAGAGGAACTCGCCGACATGGTGGCTCAACGGGTCTCTGCATTGCCGCCCCGACAACGCGAAGTCTTGGTGCTCACCGCTTATGAAGGCCTGTCAATCGCTGAAACCGCCGCCACGTTGGAGTTGTCTGAAGCGAACGTGCATTCCACGTTGCACATTGCTCGGAATCGACTACGTGAAGAATTAAGGCCGTATCTCCAAGAGAAAGCCTAACACCATGAACACCAATTCCTCCGAAGATTTTGAATCACGGCCTCCGACCGAACCCGATCCGTTGGATGATCTACTCGCCGAGGCTCGTTGGCCGGAACCAACGCCGCTGGTGGAAGAACGACTCCAACGCCGTTGGCAGGAACTTCGACCACGGGAAAGGCAGTTCGATCGTCGTTGGGTGATCGCGGCCGCTGCGGTAGTCTTGATCAGTGTGATGTGGTTGGCTCGGTCTCATTGGAACGCAGCCGATCCTATCCGGATGCCGATTGCCGTCCCCGATACACCATCGGTCCCGATGCCGATTCCAACGCCGCTACCGAAAACAACACCGGAAAGCGTGCAATCCGCGACGGTCCGACCGCCCCAGTTTTCGACCAGTCGCCCACCGCGTGCGATCGAAATGGCGGTTTTGAATCGGCCAGATCAAACCGAGAAGAAACCCCGTCCGAAACGACGGAAACGACCAAAACGACCAACGGACCTGTTGATCACAGCGGTGAATCAATTGGAACGCCACCCCGGAGCCGTTATTGCCGAGAAGCCGGAAACGACGGCGCGTCATCGCCGCCATCTTGAAACTCGTTTGCTGACCCTAATTCCCCGAAGTTCGCCCGCTCAACAACGCACGTTGTTCCGGTTGCTCAATACGGTGGTGTCGTCTCAATCGACATCGCTCTTGGTGGCCTGCCGGAATCGACCGGACCTGCATTCGATCGTCGAACCGATGCTCCTGCGGGTGGCTGATGCCAGTACGTTGTATCGGATGTCCCAAACGGAGTTCACGTCCGCACGGCAGCGGAATTCTTTGGAAAAGTTGCTAATCCACACCGACCCGCAGGCCGTGGAATTCTTTCTGCAAGCGGTGATGTCTCCGCAAACGCGACGAACAGCTTTGGAAGTCGCTGGGACAACTCGGAACCCTCCGACGGCGGCGTTGTTCCAGGCGTTGAACCATCGACAAACGGACGTCCGCACGATGGCTGCGTTGGTGCTCGGTCGTGTCCTCGACGACACCGTGACTCCCCGGTTGGTGCAGTGGATTCACCTCGATCCAAGCCGTCAGGAACTTTGGCTCGCCTTGCTGGAACGTCCCGATCCGCAGATCAAACCGTTCATCGCCCGAGCGTGTCGATCACGCAAAGTCTTTGCGACCGTCTCGTCTGCGGACCTCATGCGGCAAGCCTTTCAAATGCCGACAACTAAGCCCATTTCGATTTCGCCTCGTCAGTTCCGCCCAGTTCGCTCGAGTTAGATCGTTCGCCCGAGTTTGAAATTTCCTCCTAGTCAAAAGGATCACCCATGCGATTTCCCAAGATGACCATCCTCGGTGCACTTGCTGCCTGTCTCGCTCTGTGCGTTGACACCGCGATTGCTCAAAAGACCAATGAGAACCCGAACTCCGCGAAAGAAGCCGGGACTTCCGACCCATTCGGTGGCGGAAATACGACGGAATCTGTGGACGACGTCTCGATCGTTCGCGTTTACAACGTCTCCGACTTGATCGCAACGCCGCCGAATTACCCCTACCAACCTGGACTGCCAACGACCGCCGAACCAGCCGCAACCTCTGTTTTGGGCGGTGCCGGTCTTGGCGGTGGTCTTGGCGGAGGCGGTGGTGGTTTTGGCGGGAGTGGTCAAGGCGGCGGTGGCGGAGCAGGGTTCTTTGCAGTGCCCACGACTGGTTCCCCATCAGATGCGGTGGCGACGGTCCACCATCAAATGGGCGGCGGTGGCGGTTTCGCTGGTCCTCCCGTCGACAACAGCGAAATGCTGCTCAATGAACTTGTCGATCTTCTCATGGAGACAGTCGGTTCCAATTGGGGTGGTGACGATTCCAATGGTTGGCAATACGACATCCGACTGTTCAAGCAGATGCTTGTCGTTCGTCAGACAAACGAAGTTCACAAGCAAATCGAAGCCTTCCTGAAAGACCTCCGAAAACAGAGCGGTTCTAGTACGATGCTCACCGTTCAAGTCCACTGGGTTCCGATCGAATCCGGTCAAACGTTGGCAGACTTCCAAGAAGCAACCCAGTCACGGACACCGTCCACGAACCCCGAAGATCAGACAATCGCCAGAGATTTCATCGACGAGCATCTTGCAAGAGCCAGCTACCAAGGACAGATCACCTGTCATAACGGGCAAACGGTGCATTTGACATCGGGAGCGCGGCGAATGGTCATTCGCGGTGCGACTCCCAGTGTCGGTTTTGGCTCCGCTGCTTACACCCCGGAAGTGACGTACCCGCATATCGGCACGATTGTGCAAGTCAAACCGTCGCTGAACGCCGAGCAAAACACCGTTTCGCTGGACATCTGGAGCACCGTCACGGGATGGGACGAGCCGGGCGAACCGGTTCAAATCGCAGCCGAGTTCAACCGCGTCAAAAGTGACCAAGGCGAAACCGGCGGCGGCAAAGCTCAAGCTGTGATCGATCGCATCAACATGCCGACACAACACCTTGCCACATCCATCCGCGTGCCGCTCGATACGCCCACGATCGTCGGCACATTGACGACCAACCAATCAGCCGACACCGGCGAAAAGTCTTCGAGCAAGCAATTGGTGATGGTAGTGCACGTTACCGCTAACGAAACGAATTAGACCGCAGCTCGGGTTGACGAAACCTATTCGGTTGCGGTGCACACGCAGAGCCGGTTCAATGGGGAGAAACCAAATTCGTGTTTCTCTCCTTTTTGATTTGTGAGCCTTCCGTGAGCACTCGACGTCGAATCTCAATCGCTACGATTGCAATCCTCTGCAACCTGACCGCATACACGCTCTACGCCGATGACGGTCGCGGGGAAGCCAAAGCCGCTGAACCACCCCAATCCGTTCACGGCTTGCCACTCGTTTATCAAACCGATTTCAGTGACAATGCCGACGATTGGAAACCCACCGACGCGAAGGCTTGGAAGCTCGAAAAGAACGACAACCGCTCGGTGTTCGCACTGACCAAGAAAAGGAGCGACTACAATCCCAAAGTCCGTTCGCCTTTCAACCAAGCCATTCTTCAGTCGCCAACTGTGACGGATTTTATCTTGGACGTGCAACTCAAGTCGACCGAACCCGACTACAATCACCGAAGTCTCTGCCTATTCTTCGGACACCAGGACGCGTCACATTTCTACTATGTGCACTTTGGCAAAAAGACGGACGACCACGCGAATCAAATTTTCATCGTCAACGACGCTCCGCGGACGAAAATCTCCACCAAAACCACACCAGGAACCAACTGGGATGACGAGTGGCATCACGCGAGAATCGTGCGAGATGTTGAAAGCGGTTCGATCAAGGTCTATTTCGACGACATGGACGAACCCGTCATGACGGCTACCGACAAAACATTCAAGCACGGCAAAGTCGGCATCGGTTCCTTCGACGATCGCGGCGTGTTTAGTCGGGTATTGCTCTACGGCACTAAAAAGTAGCTGCAACCGATGGAACTTCTTGGAAGAGCTTGATGGCTGAAGTCGAAGAAAAGAAGACGTTACCCTTCTGGGCACTCATTATCGTCGTGAGTGTTTCCGTGTCGGTTGGTTACGTCACAAGCCAAGCGGTTGTCAAGAAAATTGCCGGTTTGAAGTCGACGGAGGATTTTCTACAGGAGAACGTGGAAGCCATCAACGAGCGACTCCCGATGATGGTCGACCATATGACCCGTTGGGACTCCTCCGCTGTTCTGCCTGGGAATCAATTTGTCTACAACTACACGATTACCGAAATGCCCCTGGAAATCGACGTCGAAGTCTTCAAGCCAGCCATGAAGCAAGTCTTGCTCGAAAACTACCAAAAGTCCGAGGATATGACGGAATTTCGCGAACGGGGGATCACCCTGGTCTATTCCTACTCTGATGCTGACGGCCGCCAATTTGCGACCGTCAGCATCAGTCCCGAGGAACTCTAACATCGCCTGAGGCTCGTCATCAGGGTTTGATGACCACCTTGACGCATCCGTCCTGTTTCTCGCGGAATGTCTTGTAGGCTTCCGGAGCTTCGTCGATTGGAATGCTGTGAGTGATGACGAAGGACGGATCAATTTCGCCTTCGACAATCGTCTGCAAGAGCGGTTCGAGATACCGTTGCACGTGTGTTTGCCCCATGCGGAAGGTGAGAGCTTTGTTCATCGCCGGGCCGATCGGAATGTTGTCGGCTTGCCCCACATAGACACCGGGAACTGAAACTGTCCCGCCTTTGCGACAACAAAGAATCGCCTCACGCAACGCTTGCGGACGATCGGTTTCCATTCCGACGGCCACCTTGACTTTATCGAGGAAGGCACTCAAATCCCCGCTGGCATGAGCTTCGGCACCAACGGCATCAATGCACCGATCGGGACCGCGTCCCTTCGTCATTTCCATCAGACGTTCTTGCACGTCCTCTTCGCTAAAATTGATGGTTTCGGCGTTGCCTTGCGTTCGGGCCATTTCCAGACGTTCCGGGACGCGGTCGATGGCGATCACCCGACCGGCACCGAGCATCCAGGCACTCTTGATCGCAAACTGGGCGACTGGTCCGCACCCCCAAACCGCCACGGTATCACCTGACTCGATGCCACAATTCTCGGCTGCCATATAGCCTGTCGGAAAGATGTCAGAGAGAAACACGACTTTGTCATCCGGAATTCCCTTGGGGACTTTGATTGGTCCGACATCCGCATACGGAACCCGGAGATACTCCGCTTGTCCACCGGGAAACCCACCGAGCATATGCGAATACCCAAGCAACCCCGCCGGCGATTGGCCCATGTTCTTGCGTGCGATTTCCGCATTCGGATTGGAGTTATCGCATAGGGAGAACAGTTGCTGATCACAAAAGAAACACGATCCGCAACTGAGTGTGAATGGCACAACCACTCGGTCGCCCACTGCAAATTTTGAGATCGCCGACCCGACTTCGACGACTTCTCCCATCGGTTCATGACCGATAATATCGCCTTCCTCCATCGTCGGTACGTAACCGTCGTAGAGGTGCAAATCCGAGCCACAAATCCCAGTGGCGGTGACTTTGATAATGATATCGCGAGGGTCTTCGATTCGCGGATCGGGGACGGTGTCAACACGAACGTCACTTTTTCCGTGCCAGCAAACGGCTTTCATGGTTATCAACTCCGTGGTGGTGTTATTGATCGATTGTGAGGGAACGAAGTCCCAACACTGAATCATTACACTCACACACGGTTAGACCATCGGGGGCACCTGCGGTTTGCGCTAGGGCATTCCCCCGCGAAATTGGAGCCATTCATTCCGCCATCTGTGAACTCCGAAAGCACTTCGATGCGGACAAATCAACGACGTTCACGTTCCAAATTCTTGAGATGCTCGGCGTATTGGGCGTCGAGTACTTTGGGACCAATGCCAATCAGTTGTGGCAATGTCGCCGGTGGTTTCAATCGCCTTGGATTGAAATGATAGAGTTGCGACAAGTGTTCGACCAACGCATCCCGGTAGCGACCACCCTGATAGTGCATAAAGAAGTGGGCTAGTCCCGAAGCTTGACTGTAATTCCAGCCAATTTGCGGCTGGGGAATGCTTTGGAACTCTCGCATGCCCATCGCGGAGTATTCATCGAACGGCACATAATAGTCGTCCACAAAGAACCGATACCGTGCCGCCGCAAACCGAATATAGTCGGGGTCGCCGAGACTGATCTGCCCATTCTGATTTTCGTAGGATTCCATATAACAGGCGATTCCCTCGGTAATCCAAAAGTGGGCCTGTTGTCCGACGTGTCTCAGAGTTGGAAGCGTTTCGTAGAGAAACTGATGAGTCGCCTCGTGATAGATGACCGAGTCGTCGGCTTTTTCATCGTGATAGAAGTAGGCCACCCGATCACCGTAATGATAGAAGCCGGTGGTGATTGCAATCTGTGGTGTACGAGCTTTGAGGCGGTCGATGTATTCTTCGCGTGACTTGTAAAAGTGGACGACAAACGGATCGCGACTGCGGGGTGCCCGTCCGCCAGAGCTGTTGGTAAAGAGTTTTTTGAGTTGGTCCGGCGAGTAGAAATAGCCGACGAACGTTTGCTGAAAGAATTCATAGAACTCTTCCAGTTTCGTGGCGATTTCGACTCCACTTTCCAGACTGTGGTTAGTTTTGATCAAGAAATGTTCGGTGCGGACTTCCCAAGCGTGTCGGAAATCTTGACGAATTTCGGCTTCCTGAGCGGCGGGCATCCAACGTCGATAAAACCGTTCGCCATTTTCGTATCGGTCCACTTCGTCGGCACGCAACCAACCGAACGTGTCGTGCCAAACCCGACGTTCACGAGCCATCTTGGCAGCAAACGGTGTGACCCAACGATCTTCCACCCGGACATACCCCAGCAACCGCCGGGCTTGAGAATGATCCGGAAAAATGTTGGCCGTTTCCCGAACCAATCGGTAGGCATAACTGGGAAACCCCGCGTGCAATGCCGTCCGTGACAACCGATACATCGAGTCGCCGAACTTCTCGCGAGTCGCATGCAGTTCTCGCCGCCAAGCTTGCTCGTCGTCGGGCAGGTTTCGCGAAATCTTCGGGGCGACTTCGGTGGGCAACTTTGAGAATTGCAACTGCGAGGACTCGATCGGCCTCATCAGTCGGCGAATCTCCGCAGCGACTTCCGTGTCTCCGTCGGCTTCGACTTTGGGAATGATCGTCGCTAATTCCGTCCGGAGTTCTTCCTGCAAACGCTGGTGCTGCGAACGGATTGTATCGAGCTTCCGCATCACCAGGGAATCTGCCGCCGGAATCGACGGTGTGGCAAATCCAACGACGAGAAGAAACAACGAGATACGAGCGAATGAGGAATTCATGAACCGATTCCGAGTTTCGCGAGGGAAAGGGCAGTTCGAGACGCTGACTAGACTCTTTGAACCAGTGATCACCACTCAGCCAATGACGCTCTCAGCGAGCATTCACGCACAAACCGAGAAATGATGACATGGATTGAGAATGCAGCAACATGGGAAAGTTGCTCAGTCGAATGGTCCTGGCTGCACGTCGGTCAGCCGAATGGGGCTCTATTCTACGTCAAGCCACGGATCGTCGGAACCCCGTTCTGAAGCGGGCGGTTCCGCGTTTTCCCAGAAGCGATTTTCCTCTTCTGCTCCACCGCCTAACCACCACCCCCATACAAGGTAATGAAGCGCCGCGAAGACGCCAAAACCGAACACGATCACGGGAATGTAGAACACATTCGGCATGACCATCATTCCCAGACCAAGCAAAATCCCGACAATCACCAGCAACCCAATCAACGCGAACGCCGTGCCCGTGCCTTTGTTGGCTCGGTCTCGTTCCCGGCGACGCCGAGATTGACTCGGACGACGCGGCGGACGGGGTCGGTCGGGTTGATTCATGCGGTTTCCATCTGTTTCTTCAATTCGCCGTGGCTGTATTCCAGGCTTTTTTGCAAGTTTTCGCGGATGCGGTCTTCGGTCAACATGAAACCGACCATTCCGCCGGGTGGCTCGAATTCCACGCGATCCCGCAGCGTGACACCATCCTCGGTCGGCGTGACGGTGTGTTCGTGAACGTATTTCTTGAACAGACCGGCGGTTTGTTGCTCGACAAATCGTTGGCCGGGATCAAAGGCGATCACTTCGTGCGTGAACTCTTGCGTCATTCCAAAGGCTTCCACTTGGAACCGAATCACGCTGCCAAGTGAGATCACTTCAGGGGTTTGGAGCAGAGTGATGTTCATTTTCGGTGGCGAAAGCGTGTAGGCATCGTGTGGTCGAATGATGAATTCGAACAACTTGGCGGCTTCACAAGAGATCGAACTACTGTATTCAAATTCAGCCATTTGTCGGACTTTCGCGACGATTTTCAAGCGTGATTCTTCGAGTTTGCGTGCTCAGCCTCTAGTCGAGCCAAGCCGGACGCTATATTAAGGTTCCACGTCGCGTTAGGAAAGTCCTTGTTCGGCCCCCGTTTGCACCTTCGACTTTGTTTGCCATGCACATCGACATCTCGATTCTGCGATCCGCTTGGTTTCTAGGCGGCCCGACCGCCAGTGGCAAGAGTGAAGTCGCGATTCATTTGGCACATCGGATCAACGCGGAGATCGTTGCGATGGATTCGATGTCTCTTTATCGAGGCATGGATATCGGAACGGCCAAAGCGACACCGGAGCAACAAGCCGCGGTGCCGCATCATCTGATCGACATTCTCGAACCGCATGAAGATTACAGCCTTGCGGAGTACGTCACCGCTGCCGACCGCGTGTGCCGAGAAATCGTCGCCCGCGATCGTGTGCCGCTGTTCGTCGGCGGAACGGGGTTGTACCTGCGGGGATTGTTGCGAGGTGTGTTCGACGGTCCCGCTGCCAATCTGGAATTTCGGCAGCGAATCGAAACGCAAGCCGCCCAGGAAGACCCGCAGTGGTTGCATCGCGAGTTGGCAAAAGTCGACCCCGAATCGGCCGCCAAATTGCATCCGAATGATGCACGGAGGCTCGTCAGAGCATTGGAAGTTCATCACGTAACCGGCCAACCGTTGTCCCAGCAACAACGTCAAGCAGCCTTGGCTCCGGAAGACCGCCCGCGACACGTTTTTTGGCTGGAACCACCACGAGAATGGTTGCATTCGCGAATCAATCGTCGTGTCGAAGCGATGATCGCCGAGGGTCTGATCGAGGAAGTCCGCGGGCTTCTCGACCGCACACCGCCCATCAGCCACACCGCCGCACAAGCCCTGGGATACAAAGAAGCGATTGCGCATATTCACGGTGAGCAATCGCTGGACGAGACGATCGACCTGATTCAACGTCGCACCCGGCAATTCGCCAAACGGCAACACACCTGGTTCCGCAATCTGGAAGAGTGCATCGCGGTACCGATCAACGGTCAGGATACCGCCGAAGAACTGGCAAACCGAATTGCCAGTCTGTCATCGGTTAGCGAGCACTAAGAGAGGATGACGGTTGTCTACCGTCCGAGAGTCAATCACTCTCGATCAATCGTCGCTTCCGCCCGATTCGCCGGACTGAATTTTCTCCAGCCGTTTTTGCACGTTGCGGTAGTTGTAGTCGATTTCCAAGATGTTGCTGTAGAGTTCTTCGGCTTGGTCGGTATTGCCAGATTCCTCTTCCAACCGGGCCAGGGCGTAGCAAGCGTCTTTGTACAAATCGGGGTCGTCTTGCTTGTTGAGTTTGGGAATGGCCTTCTCGAATTGCCGTTTGGCGAGCGGGAATTTCTTCTCTTTGATGAAGCAATGGCCAAGATGCACCAACGCCTCCGATTCCAACCGCTGGTCAGCAACCGATTGCTGAAACAGTTGGATGGCATCCGAGTACTTCCCGACTTGCCGATAGCGTTTTCCGAGATCGAATTTGAGCTGTGAGTTCTTGGGGTATCGCTTCACCCGCCCTGCGAGAACATCGATTTCGTGCTTCACCAGTTTTCGCAGCAACTTGTCACGAAACCCTTTGACCGCTTCATCTTCGGGATTGGCGTTCATCTCGTCGTTGGCTTTGTCGAGCCGCTGACGAAGCAATTCCAATTCCACGTCTTCCACCAACTCGCTCACGGTTGGTTCATCGCTCATCTCACCGGCTTTGCGGGCATATTTGAGAGCGGCTTCGTACCGTTTTTCCTTGCGATGAAGCTCGGCCAACTTGACGTAGTTGTCGACATCGTCGGGATTCTTGCGAATCGCCATTTCCAAGTCTTTGACGGGATCATCGCCGGGGTTGATCACGTCAGCCCCCTTCGACGACCGATCGCCACGAGCCTGCTCGTAAGCCGTTTTTTCGGTGGCGACATCCCGAGTGCCTTCGGCTTCGCGATAACCGCCCTTCTTGGTGGCTTTCTCGACTTGAATCTGCGAACACTTCGAGCGGGCTTCACCATCGTGCGGATCGAGTTCGTACACCCGTCCCCAAAACTTGGCAGCCTCGTCGTAATTCTCTTTTTCGAGATGGGCGTCACCGAGAGCCCGGAGATAGTCGCGGTTTTCCGTCTCCGCTTTGACGGCTTCACCAAAGGCGAAAATCGCCACATCCAAGTATTCCCGCTTGGAACAGGCGGTTCCCAACTCAAAGTTGAGTGACCCATCCCAGGGGTTCACTTTCAACCCCTCTTCGGCGGCGGCGTCGACGTCGTCCCACTCTTCTTTCGAGCGGGCTTTCTTCAGCCGACTCCTGATGCCCATGAGCTTCGCACTCGCCATGCGAGCACCTTTGCCATTGTCGCCGTATTTTTTGTGCTCCGCACCACGGAGAACTTGACGGTACATCAGGTTGTCAGGAACTAATTTGGCGGCTTGTGCGAACATCTCGATGGCAAAATCCCAATTCTTCGAATTGAGAGCCTCATTGCCTTTCCGCCAGCAATCACGTGCCAGTTGGCCCGCACGTTCCGGATCGAGCGATGGCATGGATGTGTTCCCTTGATACCCACAAAGTTGAAGTTGAGTTTCGGCGTGTCGCCTCACCACCAAAGTGCTGATGAAGCCAACTGTGACCCCAGACCGTTCCACCGAACGACCAAGCCCACAAACAGCTCACTGCGACAAAACGCATTCCACCAGCCGCCACAACCGGGAAAATCACGAGTCCAATCGGAAATCAAGTGAAGAACACAAGTTTGGCGGGTTGGTTTGAATTTTTTTTCCAAAAAAGTGTAACCGCCGCTGATTCTCGTTCAATCTATCACGAACAGACGAACGGTGCCAGAACGGTCCCCAAAACCAATCAAGGCAAATCTTAGCGGAATCTCGCGAAGTTCGCGTCAAGAATTCAACATTTCCTGATAGTTCTGGGCATTTGTTTCGGTATGCTGAAGTGTGAGGACACCTCAATCATATCTTGCTATCGGCACCCATGACTGCTGTTTGAGTCGCTTTTTCATTCTTCTGGAGCGCGAACATGTGGGATCTTCTCAGTGGCCGACAACAATTCTGTGACGGATTAACACGACGCGGGTTCTTGAAAATCGGTGGTTTGGCCGTCGGTGGCCTCACGCTCCCCAAGCTCCTGCAAGCCGAAGCGGCCGCCGGTGCTCGGGCGACTGGGAAATCCATTATCAACATTTACCTTTCGGGCGGTCCAACCCACATGGACACGTTCGACCTGAAACCCAATGCTCCCAAGGAGTTCCGGGGAGAATTTTCTCCCATTGCCACCTCATCTCCCGGCTTGGACATTTGCGAATTGATGACCGACCTCGCAACGGTTGGCGATAAATTCTCGGTCATTCGCTCGGTTGACGGCATGCGGAACGAGCACAATCCGAAGCAGTCCGAATCTGGTTGGTCGCAACGCGAACTGAGTTCGCTCGGTGGTCGCCCCGGAGTGGGTGCGGTGATGTCGAAACTGATGGGACCATCGCAATCCACGCCGCACGGGACCGCTCCAACTGCGGTTGACTTAACGGGATGGACCAAGCCCGGATTCTTGGGGCAAACCAACGCTGCCTACCGACCGGACAGCACCGGGCGTTCCAATTTGCAACTCAATCGCAGCGTGAGTCGCGATCGTTTAAGTGGTCGGCAGTCGTTGCTGGGTGAGTTGGATCGTTTGCGTCGCGATGTCGATGGCAGCGGCATGATGGAAGCCATGGACAGTTTCACCGAACGGGCCGTCGGTATCGTCACGTCCGGTAAGCTTTACGATGCCTTGGACTTGAAGAAAGCCGACCCACGAGCGATTGATCGTTACGGCATCAACGATCAATCGAACCGGCGACGTCGCGACAATGAACGGTTCTTGGTGTCTCGCCGATTGATCGACGCGGGCGTGCGGTGCGTTTCGTTCTCTTGGGGCGGTTGGGACACCCATGGCAAAAACTTCGATCGCATGCGAGAGCAACTCCCGGCCCTCAGTCGAGCGTTGACCGCGTTAATTGAAGACCTCGATGCACACGGCCAACTCGACGACACCATCATCATGATGTCTGGTGAGTTCGGACGAACGCCACGCATCAACGGCAACGCCGGTCGTGATCACTGGCCACGGGCTGCATTCTTCTTCCTCGCTGGCGGCGGAATGCAACATGGGCAAGCGATCGGGGCGACCAACCGACTCGGTGAAGAACCGCAAGATCGCCCGGTTCATCTCCAACACATCTTCCACACCGTCTACCATATGCTCGGCATTGATGCCCACACCACCACACTGACCGACCCCAACGGTCGGCCACAATACTTGGTCGACAATCGAGAACTCATTCACGAACTGATTTGATCAACGAAGTAATCGATGATTCCGACTCCCCATGAACCGCCTTTTCCGACGCGGTCATGGGGAGTTTTCGTTTCGGAATGGCGCATCAATGATGAGCCGCCGAATCTCAATCGTCACCGCGGATCTGTTCGAGATGGGTTGTGAGTTGTTCCACAACTTCGGGGTGTTCCTTCCACACGTTTTTCGTTTCCGAGGGATCTTCTTCGAGGTTGTACAATTGCCCCGGTGGGCCGCCAGCTTTTTGCGGATCGATCCTACGGGGAAAGGTGAAGCCGCCGGAACCCCGTTGGAGAATCAATTTCCACGGTCCCTGTCGAATTGCAAACGCACCCCACAACGAATGATGCACCGCGAATGTCCGGACCGGTTCGACAGGTTGCTCGGTGAGTAATGCAGGCAGAATGTTTTTGCTGTCTTCGCCGGCTCCTTCGGGAAGTTCCACTTCCAACATAGCCGCACACGTTGCGAGAAGATCGGTCAGTTCAATCAATTCATCACTCACTGCCCCCGCCGGAGTTTTGCCGGGCCAACGCACGATGAACGGCACACGGTGTCCGCCCTCCCAAATATCCGCTTTCGTCCCACGCAAATGAGCGTTGCCTTGGTGTCCAAATTGCTTCACGTATTTTCCGCGAGCGGTCATGCGGTAATTTTTTTGGTCGTCGCTTTCTTGGGGCGTCCAATAGTGATAGAGCCCGCCATTGTCGGAAGTGAAGATGAACAACGTGTTCTCGGCTTGCCCGGTGCGATCCAACGTTTCGAGGATGGAACCGACAATCGAATCCGTTTCCACCACGAAATCCCCATAGTGACCCGCTTGGCTATGACCACGATATTCTTCGTTGGGCACGAGCGGCAAATGCGGTGACGTCAGCGGCATGTAGAGGAAAAACGGTTGATCGGCTTCAGACTGAGCTTGTCGTTCGAGGAAATTAATCGCTTCGCCCGTCAATCGTGGCAAGACGCCGTAAATCGTGAAGTCCGGCGAACGCACGCCTTTATCGACACTGATGAACTCTGTCGACATTCGTTCTTGATGAAGCGTCGGCAAGTGGACGGGACGATCGTCTTGGATATAGCAGAACGGTGACATATTCAGCGATGCGGAAATGCCGAAGTACTCGTCGAACCCGCGTGCGGTCGGACCACCGATAACAGGTCGCGTGTAGTCCACGTCATCCCCCGGTCGTGGACGGCCCTTGGTTTCGACCGGCAAGTACGGCACAGGTTGGCCGGTCTTGTCGGTCCATTGCATGCCCAGATGCCACTTGCCGACGCACCCCGTGTGATAACCGTGCTGCTTGAGCAGGGAGGCCACCGTGAGCCGACCGTCTTCGATCAACGGTGGATCGAGTCCATCGAGCACGCGGATTTTCATCTTCGTTCGCCACGCGTACCGCCCCGTGAGAATGCCATACCGCGTCGGCGTGCAAACGGCGGACGGCGTGTGGGCATCGGTGAACCGCACTCCTTCCTTCGCCAACCGATCAATGTTCGGTGTGTCGATTTTGGAATCGGGGTTGTAGCAACTCACGTCTCCGAAACCGAGATCGTCAGCCAAGATATACACGATGTTCGGTCGCTCCACGGCGGAAACCGAATTCACACCGATGACAAGACACCCAGCGAATGTGAGATAGCGAATCATTTTCAAGGGTCGAAACTCCGTAAAATCCAAAGGCGGAACCGCTTCGCGAGGTTTTAGAGTACCGAACTTGCCATAAGGATTCATCTCGTTCCCGAACCGCAACTCGGCAGATGCACTTCTCATCCGTTGCGGCGGGGGGCCGGAGATGTCAGCATGTTGACATCAGTTCTCGCGGCTAAATCCAATACAATGGGAGAATGGTCATGGCGTTCGGGGAACATGCGGAAGAGTTTGACGGCAAGAAGGTAGTCGATTACGAAGTTGGAATGACACTCGAACCGGAAACAACGAACTACCGGTTACGTCTGGAGTACGATTCCGAAGAATCGTTCAGTGAATTGCTGACCGATTTCCTCACGGCGGAGAATGTCGATCGCGTGACCGGCGTGCTCACCGGGGCATATTCCGAGGAGATGTACGAGGAATCGATGGCACCGATCGTGGAAGCCGTCATCGCCGCCGCTCCACGATTGCCGAGCCTTACCGGGCTTTTCATCGGCGACATCATTTACGAAGAGAATGAAGTCTCTTGGATCCAACAAACCGATGTGTCGCCGGTTTGGACAGCGTTCCCAAAACTGCGGACGTTCCAAGTTCGCGGTGGTGAAGGGCTAAGTTTGGGCGATATCGCACACGACCAGTTGAAAACGCTGATCGTGCAAACCGGCGGAATGCCACGCGAAATCCTTCAGCAACTTGCGAATGCACAACTGCCGGAACTTGAACACCTGGAATTGTACCTGGGCGATTCGGGCTACGGTTGGACCGGCACCATCGCGGATGTCGAAGCACTCCTGCAAGCCAATCGGTTTCCGAAACTCAAGACGTTGGGGCTCAAGAACAGCGAGATTGCTGACGACGTCGCCGGAGTGGTCAGCGTTTCGCCAATCGTGGCACAATTGGAAACGCTTGACCTTTCCCTGGGTACACTTGGCGACGCCGGGGCGGAAAAACTGCTCGCGTGCGAGAACGTCAAGACGCTGAAGAAGCTTGATCTTTCGCATCACTACATGAGCAACGAAATGATGAAACAAGTTTCCGAGTTGCCGTGCGAGGTGAATGTCGAGGAACAGGAAACCGAAGAGGAATGGGGACGCTACGTGTCAATCGGTGAGTGAAATGCAATTCGTCGTCATCGGCAACCCGGAGAATCGCCGCGTCACACTGTTTACCGATGCGGTAACGCGACGTGGGTTGCCGACGCCGATCGTGGCTTCCTATCACGATCTGTTGACCGAACGCATCTCGCTAGGCGATGTCGTGCCGAGTGGTTCCGTGATCCGGTTGGATTCTCCCGGCGAAAACGCGGACGTCGAACGACTACTGATTCAACGAGGCTCACGCCAAACAGACCGCATCGAATCAGAGTGGCAACCGGGTCGGATTCTTCATCAGCGACGGTGGTTTCACGGCTTCCGATCGTTGATGGAGTCGTTCGACGGTGTGTGTTCCGATTCGGCTTGGATGTCCTCCCCCCGTGACATTCCGATTCTGTTCGAGAAGCCGACCTGTCTGAATCGGCTGGCAACGGCCGGTGTGCCCGTGCCACGATCGCTTGGCATCGTGTCTTCATTCGAGGAACTGCAAGCCCTCATCGAACGCACGGACGAACGACGATTGTTCCTCAAGCAACCGTGGGGTTCGTCGGCGTCGGGCGTGTTGGCGTTCCAGACGAACAAGCGACAGACAATCGTCACCACCAGCACAGAGATGGTTTCCACGCCCGATGGTGTGGAACTTTACAACTCGTTGCGAGTCCGCCGGTACACCACGTTTCCCGAAATCCGGCAGCTGATCGACACTCTCGGCCACGATGGTTTGCACGTGGAATGTTGGCTACCCAAAGCCGGTTTGGCGGGAAAAACGTTTGATCTGCGAATCGTCACAATCGCCGGTGAACCGCGTCAGATGGTCATGCGGACAAGCTCCGGTCCGCTGACGAACCTGCATCTCGGAAACCAACGCGGTGACCTGGCGTTGCTGCGATCACGAATGTCGGAGGCGACATGGGAAACCATGCTGGAAACCTGTCGCCAAACGGCAGCAGTGTTTCCCAAGACATTCTGTTTGGGGTTGGATGTCCTGATTCGTCCGAACTTCCGAAGCTGTGCAATCATCGAAGCCAACGCGTTCGGAGATTTGTTGCCTCGGGTCTGGGATCGTGGCGAAGACACGTACACAGCGCAAGTCACGGCATGGCAACGCGCAACGCTGCGGAGACCAAGTCGCAATTGACAAGCGAAAGGAACCTGATACTGTAAACTTCACACATCTCGCCCCCATTCGAGCAACTCTTGTTCACTTCGTAGTTGGCGGTTGAATATGACTCATTCCGAAAACTCGGTAACGGAATCGGCCGCCGTTGAACCGCCACCACCACCGTCCTGGCTGCTCAAAGCTCGTCAGCCGGAGAGTCCGCAGCCGCCCGCTTGGTTGGTCAAATCGCGCGAATCGGTCAACGTGGCCACTCAGACGGACCCCGCTCCCACACAACCAGCACCGCCCCCAGAACCGGTCGAAGAGACACTCGAAACACCCGAACCCATCCACGAGGAAGACGCCGCGGAACAACCCACTCCGTCTGCGTATCGCCGATTGGTGCGGCATCTCAGTTCTGCGTACGGTTTGAGTCTCATTCTGCATGCGGCGGTGTTGCTGGTGATGTGGTTGATCGTAATGCCACACGACACCAAGGATATGCTGCTCAATCTGCTCGTTTCGAATAAGGAGCAGACGATTGAGGATTTGACGTTTGAAGTCGTCGAACAACCACCGGAATTGGCACCGCCGCAGATCGACACCGATTCGGAATTGGCCCCCGAGTTAACGGAGATGGAGTCACTCGAACCGGACACAAACGAACTCGATATCAGTGATCTGGAAGCGAGTCTTGACCTGAAACTCGATTCTCTTGCCGGCACGCCATTGGACAAGATCACGGATCATCGGGAAGGACGCAGCCAGGCCAATCGCGATCGGGCTTTGTCCAAGCGGGGCGGGAACCAAGCGAGTGACAACGCAGTGGCCTCGGGCTTGGAATGGTTGGCCTCGGTTCAAAAGGCCGACGGGAGTTGGAACTTCGCCGAGATTGGCAAATCTTCGCAAGCGGGACGACTCCGAAATGGCGAAAACGGTGCGACGGCAATGGCACTCATGACGTTCCTCGGAGCCGGCCACACGCACACCGCCCCGGGACCGTATCAGCAAACAGTGAAACAAGGCATCGATTTTCTGCGGCTCAATTTCGTGTCGAACCGTGGACCGAACGGTTGGGATTTTCGCGGCGAGAATGTCGGCAATGCCGGGATGTACATTCAAGGATTGGTGACGATCGCCCTTTGCGAAGCCTACGGCATGACCAAAGACCGCTTGTTGCGTCGACCGGCCGAAGGAGCGATTCAGTTCATTGTCAAAGCCCAAGACCCGAGAGGCGGGGGATGGCGATATCAGGTGCAGCAAGCGGGTGACACATCGGTCGTCGGTTGGGAAATCATGGCCCTGAAAAGTGGTCATCAAGCAGGTTTGGAAGTCCCTCGTCATGCCATCAGCGGGGCGCGGAAGTTTCTCAATAGCGTCGCGAAAAACGATGGTTCCCAATATTCCTACACGCCCGGTCAAGGACCGAAAGCATCAACGACGGCCATCGGTTTGCTGTGTCGGATGTACCTCGGATGGGACCATGAGGAAGAGGCTCTTGGCGAGGGCATCCGCTATCTGGTCGAAACCGGACCCGCTCGCAACGACATGTATTACAACTACTACGCGACGCAGTCGGTCATTCAATATACCAATGCCGAAGGCGAGCTGTGGAACAGTTGGAATCGGCGGATGCGTGACTGGCTGGTTAAAACCCAACGCAAAGATGGCCCCGAAAAGGGAAGTTGGAACTTAGCCGATCGACACGGTAGCCAAGGCGGCCGACTCTACATGACCTGTCTAGCCGTGATGACACTCGAAGTGTACTACCGCGTATTGCCGATCTACAAAGACGACGCATCCCAGAAGGAATTCTAGACCGGATTGCGGTTCGTGGTGGAATCGGCGTAACCGTTAAAGTCCTGGTATTTTCAAAAGGAATAAGGACCGAACCGCCACCGCGACGATGCTAAAATCATTGACGAAGGCATTCTGCCAATGTAGCTGTGATCAAGGGCCGGTCCATGTCGCGAACCATCATCGACAACTCGAGAAACAATCCCCATGGCGGTTCGGAATTAGTGACAAATGGTCATCCCGTTCAAACCGCCGAGTTGGTTCTCGAACTGCTCGAACAACTCCATCCAACTAAAGAGAGCGGTGATTCTTCGCTTCCTCAGGTTCGTGAGAAGTTGCAAGAATTGATCGGAGACGTGCAGGATTTGGAAAGCCAACTCCTGCGACAGAGTGAAGAACTCTCCGGTTGGTTGCACGCTCGCCGGGAGGACAGTGGCGGGGTCGATCTTCGCATCGTGGCCCGCAAGCAACTGGAGATGATCTGCCGGCTCACGGGATATCGCGGGGCAGCGTTGTTCTTGCTCGACCCCACTCGGCGGCGGTTGGTGCTGCGAGAATCCTATCAGCAAGAGCCGCGTCAAACTCCCCGAGCGTTGCGACTCCTGCAACCGGACTCCCCTGATTGGCTCGCACTCATGCAAGGTCGACAGGTTCTTTTGCAGAAAACCTCGGCCATCCATTCGCGTTGGTTCCCGGACGATGTGCAGTCGGCATGCGTAGTCCGTGTCGGTGATCCAGAGATGCCGTTGGGAACACTTTGGACCTTCGACCGCCGATCGCGGGAACCTTCGACTCGGGAGTTACAAGTGATCGAGTCGCTGATCGTGCAACTCGCGACGACGATCGAACGGGAAGTGCTCACGCATCACTGGCGGAACGGTCAGCGATTACGCAGCGAAGTTGAATACGCATCGTCCAACGTGATCGGGCGAAATCTCGATTTGCAACTCCAGACCTCTGGCATTGATGTCGCCGGGTTCTGTCGAAGTTGCTCCGAACTTGGTGGCGACGTTTGCGAGGTCATGCCCTGGGACCCACGCCGAACGATTGTGGCGGTTGGTGATGCCAGTGGTCATGGTGTGGCGGCGTGCATGGTCTCGGCTGCCGCCCGCGGAGCACTCAACGTGCTTGGCTATCCGGGTGATTCGAAATCGTTGGATACGGTTCACGCGATGGAACGTGTCAACGATGCTTTGTGCCGACTCACGGAATCCTATCAGTTCATGTCATTGGTCTACGGTGTTCTGGATACGAAGCGGAAAACCTTCCGCTATACGAACGCGGGGCATTGTTGCCCGTTGCTTGTCCGCGGACGTTCCATCATTGAATTGGAATCGCACGGACTTCTCACCGGCGTGATCAATGGTTCCGATTACGAGTCCTCGGAACAGAAGCTCGAAAGCGGCGACTATTTGATCTTCTTCTCCGATGGCATTACCGAGGCCATCGGGAAGAAAGAGCGGATGGTGCGAACCGCCGGTTTGAGTGAAGCGATTCTATCCAGCTCGGGCAGTCAATCGGCCGATGAAATGTTGGACTCGATTACCAAACTTCTCTCGTTGAACACACACACGAAAGCCGACGACGACCAAACGCTGCTCGTCGTCCGCGTGCCTTGAACATCGAGATGTGACACGACAATCACATCCTATGGTGTAACTTCTAATCGCCAGATTCCGTTTACTTCGGTTCGTGCGAATTCCTCAGCGTCGCGGAACCGACGTTTCATGGTTTGGCTGAACGAGAATCGTGTTTCGGCCCGGCTGAAACCGGCACGTATCAACTCCTCGTTTAAGAGTTGATCACCGACATATACGTAGGCGAGCACTCGACCAAACCGATCACGACGCTCACGGTCGTATTCAAGCCGAATCGGTTGTGAACCGATGAAACTCCGCGTGAAAGCCGACGCCTCTGGACCGAGCGGTTCCACGGGATGATTCGGCCGCTTGGTTTCGGGCGTGTCGACTCCCAACAGTCGCACACGGACACCATCTTCGAGCAACAGCGTGTCGCCATCGACCACACGCACGACCCGAGTCGGTTCCATCGCGGGAGGCAACCGGTCTGGCAACTCCGGACGACGCGAGAGCGTTCGCCAAACTGTCAGAGCAAGAAACAACACCACCAGCCAAACAGGCCAAGGTCGCCGCGACATTTGCACGGAGTCACGTCTCATTGCGGTGTCGCGACAGTCGAGGTGTTTCCGCAGAACAACAATCGTTTCGGAAGGTTACACATCATCGAAACAGATGTTAATTGTCGCTGAAATTGAGACGGCGGGGCATATGTCTTCCGAGGGGATCGGTCCGGTACCGTTCGTGACATTTCGGGCAGAGGTCGTAACGGAATTCTTGGGGACTGCACTCTGCGAGAGATTCCCCGGTCGCTTCCATTTCCGCGATCGCGTCGGCCACTTGTTCGAGATGGTCCGTATCTAAGTCCTCCTCGCTGATCTCTTCCGGATCGAACGCTGGGTATACCTCAACCCGCGCGACGAACCGTTCCTCACCTAATGTCGTTCCGCAGAGATCGCACGTAAAGTGGAGCATTGCGTTCGAGCCCTTCTCGCAAGAAAATCAGCGAATGCGTAACCTGTTACATTCGATTTAATCACAAACCGGCGAATCGGGAAAGAGAGTCTTTCGCTTTTTAGAAGCGAGATGGAAATTTCTTCCCGACGCCGATTGCACAAGTCACTTCCCGGCATCGTCGCGTTGACGGTTCTGTTTCTCAGCGACGGCGGGAGCCGCAGGTTTCAAAGCGGTGATGACGGTTTTCTTCTGCGACTGGCCGAGCAACCGTTCTGCTTCCTGCAAGACAAAATCCGGATCCATGAACGGTTCGTAACTGATGTCCTGCCAACGCACCAGACCGCTGCCGTCAATCAGAAACGTGCCGTGCATCGCAAAGCCTTCAAAGTCATCGAAACACCGGTACGCTTTGAAGACTTCCCGTTCGGCATCGGAAACCAACGGAAACGGGAAGACGCCATCGCGGTAATTCTCATGGGAACGTCGTAGGTTCTTGATGTCATCGGTGCTGATGGCGATGAGTTCGATTCCAGCGTCTTGGAACTCCTTGGTCTTCGGACCGAACGCCTGAAGTTGCTGGGCACAGTGCAAGCAACCGGCTCCCAGATAAAAGATGACCACAACCGGTTTTCCACGGTACGAGGACAGCGAATGCGACCGACCTTCCGCATCCTGAAGCGACCAGGACTCCGCAGGCGTCGGATGCCAGCGGAACGGGCCAAGATCGTCGAGCGGCGGTCGGGTACCGAAGTCGTCCGGTCGTGGTTGCGGTGTTCGCCAATCGGATGGCATACCTAGTTCCTTGGCGATCGGAGCGAGGGCAGCGAACACGGGTGTGTCAAGATCCGCCGCTTGGCCAACGGTTTGTAGTTCTTTGAAGGCTTTCTTCGCAGCTTCTTGATTGCCAAGTCGCCATTGCAATGCGACAGCTTTCGCGAGTGGCAACGCTTCGTTCTTGTTCCGCTTCACTTCGGAGTCGACCGCTTTCGCAGCCTCTTTGACTTTGCCATTCAAACGGTGCAATTCCGCCAGTTCGAACGCATCGGCTCGCCCGGCTTTCTTGATCAGGTCGTATCCTTTTTGAAAGTCCTTGTCAGCGACAGCTTGGCGGCCGTCCATTTCGTTCAATGCCTGCGTGAGTGATCGCAACGTGGAACCAAATGGTTTGCGAGCTTTCGACTCGGCATCGGCAACGGCTTTCTTGCGAGCTTTTTCGTCCTTGTCTTTCGCCTCGGCAAGCGCTTTGTCACGAGCGTTCTTGACGGCTTCTTCTTGCTTCGCTTTCTGCGTGGCTTGGAGTTTCACCAACCCAGCACGTGTTTGTTGAGCCGCTTCGAAATCGCCCACCTGGAATTGGGCTCGTCCCAAGTATCGAAGTCGTTTGATTTGCTCCCGCGTGATGTCTGTGGGAGCCAAGTACGACGTCTCGGAAAGTTGAATCAGTTCGTTCCATAACTCGGCTTCATTGAGAACATCGAATAGCCGCAACCGACCGTAAGACGCCGACGAACCGGACTTGTCGATGCGGTTGTACTTCGGATGGTGCGGGAGTTCCGTCATGTTCTTGGCGAGAGCGACGGCATCGTGAATTCGCCCGACGTGCACCAAGTTCCGCGTGAGCCATTCATTATTGTGAGCGAAGTTGTGAATTTGATCGGGCAGCACACGATCACGAATCATGTGGGCGTGATCGACACGAGCCGACGCCTCTTGCTGCCAGGCGGCATCGTGATAACGTTTGAGTCGGGAATAAATATGCCCCGGCATATGCCACATGTGAGCAATCGCCGGTGACGATTCACCGCACTTCGCCGCCGAGTTCAACGCCCGAGCGGGTTTCTTGTAATCCCACAGATGGATGCGGTAATGATGCACCGGATGCAGTGGATTCGCCGCGAGCACATCCCTCATGAGAGCATCCACCGTGAGCGTGCTCGGGAGTTCCAAATCGCGGCGGTACTCGTACAACGCCAAACACAGAAACGCTTTCGCTTCGATGTCATCGGGATGGTCGAGTGAAATCTCTTCCAACGCTTTGACGTAGTCGCGTTTGCGGTCCTTGGCGTTTCGATCTTTCTTTTTCGGATTCCAGTACTCGTTCAAAGCATTGATGAAGGCTTTCTCACGAGCGTCGGCATGATCGAGTCGCTCAACGGCTTCCTCGATGAATCCCTTCGCACGTTCGGAATTGTTTTTATTCGCCATCGCCATTCCCCAATAGGCGATCGCACAATCCGGGTCGATCGCGGCGGCTTGGCGAAAAGATCGCTCGGCTTCGAAGTACCAAAATCCGTGCAGTTGACCGACACCTTGGTCAACGAACTTTTGGACAAGTTCCTTCTTCGACGAACACGGAAAGTGAACCGCCCCGGTGCCTTCCATCAAATACGCACTCTGCCGAGGTCCTTCATTGAAGGCTTCGCCATGAAAGGAATGACCGGATTCCACCTGTTTTTCCGCGTTTGCGGGGGTTTCTTCCGAAGCCGCGAAACGGGCTGCAAAACAAACCATCACGCAGGCCAAAGGGTAGGCAATCCAACGGGGCATACGACTCTCGCTCTCTGGAATCGTGACAAATCGGGCAAAATCGATCTGTCTATTGTCGATCCTCAATCGCAAATGTCTACCGGCGAGCCGCCCAAAAACGTATCGGCGGCTGTTTTTTCGGTTCCCGGACGCACGGTTTCGCCAAACTCGCATAATCGGAAGCGAAACGATTCGGTCCGTGGGCGGGACTCTCGTGGTTCATTCGTCGTTGTCCGAGGTGTCCTCACGGAGAACTTCTTCGAGCGGTTGAACTTTCTTGCCGGCGAGTCGACTCACACTATGTTCGACTTGTTTCTGATAAGTGGGATTGTCTCGATAAAGACTGTTGATTCGTCGCCAGATTTTCTGGGCTCCCAGAAGTTGATCGTCCAGGAACAATCCTTCCGCTTCACGGAGTTGCTGATTGACGAACTCGACCGAAGTGATCGGCGGATCGCTTTGCCGATCGGCGATTTGTGCCCGTTGTTTTTCGGCTAACAATCGAAACGGACGGGCGTCTTCGTTGCCACGGATGGATTCGATCAATTGAGCGTATTTGGAATCCGCGAAGGCCAAGTCTCCAAAGTCCTCAAAATCTTGGGCTTCCATGAACTGTGCTTCGGCAACCGATTTGGGTTTGACGCCTCGCTCTTTCCGACTTGTGGACTGCCGGAGAGCCAAGTCCATTTCGATGCGGTCGAGCCATTCACGGACCTCGGGATTGTATTGACTGTTCGGAAACCGCTCTTGCAGCGGCTCAATGAACTTCTCGCGAGCGGTTCGCCAATCGTCGATATTCTTCGACGCCATCAACGTCTTGGCTTCTTCGTAAAGACGTTGCTCACTCATCGGCCAAACCGACCAAGTGACAAAGCCAATCAACGCCGCCAAACACATCACGAGAAACCACGTTCGTTCATAGATCGGGCCGGCTGCTTTTTTCTTCTTCTTGCGTTTCTTGCGGCCTTTGGTTTCGACGGTGGGTGATCCCGGTGCGATGGCCGTCCGACCGTCTTTCGTGGCTCCGGAAACTGCCGTACGTGCCGCAACTCGTTGACCGACATCATCAAGAGCCACCTGAACCGCCAACGCGTCGAAGTAGCGATCCTCGGGGTCTTTGGCCATCAACTTCTCGATGAGCGATTCCAACCAGTACGGGCAATCGATGGCGAAACTCGTCAGTCGTTCCGGTTCCTCTTTGAGATGGGCCATCAACATCGCGGGCATCGAATCGTGTTCGTACGGCGTCCGTAGCGTGAGCATCTCGTACATCACGCATCCCAGGGCGTACAAATCGGTTTTTCGGGAAATCGGTTTCTTGCCGGTGATTTGCTCGGGAGCCATGTACGCATACGTGCCGACCGTGCTGCCGGGAGCCGTCAACGCGGTGGCGTTGGTGTCCTGAGCGATGCCGAAATCTCCGATCTTCAACTGACCTTTCTTCGTGAGAAACAAATTGGCCGGTTTCAAATCGCGATGGACGATGCCCGCTTCATGGGCGTACTCCAGACCTTTACAGATCGCCCGTGTGAACTCGATCACTTGTTCCCATCCGAGCCGCCCCCGTTTTTCGAGCAGGTCCTCGACGCTGCCGCCGTCGATGTACTCCATCGCGTAAAACGTTTGCCCATCGACGGTACCGCCGCCAAAGTAACGCACAATGTGTTTGTGACGCAGCTTTTTGAGAATCTCCATTTCACGGTTAAACCGGGCTCGGAGTTTCATGTCGGACGACATCGTCGGCGTCAGCACCTTGAGTGCGACCATCCGATTATCTTTGAGGTATTTCGCAAGATATACGACCCCCATACCGCCATCACCGAGCTTTCGCTCGATTTCAAACGGGCCAATCCTGCGTTTGGCCTTGGCCATTCCGCTACTCCGAGACCTGGTGAACCACGATGCCAAACCTCCTTGCGTTCCGCGTCAATCCGCCATCAAAGCCGGAATTGCCGAATTGCAACGAATGATTCTGAACCGTAAATGGTGAATTGATTGAGGATGGAAACGAATCCTTCGGGCACATGGATTCGTCATTCCGTCGGGGAACCTCCATTTTTCCGTAAGTGGTCGCGAGATGCAACTTGGAACAAATGCCGAGTTCTTGAATTCTTTTGAAACAAAAGTTCAATAGAATCTGGTCTGATAGAGCAAGAGGCTTCGCTTTGTGACCGAAGATTAGGAGAGAATCCATGACGAAACCTTCAAATCCCGTCGTCTGGCGAGCGGTATTTCTGATGGCTGCCGTGTGTGGCATCGGACTGGCTTGGAAGGCCGGGCAGGGGTACACGCCGGATCGGCAATCGATTGCCCTCGGTCAGGATCTGTTTACTCATGCCTGGGAAGTGAATGACGAACTCGCCGCGGAAGGCGACGGATTAGGCCCGGTCTACAATGCGGAATCGTGTGTGGCGTGCCACTTCCAAGGCGGCGTTGGGGGAGCCGGACCGAACTCGAAGAATGTCCTCACATTCCTGGTTGCTCCGATCGACCGAGGACAGCCGGTTCACGAAGGCGTCGTACATGCGTCTGCTGTTTCGGAGGAATGCGAAGAGACAACAGCCCTCATCCGCGAGCTGTTCCCGCCCACACCCGGCGGTGTCACAAACGATGGAATGTGCCGAGTTCGGGTGCCGAGTGTCGATCCACTGACGTTCCAAACCATCAACACTCCGGCGTTGTTCGGTGTGGGTGAGTTGTCGAAGATCACCGATCAGGCGATTACCTGGAACCGTTGGAAGCGAAATCTCTCCATGATGGGGCAGGAGATGCGAGGCAATTGGAACATGATCCCCACGGGCGAAGTGCGAACCCTGGATGACGGCCGCATCGGGAAACTCGGCTGGAAAGGCCAATTCGCTGACCTGGAAGAATTCGTTGCGGTCGCATGTGCGGTGGAAATGGGCCTCTCGAACCCGCTTAAGCAACAACTTCTCCCCCGAAATGCCGCGTCCGCCCGTGTGAATATCACGGACTCCTCTGCAAAGTTGGATTTGGATCAACAACAGTTCGATGCACTGGTCGCGTTTGTGGAATCTCTGCCACGTCCCGAACAGGTTCTGCCCGATGATCCCGAAGCGTGTCAGATCATTCACGAAGGTGAAGACGCTTTCCACGAAGTCGGATGTGCGGAGTGCCACACGCCGAGTATTGGCGGGGTCGATGGCATTTACAGCGACTTCCTCATTTACCGAATCGAACCGGAAGAAAACGAAGGGAACAACGGTGGCGGATACGGTCCTCCCATTCCGGACGATTGGCCCGAAGACATCCCCGAACCAGCAGAATGGCAAACGCCGCCACTGTGGGGTGTCGCCGACTCCGCCCCATACTTTCACGATGGCAAATCACCGACATTGCACGCCGCGATCGAACGTCACGACGGAGCCGCGAAACTCTCGCGGGAACGGTACCGCAAACTCAGTCCTCACAAACGTTCCGCCATCCTGAGATTTTTGGAAAGCCTTCGCGCTCCCCAAGTCCGGTGAATGCAGATAACGCGTGTCACGGCTGTAGGAGTCGTGACACGCTTTCAATCACTCGTCGATGGAATCGTTGCGGTCGAATTCGTCGAACTCAATTTGCGATTCCGCGTCGCCAGCAGAACGAGCACTGCGAAACTTCGATGTGTTCTTCGCCATTGCCGCGAAAGCCGCATGCTGACCACGTGCACTATGCGAATACGCTAGCGACGATCCGGCGGAGATCCCCATCGCCGCAGCGGACGCAATGGCATCCTGGTCGGCTCCCAAGAACACAAACTGCCAATTGTATTTGTCCCGGTGCTCGGCGATGAGGTCGTTGATCCGTGCGAGGTCAAACTCTTGGCTGGAATTCTCTTGCCCATCGGTCTGAATCACAAACAAAACCATGCCCGGTCGATCGGCTTCCGACATCGCCGCAAACTGCCGTCCATTCTCCAAAATTGTCCGACCAATCGCATCCAGCAATGCCGTGCTGCCACGCGGTTGATAGGTTTCGAGCGTCAATGGTGCGAAATCCTGAATGGGAATCGTCGCGCAATCGACTTGGTAACGATCGTCAAATTGCACCAACGTCAGCAAGCATTCGCCCGATTCCTCTTGCTGAGTAGCAACGTACCCGTTGACCGCCTCGATCGTGGCTTCGCGAATGATCCCCATTGAACCAGAGCGGTCGAGAACAACAGTGATATGTGTTTTGTTGAGGTCCATGAATTTCGTCTCGCTAAAATAGTGAAGTGGTCAGACGGATTTGCTCTGTGTTCCCGATCAACGCAAAACGCGGCCGTATGGATCTGCCATCCCTAATAATAACCAAATGGAATTCCCAGCCGACTCATCAAAAGCCACTTGGCGAACCTAAGGAGCTAGTGTAAACTGTACGACGCTCATTTGGATAGGTGTCGACTGGTCGGAAATGTCTATTCTACTGATCACCTTTTCGTGGTGACTTGGGACATCACTCTCTGACCCATCGAGATATGGATTCTCGAAACCTGTGCCGAATGAGTAGGCCGACATCACGGAGGATCGGATCGATGACAACCTTAGCAAACCGGCGTATTGTGGTTTTAGGCGGAGGAGCATCCGCCGAACGCGACATTAGCTTGGCCAGCGGTCGAGCAGTGCTCACGGCTCTGCGAATCTGTGGGCATCATGTGGTTTGGCTCGACCCCCACGAATCTAAGCTGACTGAGTTTGCTTGGGAACCCCGCGACGTTGCTTTCAATGCCCTGCATGGCGAATTCGGTGAAGACGGCGGGGTACAACGGATTCTTGAATCGCTTGGCGTCCCGCTCACCGGGTGTGATTCCGTGGCCGCCGAATTGACGTTTAGCAAATCCGCCTGCAAAGAACGGTTCCGCCACGCTCGCGTGCCCACTCCGGAAAGCGTGGTGATTCATCAATCCGATGACGCCGAACGCATCGAATGGTTGGCCCGGAATATTGGCTTCCCGTTGGTCGTGAAGCCAGATCGTCAGGGTTCGAGCCTGGGCGTGTCGATCGTCCAATCCGCCGAAGAGTTGCCCGCGGCCCTCACCGAGTGTTTCCATTTCGGGAAACACGGTCTGTTGGAATCGTTCGTCGATGGCACAGAGTGGACCGTCGGAATCTTGCCACATCGCACGTTGCCGCCGGTTCGCATCGAGACACCTCGTTCGTTCTACGACTTCGAGGCCAAGTATTCCGACTCCCACACGCGATACGAATTCGCCGAGGAACTACCACCGCGAGTTTTGCGACATCTCGAGTACGTTGCTGCTCAGGCGGCGGAATCGGTTGGCATTCAGGAATTGTCGCGTGTGGACCTGCGATTGGATCGCCACTTGGAACCGTGGGTGTTGGAGATCAACGCCGTTCCCGGCCTGACCGATCACAGCCTGATTCCGAAAGCCGCTCGCAAAGTGGGCTTGTCTCTCGGTGAACTTTGCGAACAAGCACTGAACCGCGCCATCGAACGTGTACCACTCTTGCACCGTTCCGCAGCCTAGCGAAACTTCAGCAATCCAGTTGATTCCCAAGCGTTCTCGTGTCGTCAGGAATTCATTTTCGGGTGCAGCGGCATCAATCTCTTGATGTCCAGAATATGCAGGCATTTTTGACGTCCCCCTCAGCTATCGAAGACCGTAAAACGGTCTAATCGTCACAAACATTCCAAGTCGGCCTCATCTTGAATGCCGTTTGTGCCGATAATGAGGATGGACAGGGACGTCCATATAACATGGCGTTCTCCTTCCGAAATGGATTTCCGGCAGGAAACGCATCCTATGAATCAGTCGAACGAACTCAATACCGGCCAGCCCACTCCCCAACCGGACGCTTCCGAGCAAGCCGTGCTGGCCGCGAAGCAAACACCGGAATTTATCCTCTCACACGAGGGTGAACTTCACGGAGTCGACACGCCCGAGCACCGCGAACTGGTGCGACGCATCACCGCATGCGTGCATGCATGTGACGGCATTTCCACCGCGGAACTCGAAGCCGGCATCATCGCGGACATGCGGAAGGTCATTGCCGAAGTGCTCCCTGTGCTGCAAGCACAACAAGCCGCCCAGAAAAAAGCGGGCTAAACGACCGTCAGAACAGTTCGCTCGTGATCGTCGCGGGTTCTGTCTCGTGGAAGCGAGGAAACAGGAGACCGGAACACGGTCTGTTACTCGGCCGAGATAAACATCTCCGCTGCACCGCCGTTTCTCCACGATTCCTCCAAGACGGCGAAACACCTGAGCAACTCTGTCGTTGTCGAAACGGTATTTGGGACGATCGGTTCTTGAAGCGAATCCAGCGGATCAATCAGATCGACCGCACTCGCTGGTAGTTCGTAGATTTCATCTTCGGGAGTACGGACGACTTGGGCATGGTTACGAAATCCGCGATGCGTTCCCGCGATTTGCCAACCCGTGTCCTCGGAAATCACTGATCGGGTACTGCGACGAATCTCGATCGTCAAGCCCCCCCGTTCCCGAAGCAGCAGCAAATACCCGCCCCGTGCTTCGCCATCCATCCCCGGTAGCGGAATTGCTTGCACGGTCATGTCGCGATGACTTCGATCACCGACATGCAACAGGTCCCACGCTTGGGCCAAATCCGTCAACGCAAAATCCGCAAATGGTTCTGGTTCCAAACCGGCTTCGGGCGGAACAACACCCGCTGAGCAAATGCTGCGTCGGATTGACCGAAGCGGACCAAAGTCCTCGGTAGACACCGCTGCCATCACTGCCGAAAACTCCGCATCTGCATGATCAGAGCGAAAGATCATCAATCGGCAATCACGACGAACGGCCTCCGATCTGAGAGAGATTAGATCGACCGCCGTGATTTCTGTCGACAATGACAACGCCACCGTCCGACCGGCCAACAGCAGTGGTTGGATGTTCTTGGGGTTGGCGTTACAGACTAAGGCAGTGTCCCATTCCAGCAACGCGAGATCATCGGGGGAATCGATAACCGATTCACAAAGCCGAGTCGCGGCACTCCGCAGGAGCGATTCAGTTTCGCAAGCGGCAACAACGAAAAAATCCGGGCGGAAATGCAATTGTTGAAGCCAATGCATTCCCGTCCGGTTCAATCCAATGATCGCAACTCGCTGAGGCGTCATTCGAGTTGGTTTGCGTCCTCTCAGGCGCCCACGGTTTCCAGCTCGTCTGCTGATTCGAATTCTTCTTCGAATTCAGCGTCCTGATCGACGAATCCACGCAAGTGGTCGGATCGGGTGTGGTGCTGCAACTTCTTCAGGGCTTTGGATTCGATCTGCCGAATCCGTTCGCGAGTCACTTTGAAGATACGACCGGTTTCTTCCAGCGTGTAGCTGTACCCGTCGCCAAGACCGTAACGCAAACGAATGATTTCGCGTTCGCGGTAGGTCAGACTACGAAGGACATGCTCGATTTTGTCCCGCAGCATTTGATGCATCGCGGAATCGGCGGGGCTGCCTTCGCTGGAGTCTTCGAGGAAATCACCGAAGCTGGAATCTTCACTTTCGCCGACCGGCGTATCCAAGCTGATCGGATGCTTCCAGGTCTTCATGATCCGTTCGGTTTCCTCGACGGTCAAACCGACGGCATCCGCCAGTTCTTCCATGTTGGGATCACGACCGGTTTCTTGACGAATCGCTTCGGCTTTGGCTTTCAAAGTCGAAATGCTTTGGAACATGTGGACCGGAATTCGGATGGTCCGGGCATGGTCGGCGACGGCTCGCGTGATGGCCTGGCGAATCCACCAAGTTGCATAGGTGCTGAACTTGTAGCCGCGACGGTATTCGTACTTTTCGACGCCCCGCATCAAGCCGGCGTTGCCTTCTTGAATGAGGTCGAGGAAGGACAAACCACGGTTACGATATTTCTTGGCGATCGAAACCACCAATCGCAGGTTGCCACCGGAAAGTTGTTGCTTGGCTTCGGTCCAGGCTTGGTAACGCCGTCCGACTTCCCGCATGCGGGCTTGGAAATCGTCGGCGGATTCCAACGTCATCGTTTCGTAATCATCGAGTTCGCGTTGAAGGATTTCCGCTTCGGAAGCACCACGACGGTGGGCTCGCAAACTTGTGATCTGACGTTGCAGTTCACCGATGCGATCGGAGACCTGTTCCATCTTTTTCTTGATCGGTTGCAAACGTTGTGTACGAACAGAAAGTTCTTCGCACAGCGTACACATCTTACGACGACGAATCGTCATCCGTTCGGCGGCGACGTTCTTCTCTTCGTCGCTGCAGTCCGCCGATGTCACAATCGCGTAATCTTCTTCGTTGAGCTTCATCAGCTGCTTCAACGTTTTCAGATTGTGCGGCATCCGACCGAGGATTTGTTCCTTCTGAACGTTTTCAGTTTCGCTGGTTCGTAGCGTCCGTTCGAAGGGCAACTCGCCGCAAGCGACTTTATCGAGGATGTCGATGGCTTGCTTGAGAGCGAAGTCCGACTCCATCACTTTGCGTCGGAAACGCTTTCGGGTGATTTCGATTTGCTTGGCCAGGAAAATTTCCCGTTCGCGGGAGAGCAACGGAATGTTGCCCATTTGGCTCAGGTACATGCGGATCGGATCACGGGACGAAAGCGCTGCAGTCTCCGGAGGCAGCAGTGATTTCATCCGTCGGGCGTCAGCCGCCTCGGCACGAGCCGCATCGGCTTCGCTGACCGGTGGGGCTGGTGGAGTCGGTTCCGGCGAGTCGATCAATTCCAGCCCGGCTTCTTCACAAGCCAGAACCAATTGATCCACCAACGTCGGATCGCCCCCCTCGTCTGGGAGATACGCGTCGATCTCCTGAAATGTCAACTGACCGACCGCTTCTGCACGCTCAATTAATGCCTGCTGGCCGTCTTCAAAATGCACTGGTTCATCCTCGAAAATAAGGACCCGGAACGATTCGCACGTCCCTGCACGAATAAGGCTACGGAGATCGCCACCGCATGCCTAATGTTCGACTCTTGACTCAAAATAGACCTTGAGACTCATCACGTGATGACATCTCACAAAAGCTTATGCAGGGTTGCCCCCTGCGGGCGTCATCAATTCGTGATGACTCATTCATCTGTCACTCGAGGTCCCGTTAATTGCGTGACCTCAAAACTGACGCCCCCCTTGGGAAGGGTTGTTCTGCAACCGCACCTGCAGACCAGTCCGCCGCTGAATACGGCTGGCACGAGTCACCCAGCCGGATGGATAGAACTCCATTCGGCGGAACTTATTGAACTGGTTGGTTACGGCCTGAAAGCAGGTTCTCGATTGCAGCATCCCTTCAATTCCGGAGAACCAAGCATCACACTTCACATGGAAACCAGCGTGCGAGTCAGTTCGCTTGCCAAACCCCATGCTCGCGGTTTCGATTGAAATCGCGATTAGTGATGCTCGTCTGAGCGGAGAATGCTACCAGAACATTCGCCGCTTCAAACCGAAAAATAGCCATCCCCAAAAATTTTCCAAAAATTCTTTCAAGTCGGGGCGTCACAAAACCAATCCGAAGAGGTCGCATCAACATATTGCTATGAATTCAAAGGCTGCTCATCTTGCTAGACATTGATGTAAGTCGATTCGCGGTCGGCACTTGTAAACAAACACTGTCGACGGCTGTCTTTCTTGTTATCGGGAATTATTCGGAGCGGTCGACGACATGGTCAACTCCCGAATTCGGAAAAAATGTGGATCGATTGTGTGTTCATGAGTTAATTAGCCTGACAATTTTCCGGTTTTGGAGCCTCCGAGCTTGACCTACTTCGCGAGGATCCGTCGAATTGAGACGCGCCCACCACCACAACGATCTGCACGTGGAAACCAGTTTTCGAACTTCGCCACCCCCTTGGCATTCAAGACGAAAGTCAGTTACACATGCGCTGCGATCGCCCGTCTTGACTTCGCGATTTGAAATCTTTTTTGCGATACTCCCGAAGGATCAAAGTGAACTGGACACCCACCAACCGTCCGCAGCCAATGACGTGGTCCGCCTCAGCGGTCACACTCCTGACGGCTGCATTTTGGGGCGGGACCGCTGTCGCAGTGACGTTCTCAATCGATGACGTTCCGGCGATCATGGCGGCGGGGATTCGTTTCTTCCTGGCATCGGTCTTTATGTTCTTCTGGTGCCAGGGGCAACGGGTTTCTCTCAAGCTGACCAAACACGGCTGGAAAGTTGCCACCTGGATGGGGGTTTTGCTGTTCTTGCAGATCGGAACGTTTCACTGGGGTATTCGCCAGACCAGTGCCTCCCATGCAACGGTGCTCATCAATACATTTGTGTTCTGGATCGCAGGAATTGAACATTTTATCTTGCGATCGCAGCGTTTGGATTCTTCGCGACTGACGGGTCTTGCCTGCGCAGCGGCCGGTGGTTTGATCATTCTCGTTGCCGGCACGCCCGACTCCCAACATACGGTGAAAGACCCGGTGACGCTCACCGGCGATTTGTTCCTATTGGCGAGTTCTGTCATCCTCGCCGTGAAGGTGATCTACACAAAACACGCCGTGATGAATGCCGAGCCGACCGCCGTGATGTTTTGGCATGACATCATCGGGGCGATGCTCTTTTTTGTTTGTAGCCCGCTGGTCGAGAATGTCCATCTGCCGAGCTTGATCGAAGCGGTCCAAAACCCGGTGACGCTGACGGCGTTGCTTTATCAGGGCGTGGTCGTGGGCGGATTCTGTTTCGGCGTGCAAGCGGTGTTGCTCACTCGTTACACGGCTGCTCAAGTCGCAATTTACAGCGTGGCAACACCGTTGTTTGGAATATTCTTCGCTTACCTATTCCGAGGCGACCCGCTCTCGCCATGGCTAATTCTCTCCGGTATCTCCGTCGCCACCGGCATCGCCATCATCAACCGCGCCGGGTGATCCGTTCTGATCAACTTTTCGCTGGAATCGGCTGGTTCCACGTGGCCAATCGACTGGCGAGCCTGATGGTTTGCGAGTACTCTGACCGGTTGTTTCATTCACGACCGGAAGCGTCTTAGTTTTCCCCACCACCGATGCCATGCGTACCGACGCCTCCACATTTGTGTTCGTCTACGGCACCCTCAAACGTGGGTTCTGCCGGGCGTCGGCATTGGCAAATCAGCAGTTCCTTGGGGACGCCCAAACGGTGCCAAAATATCGGCTGGTCAATTGTGGTGATTACCCAGGGTTGTTGGCGTCGGAGCCGGGAAAGTCCATTCGAGGCGAACTCTATGCCGTCGATGTATATTGCCTGCAACGGCTTGATGACATTGAGGCCGTCAACGAAGACTTGTACCGACGCGGGCCGATCGAATTAGAGTCGCCCTATCATCAAACCCCGGTTGTGGCGTATTTTTACAATCAGGACACAACCAACATGCCCGAATGCGGAACGTCGTGGGAGTAGTTTCACGCGTTCTTTGCGACCGAAACCTGACTCTGCTTCCTGAATCGACGGACCATGAATTCAACCGCATCGACGAGCGAACTGCATTGGACCAAGCGACTGTTCCAACCGATCGATATTGGCATGCTCGTCTATTTACGAATTGCGTTCGGTGCGGTGATGGTGTGGGAAGCCTATCGCTATCTGAGTTACAACTGGTTCTTTACTCAGTTTCAAAACTCGGGGTTCTACTTTAAGTATTTCGGGTTCTCGTGGATCCACGCTTGGTCGGGCGATGGCATGCGGATTCACTTCATCATTTGGGGCATCCTGGCGGCGATGATCGCCCTGGGGCTGTGTTATCGAATAGCGACCATTCTGTTCTTTTTCGTGTTTACGTATGTGTTCCTACTCGATCAAACGACGTACCTTAATCACTTCTATTTGATCAGTACGCTGAGTTTCTTGATGATCTTTCTTCCAATGCACCGAGCCGGTTCGTTGGATGTCCTGCTGCGTCCTCAACTGCGAACAACCCGTGTTCCGGCTTGGACGCTCTGGTTGCTCCGCTTTCAGATTGCCGTGCCGTACTTCTTTGGTGGGGTGGCAAAGATCAATCCGGATTGGCTGCGGGGAGAACCGATTCGGTACTGGTTGGCAGAACACTTTGGTGGTCCGGTGTCCGAACCGGTCGTCTATGCGTTTGCGTGGGGCGGGATGCTTTTTGACTTGCTCATCGTGCCGGCATTGCTGTGGAAGCCAACCCGGATTCCCGCATTTGTTGCCGCGATTGCATTTCATTTGACGAACGATACGTTATTCCACATCGGCGTCTTTCCTTGGCTGATGATGGCCGCCTCCGTTGTCTTTTTGCCATCCGACTGGCTTGCGATTTCTGACGAGACCGAGCAATCCCAGAAATCCACATGGCCGATTCCATCACCGAGTCGGCAGCGATGGATTCTGGCCTCACTTGCGGTTTGGGTCGGCGTGCAGTGTTTGGTGCCGTTGCGTCATTGGTTGTATCCTGGCAATGTCAGTTGGACCGAGGAAGGGCATCGGTTCGCGTGGCATATGAAACTGCGGGACAAGTCCGCCGATTCGCTCACGCTCAAAGTGCCGACCGAATCGGGCTTGCTGTTGGAATGGGAACTCGCACCGCAATGGAATCCGGAATTGGGATATCCGGAATTCCAACTCGTCATGACCGCCACCGATGTCACCGGAGAAACCGTCACCGATCCACCAAACGTGGACGTGGATGTGACAAGTCATCAACTGCGCTCAGCCGCCACCAAACCGGATATGCTCTTGCAATTGGCGGGGTATCTTGCGGATCGAGTTCGCGACGCTGGCGAGGAACCGACGGGCGTGTTTGCCGACTCGATGGTGTCGCTCAACGGACGAATCCCGCAACCGCTGGTCGATCCGAACTTCAATCTCCTGAAAGCCCCCCGCAACCTGTGGCATGCGGAGTGGATTCGTCCGCTGACCGTGCCGTTGCCATCACCGAAGCGACGATGATGGTGTCCGCAACCCGGCCGCTTGCATCAGTCGATCGGTCTCCCGGTACGCCTCGGTGACCCATTCTTCGATTCGGTCGGGATCGGGGGAATACTCGAGTTCGATCGAAATACAGCCGTCGATTTCCAAACTCTTGATGGCTTCCAAATACGGCGGAAAGTCGACAACGCCACGCCCCGGCGGCAAATCGCCGTGCACCTGACCGTCGCAATCCGAGATATGAACGTGAATAGCTTGCCCTCGCAGTTTTTCCAACTCGTTCGGTTCCACGCCACTCAACACCAAATGCGAGACATCGATATTTGCCTGACACGCCGGGTGATTCACGTCGTTGAGAAACCGTTTCATGCTGTCGACATCATTCAGCAGCGACAACGGAAACGGTTCGAGTTCCAACGCAATTTTCAGATCCCGATCGGCCGCATAGTCCGCGAGTTCTCGGCAGCCGTCCACACCGGCTTGCCATTGCTCCGGTGGCGGAATGACTTCGCGATTCCAGATGTATTCCCCCAGCACAAGCAGCACATTCTCGGCTTCGTACTCGTAGGCCAAATCGAGATAGGCTTTCACACGCTCTAAGTGAAACCGCCGCACACTCGGATTGAAATCAATCAAACCGACCGCGACACAGCAGATCGAAACAATCGGCAACTCGACTCGGTCGCACTCCCGTTTGATAAGACACCGTTCGCGGACATCGATATCCAGCGGATCGGTGAAGATGTCGATCGAATCGAACCCAATTTCCTTCGTCTTCTGAATCCCCCACTTCGCATCCCGCCCGGCTTGAGCCCAAGCGGAGTTGATCAGTCCGAGCCGCATTTTCGCTGAACCTTCGTGTGTGTTTTCGCGTTATCTCGATCATGCCTTCATATACAGCATGCAGGTTAACCCGGCCATCTATGCAAAACTAGGGAAAACAATTCGATGTCCGCCGTGGCCAATGAGTCATTTTTGCGAGCAATCTTGGAAGATCCCAAAAACGATCTGCCGCGATTGGCGTATGCGGATTGGCTCGATGAACAAGGTGATCCGCGAGGTGAGTTGATCCGCGTCCAGTGCGAATTGTCTCCTCTGACAGAAGAAGACGAGCGGTTTCGCCCACTCTACAAACGTGAACAAGCATTGCTCAAACTGTATAAGAATGAGTGGCTGGGACCGCTTGCGGATTGGGTTCAGAATGCGCAGTTCTCGCGTGGATTTGTGGAAAACATCACACTGGGAGCCAATCAATTCTTGGAACGAAAGCAGCAGATTTTCTCACTGACTCCCATTCGCGGATTGAAACTCACAGGCATGACGACAACGCACGTGACAAAGTTTCGAACCGCTCCAGAGTGCAGCCGTCTACGAGACCTAACGCTTAACATTCGCAAGATGACCGACCTCCGTTGGGAGAAGCTCATCACCGCGCCCAGGCTAGCGTCTCTCAAGAAACTACAGATCAACTGGATGGGCATGGACATGCACCACCTGAATTCCCTCACAGAACTTTCGGCACGTGGCTTACAAGAATTCGATTTTGCATTCCGCGAACGATGTTGGCCGTGGACGTTCTGGGACTGGGGCGTTTTGTTTCGTAGTGGTGTTCTTTCGAACCTGCGTTCGACAGGAATCCACGTTAACGACCTTAAACACGATTTTATCCAAGGCGTCCTGTCATCGACACGTTTCCCCTACTTGCAGAGTTTGACTGTCGATCACCCGTATTTCGGGTACGGCTACGAAACCCGTCGAAAGCGAAAGGCGTTCCAGTGGTTGGGGGATCATCCGCGGTTCCGGGAACTACGATCGCTGAACCTCTCACTTCGCGGCCTAACCTCAAGCCGTTCGATTGTTTCACTCCTGTTTCCACAACCAGACGCTATGCAGACGGAGCGTTTGCAGCTTGCCGTCGCACCAATGAACGCTGACGATGCCAACCGGATCGCTCAGATGTCGCGTTTGACGACGCTACGACTTGAACACGGCAAACTCGGAGACGAGGGTGTATCGATCTTGGCAAACTCGGAGCGTCTACAGAATTTGCGAGTGTTGAGTTTGGTCGACAACGAACTGACCGACAAATCAGCCCGGACGATCTTAGAGTCTCCCTATTGGAACGATTTGGTCATCCTGGATCTGTCAAGAAATGCGTTGAGCAAAGAAACCAAGAAAGCACTGCGAAAGCGGTTTGGGACAGGTGTGTGCAAATTCGGCCGTAGTTAGTCGGTGTTTTTGCTTCGAGTGCGTGTGAGCCGACTTGGCTTCTATTGGTTGACAGGTTACGGTTTCAATCGACAGGCTGTCGAAGATCAGAGAATACAATCGAGAGAACCGTTTGATGTCCTCATCTGCTGAACAATCCTTCTTGCAAGCCGTCCTCGATGATCCCGACGACGATTTGCCGCGACTTGCATATGCGGATTGGTTGGACGAGCAGGGCGATCCGCGGGGCGAACTCATCCGTGTGCAATGCGAGTTGTTCCCGCTGACCGAAGAAGATGAGCGTTTTCGCCCGCTCTACAAACGCGAGCAAACACTCCTCAAACGCTACAAGAGTGAATGGCTAGGACCACTCGGCCGATTGACTCAAAACCCGAAATTCTATCGTGGGTTTGTCGAGAATGTGCAGCTAGGTTCTAAACAGTTTCTAGCCCGACGACAGAAAGTGTTTTCACTTGCACCAATTCGTGTGTTGACTATCACGGCAATGTCTTCGAAGTATGTCTCAGACTTTGTTGCCGCTGAGGAGTGGACTGGATTACGAGAGCTGTCATTAAGTATTCGAGAAATGACCGTTCAAGAATGGCGAGAACTCATGACTGCGTCGCAGATGAAGTCACTACAAAGACTCCGCCTGACTTGGTGGGAGTTAGACCGGCAACTTCTTAGCTTTCTCACAGAGCTAGCTGCGCGAAACCTGCATGAATTTGAAATCGTTGGGCAAACTTGGCGAAATCAAGTTGATTGGAATTCGCTCTTCGCTAGTGGTGTGTTCTCGTCCTTGCGGACATTTGAACTGGGAATCGGAGAGTTGCAAGAGGATCTAGTTGACAACTTACTTTCGCGTTCTCAGTTTCCTCATTTGGAAAACCTAATATTAAACAGCCTTGGTTCTGTTCAACCGATAGGACAACGACGTCTACAGTCCATCGGCAAGCATCCGGGACTCGCCCAACTTCGTTCGCTAGCCATTCAGTCGTTAGGTATGACGATGAATGAATCAATCGCGACACACTTGTTTCCGCATCCGGAATCCATGCAACTGGAGCGGCTTGCCCTAAAAGGTCATGCGGTGAACGAAGATGGCATTCGGCGAATTGCTCAGATACCGAACTTGAAAACACTCAAGCTAGATATCTGTCGACTCGGTGATGAATGTGTTTCGATCCTAGCCGATTCGGAACAGCTACAGAGTCTACGCATCCTCAGTTTGACCAACAACGAGCTAACCGATGCGGCGGCGGAGGCGATTTTAAAGTCTCCGCACTTGAGTCATCTGCTAGCACTAGACTTATCACAAAACGCGATTAGCAAGGACACACAAACGAAACTTCGCAAGCGTTTCGGTGCCGGAGTATGCACGTTTACTTCGATGCTGACGCCCCGCGATTAATATAGAGTTTCACATTGTGAGTCACACGACCGCCGGCGACGATATCGACTTTGCCGTCACCGTTGAGGTCTTCGGCGACTAAATCTTCGGTCGCAATCCCGCCGTTGTCGATGACGTGTTTGGTCCATTTGGTACCGGTCTCGTCGTCGGCATCGTAGATGTAAACACCAGGGCCTTTGATCTTTCCTTTGGCAGGGTCGCTGTGACCAAGAATAATTTCATCCCCATGGTCACCATCGACGTCTGCCGTCCACAGGGCATGGCCGCGACCAAGTGTGTCATCGAGAACAATCCGTTTTTGCACCGGGTCCCTTTCAAGACCACCGGGGAGAATCACCGGGTGCGGATACACGACAAGACTATTGCCATGCATGGGTTCGACTGTGGTAATGAGATTGACGCTGCCTTCCCGGAGGAAGCCATATTTGATTTCACCAGCCGCTTTGCTATTCGGCAGTTTCCGAATGTTCCACGATGAAGTTTGCGAATCTCGCCCCCGCTTCCGCATGACCAGATGAACGCCCTCTTCACTGGCGGTCAGTGTCAATTTCGATCGGCCTCCCACATGCCAATGGTTGTGCATTTTGTTGAGGGAACCATCCAGCACGGTTCGCGGCCACGCATCGGTTTTGGGATCGTCGGGAATGGCGAACGCGGTGAGTTTGACACCGTCGCCTTCGGTTTTGTTGAGCGGACTGACGACGAGTTGCTCTTCTCCGGTGCCGAGTACATCCGCCCAACGCATGCGGTGGGTCCAGGGGATTTCGCCGATGAAGTGCACGTTCCACTTGTTATCGGGGTTTTCGCCGCGAGTGATCCATTGAATCGTTCCGGTGTTCTTGCCATGCAGCCAACCGGCTCCGATGGCGAAATCGACTTGCCCGTCGCCGTCGATGTCATGTGGAGCGAAGCAAACGTTGTCGGGTTGCGTTTGGTTATCGAGGATGACGTGCTTCGTCCAATCCGGTGATTCGTACCAGATCACTTGGGTTTCCGTCAGTGCGACGATGTCCGGTTTGGTGTCGGTGTTCACATCAGCCACAGTGACGGCGTACACGACTTCACCGGCGTGCGGATCGATCGTGACGGCTTCAAACTTGGGAAAGCCCTCAGCGAACGCCTGTTGTGAGGATGAATATCCGAAGGCCATCGCCAGCAAAAGAAGACGGATCATCAGGAATCTCCTCGTCGGTGTGTCATAGGAATTGCCAAAGCTGTGTGCATTGTGCCGATTATTCGGATTGGGTTCAACGACCGGATCACGCTTGTTGTCGGTCCCCGGTGATGTCAGTCCGACTGGTTTCTTCGTCATGACCGGAACCGGTTTCGCGTGGGATGTCGATTCGTGAAGTGCCTGGCTGGAGCAAATCACTGGCGTTCGCCGAACCAAGATCCGGAACACGCCAACCGACGCCGGGCCGGACAACATGGAAGTCGGTGCATCCTCGAAATCAAGGAGTGAAAGTTTGATGCGGAAGCGGACTCTCGTTGTGATGGCATTGTTTCTCGCGACGGCCAGCGTTTCGACCGCTGAAGCCGGTTTTTTCGGCCGTCTCTGGGAACTGGAAAAGAAAAAGAACGCTTGGATTATGCGAAACGTCTTCCGAGTCGGACGGAAGAAGCCCGTGGTGCACTACCATACGCCACCTGCACAACAACCGATGCAGTACCGCGAGCCAGAAGTGATTTCGCATCCGATGCCTGAGGGAATGCCGTCCGCACCGCCAGCGGTCACGGCTCCGGCCGCACCGGCTCCGCCCATTGAGCCGTCGGAAGCCGCACCCAACCGAGCCCTCACTCGCCCTCAAAACACTGCCGCCATCCCCCCGGCTCCGGCGGTGCGATAGCTGCGACAAAAGAATGAACGCCGTCTCCGCAACGCGGTCCGTTGGTTGAACTCAACGGACCGCGTTTTTTTGATGCCGTCTCAATGTTCGTACGGTTCCATTAGCGTTCGCGGGTTTCTTGCTCGCTCAATTTCGCCGACGTCGGCACCACGATTTCCACATGCGAACTGAGAGAGCGTTCACTGCGATTTAAACTCAGTTCGATGAGTCCACCACTCAAAGACTCAAAGAACGGGTGCGAGAACCCTGGCGGAACGGCGGTGTCAGCGAAACGACTGCGGTGCGGCCAATGCGTGCTGACCCACCCGGCGCCCGGAGAGTCTTCTGTGGCTGTGACCCATTGTAGTTGGCCTCCGAGTGGATCGAGCAAGTGTCCCTCGTGGATCGTCTTCGCCGCTTCTGGGACTTCCGCCGGTTCGAGGTGAAGTTGCTGCATCAAGCGATGAAGGTACATCGCCGTATCCGCGGACATCCGCCGCGTTTGAACGTAAGCCTCAGCTTCAGCGGCGGCTCGAATTTTTGCTTGGGACACGTCGCCAAGAGACAATCGGAGTTGAGCCGATCGTGCAGCGGGTTGCACATTCAAGTGCGGCGTCACCTGCTCTAAGACGGCTTTCTGCGGAGCGATCGCAAGCCAATCGTCATTCCAAACCCGAATCCAATTCTTGCGGAACTGTCCGTATCCGTCGGCATCCCGTTTGATCTTGTCTCGGTCTCGGTCGGAAACGAACAACTGCACCAGCCCCGATTTCTTGGTTTGCCCCAGGAATCCGGGCAACCGTTCTTCGTCGACCTTCGGATATTTGACCTTGGCATTTTTGATGGTGAAGGGCACCTCAAAGTCCAAAACTCCGGCGAACAGGTGTAGGTCCTTACGGCTCTCTTCGTCGAGACGACCAAACAACGGGGAGACAATGTCGAGGAAGAGAATGCTACCCGTTGGTGGGGGAACGTGGACGTCGTCGGGCTTCGGTAGAAACGCCGCCAGCATTCCGTATTGGCCCGCCACGAACGGCGTGACGTACAAATCGAACACCAGTCGGATCGTTCCCCGTTTGTCGGAGGGTGCCTCATTGATCGCCAATGCCACCGGATCGACACGCGTCCAAATTCGCCGATAGAACGTCGTAAACCGTTTGTAAGATTCCACTTCGGACTTTGTCACGCCCTGAATTCCCACATCAGGGATCGGCAGAAACGTCCCGCGTCCGCCACGGTTCGAATCGGTGGGACGTCCGTTCTTGAGGGTGGGTTGACTGTGGTCGGGACGACTGAGAATCGACGCAGGGAGTAATTCCGCTGAAACCAAATCTCCGACCGAATCTGCCGAAACTCCTTCGGACTTCGCCACAAATTGAGCGAACGTGACCAATTCTAAATCGGAAGCCGCTTTGGCTCGTCGTGTCATTTCGATGCGGTACTGCGGACCGATGAAGTTGCGAAAGAATGCGTCGGAAAGGTACACGAACACGGGGCCAATTCGATCATCGGGAAACTTGACGGCTCGTGTGTATTGGTACTCTCGAAGCGCTCCCAGCGAACCGTTGGCTTTCGAGATTTCCACAAAGCGTTCCGCGATTTTGCGAGAGTTGGTCACCAAGTGGAATCGACCAACGGACACATGGAACGACCGCACCCGATGATCCGACGTCGCCAAGAACGTGCCCTTCGTCTTTCCAATTTGAACTGTCTGAAGTTTGGCTTGCGGTTCTTGCTCGAGAGCGTGTGATTGTTCCTGTTTGATCCAATCGGCAACACCTTTTGAATCATGTGCGTCAAACACAACCCCGATGGCGGCCCCTTCGCGGACGAAGAAATCGGTCCCAATCACGGCCAGTTGTTTGAGCGTCTGTGGTGTTAGCAAGTTTTCGGCGGTTGATTGTCTGAGGGCAAGTTGTTTTTCGAGCTTGGCGTGAATTCCGGGATCGACGGTGTAATCCGCCGTCACTCCCTGCACACCTTGCGAGAACATTTTCAACGTGGCGAACGCGTTGTGCAGCCAACCGTACTCGGCTACTCCGGCACACCGAATGTAGAAACATTCCTCGGGCACATGGTACGCCAGCTCCTCAACATCACGGCCTGCGAAGTCTTCGGGGATTTCCACTGCCGGCAGTTCGGCCGATTCTGGTAGCGGTTGATTGGCGATTTCAACGTCATCGGTTCTCTTCAGCAACGTGTCCCGCTGCAATGCCGCCTTGACCGACCGCGTGCCGATCACCAATTCCGCAAAGTGCGACCATTCGTTCCCGAAAATTCCGGTCCGTCGAGACCACGAACTTTGACGACGACCGTAAGCCTCATCCAAATCCAACCGACGGGCCAACATCCCGGTCAGGTAGGTTCCGAGTGCTTCCGGCTCCCGATGCCATTGCTGCTTCCGCAGGAACTGTTTTGGAAAATGCTTCCACCATGTTTTCAGCAAATCCCGATGGTTCGTCGCGTCGTCGTTCGGTTTGACGGTGAGTTGCGTCGGCGGGGTCGTGGCCAATTCCAGATGAAGCGGTTCTTCGCCTCGGAAAAGAAAGTACACACGCAACTTCGCGACCGAACTGCCCTCGTCTTGCAGCGACCGTACAACAACCGGATAGAAAACTCGCTTGTTGTGCTCATCGAAGACAAACGACCGATCGGCGGGGAAGTTGTCTTTCAGTTGCGCTTCGATGTGCCCCACACCGAACGGTTCTCCCAGAAATGCGGACGATTGCCATTCAGTCTCCGCGGCCGATGCCGACTGCAACATCACGCAGAGACCGACCAGCCCGGTCACTCGAATCCAACGGAACGCACGCATCGGGACACCTCCGGTGTGGGAAGACGGGTCGACTTTCCCAAGTGTACCCGAATTCCGTTCTCGGAGTTTCGCTTTTCTCCGGTCCCTACTTGACCATGAAGTTCAGGCGATACGTCGCCACTTTCTGGCTGAGCTGATCTTCCACCGTCAAGACTAGCACATGCGGCCCAAGGGAGATCTGCTGCGGGACCGAAAACTCGTAGCTGTGGAAATAATCCTGGCGATAGTTGTGACAGAAATCTTCCGTGGCCGGGAAGGACATTTCCTCCACAACCTCACCCGACGGCCCCACCCGGCTGATTTCAATTCGGGATTTCAACACCGTCTTGTATTGCCCCTCCGGCGTGACGTCGCTTTTGAAGTTGCCGACTTCGGCGTAGAGCAGCACCGGCTGACCGGGACGGAATTCATCACGCTCGAAGCGTTCGTAGTTGCCGAAGCTGGAAATCTTGTGACAAAACGCCACGTTCCGCAGTTCCAACCGGGCGTTCTCTTGCAGACGCCGAACGGCGGTTCGCAATTGAGCGACCGTCTGCGTGGCTCGATAATCCGCATCGGGCATGGCGTTCGTGTCGAAGTAGTTCGCGGTTGCCCAGAAGACTTGCTGCCAAAACTCTCGGTCCGATGGTGGGATATCCGGAATCGCGGCGAGTGCACGTTCTTCTTGCCCGTCGATCAGGTACAGCAACCGCAAGAAAACGTGCTGTTGGATGTACCGATTGCGGTCTTCGGGTGTCACCTGATCGGAGTATCGCAGCGATTGCAACCCGGTTTCATACCGAGCAATCACGCTGGCCAACTCGTCGGGGTTTTCGACGTTGTTCGGTCCCGGCGGCACATTCGATTCCCGAGGAAGCGTTCCTGGAATTGCTTGGTTGGGGTTGCGACTGGCCGTCTGTAATGGCGGACGTTGGGCGAAGGGATCGCCATCGGTCTGCGAGTAATTCGGCACACGCGGCGGAGGCGGAAATTGGTCACCGGCCAAACGTCCGTCCTGCGGTGAGAAATTCCCGTTCGGGTAATACGGTCTCCCCGCCGATTGCGTTTCAGACATCGGTGTTCGTGGACGCGGTTGACCATGTGCGGTCGGTCGCTGAACGACAATGTTCGATGGCGAGGGTGACTCGGAAAATCCGTCTGCTGTGATCTCCACCGGGTTTCGCGAGCGACCGATTCGATACACGCCATCGCCGGAGTCTTGCTGATCGGGACTGGCCAACTCTTCCACAATTCGCTTGGACTGTGATCGGGGAACGCGTCCCCACGGATCGACGGCCCCCAAACCGGGATCATTCGCCGGAACGCGACCCGGCACGTGACCGTACGGATCGGCAGTTCCTCGTTGCCCTTGTTCGTTCGCTGGGGCCGGCGGAACGTCAGCAGCAGCCAATTGAATCGGCGACTGCCCACGGTTCGGGACATTGTCTCCTGCGAAGTGGCTGTGCCCGGGACTGATGACTGGCATACGAGAGTCCGGCGTCTCTTCCACTTGGCGAACCATCCGACGAATCCGCAAAATCTGGCGGATCATTGGCGGCTCAAGACCTTTCAGGTCAGCCATCAATTGTTTGCGTTCGGCGGGAGCAGCTGCCGCGAGTTCACGGTCGATCATCTCGCGTGTTTCGGCATCGAGATTGTCCCAAGACGAATCGGTCGATTTCGACGTTTTCACCGGCGGCTTCGCGACCGTGTGTTTTGCCAATTCGCGACGAAGCGGATTGTCCGCGTCGGCAGTCTCCGCTTCCATGGACTCAGCTTGCGACGTGCGCTCAAACAGAGTGGCCACTTGCAACCCGACCGGCGCACCGCAGCCGCAGGTCATGGCACAAATCGACACCGCAATCGGTGCCGCGGCGCATCGGGACCATCGGCTCATGAGGGCATCCTTGCTCGCGATGAATGTGTCGTGTGTGAGTGTCCGAATCCCCGTCGTTCCCGCAACGAAGTCTCGGATTTAATCGCACCGAATTCCGGAAAACGATCGTTTCATGGCACACACCAGAACGGCGTGCAACCGAACTTCTCAATTCCAGAACGGGTTCATAATGAATGGAACCGGGGGTTTATCCGATCTGCAAAATCGCTGCAAGACCAAAACCGCGAGCCCGATGGTCATCCGATCGGCGTGATGTAATACCGCCCGGAAATCCCCTCGATATCGTGGAAGTAATAGAAGCACGCCGGGTCCGCGGCTTCGATGGCATCGATCATCGCGGGCAGTTCCTCATGGGTGAGAATCGTACGGACGATGAAAAATGATTCCCCACTGCGACCGCCCGTGCCCGGATGCACTGTGTATGTGCGATGCTCCGTCGTGGCGGAAATCGTTTCGCCAACTTGCTTTTGATCCCGTGTGATCACCACGAGCATCGTGATTTTGAACTTCCGATAGAAGTTGTTCAGCGTCTCCGCAGAGGCGAAAATATACACGCAAGTATACATCAACGTGTTCACGACGGATTCGACTTCACCGGTTTTGACCAAATCCAAAGCCAACCCAAATACCGTCGAAGCTGCCCCCGCGAACACCGCAATCGAACCGACCGGCTTCAGATATTTGACCGCGAAATAGGCGGCTAAAATGTCTTCATCGCCGGTCGAACCGCGATACTTGAACGCCAACGATTTCGCCACGCCCGCCAGAATTCCCCCGAACAACACCAGAATGATTCGTTCGTTCTGCGGTTCCGGTTGGGCGAACCGCAATTCTGGCAGGATCATCAACGAGATCACTACCGTCGCCACGACCACCAGCGATCGCAACGCAAACACACGACTGACCTTCGCAAATGCAAACGTCAGAAGAACTGTCTGAAACGCCACGTACAACCAAATGAAAACCGACTGGCTGTCGAAATAATACGACAACGCCGTCGCGATCCCCTCCGTGCCGGTGAGAATCACCTTGGATGGCAGCACGAAGTAATGCAACGCGATCGCGTACATCAATCCCGCCAACACAATCAGACCGTAATCCATCCACACTCGACGCACGCGATGTCCTCACGAAGTTTGAGTTTAAAATCGCGGATAGTGTAGCAATCGCGCGAGTCATGGTGAACGATGACGTCGCGGGTTCAGAACGATCGTTCCCACCTCTTGAGTTCCGATTGCAATTCTTGAACAACTTGCGGTTTCTCATCGGCGAGGTTTTGCGACTCACGCGGATCGGATTGGAGATCGAACAACTGCCAAGAGCGTTTCGGATTTTCGCGGACGATCTTCCAATTCCCTTTTCGCAACGCAGCATGATTTCGATAGCGAAAGTAGAACGACTCATGGGGCGACTTCGCGTGGTCGGTCAGAACCGGCAGGATATTTTTCCCATCCAACACGACGTCCGCCGGAAGTTTCGCGTGCGTCAATGTCGCGAAGGTCATCAGCAAATCCGGTGACCAACATGGTTCGGAAATCGTGATTCCCGCTGGAATCTTCTTCGGCCATCGAGCCATCGCTACAACTCGCAGTCCGCCTTCCCAACACGTGACCCCGCCGCTGCGAAGTGGATCGTTTGAACCAACATCCAACCCCGTCCGGCCGAGCCTGAACGCTCCATTGTCAGAATAGAAGAAGACCAACGTGTCGTCCGCGATTTTCAGATCATCCAAAGACTTCAACACCCGACCGATGGCCGCATCCAACGCCGTCACGACGGCTCGGTAGCGTTTGACGGGATCACGTTCATCCGGGGACATTCCGTAAGTCTTGAATGCCCAATCCGGAGCTTGCCACTCGTTTGGCTCACCGGGAGCTTTGTTGCGAGCATTCGGAAAGTGCGGTGCATTGAACGGCAAATAGACGAACCACGGCTGTTCTTTTGGGGACTGGCGACGGATGAAATCAATCGCGGCGTCGGCGAACAAATCGGTGCAGTGTTCGCCCTCACGATGCAGTTCTTTCGTGCCCTCGTACAGATCGTGCTTGCCGTTGTAGTTGTGGGTGTAGTAATCCATGTTGCCGGACGCGTGGCCGACGAATTCATCGAAGCCACGCTCAGTCGGTCGGGATCCGTTCGCGAAACCGATGTTCCACTTTCCGAAACATGCGGTGGCATACGCCGGTTTGGGGGTCTTGAGAATTTCCGGAATGAGCGTCTCGCCTTGGCTGAGTCCCTCACCGTAATTCCCATCGAGACCGGGCAACTGATAATCCAAGCCGTGCCGTTGCGGAATGCGTCCAGTCAGCAAACATGCTCGCGACACCGTGCAGGTGGGCGACGCAGTGTAGAAACTTGTCAGCTTCGCGCCCGACTTCGCCAACCGCCCCAAATGCGGAGCCTTTATTTTCGAAGCCGGGTTGTAGCACGGTAAATCACCGAAACCCAAATTGTCGGCCGTGATCAACAGAATATTCGGGGACACCACCGGTGCCGCGTCTTCCGCTGACACCGCAACCGACGACTGAATTCCCGAACCAATCATCAAAGCCGACAGTGCAATCAGCCGCCAAATGTGTGCGGATTGAAAACGATGAAACACGAGAGGTCCTTTGTTGAAGGTCAGTCAGCGCAGGTGGTCATCCCAATGTAACGGGAATTGCGGATGCAAAATACTCAGGCCGGTGGCGTTTCGTGCGGGCGTCGGATTATCATGCGGAGTGTTCCGCCCTTCAATCGGCGAGATCCAACATCTCACACAATCTCTGCTTCAATGACGGTGATCACATGCTGTTCCGAAATCCCTTTCGTTGGTCGCAGGCTGCCTCGCTTGCGATCGTTTTGCTTTTAGTCGTTTCGTCGGCGTCTGCGGCGGAGCGTCCGAATGTCGTGTTGATTTACGGCGATGATGTCGGTTTCGGTGATTTGAGCGTGAATGGCTCAAAAAAGATCCCCACACCGAACCTCGACCGATTGGCCGCCGAAGGGCTGAACTTCACCGACGGGCATTGTCCGGCGTCGACGTGCTCGGCGTCCCGGTACACGATGCTCACGGGAATTCTCGCGCATCGGAAGAACATTCGCGTGCTCGGGCCAACCGCTCCGCTGGCGATTTCCACCGACCGCTATACCTTGCCGCAAGTCTTCAAAGACGCCGGCTACGCCACAGCCGTCGTTGGGAAATGGCATCTCGGATTGGGCGAGAAAGGTCCCGGCACCGATTGGAATGGCGTCGTCAAACCGGGACCGCTGGAAATTGGCTTCGACTACGCTTTCCTTCTGCCGAATACCAACGACCGCGTGCCGACGGTGTATGTGGAGAATCATCGCGTGGTCAATCTCGATCCGAACGACCCCATCTCGATCGGTAAACCGGCCGGTCCGAATTCCACCGTTTATCCCGACGGGAAGAAGAATCCCGAAGCGATGACGTATTACAAAAGCACACATGGCCACAACAATTCCGTGATCAACGGCATCGGTCGCATCGGTACGATGTTCGGTGGAAAGTCGGCGTTGTGGAACGATGAAACCATGGCCGATGAATTTGTCGACCACACCCGAACCTGGTTGAATACGCACCAAAAGAAAAACGCCAAACAACCGTTCTTTCTCTACTTCTCCTCGCAAGACATTCACGTCCCTCGTACGCCGCACCCACGATTTCACGGAAAAAGCGAGTTGGGTTATCGCGGCGATGCGATGGTGCAACTCGATTGGTCGGTCGGACAGATCATGAAGATGCTCGACGAACACGGTATCGCTGACAACACGATGGTCATCTTCTCATCCGACAACGGCCCTGTGTACGACGATGGTTACGATGACGGCACGACGGTGCATACCTCGACGGAAGAAGCCGACCGCGGGCATGATGGCTCCGGACCGTATCGTGGCGGGAAATATCAAATCTACGAAGGTGGCACACGGGTGCCGTTCATTGTCCGTTGGCCCAACCGCATCAAACGGGGGACGTCATCGGCTCTCGTCACGCAGACCGATTTCATTCCGACCTTCGCCGAATTGCTCGATGTCGAAATCCCCGAAGACGCCGCCCCGGATAGCCAAGTCAATCTTGCAGCACTCCTCGGAGACGACTCGAAAGGCAATCGCTACATCGTCGAAGAAGCTCGTGGCTTTGCGATTCGCGATCATCAGTGGAAACTCGTCCGCAATGTCGCCGGACGCAGACAACCGCAGAAGATCAACTACGAATTATACGACTTGTCCGAGGACATCGATGAACAAAACAACGTTGCGAACGCTCATCCGAAAGTCGTTCAACGTCTGGGTGGCATGCTCGAAAAAATCGTGCGGGGAGCAAACGTTCGGGACGTATTGAATTCCCAATCGAAGTAGAGATTGAAGATGTCGAAAATCATTGTGCGCTCTTTTCGATCATCAGACTACGACGCGGTCATCGCTCTGCGTGAAACCGCGTTGCCCAGTTCGCATCCTCGCAACGATCCCAAACGGGCGATCTGTCGAAAGCTCGCGTTTGACGATGGTTTGTTCTTCGTCGCCGAACGCGGCGGTAACATCGTCGGCACGGTGATGGCGGGTTACGATGGCGTACGGGGTTGGATTTACTCGCTCGCCGTCGCGGAGGACGCCCGTGGACTTGGCGTCGGTCGCAAACTGCTCGAAGAAGTCGAACAGACGCTCCGTGACAAAGGCTGTGACAAAATCAATCTGCAAGTGCTTGGGGAGAATTCCCAAGTCGTCGAGTTCTACCAAAAGTGCGGATTCCGGGTCGAAGATCGCATTTCGATGGGCAAAGACACATTGGTGACAGATGCCATCGCCGAGCCGGTTCCGACCATCGTGGTGAATCCGGAAATCGAACTCTCACAAATTGTGCGGAAGGATCGAGCCGCCTATTTGCAGTATCTGAATGAATCCGGCGATTTTTACGATCGCATGGGCAAGATGCCGTTTCCATATCGGCAGAGTGATGTCGACACTTGGCTAATGAAGGTGCAACGCGGCACACTGCGAACGCATAACCGCCGAAATTGGGCCATTCGTAACGCAGACGGAAAACTCATCGGCGGCATCGGATTGTTCGACATCACACTCAAGCAGAAATGCGGCACAGGGTATTGGCTGGCCAAACGGTATTGGGGCCAAGGAATCATGACCGCTGTCCTTCGCCGACTCTGCGAATTCGCATTCGAGACCTACCGTCTGCAACGGATGTTCGCTCAAGCGTTGAGCACGAATCCGGCCTCGGGGAAAGTCCTGCAAAAAGCCGGGTTTCAGCTTGAGGGCACTTTGCGTAACCATTTTTTCCGGGATGGAAAGGGCTACGACCTGCAATATTTCGGACGACTGAATTCACCGCACGACGCCAATTGATAATCCGGGGAAACTTGCCAGAGAACATCTTGTCGGGTCTGGGGGTGCGTGCTACGATGCATCTAGCAATCCGAGAGGACTTGCTTGCCTCTACCACCTATATCGCCTGGGCAATTGTCGAACCCTATGTATTGAACCCAGGGAACCCTGTCGGTGTGGCAGCGTGTATAGCCGGCTTGTACCGGATCACACAATCCATGCGGAGGGTGCCCACCTAGCATTTTCGGGTTCGTACACAGCCCACGCGATCGGTAGAGGTTTTACTCAACTTTCAAAGCTCTCTGGTTCTACCAGAGGGCTTTTTCTTTTTGGGTAGACGGGATCGCCGTTGGCGATGATGATGTGATGAGGCCTTGTGTGATGATGTGAAATACGGGATGTCGTGAGCGTGAGAACCGTGTGACATTGATATCACTCAGGAGAAATCACATCATCACCTCAGACCTCATCACATCATCACCAAAATGCCCGGACTCTTCGACGCCCAGGAAGCCGACAATCTTCACGAAGCGGATCCGCTGGCTGCTCGTTTCACGTAATCACTTCGGTGAACCATGCTTCGATTCCGCTCCATCGTGAATCAGTTTCCAATTGAAGAAATGAGGTTGTTTCGCCAACTGACAGGACTGAGTCTTCAAGAAATTCGGGCTCGCGCAATCTCGGGAGAGCCGTTAGTGACCATCGAACCGTTCTGCAATGATTGGCAGGAAAGAAGACACCTATTGGTACAATTGGCCCAACAAATTTCGAATGGCGAACTCCATCTGGTAGCTATTGACGAAGAAGGGCCGATGACAGTGGAAGGGCTTTGGGGTGTCATTCAACACTTACGCGCTGTTGAGCTAGAAACGCAAATGCACACCGATCTCGAACAGGGTTACATCAACACTCGTGATCAATTCGTACCACACGACGAAGACTGGACACGATGAACATGGCCGGGAAAGGGTTATTCGATCAACAGGAAGCCGACAATCTCCGCGATGCCGAACCGCTTGCCGTTCGGATGCGACCGCGATCGCTGGATGAATTCGTCGGCCAAACGCATTTTTTGGGTGAAGGAAAACTTCTCCGCCGGATGTTGGCGGCGGATCGGTTGGGGTCGGTGTTGTTTTATGGTCCACCGGGCACTGGGAAAACGACGCTGGCGAAATTGATCGCTCGGCAAACGAAGTCGAACTTCGTGACCATCAACGCCGCCGCATCGAGCGTCAAGGAACTACGAGCCGAGTTGGAAACCGCCCGACGGAATCTCAAGACCGGTGGCACGCGGACGGTATTGTTCATCGATGAACTTCACCGCTTCAACAAGGCTCAGCAGGACGTGTTGTTGCCAGACGTGGAAACCGGTGTCGTCACGTTGATCGGGGCGACGACGGCGAATCCGTTTTTCTCTCTCGTCGCGCCACTCGTCAGTCGAAGTCAGATTTTCGAATTCCAATCCCTCGCCGCCGAAGACGTCGAGAAAGTTTTGCGGCGGGCACTCACCGACAAAGAAAACGGCCTCGCGAAACACTAAGTGCAAGTCGATGACGACGCCATCGCCTTTCTCGCCGACATCTCCGAAGGTGATGCGCGAAGGGCGCTCAGTGCCCTCGAAATTGCGGTGCTGTCGGTGTTGGAAACGGATCAGCACGTGACCGTCGACGTCGCTCAAGAATCGATCCAGAAGAAGGCGATCTACTACGACGGCACCGGCGACGAACACTACGATGCGGCGAGCGTGTTCATCAAGAGCATGCGGGGCGGCGACCCCGACGCGGCGGTGTATTGGTTGGCTCGCATGTTGGAAGCCGGTGAGGACCCGCGGTTCATCGCCCGGCGGATTGTGATTCTCGCCTCCGAAGACATCGGTAACGCTGACCCGCAAGCCCTCGTCATCGCCAACGCCGCCGCTCAAGCGACGGACTTCGTCGGTCTGCCGGAATGTCGCATCATCCTTTCGCACGCCGTTTGTTACATGGCGACGGCACCAAAATCGAACGCCGCTTACAAAGCGATCAACGAAGCTCAGCAAGACATCAAGAATCAACGCGTTCTGCCGGTCCCCATGACGCTCCGCGACAAAAATTCCAGCGGCCGCAAATTGAATCAAGAAGGCCACTACGTCTACCCGCACAACGCCGCCGAGGGCTACGTCGATCAGGACTATCTCGGAGTCGAAAAAACCTACTACACTCCCACCAATCGCGGTTACGAAGCCGAAATCCAAAAACGCCTCGCCCATTGGCGTTCACTGAGGGACGAAGAGTCGTAGGGACGGGCGTGACGAGTGCTCCCAAGCGTGTTCCAACGTTGACTCCACCGCCGCCATGAATGGAGAGACACCGCAATGAAGTTTCTCAAGATCACCGTTGTGTTGCTGCTTTGGGGAGCGGCGTTGATTGGCGTGCTTCAATTGAAAGCTCTGCCGGTTTCTCCATCGCATAGCGTCTGTGGACCTTGGGGCTGCGGACCTGAGATTCCATCGCTGCTGGCATATCACGGCTTCTGGCTTGTCGTGCTGAGTCTCCCGACAATACTCGTCTGCCGACATCTCTCACAAATGCGGCTGCGGCGTCTCGGAGTTGGGGGGGTCGTGCTCGCGATCCTGTGTATTGTGGCAATTTGCATTTGGCAGCGGATGACCTGGTGGCCCGACGTCACAGACTGGCAGCGAGAATACTTCGTCAAACGCTGCATGTTCGTGGTGATCACGGCGGTGGACTGGCCTGTCTTGCAAATCTTGTTCTTAAGTACACTTTGCGGTTTGACGGGTTGGTTCAAACGGGAATCGAGTTTCGCATAAAAGAATAGTAACCATTAGATTCTCGTGCAGCGTGACGGTACAATCAGCGGACTTTGATGTAAGCACTCACCCTGGATGTTCTCGAATTGACTTACACTTATGTCTGACACCTCCGCTCTCGAACTCCCGAACGATTTCGAGTTCGACGACACGTTCCTCCACGCCCGCAAAGAAGCCCTGATTATCCTGGGCATTTGGTTCGTTTGCCTGCTGTGGACGATTCCCTATTGCTATCTCAACGGGTTCGCGGACCCGGCGGCGGAAACCACGCAGATTGCGACCGTGTGGGGCATTCCAAGTTGGGTGTTCTGGGGCGTGGGTCTACCGTGGTTGGTGGCGGATATCGCCACGACCTGGTTTTGCTTCGCCTACATGAAAGACGACGATCTCGGCGAAACCCATGAAGGAGCCGACCTCGAAGAACAACACGAACTGGCCGAACGTGCGGAGGGGCAAGCATGAGCGAGTTTCCTTCCGCCATCTTCGCCGCGAATTCGAATCCGGCGTTGATCACATTCTTGTTGTACACGCTCGCGGTGTTCGGCATCGCGGGGTTGTCGAATCAGTTGCTCAAGGGGCGAAGTTTCCTCAGCGAGTATTTTCTCGGCAGCCGAAGTCTCGGGGTGTGGGCGTTTGCACTGACGTTCGCGGCCACAAGTTCTTCCGGGGGAAGTTTCACGGGGTTTCCCTCGCTGATCTACACGCACGGTTGGATTTTGGCCCTTTGGATCAGCAGTTACATGGTCGTGCCGATCTGCACGATGGGCTTACTCGGCAAACGATTGAACCAAATCGCTAGAATCTCCGGTTCGATCACCGTACCCGACGTCCTCCGCGACCGCTTCCGTAGCGTGGGACTCGGCTTGCTTGCGGTTTTGCTGATCGTGTTCTTCATGAGTTTCAATCTCGTCGCGCAATTCAAAGCCGGCGCGATGATTCTCAAAACACTACTGCAAGACGTCGCCGTCTTCGAAAACTCCGCCCGGTCGCTTGGTTCGATGACGAGCGGCATTTCGTTGTTCGGTGATGACCCGCAGTATTTGCTGTGCTTAGTGTCCTTCGGGATCGCCGTCATCATCTACACGACTTACGGTGGATTCCACGCCGTGGTTTGGACCGACGTGATGCAAGGTGTGGTGATGGTGATCGGCGTGCTGATCATGTTGCCACTCACGCTCGATGCTGTCGGAGGGCTGGAAAATGCCACTCAAGAAATGGCCCAAATGAAACCGCCGGTGGAGCAGGTCCTCACACTCGAAGACACATCGCCCGACACGCCATTGCACGTGGACAAAGGCGATTGGCTCGTGGTGGATAATCGCATTTTCCGTTTCGCCGAAAATGCGCGTTGGACAGAGGACGAACCAAGCCAGTCGGTGAATGTGATTGAAATCGTCACGGCCAGCGAGAAAGAACGGTTTGTCAGCCAACCACATCCGCGATATCAAGCGGCGACCGAATTGGGCGAGAACGAAGTGAGTCTCGTCGAAGTCGGGGACGCCACGGAGTTCGCCTATGGAGCCGAACAATCAGGGGCATACGTAAGCGGACCAGGGCCAAGCAAAACCAACGCCAACGGCTTCCTACCGCTCTCACTCGCGATTTCGTTTTTCTTCATGTGGTCGATTTCGGGGAGCGGGCAGCCAAGTAACATGGTCCGGCTGATGGCGTTTAATAGTTCGACAACGTTGCGACGCTCGATCTTCACCGTCGCGATTTATTACACCGCGATTTACTTTCCGCTGGTCATCATCTTCTGTTGTGCCCGTGTGTTGATGCCGGGGATGGAAGTCGAGTCGGACCGCATTATGCCTGCGATGGCCGTGTTCATTACCGAAAACGCTGGCGTCGGTTGGTTAGCCGGTTTGTTGGTGGCGGCTCCGTTTGCGGCGGTGATGAGTACCGTCGACAGTTTCCTCCTGATGATCTCGTCGGCTCTCGTGCGGGACATCTACCAACGCAACGTGAACCCCGACGTGCAGGAACGCACGATCAAACGGCTGAGTTATTGGTGCACGCTGATCGTCGGAACGGCGGCGATGTTCGGGGCGATGAACCCGCCGGAATTCTTGCAGAACATCATCGTCTATACCGGTAGTGGATTGGCGGCGGCGTTTTTGGCACCGGTTGCGTATGCCTTGTATTGGCCTCGTGTCAACACGGCTGGCGTAATCGCAGCGATGCTAGGTGGGTTCACAGCTCACCTTTCGATGTACATCACCGGCATGTTTGTCAACGACAGCTTCTTCAACCCGTACCGGTTGTTCGATTTCGATCCGATTTTGGTCGGATTGTTCTCGTCGTTCCTGATCGGCTGGTTGGTAACGAAAGCGACCCCACCACCGCCAGCGGATCTCGTCGCACGCTACTTCGGAAAGCCCAAGGCATAATTTCCCACGCCGCCGTGGTTATTCCCCCCGAATGACGACGGCGGCACTTTGTCCGGCGGATGTCCGACTGACCACGACTGCGGTTGGATGCGTGCTGGGCTGCGCGTCGGCACTCAATTGGAGCGGGCATTTCGAGTCGACATGCCGAAGGTTGCGTGTCGGTGGAATCGTTCGCTCACGCAACGCGAGCAAACTGCTGGCAAGTTCCATCGCCCCGGAACCGGCATCAGCGGTTCCCAAACTTCCTTTCAAAGCAACACAAGGAATGCGATTCAAAGCTTCGCCGAAAACGGTCGCCAATGCTCTTGCTTCAGTGCAATCCGTATTCCGCCCGCCGTGTCCGTGTGTATTGATGTGACCAATCTCGTCCGCTCGCAAATTCGACGACCTAGTCGCAGCACTCACGGCGTGAATCATGCCGCGCCCCGTCAGGGAGTCCATAGGATCACAACCGCTGCCAATACCGAGAACTTCCGCAAACACGGTCGCCCCCCGTTTGGTGGCATGACTTCGGCGTTCCAACACGAATGCCGCCGCTCCTTCGCCGACTACGGTGCCGTCACGGTCTTGGTCAAACGGACGACATGCACCGGCGGGATCGTCGAACGATTGCGAGAGTTCATCGAATAACTGCAATTTGAGCCAATCGAGTGGAGCCACCAACGATCCGCACCCACCCACGATGACGCAATCTGCTGCGTCGCGTTCGATCATGTTGACCGCTTCGCCGATCGACAGCAGAGCCCCGCAATCGCGGCTGGTGATCGTGTTGCTCGGCCCACGCGCATCGAACTCGATCGACACATGGCTGGCGGGCATGTTTGGCAACTGTCGGAGCAACCACAACGGTGCGATCTCGTCGGTCGCGGTGTGCCCCCACTTCGCGGCGATGAACTCCCCGGCTTCGGTTCGGCAAGCGGCCAGCACATTGGACAGTTCTTGTGGTGTCGTCGAGAGTCGTCCCGCACCAAAAACAACGCCCAACCGTTCGGGCGGAATGTCACGACGGGCCAAACCGGCTTCCCGCATCGCGAGAGTCGCCGCGGCGGTTCCGAACTGAATCGCGGGCGGCATCACCTTGAGAAACTTCCGCCGTCGAGCAAGCAGCTGATTCGGATCGAAGTCTTTGACTCGTGCAGCAAGCCGAGGCGTTTCCGTGCCCTCTGCGATCAACTCAACACCCGACTTGCCAGCCACAAGAGACTGCCAAAACGGATCGTTGCCGATACCGATGGGCGAAACCACGCCAACACCGGTGATGACAACAGATTGACTCGTATCGCGTCCCGTGGGCATGACGTGTCCGACGCGGCAATAGCCTTGTCCTGGCGTTGGTGGTGAATCCCGGTTGACGTCACCCGCTCCGTGGTCGCTTGTTCGAGCTTGCTCGATCCAAAAATGCCGTATGACATTCTAGTGCGGTCACACGCCATCGGTTGACGGAGGCGGTCGCGGGTCGCGTTGGGTCGGAAATTACAACGGGAATTGCCGATTCTGTCAAGAAGGACCAGCACGAAGTATTTTTCCTGACCGTCACAAACCCACCCGACATTTCGATTCTTCGCCCCACGATGAGTTCCGCCCGGGTTCAGTGGTCGGGCAGGGCGAGGGAATTGCCATTGGGAATGCAGACCCTCTGCGATATGGTTCCGCTCCCGCAGATTTCGCGATTTCCCTCACCGACGAGGCCAATCGAAATGCATTTCGCCCGCATCGGCACATTCGCCGCCTTGATCGTTTCCGTCAGCGTTGGAGTCATTCCAGCTCAAGACGGCCCCTTGCTCATCCCCCCAACACAACCGACACCCCCACCGCCGGAATTGCCCACGATTGATTCCTTTCCGTCAACGGAGTTGGACTATCGGGAGAGCCGAGCTGACCGGTTGATCGCGTTGCGTCCCAAGGGAACAGATTTCTCAAGGCCTTCACTCGAAAGGTTTTACGCAGCGTTCGAGAGTGCGTATGGACCGACGTACCGTGAAGTGCCGCTCGAAGCGAAGGCGGAATTGTACGAATGGGCGTTAGAGCGTTATCACTGGACACCCTGGGACCAAGTGCTGCCTCGGGTGATTCTTTCCGACGACCCAAACGCCGAAATCGGTTGGCATCAGGGTGCGGATATTTCGACTTGGAACGGGGCGTTTTTGGCGGCCCTTAGTTACAAATATGCCGTCACCCGAGAACCGGAAACGCTAGAGAAAATTGCCCGTCTACTGCGGGGACTGCACTTGTTCCTCAAAGTCACCGATGAAATGGGCCTGCCCGCCCGTTGTGTAATGAAAACGAAACAAGGCGATGTGAACCGACATTTCGTCACCGAAGACGGCGAAGAATTTTGGTTTCGCAGCGATGCCGCGAAGGGCACGTTGAATCAGATTGTCGGTGGATTTGCGGTGATGATGTTGCTTGCTTATCCCGATTTGCCACCAGATGTCCAAGCTCAGGCTCGGTTCGATTTGCAGGAAATGGCGTATCATCTTATCCGTCACGATTACAAATTGACCGAACGCGATGGCAAGCACACCAAGTACGGCAATCTCACGCCGCGTATCGGCTCCACGGGTGTGCCGTTCAATGCGCAGGTGGCTTATACTGTCATCGCTGCCGCGACGATTTTCGAAGGTCCCGATGAGGGTAAACAACGCAAGATCCTCAAGCATATGCAGGACTTACGTGGCAGACATCATGTGTATTACGAATCACCACTCAGGCATATCATTCTGCCGCAGCGAATCGGTGCCAGCCCGTTCGTCAAAGGCATGAACGATCGCAACCACGTCTGCAATGCGGCGTACATCGGTTTGTTCTTGGAACGATACGACGCCGTCAAAAACAATCGTCCGCTCGATTCCCGATTCTGTTACGAACTCGGCCGCACGATGTTCTGGACGCTCCGCGAGTTGGAAGATCATCGGAATGCGTTGATCAATTTCCAATGGGTCGGCATTCTCAGTGATCCGGACCTCTTACCGCGAATCCTGAAAGAAAACGAGCAGCAGCCAATCCTTCGGCAACTCGCCAAATTGCACGCCGACGGCATGGAGCAACTTCACCGCTTTCCCATCAACCGCTTCGGAACGGAAGGCCAAGAGGCCGATTCGCCCGTGCCGCTGTGGGTCGATGCCCGTAAACGTCACGACGCTTACTTGTGGAAAAGCGACGCCTTCCAAGCCTGGCAATCCAACGGCCAAACCACACCCACGCACATCGCGTCGATCGACTTCCTACACGCCTACTGGCTGATGCGGTATTGGGGCCTGGATCGCTCGGTGGCTCGCTGATTGATCAACGGGTGCTCACTCACCCGGTTCATCGGCAACATTGACCATCGCGGCGAGCACATCCATCGCGGTGATCATACCGCAGAGCGTGCCATACGCATCCACAACGGGCACGCGATGCCAGTGCCGGTCACACATCAATCGAGCGACATCGACCAAGGTGGAGACATCGCGAACCGATTTCACATGCTCAGACATCCGCGTAGCCACGGATTGCGTTAGGAAATCGGGATCGAGTGCGGGCGCGTTGTCCCAAATCTTCCAAACGGAGCGTTGATTGCCGTGTTCGAGCGTGCCCGGTTGTGGCGGCTCGTCTGTTTTGGAGATCTCCATGAAGTCAGCGAGCGACAGAATTCCCACGAGTTTGCCGTCATCCGAAACCACGGGAGCCCCGGTGATGTGCTGTTCGCGGAAGGTGTGCAAAGCGGCTTCGAGCGTGTCGTTCTGTGCGACGGTAATGACCGGTCGCGTCATAATGTCTTTGGCTCGAAGTTCACCGAGACGTCCGGGCAGCCGAGACATTTTCGTTTCTCCAACATCATTTTCGAGGATCACAAAGAAAAACCGCCGCGAAGCCAACGACGCTTCGGGGCGGTTAAATTTTCATTGAGAACCACGCTCCGCGTTACTTCGCTCGCAGTCGATTGTAACGCCCAAGGGCCATCAGAGGGAAGTAGATGCGGTAATAGTGATAACGCAAGTAGAAGACTTTCGGGAACCCGGTGCCGGTGAACCATGGTTCGTCCCAGGTGCCGTCGTCTTTTTGCGTGCTCAGCAGGTATTCCACACCGCGTTGAACTTCGGGGGAATTTTCCTCACCAGCAGCCATCAATCCCATCAACGCCCACGCGGTTTGCGAAGCCGTCGCCGGGCCTTGTCCGCGAAGTTTGGGATCGTCGTACGAATCGGCCGTTTCGCCCCATCCCCCCGACGATTGCTGACAATTCTTCAGCCACCGCACGCCGGCTTGAATTCGGGGGTCCATCGTGGAGTAACCGATGTGAGTCATGCCGACCAACACCTGCCATGTCCCGTAGATGTAGTTGACACCCCAACGGCCGAACCAGGCCCCATCCGGTTCCTGTTCGCTCCACACAAATTCGGCGGCTTTTTCGAGGGCAGGGTGGCTGAGCGGCACATTGAGATGGCTGAACATCTCGATGATTCGGGCGGTGATGTCGGCGGTGCTCGGGTCGATCATTGCGTTGTGATCGGCAAAGGGAACCCGCGTGAACAATTCCCGATCGTTGTCGGAATCGAACGCTCCCCAACCGCCGTTCTTGCTCTGCATGCTGAGCATCCACTTCGTGCCCCGCCAAATGGCATTCAGAATCGGGGCAGCGTCTTCCACGTCCCGGGTGGAATTGTGATGGCCTCGTCCACTGATGACGGCCGACGCATCTCGGTCGGCTTCATGCGGACTCCAATCGCCCAACAGGAATTGTGTCTGCCATTCGCCGTCATCGGTGCTGCTCGGCAAACACCGACTGAGCGCCATCACCACCATCGAAGTGTCATCGGTGTCGGGATAGAACTCATTGTTGAACTCGAAGTACCATCCCGCAGGTGGTGTGTTCGGTTTGAGCATCGACCAATCGCCGGGGTCTTTGACTTCCTTGCTCAGTAGCCATTCGACCGACTTGCGAATTCCCGGATGATTCCGCGGCACACCGGCGTCTCGCAAGGCGATTGTCGCAATTGCCGTATCCCACACGGGCGACTTACACGGTTGCAAGCGGATTGTGTCATCTTCTTCGATGAACAACGCTTCCAGCTCGTCCATCGCAGCTCGGACCATCGGAGAATCATCCGAATGACCGAGACATTTCAGACCGATAATGCTCCAGACAATCGGCGGGAAGATCGCGCCCAGACCGTCGCTCTTTTCAAAGCGTTCGGTCATCCAGTCGGCGGCCCGATTGATGGCCACTTTCCGCAGCGGCTTGATTCGCAACTTCTCGGCCACCTTGACCGCCGAATCCAACCACAAGAACATTTGGTCCCAATTCAACCGGGTCGACTTCTTCAAGTCGTCCACGACGCCCGCCGGATCGGTGGCCAATTTCAGGTCATCGGGATGTTCCAAGAACAATTCGTGAATGTGCATCGACTTGGGAAGATGCCGCACCGGTTGGTACGCCCACAGCAAACTGAGGGGAATCACGATCGTCCGCGACCATGACGACATTTCGTAGATATTGAACGGCATCCACTTCGGAATGAGGATCAACTCCGGCGGCACAACCGGGCATTGGGAGTACTTCAAGAGCCCCAACATCGCCAAGTAATACCGAGTAAAACTGTTGATCTTCTCCGCACCACCCGCTTGCCGAATCGCATTGCGAGCCCGGATCATTTCCTCGCTGTTCGGATCGAACCCGAGAATCTTCAACGCCAAATACGCTTTGACCGAACCGCTGATCTCCAACTTCCCGCCGGGATACATCGCCCAACCGCCGGTCGGAAGTTGCTGCTTGCGGATGTATTCAGCACACTTGCGTGCCGTCTCCGAGCGTTCTTGCCCAAGATAGGTCAGCAAGAGGATGTACTCGGACTCGAGAATCGTATCCCCTTCGAGTTCCGCACACCAAAAGCCGTCTTCGTGCTGCTCGTTCAACATGAACGATGTCGTCCGTCCGATGGCCGCCTCCACACGGTCACGGTCACCAACCTTCGGGACATTCCATTCCTTCAACGATGCGGCCGTTGTTCCGCTCTGAGCAGGAGGCCCAGCCATACCGGCATCAAAACGAAGACGATTGGGACCATGGGAGCCGGAAGCCATTTCCGTGTTCCTAGATGAAGAAGGATTGGGAGAGATAAACGCGGAGTGGGCAGTATTCTAAAAGCATCGATGCAGTGTCACAAGCTTGCCCACGACGACGCCGACCAAATCGACTGAACGTCAGTTGCACATCCGCAACAATCGATTTAATGCGAAGCTCTTAACGGCACGATTCGAGAAATTCGATACTTCGGAAAGCCCGTTCGCGGATCGAGATTCGTATTGTCGATCCCGCCTTCGACGAAGACAACTTCACCGTCCTGCAACCCGGTTAGCTTCGGGTGATCGGCCAATGTGATCTGCCCGTTGAATGGATCATTCGCCTGCGGAACTTGACTGTAGAAGATGATCCAGACATTGTCTTGCGGATCATAATCGACGATTCCACGCAACCAGGAGTAGCCGTTCGGATCACGATCGTAAGGGCTCAACTCGGTGTTGCCGGCAGGAACCACACCCGATGCACGTGCGGTCGATTGCACATTCGCTGCGTTTTCGACTCCTCGCGATCCATCCGGCTGAAACATCGCGCCTTCGGGATAAAACGGCGTCGAATTCCCACCGCCAAACGTTCCACCACCACCCGCAGGCGGAACCGTGTTCGCATCGGGATAAACAGGAACCGTTCCGCCACCGTCGTAACTTCCCCCCGATGGCGGCGGAAGATCGGAACTTCCCGGAACCGTTCCCGATGAACCTCCAGGAACGACCGGTTGTGGAGAACCATACTCCTCGGGCGGCAACGATGGACCAAAAGTCGATCCATCACTCGGGAAGCTCTGCGGCGTCCCCAACGGTGCGGAATAGGCCGGCGTCGGCATTCCCGTCGGGGGTGCGACCGTCGGCGATCCATATGCAGGTACAGAGTTATAAGGCTGATAAGGTGCCGGTGCGTAAGGACTGTAGGGAGCGGATTGATAGTGCGAAAAACACCCCGACGCTCCGACGAGTCCGACCAATCCTATCCAGCGCAATGCGTTTTCAAGTCGTCCAAGAAGACGACTACAATTGTTGGCAGCCATGCCGTGGGTCCTCGTATCCGTTCCGAGAAATGAAAATTCCGGATCGGCACACTCCATAGCGGGGAACCTGGAGCGGCGAATCGGCAGGTAGAGCAATCAACCATCATGCGAAAAGAAAACTTCGCACGACAATTCATTGCCGGACCGGAGTGCGAATCTTAGAGAACTTGGCATATAAATCTAGAGCAGTTTCCGCTTCGACTTGAGCCAAATCCAACAATATTCGCAATTTCTCGAAAAGAATTACGCAACCTTGCGAGCGTCTTCGCTTGTAGTCGACTCGACCGATTCCGTTTGCAGGAAATCATAGACAATCGACGTTGAAACGAGACTCTTCGAGCGATTCGTCGCGCCCACAACACACCGAGCAAATTTCGGCAAACGGGCGATCACGTGAGGATTATCAGACTCACGACTTTGCAGGGCCAAGTTCACATCGTAGACACCGGCATTGAGATGCGGAATCATCTCGAACTCATAACGCCGCACGAGTCCTGAATCACTATCAGACTCGATCAACCGGGGATCAAGCACGGTATCAAGACTTGCCACTCGTCGGCCGTCGAGTGTTGTAAATGACAGTTTCAAACCTGGGCTTTGCATCGACCTCGCTAGTCGAGTGTAGAAGACAGTTTTTAACGATGCCCCAGGTGCAATCTGAACATGATGAGGATCGTCAAAACCCATGAAACCTGCGGCGGCAATCTCAGTCCCGTTGTACTCTGGCGCCGTCTCCGATTTCTTCCGACTTAACAACTGCAATTCAGACGACGTCTCTTGAGATTCCTCAATCGAAATCCGTTTCGGATAAGCCACCCGAACCTCGTTGCCGGTACTAGCACCACCAACGACCTGCATTCGGAACGCTTCGACCGACTCAATTTCCACCTGACGACCATCCGGCGTATCCGCAGTCGCACTGATATTGAATTCATAGTCAGCCGCTGTCACATTCGCATCAAAGTCCACATCAACCTGAAACCGTCCCGGTTCACAAGTGGACCGATCAATCTTCGCGGTCAACCCACCGAGCACAGGTTTGCCGGACTCGTGAATCTGAACACGAATCTCACACTGCTCTAGCTTCTCGTTCGCCTCAAACTCGACACTCAAGCGACAGTGTTCACCAACACGAACAAAAGTTCGTGGAACGCGAGCCGACGGCGCAAAGCCACGCACCACACGCAAACCGGTTGCATCGCCGACAAGACCTGAAATCGTCTCATCACTTCCATGCATGGTTAGTTTTCGACACGCGAGAACCGGACGCTCCGAAGCGGACGGCTGATCGTGTTTCAAACCGCCGAGCTCCCGAATCGCAACATGCGTATTCAAATCCGCATTCGCGACTAGTCCGAGATTGCACAGCGTGTCTTCACAGATCGCATCATTGCTCTGCAAACTACCGCCGGATTCCAGTTCCACTGGCCAGTGCTGATCCGACAAAATTTGCTCCGCATCATCCGCCAACGGCCGAGTGACAAGAAGACGAAGCTCATATCGTCCTGGTGCCTCATCGACTGAAAACCCCCAGTTCAATCTTCCTTCGTCGCCTTCACCCGTGGGTGCAAAACGATCCGCCTCCAGCACAAACTCAGAGCGATCAACACACACACCATTCGGCTTCGTTAACGACAAGCGAACAACTGGCCGAACAACGGATTCATGAAATCGAAGTTGCAGGGACAATGACTGCTCTGAGCCAGTTTGGAACGTCGTTGCTCTATTTGAATCCAGTGACTGGCCGGACAACTGCACCTCTGAAACTTCAACAATTGAACTTGACTGAGGAGTCGTCTCGCTGTGACCAGGACCAAAGATTCGACAGACCGACGCTGCTTCGGGAAGTGCGTTCGGATTCTGTGTTTTGACCTCACGCGCGCCAGACGCTTCCGACTCTGCATCAGTCTGATACTGCTCTAACAGAACATCAGCCGCACCATGCGCTAGGACTTGTCCTTTCTGCAGCCATAACGCCTCGTCCGCCAGTCTCCGCAACTGACCAGCCGAATGACTCACAAGAACTAACGTCGTCCCCTGTTTCTTCAACCCTTGAAGATGGCGGATACATTTTTCCCGAAAGGCCACATCACCAACAGCGAGCACTTCATCGACTAGCAACACATCGGGCTGAGCTTGAGCCGCAATACTATACGAGAGTCGAACATACATGCCGCTACTGTAGTACTTGACTGGCATGTCGATGTATTGGCCGATCTCGGAGAACTCGAGAATATCGTCAAAACGACGATCGATTTCACTTCGACTCAGACCTAGCAGACTACCATAAATGTAGACGTTCTCGCGTCCTGATAGCATGGGATGAAACCCCACACCGGACATCATCAATGCGACGAGTCGTCCACGCGCACGAATCTCGCCTTGATCAGGTGTAATCACCCCTGTCAACAGTTTCATCAAGGTACTTTTGCCGGCACCGTTTCGTCCGATGACTGCTAAGCATTTGCCAGGGCCGATCTCGAACGAGACGTCGCGGAGACTCCAAAACTCGTCGTTTCGCAACTCTTGACTTTTGCTAGCCATGTTAAAGAATGTGCGGCACGAGTCCGTCATAGCATACAACGAACCTCGACGGAGGTTTCCGCAGTACCGCTTCCAGACATTGCTAACTTTTAGCTTCCAAGGATCAGCCATGTTCTCGACACCACTTTCCGACGACATCACAGGTGGCTAGACTAGCATTCACGTTCTTATTCCGCTCGAACATCAACCGAAAGAGTCTTATGCTTTCTCGGCGACATGGGGCAAGAGACAGTGAAAGAACCGCCAGCCCGCGAGCAATAGAACAACCGTGATTCCACAACTGAGTAGCAGTTGGCCCGGCATTGTTAGATATCCCCGAAACAGCAAGTCTCGGTATGCGGTAATAAACGCACACATCGGATTGATCCAGTTAAGAATCAATCGTTTGCCTTCGGTGAATGTCGGGAAGAACACTGGGGTCATAAACACCCACAGATTGATCACGAGTGGGATCACACTTGTGATATCTCGCAAGACAGCATTCATCACCGAAAGAATCAAGACGATGCCAAAGCTAAACAGAAACTGCATAAACACGAGCACCGGCAAGAGGAGTGCTGTACTCGCGGGCATCACGCCGTAACCAAGGAGAACAATCGCCGTAAGTCCCACGCCGATCAGATAGTCGAAGACTGCACTTGCCATCGCCGCTAAGACGAGGACCTCGCGAGAACAGCGAAGTCGCTGCACGAGATGCGTTGAGGCAACTAGACTTTGCGATCCCCGCGTGAGGCAAGCTGCGAACATCTGCCAGGGAATCAATCCGCTAAACACGAAAACCGGATAAGGAAGGCCGGTGTCTCCAACTTTCACGACGTTGGCGGAGTTGAGGTAAATAAAGACTCCAGCCATCGCAAGCGGCGTGAGAATCGCCCAACCAAGTCCTAAGATTGACTGGCGATAACGCGATACAATCTCTCGCCGAGCCAAACGCCAAAACACCTGGCGACTCGCTCTAAGTTCTTGAAAGGCTTCCTTCCAGAACGAGAGACCGAACTCATTCACACGATCTGCAACGTTGACGAACTCGGTCAGAGAAGCCACGTCGGCTTGCGGGATTCCATCAGCTTGGACACTATCAGACCAAGGTTCTTTCTCCGCTTGCTCTGTCTGATCAACCTCGCAGACACCCGCAATCGTTTCCGTCGACATATGTGTCGTCCTCGTGGTATATAGCCGCTGACAATGCACCGCGACGGGATCAAACTCGTGAGATGAGACTAAGTTCGTCGCCTGCAAACGCGATGAACGACAGCCCTAGTTTTCTGAACTTTGAAACGAAGACCGAATTGCTCGGAGCGGCTTCTTCCAAGCATTGAGAATGCTGGACCGTTTCTCGGTGAGCTCGGGTCGCCGTCGGCAAACCATGAGGTAGAATCGTGGTTTGAGTTTGCTCGGGTCTTTGGGATGTCGAGCCGGCAGCCATCGCTCGCGAACAAGCTCAAATTTTGGTTTGATCAGTCGGTGCAATTCTTTGCGGGTAAACTCTTTGACGTGATACTTCGAGACCAATTCTTCGGTCATAAACAATGGCGTACCGATGATGAACTGACCGTTTGGCTTGAGGTATTGATCGATCACGCCAAGAAGTTCAGTGGGATCGAGAAGATGTTCGATGCAATCCATCGAATAGATCAAGTCATAACCTTTGAACTCGGTCGGCATTCGTGAATGCATATCAGCGAACACACTATGAACTAGCGTGTAGTTCTCAACTTTATGCTCATCGAGTTCCTTCCGTGCGCATTTCACGCCGTCGGGATCTCCATCGACACCAACAACATGCTGACAGAAGTTTGACATCTCATACATGTACGCGCCATCACCACAGCCAAGGTCGAGGACAACATCCGTTGCCTTCGCGGCTGCACAGCAGTGCATGACACGCAATCCGTATTCGGGATGCGTTTTGAGATGTTCCCAATGGTAAGCTCCGTGGGCACGATATTTGTTGAACTCTACCATTGCAGTCATGTTCGTTCCGATCTTTGAACGAGTGTCGAATCTTGGGGCATCAATAACGGTTCTTGCCAATTTTGCCTAGACGGAATTCGAGCACTCCGGTTAAGCAGCTTTTGACAACGGTGTTCCCTGCTTCCACGCGATGACAGACTGAAAGTACGTCTCGTATTGGGCAGCGATTGCTTCAAGCGAGTACGGATAACAGTCGGCTAAGAAACTTTCGTGTATTTCCTGCCGACGTTCATATGGCAGAATCTCTTGCAAGCAAGTTTCGAGTTGTTTCTCGTCCGTGAAGAAGCGGACGTGTCCATTGTCGACTTCACGATAGGACTGTTCATCGCTTTGAACAATTGCGGGAATTCCCGCTCCCATTAGATTCGCAAGTTTCACGTTCGACTTGTAGCGAGACGCCATCATGGATCCGTGGAGTCCACCGCGGGCGGCAAAGCCGATATCACATAGCCCAAGATGTCTCGGATTGACGACAAACTTCAGTCCGAGTTTCTCAGCAACATCGGTGACAATTTGTTCCCAAGGGCCAAGGTATTCTGCTCGCCCTTCATAGCCAATCACTTCCGCTTTCTCGCGAATTTTGATCGGTTTGGTGTTCTGCCGATAGTGGTGATAGATCGTCGTTGCGTTGGGCATGAGGTGGCCATGATCTTCCATCATTTTGCGATTCGGAAAGATCACTCCATCGACTGGCAGCCCGTCAAAGAAGCGGTGAAAGTAGTCGAGCACTCTCGAGATGGAATTGTTTTCCAGCCCGTCAAACGGTTGAATCCACGGATCGACCGGATCGTAAATCACGGCTTTGCCAATGGCGTGCGCGTGAAGCGCAAGCGGAAGATCAAAGCGTTTGATGATGCACAGAACATCATAGTCAGCCAGCCGCGACGGAGCGAAGTCCTGCTTGCCAAATGCCGCCCATTCCGGTCGCATGGATGCGATCTGATCGGCCCGCATCAGCCACGAACCGCTGGAACCGTCGCCCACGAAACACACTTTGGGCGTTGTTCCGGTGGGTGAGTGACTTGATGTCGAGTTATGGTCGGTCAAGGAAATTTGGTCCATGGTGAGTCTGATTCAAACGGGTTGAGATCTTAGGCCACAGCAAACTACCAGGAGCCATGCAAGAGTCGTCGCACGGCCCCGGCCGGGTTGCGTGCACTTCGTCCTGCAAAGGCATACGCCCTTTGTGTCAATACCACGAGCCGATTCCCTTGCGGACGTTGCGGCAAAGGGAACCGCCGTCGCGCTCGGAACAGTTCCATTTGTTCTTCGGAAAATGCGTCCAAGAGCGATTCGTTGATGTAGCCATCTTCACTGGCGTCATAAACGTCATCCACGGAAACGTCGCCTGTTGCAATCGCTCGCTGGAGTGCCGCATCCCAAGTGGGGCAGTTTCCGAGTTCCTGTTTCCAGGGTTGATGCTTCGGATCGAGAAATCGGTGAACCCGGGTATCCTTCGAGAGTTTCCCCGACGTCGGCCGCCAAGCCGATGGAATGGATTCCGCGATATCCTTCGAATCTTGAATCAACGCCAAGTTGTGAATGAGTTCGTCGGAGGTGTATCGGCCCTCGTCCAACTCACGGATGATGGCTTCAATTTTCCAGTCGGCTCGCTCGCAATTGATGACTTGCAAGCTCGATTCCCAGCCGGCTGAGTCGGATCGACGAAGCACCGCAACTTGGCAGTCCTCCATCGCGAGCTGCGCAAGTTCGCTGACATCATTTCGGACCAACATATCGGCCTGCACGAAAAGTGCTTGGCCCTGGTAGCCGGTCATTTCTGGCACGAAGAATCGAGTCAAAGCGCGAGGATCGCGTGGCCAACATTGTGGATTCCGCACTCGTGGCAGCGGTGGATTCTTGAGAACCGTCACGGCGACCGTCGTTGTTGCATGATCTCGAATCTGGCGAGCCAACACCGAAGCGGCCAGTTCTTGCGATTCATCCGCATTGATAAAAACCCGAAACGGTTGTGTAAGCGGTGTGCATGTCAGGCTGAGATTGGCCAGATGTTTCCGACGATGATCGCGTTGTTTTCGCTGCCGTTGTGGGTCGGTCACCAACGAATGCGATTCGTGGAATGGACGGAAGTCGTCATGGAGATCCGCTGTTTCATCGCAACCAAGTGTTTCTAACGTGGTCGCGCCAAGTTTTGCCAGGAGTTCGCAGGCGATTCGTTCGTCGAGGGCCGGTCGATGTTTGTCGAAGCCGCTCGAACACGCCTCCAAACCCGAACGGTCGAAACCAACGACTCGCCCATCGTCTGCAAGCGTTTGCAATGCTGGTACCACACGGACGAGTTCATCGAGCGTGATGGTCCCCGGGCGACCGTGCACGTATGGTTCCGTCGGCATCAGAAGTGTGCCGACGTCTTTCAGATCGGACGCGGAACAACAATCGATGGTTTCCGCATCGAGTACGATGGCAAAGTCGACCGGCGTATGGCGAAAAACGTGATTGAGCCCAACCGTCGTTCGTTGCGACAGATCGACGTTGTTCATCTCGGCAAACGTGGGACCTTCACCGATCAGCAACCAGCCATTTGGTTGACGATTGAGTTGTTGAGACCAATCACAGAATTCGATCACAGGTGACACTCCGGTGTCCAATCCATTGAGACGGTGTTTCCGGATCGGTAACCGATCGAGAATGTTGAGGCGACACTGCCGACGCAATGTTGCCACACGTCGGCTTCCGACATTCTCTTTTCGTCACAATCGCTACCATCCAACCAGATGAATCCGGAAAAAATCTTCCGCGTCCGGAGAGCCCGGTAGGCTCTCCGTGCCAGACCGGCTTTTCAGGCTGCATTCCGATAGGACGCATCCGGCTCGGTTAGTTGAAAGGTGAGCCGTTCGAGCGGCACATCCTTCAGTCGAGGGGCGTCTTTGTCTTTGTCGGAAAGTGCTGGCTCGTCGACGGGCCAGTCGATCCCCAAATCGGGATCGTTCCAGAGAATGCTGCCTTCAGCCTGCGGATCGTAGAAGTCCGTGCATTTGTAGACGAACAACGCCATCTCGCTGGTCACGCAGAATCCGTGTGCGAAGCCAGGCGGAACGTAGAATTGTCGTTTGTTCTCGGCGGAAAGCGTGACGCCGACCCATTCGCCAAAAGTCTTCGAACCGGCTCGTACGTCGACGGCCACATCGTAGACTTCGCCTTCCAGAACCGAAACCAGTTTGCCTTGGGTGTTGGGATTCTGGTAATGCAAACCACGGAGAATGCCTCGCCGAGAGTACGAGAGATTGTCCTGCACGAAGCTGGCATTCAAGCCGGATTCCTGATACCGCTTGGCGTTCCACGTTTCCATGAAAAAACCGCGATGATCGCCGAACACCTTCGGTTCGATGATGACCACACCATCGAGTTTGGTTGATTTGATTTCCATTTGTGTCCTCCGTGACTGGCGTCTCGCCGAGATTGTTTACGCTGACTTCTTTTGATCGTCCAGACCGAGACGTTGACCTTCGTAGCGATCGTTCGTCACCCGTTGACACCAGGAATCGTTCGCGAGGTACCATTCCACCGTGCGTCGCAAACCGGTTTCAAAGGTTTCGCTGGGGGTCACGCCGAGTTCGCGTTCGATCTTGTTGCAATCGATGGCGTAGCGGAAATCGTGTCCGGGTCGGTCGGTCACGAAGGTAATGAGATTCTTGTGCGGTGCGTATTCGGATGCCGGTAGCAGCTCGTCGAGCAAGTTGCAGATCGCTTCGACAACTTGCAAGTTCGTTCGCTCGTTGCGTCCACCGATGTTATAGGTTTCCCCGACGACACCTTTCTCGACGACCGTAACCAAGGCTCGTGCGTGATCGTCAACGAACAACCAGTCTCGCACGTTCTCGCCGGTTCCGTAGATCGGCAGCGGTTTCCCGGCGATGGCATTGCGAATGATCACCGGGATCAGTTTTTCCGGATATTGGAACGGACCGTAGTTGTTCGAGCAGTTCGTCACAATCGTTGGCAAACCGAACGTGTGTTCCCAGGCACGCACGAGATGGTCCGAAGAGGCCTTACTCGCCGAGTAAGGCGAACTTGGATCGTACGGTGTTGTTTCCAGGAAGAATCCGTCGTCGCCCAGCGAACCATAGACTTCATCGGTCGAGATGTGATGGAAACGGAAGGCGGATTTTTGGTCTTCCGGCAGCGTGTTCCAATAGGTCCGAGCGGCTTCGAGCATGTTGTAGGTTCCGACGATGTTCGTTTGAATGAACTCGGCGGGACCGTCAATCGAGCGATCCACATGCGACTCGGCCGCCAAGTGCATGACCGCATCCGGGCGATGCGTTTCGAACAACTGATTGATCTTCGGCGCATCACAAATGTTGACTTGCTCGAAGGTGTAACGTGGATCGTCGGCGATCATTTCCAAGGTCGAGAGATGACCGGCATAGGTCAGGCAATCGACATTGACGACCTCATGGTCCGTATTGCTGATCAGGTGGCGAATAACCGCAGAACCAATGAACCCGGCTCCGCCGGTGACGAGAATCTTCATGTCTCACATCCTTGTATGATCGCTGTGTCGTGAGTTGAGTCGGTTTAGGAAAGTATCGAAAGGCGGTTGAAGTTCAAATTTCCAGTCACTCGGATTTGCACAAGGTCTAGGCAACTTTGCAATCGGCCTTGGTGGCCGTTGGTAGTGTGGATCGCAAGTTCGCGAAGGTGGCTCGAAGCGCGGATTGCCAACTCGGACCAACAATGCCGAAGGTTTCTGTCAGCTTTGAGCAATCGAGCCGAGAGTTCAGCGGACGCGTCGCCGGTGTGGGATAGTCGGCTGTGGGAATCGCTTTCACGTTGCGAATGGACAGCGGCACATCGGCGTTGTTGGCAAGTTCAAAGATCTCGCTTGCGAACTCATGCCAACTGGTCGTTCCGTCACACGCGAAGTGATAGGTCCCACCGACACGGTTCAAGAACGATGCAAAATCTCCATTCGCCTGGGCGAGAACTTGCCCTGTGGCTTCGGCGATTGCACGAGCGGATGTCGGGGCACCGATTTGATCGGCCACGATCGAAAGTTCCGGACGCTCCAGCCCCAATCGCAACATCGTTTTGACAAAGTTGTTGCCATGGACGCCGTAGACCCAGCTCACACGCAGTAACAAATGGTCAACGCCGACTGATCGCAACGCTTCCTCGCCAGCCAGTTTGCTCGCACCGTATGCCCCCAGCGGTCCGGTGGGAGCATCTTCGCAGAACGGTTGATCGCCTGCGCCGTTGAAAACATAATCGGTCGAATAGTGTACCACGCCTGCGCCGATTTTCTTGGCGGCTTCAGCGATCACGGCGACGGCGTCCGCGTTGATCCAATTCGCCATTTCCGTGTCGGATTCGGCTCGATCAACCGCCGTATAAGCGGCCGCGTTGACGATGAGTTGCGGTTGAACGTCGTTCACGCATGCACGGATGGCGTTGGCATCGGTCAAGTCGAGCGGTCGGCATTCCGCCACCACGAGTGAAAACCCGGTCCGTGTGGTTGCCGTCACGTCACCAAGCGTGGAAAGCGTTTGAGCCAATTCCCAACCGACTTGGCCGTTCGCACCAATCAGCAGAATCCGCGGGCGACTTTCCGAGGAAATTGAACTCATACTCTGTACCACTTTCGCAATGTTACTACGACGAATCTCGTAATCTCTGTGTGACCCGAAATGATGACTATGCGGCCTCGGGAATTGTCTTGGGCTGTGTTCGTTGCGACGAACCCTCGACGCGGATCATGTCGATCAGATAGCGACCGTACTCGTTTTTCTTCATCGGGTCCGCGAGCTTCAACACGTCTTCGTCGGTGATGAGTCCCATTCGCCAAGCGATTTCCTCAGGACAGGCGATCTTCAACCCCTGCCGTGATTCCAACACCGCCACGAATTGCGACGCTTCCATCAACGACTCGTGTGTGCCGGTGTCCAACCACGCACTCCCACGACCGAGTGTTTCGACGAACAACCGTTTCTGTTCCAAGTAGATGCGGTTGATATCGGTAATTTCCAATTCACCACGTGCGGATGGCTTCAGATTCTTCGCCATCTCGACCACATCGTTGTCATAGAAGTACAGCCCGGTGACAGCCCAATTCGATTTTGGTTGAGCCGGTTTCTCTTCGATTTCGAGCGCTCGTTTGTCGTCATCAAGCACCACAACCCCATACCGTTCGGGATCGTGCACGTGGTAAGCGAACACACTGGCACCATCCTCGACAGACGCCGCATTCCGCAGCGTTGCGGTGAGTTGATGTCCGTAGAAAATGTTGTCCCCTAACACTAGACACGTTGGATCGTTACCGACGAAATCCTCACCGATGATGAAGGCTTGTGCCAGCCCTTCCGGCTTGGGTTGTTCGGCGTATTGCAAATTGATGCCCCATTGCGAACCGTCCCCGAGCATCTTCTGAAACAACGGCAAATCGTGTGGAGTGCTGATGACGAGGATGTCTTCAATGCCCGCGAGCATCAGTGTGCTCAGCGGGTAGTAGATCATCGGTTTGTCATAAATTGGCAGCAATTGCTTGCTGATGACTTGCGTAATGGGGTACAGCCGCGTGCCCGATCCGCCGGCGAGAATGATGCCTTTGCGTCGGCTCGTGGAACACGATTGAGAGGTCTGTGGCATGGGTGTGATCTCCGTCCTTGGCGGTTCGGTTTTTCGTGACGAGTTGGCGATTGTCAAGCCGCCTGTTCCAATTCCGTCTGTGTCTGTGGCTGCGTTGTGGTTTGAAACCGATCGATCCAACACGCAAGTTGTTCGATGGTGTTTTGTTCGTCCGTCCGGCGGAAACGTGGCGTCGTTGCCAAACATTCCAATGCCGGATGGAAATACGGATCGCGGTCGATGCCTCGTTTCACCAGGAAGTCGACAAAAAGTTCGAGGTCTTCCAGACTATCACCCAGCGGCCGCGTGGCTGATTCGTGATGCACCAACGTGGCGTGCGGTGTATATAGATTCCGATACCCTTGCTGCCAAATCTTCAAGCATAACGTAACATCGCTGTAGGTCATGCGGAATTCTTCATCCATCCCACCGACATCCCAGAACAACTGAGTGCGAATCAATTGACAGGCCCCAGTGACGGCGGACACGTTGCGAAGCGATTCCGAATCCCCGAGCGGACTTGGTGTTCCTGGCGGGACATTCGAAAACAGATGACCCGCAACACTGGTGAGTCCCAATGCCAATCCTGCATGTTGAATCTTGCCGGTCGGAAACAGCAGTCGGGCTCCGACCACACCGATTTCCGGTCGCTCGCCCCACCGAACCAGCTCGGTGAGCCAATCGGGATCGACGACTTCGATGTCATTGTTCAAGAACAGCAAGTACTCGCCGGTGGCCGCTTTGGCTCCGATGTTGCATGCCACCGAATAATTGAACGGCTGATCAAAATTGACCAACCGCACGCGATCATCACCGTTCAACGATTCATACAACGCGAGCACGTCTTCATCCGTGCTGCCGTTGTCCACGAGAATGATTTCCAGCGAGGGATACGCGGTTTGGTTGAGCAATCCATCGAGACACGTCGAGATCAGCGAGAATCGGTCTCTCGTCGGAATGACGACGGAAACCGTTTTCAATGAATCCACCGGCCACGTGACTCGCAACCGTCGATTCGGTTGACGTTCAACCTGACCGTTGATGCCTCGACGTACTAGAGTCTTCGCCATGCAGTCTTCGGCGTTCTCCCGCGATTCTGTTTCCGGGCAGCGGTGGTAGAGAATCTGAGGAATGTGACAAACGCGGCTGGCCCGTTCCGCCGCCAAGAGCAGCGTTTCCCAACTCGATGTCGGCTTGTCATCGCAGGTTCGCAGGAATTCGGATCGGACGAAGACGGTGTTGCCGATGTCGTTGGCTTCGAGCAGATTCTCCGGCGACCAATCGGGCAACAGTGTGGGAAAACACCGCTGACCCGTTGGAGTCCAAACGTCGTGATCGCCGTAAAGCACGTCGATTTCCGAATCCTCGTCGAGTTGGTCCGCAACGGCAAACAATGCCCACGGCGGCAACCGATCCCCGAGATTCAACTTCGCGACAAACGCACCCTTCGGATGGCCAATCCAATCGGCTTCGTTCGTGGCAATCACGCGAATTTGGGATTCGTCGTTTGCCAGATCAAGAATTTCCGCGGATGGACGATCCGAGACGATAATCCATTCCCAGTTGGAATAGGTTTGTCGTGCCAAGCTATCCGCTGTGAGTTTCAAGTATTGTTGCAGATTCTTGAGGGGAAGGCCATCCGCGACTGTGGTCCACACAGAAAACAGCGGACCGTTAACCTGTTGTGACCACAGGGTTTGCCGTTGAAGTTCAACAGCATTCGGTTCAAACGCGTTTCGCCACGCACGGTAATTTGCCGACGGGCGAGCTTGGCGGTATTGGCGTTGCAGACGACGAGCAAACCGCCCAACAACCGCCTGGATTCCTTCCTCACGCAGATAATGCGAGGCTTTTCCGAATGCGTACGCGAACCTGCGGGCCAATCCACGGACGTTCATCCGCTGCCCAAGTCGCTTTAGTGATGATGCCCGGCGACTGGAAGTTCCAGCGACCGTTGGAATCATCCACATCCGAAAGCCCTCCGTGTGGTCGAAAGCATCGGCCCATCCTAGACCGACTCGCGCGGAGTATAGCCCTCATTTTCGGAGTGTGTCAATAAGTTTCCGCGAACCGCCTGAATCGCCGGGTTTTTCAGGCGGAAACGTGCAAAGGCGTTTTGCGATGCGTAGCGTCGGTCGATAGGGTTTTCCCTATGAAGACACAGCGTCTACCCCAAACACGGAAAGACTGTGACATGGTCTAGTTGAGATTCGACACCGGAATCGCCGGAAGCAAACGTACGTCGCTCGGGAAGAGTGCCGGACCGGCTTTCGAGTCTTGTTCCGCATCCCAAGCCGCGACCCAATCGTCCCATCGAATCGCGTTCTCTGCAAAGATGGCTTGCGGAGCCTCCATTGCGGGCATGGCGTGCTCTTTGGCGAGTGTTCGGGGACGGGGCCGCATAGTTGGACGTTGCGACATCTCATATCGGACTTCGTCCCGATAATCACCGCTGGGCCAAACGACGAGTCCGCGATCGGTCATGTCGTACGGTGGCATTCCGCCGGCAAAGCAACTTTGCAACTGCTCGCGGACGATATCCACACCGGCCATTTTGTAAAACCCGGCAAACGCCAGCCACAACGATTTCTGTTCCGCTTCGTCCAAAGACGTCGTCCAACCAGGGCGAAGTGTGCCCGCCATCAAGTAACTCGACTGCTCCTGAAACGCCACAACCAATGACAGGTCAGAGAGTTGCGGACACAAGAGTTCCACGCAGATACTGTTGGAAGCGACCCGAATCTGTCCGGTACGGATTTCCAAATGCTGAATCGCTTGGCTTTCGGAGAGCAGCTGGATCAATTCGCGATCGACGAAATGTCGAATCTCCACAACCACATGGTGCAATTTTTCGTGATAACGCACACGGTTCCGGACACGGCGTTCGGGGTTGTGGTGGCGTTCGGCGTGTCGAAGTTTGCGGAAGATTTTTGGAATGGTTCCGGAGTGGAAACCGGGTTTCATCAAGCGAATCATGGATTCCCCATGACTACCGACAACCACAGGGCTCAGACGACGCGAACGGTTCGCCGTATACAAACGCCAGTTTTCTTTGCACTCCCAGACAAGGAAGCCGAACACACCAGGAATCAAAAACACCACGCCCGCCGCGATTGCATTAGCCGTGCTGATGTCATCCACGAGGGGGGCAATGATCGAAGCCAACGGGCTGAGAGTCGTTTTGGGATCGCTCGTAAACCCAAGTGGCAGAATGATTTTGTGCGAGACCGTGACGACAGGAAAGTGTTTGATCGGGTTGACTTGTGGCTCGACGAGCAGGTTGATCACAAACCGCAACACGAATGCAACCCCCGCCCACATCAGAGCGGCGACCCCTTTGATCCACATCGTCAACGAGTTTTCACCGCTCTTGAACCGAAGCCATTCATCGACCGCATACAGGATTCGCTCAACCGTCTCCAAAACACGTTTGAAGAAGTTCATGATCGATTCAAACAACGCCACGAACACGTGCGCTCGGACCCGCCGCCAGGTATCGTGTGCCCGTTCGGTCGCCAACTCTTCGAAATCGCGACCAGCCCGACTGTTCAGGGCCACGGTCAGCACGGCAAACAATAACGCGGCCCAGCCGATGTGCATGCGTTCGAGCGGTGTGATGATCGGGAACATCAACCAGACGACGCCCGTGATAATCAGCGGGTAGAACACCCACTCACGGAACATCTTCGCCACACGACTTTTAAACAAAAATCGCAGCGAACTCACACGCCAGACCCATCGCGGAAATTCCACCACGCCGATCCGCAGAATTCGCCAAACCGCTCGCAATACGTCGACGACGACGGCACGGAATTTCGGAATGTGGATCAGCCCCATCAGAAAGAAGCCCATCACCACAATTCCGGTCCAGAAACCGACTGGGTGATGATGCAAATCGAACCAGGACAGCAAGTGCGTCGGGTGTTCGCTCAGTTCGGCCCCCTCGACCGGAACCGCGTGGGTATCCACACCGGCGACTTTGTCGAATAGGTGCTTCATTCCTTCCAGAATGATCAAGCCCCCGCCGAACGGAATCGCAACGTACTTGGTGAGAAACCGTCCCGGTGGCGTGCCGAACGCGAGCGAACTCACCTTCTGCAAACCGCGAAGGTAAATCTCACCGCGACGGTACACACCATCGAGCAATTCGTTCAATCGGCGATCCGCTTGCAGCAGCCAATCGCCTTGCCAAAGTTCTTTGGGGCCAGAGAGATCCGGCATTTTCAGGTTGTTGCGTGAAAGGGCATCACGCAGCATACTCATGTTGAGAAAGCCGTGATGAACAACTTTGTCGAGCAGTTCGTTGATCAACTTCTTGCGCGAGATTCGTTCCGGGAGATTCCGCGGACAAATTCCGACATCATCCAAGGCTTGCGTCACAAGTGGACCGAGTCGGTCGCGAAGTTGGATCTCCGCCGATTCCGTCGCTTCGTGCAATAACTCGGACAGTTTTTCCCGTTCTTCCCGGGGCAAACGGACCGAAGCCAATCGACTGGTCGCTTGCCGCAAGTGCTTCGACATCAACACTTCCCGTTGATTGGGAAGCGTGCGTCGAACGGGTTTCTTGCCCAGGGAAAACATCCACGAGACTAAATCGACCTTCGAGACTTGTCTCTCGTGGTCGATGCAGACTTTTTGCAAATCGTGGAGAACCCGTTTGTCGGCGTTCCAAAATCCGCTGGTCGCATTCGTCGCGAGTGCGGTGAGGATTTCCCGCCAAGCGTCCGCTTCGTGATCGCCAAACCCCAATGCGTTTTGTAATCGGGCAGCGAGTTGGTCGAGTTCCCGCTTTGCCCCCAACGACGCCTCTCCGACGGACTCTCGTCGTCCGTGTCGAGCCGCCCGCAATCGCAACAACGCTGCCTTCGCGGAGTTCCCACGATCGGCTGCCCGGTTCGCCTTCGTCACGAAACGGTTGTAGGCTCGGCTATTCTGTTCGCCATTGGCGGCAAACTCCGCAGCGGAACGCGTTAACCGTTCTTGGGTTGTGACTTTCGGCTCGAACGACAACGGGGGAGCGGCGTCGTCACGCATCCGAGGCGTTGTCCGATTAGAAAGCTGTTCGCCCGGTTGCGGTGCACCTTCCGGACGTGTGGATTCCAACCAATGTTGAACGTCAACATCCTCCGCGAAGATGGCTTCCACCCGGTCCCAGTCGTCTAAACAGGGAAACCACGCCGAGAGCCATTGTGGACGGAAATACTTCAGTTCCAGAAACACCGCGGCGGCTTCGGTGTAGATGTGCATGGGGTCTTCGGGTCGCAACAGGAAATCTTCCTGGCGGACGACCGCGTGCATTTCGTCGTATTCAACCTGCCCAATCCGATCGATGCGTTCACGCACCATGTTCGCCGTCAGTTGCCCACTCTGGATTTTCTCGGCGATGGTGGCATCGATCCGCGAATGGAACAGCAAACTCCAGGACCGCAGCAACAAATCGGAAAGCGTCAACGTGGCCAACCGTTCGTCGCCGGGTTGCGCAATCAGAATGGCCGGCGAACGGACTCGGCTACTCCGATCAAGCCCTAACTCGTCCCGTTGCACGACTTCCAAGAGGGTGTCGGCGTCGATGACGTAGCTTTTTCGATGCGGAATCCGCATGCCCAATCCGGTGAGTTCGTACTCTGCCCGGATCACGCGTCGCACCACACGCGATTCGACCAGAAACGCCGACGGATCGGCAGCGTGAATCGCTTCCGCAGCTTTACGGATCAGTAGTTCTTTGGCATCAGTCTTTGGCACGGATGATCGCCCTCGGCGCAACCGGAATCGGAACACAGGCCCCCTCGTTACCGAAATCGGTCCGACTTGAATCCATGTCGATCAAAATCGGCGATTCCCCCCAAGTTTTTGCGGCATTACGGTCAAGTTAACCAATTTCGCCGATCATGCCTAACAGGAACCACGAATCTGGACAAAATTTCGAGACGTCACGACGACAACATTTCCATGGTCGCCGCATCCTCCGTGGTCGTCCCGTAAATCCCATCCTGACAGATCGCCGCAAACTCGCGGAAATACTGAACGTCCTCACGTGGCGGCCAGAAGTTTTCTCGGCGAATATTGCGAATCACATCCGCCGCGACTTCATCGGCTTCCGCCAACTCATCCGGCGTCCAATCCGCCAAATGCATTCCGGTTTTCGCGAGTTCGCGTGGCAACAGAACATAACCGACTTGGAACGCATCGACATCCGGCAAACCATCCACCGCCCGAATTAGTTGGCGATAAAGAGGAAGCTGGAGATCGACCCATTCCTCTTTCTTCTTACGGTGTTTTTTCTCCGGCGGATCACCGGCATCTCCGGTTTTATAGTCAAGAATGGCAACTTCCAGCCCATTTTCGGTTTCGCGGATGTCAATGCGGTCGATCCGTCCCCGCAGATACATCGGCTCGCCATCGACTTCCAGAAAGGAATCGGCACTGTCGATCTTCTGTTCCGCCGCAAACACCCGCCAACCGTCCGCCCGCCATTGCGCCTGCCGTTCCGCGAATACACGCAATCGTTCGCGGGCTTGCTCGACTTGAATTCGCACCGCCGGCAACGGTTCGGTTCCAAATGTGCCGGTGGCCATCTCATCGAGTTTCTGGTTGAAGAAGTCTTCAATCGTTTCGACCGAGGACGAATCCCGAACGTCTTTCTGACGACCGAACTCCTCGAGAACATCGTGAATCAAGTCGCCGAACGCACTTGGTGGCATTTCCAGGCTCGTTGTTTCGCGAGTCTTCAAGGAGAGCCGTTGCTTGAGGTAATACCGATACGGGCACTTCAGGTAATCCGCGAATTCCGTGACCCGCATGGACACAATAGGTTTCGGCAACCGCACCGGACGCGGCGGTTCAAAGACGGTTCTCGGCCCGGCCTGTGGGCTGCCTGCAATGCGAGCGGTTGCCAGCGAGGTGCGTGGTGGGTCGAACAATTGTTTCACCCGGCCGGGCAGTTCCTCATCGGGACACGCCAACAACAGTCGACTCGGTACGAGCGGGTCATTCTCGGCGGAGCGGCGGCCAGCGATCAGTCGGACTTCCGGCGTACTGGCGAGAATCGCCATCAGTGTGTACGCATCACGGGCATAACGGCGGTCGTTGTCTTCCAGACTCAGCGAGCGACGAAGCTCATTCGGCAAGAACATATCCGCATTCCGCGAATTCGGTACGATGCCTTCATTCATGCCGGTCAGAATGGCGACGGGCGAATCATCCAAACGGACATCCAGCCAACCAATCAAGTCGACGGAATCCGCGGTCGATTCCTCGAACAATCGAGCCCGTTCAAACGCTCGCTGCACCAGTCGCACCGCTTCCGCCCCGGTGACCAATGGGGCAAGCAACTCCGGCAAACGGGCCAACTCCATCAACGCCGCTTTCAATTGCTCGATGGAATCGAGGATCGTGCGATCGTTCGGTGACTCGGAGTCGAACGAATTGGACCGATACACTTGGGTCACGCACCGATAAATCGTGTCTGCCCATTCGTGTAACGGTTTCTCCGCATCGCCGAGCGGTTCGAGCCATTCACGCACCGATCGAAACGCTTGGCTCAGCCCATCGGGCGGTGTGCCGTCACGACGCGGGCGTGCCGACCCGGAAAGCAGTTCCCGCCCCAGCGTTTGCGGTAGTCGTTGGTTGTAATAATCATCGAGTTCACTGAGCCAATCGCCCTCGATGCCCTGTTGACGCAACCAGCGTTCGACATCGGGATGCCGAACCAAATTCGCGAACGTGCGGAACGTTTGCCGTTCGAGATGGCTCGCCATCGCCCGAAACAATCGCCCCGTCGGATTTCGGCGAATCGGGGAGCCGGATTCGAGACGCGTTTCGAGATCACACTCTTTGAGCCGCTGCCGAATGTAAGGCACGATGCGTTCATCCGGGACGGCAACGGCAACGTCATCGACGCGGAACCGATCTTCGAACTCCGAAAGCGTTTGAATCACCGCCATTGCTTGCTCGGACGGACCGTTCACGATCGTCGTCCGCCCCGCAATGCCGTCGATCTTCGCGTGCTGCCACCGTTCGGGAATGACACAGCCGAACTCATCGAAATCGTTTGTCTGTGTCGGTGACGCAAAGACCCATGCTTGAACTTGGTCGGCCACCTGTTTCAACACGGCGCGTTGCATCGCGTTCATGTCGGCCACGCCAATGAGGATCAGCGGACCGGTCGCGACGAATTCCCGATGCTCAATCGCGAACAGCCGGGCGGTTTGCTTGTCCCACAGCTTGAGCCCGTCGAGAATTCGCAGATATCGCTGTTGAATATCGGAAAGAATCCGCCAACGTCCGGCCTCACGGAGACTGCCAATCGCTTCCAATCGTTGTTGCACGTGACCGAAGTCAAGAACCTCGGCGGCAAGTTCACGATGGATCTCGGCAATCATGTCGGCCAATGCCAACCATCCACCGCGATCGTCTAAACTCGGCAACCGACGAGCAATTTGCGAGAGGTCTTCTTCCGGCGATTCTCGCAACGCTTGCAGCCAAGCGAACTCCTGCGTGACGGCATTCGCGAACGGCAACTTCGCTTCATACAGCAGCTCCGGCAACTCGCCCGGCGTGATGATCTTTCCCGGCTCGAAGATGACGCGTTCCGCTTCGCAGCGTTCGACCAACACCTCCAACAATCGACGAGCCGCCCGACCACCGGGAACAACGAGCACCACGTTTCGTAACGACAGCAAATCGCCATCACGGAATTGGTGCAGCAACCATTCGGCGGCCTTCGGAAGTGCTGGCCCGGACCAATCAAGAAATTCGCGGGTGATTGCCATGTCTGTTTGCCAACTGCGGTCAGGTAAAATGCGCATGCCGTTGCATGAGCATGATTGGATGTTCGAATTTCATCAGCTCGTACGCACCCCGAGCGGTCGGCATGCCAAATGAGTCAATCATTGCGGTACGGGACTGTTCTTCCGTATCCACCATTTTTGGACTTCTACCGCCCAAAAGACAAGGGTACTGATCGCCAGACAGATCAATAAGTCTTGCAAGTTGAGTGCTGTGGTGCGGAAGACGTTTTGCAGGAACGGCACATAGATCACACCGAGTTGCAACGCGAACGTCAACGAAACCGCCGCAAGCATTAGCTTGTTCGAGAACAGTCCTTGTTGGAACAGCGACTCTTTGTGCGATCGCACCGCGAGCACATGCCCCATTTGCGAGAATGTCAGCACGGTAAACACGATTGTTCGCCAATGCCGATTCGCCGCCCCGTCAGACGGATCGGGTGGTCCGTCGGCGAGCCAGTACACAATCCCCGTACCGAGGGAAACCGCCCCCATCAGCAGCCCGACCCACAAAATGTGCGACGCCATCCCACGACCGAAGAAGTTTTCGTTCGGTGGGTACGGCGGACGATTCATCGTTTCCCGTTCGGCGGGCTCGACGGCGAGAGCCAAACCGGGCAGGCCATCGGTCACGAGGTTGATCCACAAAATTTGCAGCGGCAGCAATGGCAACGGTATGTCCCCCACCACCCCCCAACCGATGACCGCCAGAATCGCCGGAATCAACATCACCCAGATTTCGCCGGAGTTGCTCGTCATCGTGTACATGATGAATTTGCGGATGTTGTCGTAGACGATCCGGCCTTCCTCGACGGCACCGACGATGGTTGCGAAGTTGTCGTCGGTCAGCACCATTTCGGAGGCTTCCTTGGAAACATCCGTTCCGGTGATGCCCATGGCCACGCCGATCTCGGCCCGCTTGAGGGCAGGGGCGTCGTTCACGCCGTCACCGGTCATCGCCACCACTTCGCCTTGCTTCTGCAGGCTTTGAACAATTCGCAGCTTATGTTCGGGAGCCACACGGGCAAAGACAGAAACATCTTGAACGACTGCATCGAGTTCGTTCTCCGGCATCTTCGCCATTTCGCTGCCAGTCACGACGCGATCGTTGTCGCTGATGCCAAGTTCCTTCGCGATATGCCGAGCGGTCAACGGGTGATCGCCGGTAATCATCACTGGCCGAATGCCCGCCGTCTTACAGCGATGAACCGCGTCCCGCACTTCCGGTCGAGCCGGGTCGACGATCGCCGTCAGACCGACAAAAATCAAATCGCTCTCCCAATCCGCTGACGGAGAATCGGCTGACTCATCGGACTTCAGCGGCCGAAACGCCATCCCAAGGACACGCATCCCGTTGCTCGCGAGATCGGCATTCGCCCCGTCGATTCGCGATCGCCAGGACTCATCGAGGGTTTCAATCTCACCATTGTTCCAGACCCGCGAAGACACATCGAGCAAACTATCGACCGCTCCCTTGACGAAAATGACATGCTGTGAGTCTCCCGACATTGCCGAGCGAAGTTCCTTGACGAACGCCGAAGTTTCTTCAGAGTCGGTGTCACTGGCATCAACCGCGTGAACGGTCGCCATGCGTTTGCGGTCGGATTCGAATGGGATTTCCCCCTGACGCGGTAACCGTTCTTCCAACGCGTTCTTATCAAGACCGGCCTGCGTCGCGGCGAAAACGAGAGCCGTCTCGGTCGGGTCACCGACCGACTGGGGTTCGTCGTCATCAGCTTCCGATTTCTCCGTGTGGAGTGAAGCATCGTTGCACAGCGTAGCCACACCGAGAATCAGCGAGATTTCTGGATTCGTCTCGACGCGTCCGGTGAGATTGACGTCACGATTGTCGATCGTAATCCGATCGCCAGCGGCTTCGATTGCGGTGACAGTCATGCGGTTCTCAGTCAGCGTGCCGGTTTTGTCGGAACAAATAACCGTGACCGACCCCAGCGTTTCGACGGCAGGAAGTTTGCGGATCAACGCATGTCGCCGCAGCATTTTGCGAGCACCGAGTGCGAGCGCCACCGTCGCAACCGCCGGCAACCCTTCAGGAACAGCGGCCACCGCCATCGCCATCCCGGTCAGCAACATTGTTTTCCAGTCTTGCTGATCAAGCAATCCTAACACCACGACAACCGCGACAATCCCAATCGCCGCAATCGCCAAACCTTTGCCGAGTTCTCCCAAACGACGTTGAAGTGGGGTTTCCTCGGCCTCGACAGTTTGCAGCATGTCGGCGATGTTGCCGAGTTCGGTGTTCATGCCGGTTTCGGTGATCATCAACGAACCGCGTCCGTAAGTGATCTGGGTGCCCATGAACCCGAGATTGCGTCGATCGCCAATCGCCAAATCGTCCTCGGAGATGGCGGAATCCGATTTCTCGACCGGCTCGGATTCCCCCGTCAAAGCCGCTTCCTGAGCCCGCAACGATTGAGCTTCGATCAACCGCCCATCGGCGGGCACGACATTCCCGGCTTCCAACAACACGAGATCGCCCGGCACCAATTCAAGGGCGGAGATTTCCTGCACTCGTCCCGACCGTCGCACCCGCACGTGAGGAACCGTCATCTGTTTCAGAGCAGCCATCGCCTGTTCGGCGCGGTAATCCTGAATGAACCCCAACACCGCGTTCAACACGACGATCAACAGAATGACAATCGCATCTTGATATTCATGCAGCAGCACCGAAACGGCAGCGGCGATGATCAGCAAAATCACCATCGGCCCGGAGATCTGTTCCCACACGATCTTCCACGGCCCGCGTCCGGCAGCTTCGATCAACTCGTTCGGACCGTGCTTGGCTTGCAGCGACTCGACTTGCTCAGTCGACAAACCATTTTCCAAATCCGACGAGAGCTTGCGAGCGACTTCGTCCGGAGATTGCTGATACCAATGAGACAATGCGACGGCTCCGTACCGGGGGATTTCGAGGATGGAGAATTGAAGATAAGTATCGCAATCCCTGATTGCCACTCAATCGGGGACTTACAAAAAGTCTTTCTTCATTTCCCAATCCCGGAGCCGAATGAAACTAGTCGTTCAAACGCTCGCGTCGCTTGGCGATGCCCTGCAAGTATTCCTCGTAAAGATTGCGAATGGCCGCTGGTGCATCGGCGGGTGGGGCACTGATGATCTCACGATCGGCCCGATTGCGAACCGCGGACCCCCGTCGCCGGACCGTTTCGGATTGGCCCTTCGGTTTGATTTGCTTCAACCATTCCTCATATTGCCGTCGTTGGGCTTGCGACTGTGGCGAGTTCTCGCTGGGGTTCTGACGTTGTTTCATGCGATCAAGAAACTTAGCCGCATCTTGATCGGTCCAACCCATTTTTTCGAGCCAATCTTCGTCAACCTGCCCGCGTTTCAAATCGTCTTCCAACTTCTTAAGCACAAAGTCGGCGGCTTGCTTGCTGTCCTCTAGGTTGGGTTGTTCAGCGGTTCCGGATCCTTGCCCGGCGTTATTGGGAACCTCGTCACTTTTCTGATCATTCCGACCTTGCGGACCGCCATTGCCCGTTTGCGGCCCTTTCGGATCCTGATCGGTTCCCGTTTCGGAGGCTCCGTTCGACTGATCACCATCCGGCCGATCGCTGCCGGTCGGTGCATTTCCTGGTTTTTGATCTTGGTTGGCATCCGATGGTTTCGAAGGTTCGCCTGACTTCGGATCGGTCTGCGGGGCTTCGCCGCCGTTGTTCATCGGTTGTTCGGAATCGCTTTCCGATCCCGATTCCCCTTCGGTCGGTTTGCCCATGCCATCGGTGGGTTGCTCCTCATCGGTCGTACGCTCTGACGAACCTTTCCCAGTTTCGTCGCTGGCTTCGCCGCCGTTTGGCTTTTCGCTAGTGTCCTTATCACCCGGCGTATCGGATTTGTCACCAGGGCCGGTTTCTTTGCTGCCCGGTTGTCCTTCCTGATTCTGTTTGCTGCTGCCTTTTTCACCGCCTTCGGGGCGATCGGATTTTTGATTCTTCGGCGGTTCATCGCCTTTCAATTCATCTTCACCGGCATCAGCGTCACCTTCGCGTTCGGCAGGCCGTTCGGAATCGTCGGTGTCACCATTTCGTGGGCGATCCGCGCTATCCATGGAGTCCTGCTTGTCGCCAGGTTCGCCTTTCGCCGCATCGGTATCGGCTGGTTTCGAATCCGGATTGCCTTCGCGTCCGTCAGGATCGCGATCGGTTTTCCGGCCGTTCTCGCCAGGTTCCTGATCTGTGGAAGTCGGTTTGCGTTCACCGCCAGGATTCGGTTCTTGATCCGTCGGTTTCTCTTCGCCCGTCCCATCGCCCATGGCATCCGAACTCGGCTTTTCTTCGGTGTTCGGGTCGCCGGTCATGTCTTCGGATTCGGTTGAATCACCATCGACCGGTTGATCGGCGGTATCCGTTGGCTTGGGTTTGCCATCGTCCGGAACTCGATCGCCATCGGTTACATCGCCAGGCTTCTTGTTCTCCGTGGATGGTTTTGCCTTCGTGCCGTCATTGCCATCCGGCATGTTGCCGGGATCATCCTGAGCTTCGCTACTCTCATTGCCGCCCGGTGTGGAATTGTCGCCGGACGGTTTGTTCGACGAGTCGGGATTGTTTGCACCATTCGGTTTATCCGACTTTGGTTTGGATTCATCATCGCCCGCGTCGGAAGCTTCACTCGGTTGGTTTTCGGAGTTGGGTTGTTGATTCTCGTTGGGTTGGTCGGAGTTGTTGCCATCTTTCGGCTGCTGATCTTCCGATGACTCGCCCGGCTGATTTTCCGAGTCGGGCATTCCGGAATCGGACGGTTGCTTATTGTCACCGGACGGCTGTTCGTCCGATTCGTTTGGCTTTTGATCCGGATTCTGCGGGTCGGGCTCTTCGGTACCGTCCTGCTTTTGTTCCTGTTGTTCACGGAACCGTTCGACGAGCTCTTTCAGAGCTTCGCCGTCTTCGGAACCGTCATTGGCAACGGACTCGTCTTGCGACTCCCCGCCTTCACCACCTTCGGAAGGTTCCCCCTTCTCGCCGGGTTGGCCGTCGGATTGGTTTTCCTCGGAGTCTTCACCGTCTTCGTTGGCGTTCTCGTCGGGTTGGGGTGGGTCTTTATCGGTGAGTTCGGAATCTTGCTGCTCACCCGGTTGTGGTTCGGAATTTTGATCCGGATCATCGGATTGCTTGGGATCGTTTTGGGGAGTCCCTTCGTCGCGGCGTCGATCTTCTTCGAGTTGTTTTTCGACTTCCTCCGCGTCCACAGGCTCGGTAATGACCACCACCCGCTTCTCAGAATTCTTGCGACCAGGGCGGAGTGTGTTGTTGTCGCGGGCTTCGATCCACCAAGTGATTCGATCTCCGGGTTTGACCGACCATCCGGGACCTTCGCCGATTCTCCACTCGTAACCGGCGGTGACGGCTTTTTCGAACCCTTCGAACACCACCCGATGCACACGCGGCTGTTCGTCGTTCTTCTGTTTCCAAAGCGTGGCCAAGTGGACGGCGAAGTCGTCGCGAGCGGTAAACCGCAGGGGCAAAATGGCATTAGCGGGGCGTTCGAGGACCGGATCTCGCGGTCGGATGACACGAATCTCCGGCCGCTCATCGGGGCGAACGGCGATGTCATACCGCGTCGGTGACGGATCGCGTTCGTCCCGGTCGTTGCGAACGTCGATGTGGTAATGCGTCGGAAACACGCCATCGTCGGCAATCGACAGCATCCAACGGCCTTGGAATTCCCGACGATCTTTGCCAACCGCTCGCAACGGAACATTTTCCGCACCGAAATCAGTACCGTTATCGTCGGAAAACGTCACGACCGCAGATTGCAACGGCATGTTCGCCGTGACGCGAATGGTCACGGTCGTGCCTTCGTAATCGTCGATATTCCCTGTGGATTGCGTTTCTGCGGGATGTTTCATGTACTCGGGGTGACTTCGGCGAATTTCTGTCACTTGAGCACTCGGCGGTTGATGCACCGCAACCGTGTACTCCGGCGAACGGGCATCACCCGCAACGATGCGGTACGTCAGCGACTGCTGAATCCCCGCACCGTTCACACCGAGGATATCACCTACAAACCGCCCCGGCATGGTTTCGTCAGTACGCAGCGGAATCACTTCATCGACGAAAGCCCGATCGGACGTCGTATAAACCAATTCGACCGCGTCGGGAGTCTCGCCCGAAATCTCAACCTCAATCGGCAACCGGGTCCCGGGAACGACTTCGGCATCTCCTGGCAGAACCGATTTGATGACCGTTTCGGTCGGAGCGGCGATGTCGGAGGTCGGAAGAATCGCCCGCCACACAGAACTGGAAACCGGTTTCGGCGTGAACAGAGAATACAGCAGAAACACCACAATCAGCACACAAAACGCGTAAACGCTGATCATCAATGGTCGGCGGTCGATGGCGGTTTCCACATCGGTACGGGCCATGGATTCGGCGGCACGACGTTGGAGAGACATCTGAATGTCCGACGGCAGTTCGCGACCGTCATCTTGCAAATCGACCAAGTTCAGCAGCGTGCTCTTGAGTTCCGGCTGCGTGCGTTCGATCTGCTTCGCGGCGAACAACCGATTCACCCGATACAGGTACGGAACCGCCACTTTCCATCCGAGCCAGCCCAAGCTGACGATCCCAAAGACAACCGCCATCGCAATTCGAGCGGTCGGACCGATCCCGTCCTGAACGACCCAGTGATCGAGAATCACGAACAACAACAGCCAAACCATCACGCCAACCGCGAACATCATCACGGCGGTGAGGATATCGGTCGTTCGGATTCCGTCACGGGCTTTCTGCAGTTGCAGGTCGACATACTCGTCAAAATCGACGTACTTCTGCGATTTCGGGGGCTCGATTACGCTGGCCATGGGGCTTCCTGACGCATTTCAGACCGGCTGTGAGTTCGGCAACGACGCGACGTCACCGCACTCCATTATACAGCACATGACGCAAGGAGGCACCCAGAGGTTCCGGATTCTCGAAGACAGACGACGTCTGACCTACCGATCGACGAGCAATTCGTAGTTGTCGAGTACGTCGGAGAGTTTGAGGATCTTTCCGTCACGGTCGACACAAGCGAGGACGGTTTTGCCAGTGGTCAGGAGGGTATCGCCCCGATAGAACTTGTATTCGTGTTCCATGCGGGCGAGTGTGAGACTGGTGAGCTTGGTGTTCAGACGCAACACGTCATCGTAGCGTGCCGGAACTCGGTATCGGCATTGGACATCCGCGATAACAAGGTACTGCCCGCGTTCTTCCATTTCCCGATAGTTGCCGCCCTGAGCCCGAAACAATTCCGTACGACCCATTTCAAAAAACACGAAGTATCGCGAGTGATGCAAAAACCCCATTGGGTCGGTTTCGCTGTACCGAATGCGGATTTCCAGATCAATTTCACGTAAACCGGGGTCGGCCATTTCACAATCTCATTAGAAAATCATCGACAAACTTTGCGACCGTCTTCCGGTCCGCTGAGACCATTTCCAGTCTGGTCTAAGACGTGTGCGACGGGACACAAGCGACGTCCGTCGGTGCGGAATCGTATGCTCGTCCGTTCTCGGGGCGGCCTTGCTCTCGCTGATCCAACGCGATTTGATAGAGCTGTTGACCGGCGTCGGTGGGGTATCGGCAATCGATACAGGCTTGGCAGAGGTCACTTTCCGCCATGCCAATGGATCGTTTGATGGCATCAACCGGTAGATATCGCAGGCTGTCCGCCCCGATGGTCTCCGCCATTTGCTCTTCGATCTCGGGCGTTAACTTCATGCCTTCCATGAACTTCGGTGCGAACAACTCACCGATGGTGGACATGTCGATCCCATAGAAACATGGCGAGATAATCGGCGGACACGCCACCCGCACATGCACTTCTTTGGCCCGGCCTCGCTCTTTGAGTTGCCGAACCAGAGCTTTCATGGTGGTCGAGCGAACAATCGTGTCCTCGACGAGCAGCACCCGTTTGCCTTCCAGCACCTCTTTCAACGGCGTGTACTTCATGCGGACTTTGTCGGCTCGGTTTGCCCCATCAATGAACGTCCGTCCCACATAACGATTCCGGATCAGCCCTTCCAAAGACGGAACATTCAAGCAGTACGCCATACTGTCGGCAGCGGCTTTCGCGGTATCAGGGACCGGAACAACGATGGTATCGCGATCCGTTTGAATCGTTTCCTGCTCGGCCAATTCTTCACCGAGTCGTTTCCGCGTGACGTAAACGCTTCGGTCATCAAGAGTACTGGCGACGTTCGCAAAGTAGATCCATTCAAAGAAGCAATGAGCCTTGCGGGGGCTTTCGGCGAACCGACGAATGTTCAATTCACCATTTTCGATGATGACCGCCTCGCCAGGTGCGAGACTATGAATGTTTTCTTCTTTAAACCCCAAGTGTGCCAATGCGACACTTTCACTTGCGGCGGCAAACAACGGTCCTTCCACGGCATAACACAATGGACGCATGCCAAGCGGATCACGTGCCACAAACATGCGACCGTCGGCACTCAGGAAGACAATGTTGTATGCACCATCCAACCGACGACTAATGCTCTTGAGCACATCTTCCAGCGAGATATCCCGATCTTCCGAGAATTCTCGGGCGATCATGTGCATGATGATTTCGGTATCGGTGTCGCGAGCGAGATGGAAGTTCGGATCCGCGAGGACTTCGTCTCGCAATTGCGGATAGTTCGCCAGTTGCCCATTGAACGCGAAACTGAACCACTTCGGTTTCTCGATGTGTTCGCGTTCAAACGGTTGGGCGTTGCTGCGGTCGTCGAGTCCGCAGGTTGCATACCGTGTGTGCCCGATCGCCGCCGGACCCAGGTATTTGTCCATCAATTCGCGGGACCGCTCCGGTTGGTTGAGGTGGAACACCTCGGTCACCGTGCCGACATCTTTGTGCGTCGAGAGCAGACGGCCCTCTTCCGGATGGAACCGTGTGATTCCAGCCGCAAGTTGTCCGCGGTTTTGAATATCAAGTAGCATCTGCACCATCAACCGCGATGCGTCGTCAATTTTGCCGCTGGGAATTAGCGGACTGACGGTTTCGCTCGTCTCCGAGTTCGAAGACTGAGGAAGATGGTACACCGCGGCAATGCCGCACTCGTGGAACAATTCCGCCATTTTGGTTGGATGTCCGTCGTGGAGGGGGGCGAGAGGCAGCGATTCGGTTGAGTGGCTCAACTTCCTCTATCCTAACGACAGACGAACGCCGGACCAACCAGTCGGCTCGAAATTCCTGGGCGACTCAAAAATTCTCCGAACCATGCCCATGAAATTCATATAACCCGTCACAGTTGTTGGCGCAACCATCACATCGGTATACACTGATATCTAAGACACGCCCGAACATCGTTGTTCACAAGTTGGTGATAAGTCGCGAACCGTAAGGAAATCATTGTGAGTTCACGCCAAAACCACTGCGTTTCTGTTGACCGTGCGAGTTGGAATCGCCGGGCGTTTCTTGTGGCCTCCGCAACCCCGTTGTTCGGGTCGGCGTTCGACTCGATGAATCGCTCGGCGGTGGCATCGAATTCCGTCTCGGCATCCGGTGGTGGACGGGCAAAATCGACGATCCTATTTTTCCTCTGCGGTGGGGCATCACAGCTCGACACTTGGGATTTGAAGCCGAACGCACCGCTGGAATATCGGGGGCCGTTCCAACCAATCGCCACGTCACAACCAGGGTTATGGCTATCGGAACACTTGCCGATGTTGGCTCGGCAAGCCCATCACCTGGCGGTTGTCAATTCGGTAGGAGCAACCGTTAACACCAACGACCATCACGCTGGTTACTACTACAACCTGACCGGCCACGTTCCCGACATTACATTTCGCACGCAGGGCAACAACCGAACACCGTACCCGGATGACTGGCCGTTTGTGGGTTCGGTGGTGGCGTCTCGTCGACCGAAACAAGACTTGCCAAACGCGATCACGCTTCCGCATAGCCCCAGTCGCAAACCGTATACGCGGCCCGGCCAATTCGCCGCCAAATTGGGTGTGGAACACGATCCGCTCTATCTGATCGGTCAGCGTGACGATCCATATCGGTTCCAGGCTCCCGCATTGGTCCTCGACAAAAGTTTGGCACCGACGCGGCTCAATCAACGTACGGATTTGCTGAAATCCCTTGATGACGCCCGGAGAACATTCGACAAGACGGCCACGACAAAAACATGGAATCAGCACCAGGAACGGGCCGTCTCATTGTTGCTTTCTGCCGGAACGACGGAGGCGTTCGACGTTTCCAGCGAATCACCAGAAACTCGAAACCGTTATGGAGAAACCATTAACGGCATGAGTTTACTACTCGCACGGCGATTGGTCGAAGCAGAAGTGCCGTTCATCACCGTGTTTTGGTTGGGCGATGGCATTGGTACGCCACTCGCCAAGAAATGTCGAAGTGCCGGCAGTTGGGACACGCACGGCAACAACTTCGACTGTCTCAAAGACGATTTGTTACCGGAATTTGATCGGTGTTTCTCCGCGCTCATCGAAGACTTGGCTGACCGCGGTTTGCTCGACACGACATTGGTCACGATTTCGAGCGAAATGGGTCGCAGACCGAAGATTGGCGACCCGCGGAGTGGTGGGACAGCGGGTGGCGGCCGCGATCACTGGACACATTGCTTGACCAACGTCCTCGCTGGCGGTGGGATTCAAGGCGGACAAGTCTATGGAGCCAGCGATCCACTCGGCGAATTCCCCGCGGACCGTCCGGTCACGCCTGCGGATATCATGAAAACCATCTATCACGCAATGGGTGTCGAAAACCTCGAAGCGACCGGACCACTCGGCCGACCGTTCAATTTGCTTCCCGAAGGCCAACCAATCACGACGCTATTTTGATTTCGATAGCGTCATCGGAAATCAATATCTGCCTGGATCACAACCGTTCAATCAGGCTTCGATTTATCCAAACAACACGGGTCAAAACCCGGTTGAGCCCGGTTTTCACGGTCGTTCTGCACGATTCCCGATTCGGCACGGAAGATGCAATTCGCACGTGAGGTCGATTGACGACACAATTCAATCTCCTCGAAGGAAACCGGAAATGCGGACATTTGAGTGTACTTGCGGCGGCGTGCTGTTCTTTGAGAGCACTCAATGCGTGAAATGTAGTTTGGAGGTCGGTTTTTGCGAACATTGCCGTGCAATCACGCCCTGGACGAGTACCGATACGCATCACACATGCAATCTCTGTGAAACGAAGTTGGTCAAGTGCTCCAACAACACGGAACTTGGTGTGTGCAATCACGGCGTGATTCATCCGGCGGAACCCAGCGACACAACGGGGCCGCTTTGTGAATACTGCCAAACGACATCCGTCATTCCCGACTTGAGCGTTCCCGGAAACGATGAGCTTTGGCGTCGATTGTCGTTTGCAAAGGCGCGGGTTCTCTACGGTTTGGAGGAACTTGGGTTTGCGACTCGTGAGAATGACCGATTGGTTCTGCCGGGGTTGTCGTTTGAGTTTCTTTCCGATGACGTTAAGCCAGTTTCGACGGGGCACGCTCGGGGTGTGATTACCATTAACGTGAAAGAGGCAGACCACGTCGAGCGAGAGAAAACTCGCGTGGAGTTCGATGAACCGCAACGCACGCTGGTCGGGCACTTTCGCCACGAGTTAGGGCACTACTTTTGGGAGCAACTCGTGCAAGATCACTGCTTGGCCGAGTTCCGGAATGTCTTTGGTGACGAAACCGCTCCCATGTACGCCGATGCTCAGAAAGCGTATTACCAGGACGGTCCCCCCGAAGATTGGCAAACGAACTACATCTCCGCCTACGCGACCATGCACCCGTGGGAAGATTTCGCCGAGTCGTTCAATGCCTATCTCGATATGGCCGCAGTCGTTTCGACGGCACACCACTTCGGCTTAACAACCTGCGATCTGAACGATTTCGACGAGATGATTCTCGAATACGAGCGAATCGGCATCGTCGGAAACGAATTGAATCGCGACATTGGTCTACTCGATTTGGTACCAGAAGTCTTCACAAAACCGGTGATCGAGAAACTGCGATTCATCCACCGCTTGCGGCGGAATCTCGAACCGACCGGCAGGCCCGAGGAATCATCGTCAACGCAACGCCAGTCGCAAATGACGACTCCGATTTCTTGAAACCAAGCGATCTCACTCGGGGTAAACTTTCTCGAACCATTGACGAGATTGCGTCGAGACAGCACGCTGGTCCGTGTCGTGACCGATGACGGCGGCTGGAATTCACGCAGTTTCGGCTCATCGTGTTGGGTTCGTGGAAAGAACGAGTTTTGTCATTTCTTGGAGTCGCTTGCATGTTTCGGCGTAGACAATTGCCAACCCGTTACCGATTGCTGCTGTTCTTTTTGTTCGGCGGGCTGTTGATGGCGACGACTCCGGCGTTCTCACAGGATGCCGAGGAGGTTATCCCCGAGGACGCACCGATTCCGTTGGTGATCTTCAATCTCGCCAGCGTCGAAAGCCTGATGACCGACATCGACTACATGTTCAAAACCATCAACCGACCGGACATGACCGATGTTGTCAAAGGAATACTCGGAACCGCGAATGATCTCGGCGGGCTCGATCGCAAGAAACCGCTAGGAGTGATGTTGTTCATGAAACCGGGGGTCGTGCCAACCTTCGCACCGGTTGCCTATCTCCCGACGGACAAACTCACCACCCTCATCGAAACCATGGAACTTGGCCCGGTGCAGGCATCCCGCGTCGCGGGCCAGACCGATCGTTACGAACTTACCACCCGTGGCCAAACGCTCGAACTTAAGTTGGACAATGGCTATTCGTTGATTTCCAACGACATCGACTTGCTCGATTCTGAACTGCCGTCACCGACGACACTCACTCGCTCCATGTCGGCAAAATACGACTTGGCGATTTCCGCGGACATCACCGCCGTGCCTGAGGCAATGCGGAATCTGTTCTTGGATTTGCTCCGTGCTCAATCCGAAGCTCAACTCCAGCAACGCGACGACGAACCGAAAGCTCAATACGAGGCACGTCGGGCCGCGGGCATGAACAATTTGGACAACCTGGAAGCTGTTTTGCGAGACGGGCAACGATTTACCATCGGCTTCAATGCCTCTCCGGAAGAGCAAGCGATTCTGATTGACCTGTCGCTCGATGTCACCGCCGACAGCACACTGGGCGAAAACCTAAAAAGTTTCGCCGGAGCCAAAAGCCGATTCACTCCGCTGATCGACAACCGTGTGCCGATGATTATCTCGGCTTCCTTCAACGCAACTGAGAAAGACCAGAAAGTCTGGAAGACGTTCGTTGAGTCCGGTCGGGAAATGTTGGTCAATCCGGAGAATGTGGAATTCGACGCGTTCGATGCCCCCATGGTCGACCGAATTGCCGACTCGCTGAAGGCAACCATCGACACCGGCAAAATCGATGCGTTCTTGAAATTCGAAGGACAACCGCCGAACCCATTCGTGCTCATCGGTGGCATCCAGACCCGAAACACGGAAGCCTTGGCAACCGGGTTGGTGCAAGTGGGTCAAGAGTTGGATCGTCGAATCGACGAAACCAAAGGGAGCTTCGATATTAACTACGAAACTCACCGCGGAATGGCGATCCACCGTTTCACGGCCGCGAATTCAAGCCGCTGGGATCGACGAACCTACGGTGGTCCCCCGAGTGTGCACGTGGGAGCCGGTTTCGGAGCCCTATGGTTCGCCGTCGGTGGAGAAGATTCGGTCTCTGTTCTCGGCGATGCCATCGATGAAGTGCTGCAACCCAAAGAAACCGACACGGTCGTGCAATCCACGGCTCCGTTCCATTTCGTCCTGAATTTCGGGCAATGGTTCGGTTTGCCGGAAGACGAAGAGCGACGTCGCGGTCGTGCCTTCCGTGAGCGTGCCAAAGAGGCATTTTCCGACGGGGGCGATCAATTGAAGTTCGAACTCCGTCCGACAGAAAACGGCGTGCGATGGCACATCCGGCTCGACGAAGGCTTCATTCGGTTAATCGGCTCCGGCATTACCAGCCAATATGACCGCAATCAAATCTGATCACCGCTTCCCACAATTCGATCCATAAAAAAGACGCTTGGAGAAATTCACTCTCCAAGCGTCTTTTGTTTTCTACTCGTCCGATAGCACTACTTCGCAGCGGCGTATCGTCGGGAGACTTCATCCCAATTGACGACATTCCAGAACGCGTTGATGTAGTCGGGACGCTTGTTTTGATAGTTCAAGTAGTAAGCGTGTTCCCACACATCGAGACCAAGGATCGGTGTTCGACCTTCGGAAAGCGGGGTATCTTGGTTCGGGGTGCTTTCGACGACGAGCGAACCGTTGTCGACAGACAACCACGCCCAACCGCTGCCAAAGCGAGTGGCAGCAGCCGCTGCGAACTTCTCTTTGAATTGGTCGAAGCTACCGAAAGTGCTGTTGATCGCATCGCCCAGTTCGCCGGACGGTGCACCGCCACCATTCGGGCACAGCACGGTCCAGAACAAGTTGTGATTCGCCGTTCCGCCACCGTTATTGCGAACCGCACCGCGAATGTCTTCCGGGACAGCGGCCAAATCGCTCATCAAGTCTTCGATGGACTTCGATTCCAAGTCCGACTTACCTTCAATCGCCGCATTGACTTTGTTGATGTAAGCCTGATGGTGCTTCGTGTGGTGAATTTCCATCGTCTTCGCATCGATGTGCGGTTCCAATGCGTCGTACGCATAGGGCAGCTCGGGCAGCGTGTACGCCATGAGTCTCTCCTAGGTTGAGGGGATGTTCGAAGTTGTTCCAATCATCTATGCCGCGACGGCCTCAAACCGAGACCGTCGACGGTCTTATTCTAGACACTCCTTCCCTACCCACAACCGACGGGGTGGGAGAAAATCCCAGGTTTCTCAGTCATCTTCAACCTGACCGTGCCGTGGTGGATTCCCGTTGCCGGCGTATGCCACTTACTCGCGGTTCGTTTCGTGGCGAACTGCCAACGGCAGGACAAGCCCGATCAGCACACACAGTAAGCTCACCGTCGCAACGAGCAGCAGCCCGAAAAACAGCTCCGTCTCAGACAGAGGCAATCGAACGACTTTGTAGAATCCGAGTATCAACACGAGAAGTGCAGCGAACCAAGACACCAGTTGTCCGGCCTTGGCATCCAATGTGACCGACGTCAATGGGCGATGCAGAAATCTTAGCAGTTCTGGCATTTTGATATCCTCATTCTCGAGATGTTAAAACCCACCTTCGCCGCCCGCTCCACGTTCGCCATCAGCACCACCCTCTGCGTTGTTCGCATTGTTACTGGGGCGGTGATTGGGATTGTCGCGGACATTAAGGTCGTAAACCGCGTATTTGCCACGATATTGACGGACCACAAAGGTCAAAAGTTTTCCGGTATCAGGATTGGACAGCGTGATCCAAATATCGCGTCCCACGGTTCGCCGACCATTCGGCAGGAGTGCCATCAACATCTCCTGACCTTCCTCGATGGCGTCGGCCCGAGTTTTCTCGGCAAAGAGTTCACCCACCAAACCTTTCGGACGCAGCGGATAAATGTACGTCGGAATTTCTTCCTCATTGGATGCCAGGATATTGCGAATCAACTCGACAACGGGATATTCGGGGGTGTCATCGGGAACTTGCGGAACCATCCGGGCGGCCTCTTCGGGAGTTTTCGGTCGGGCGTTGCCACCTAAACCATTCCCACCGGCACCGGGTTCACCCGCGATTTCCCCTTCGCCGCCGGCCCCTTCCGGTAGACCGGGCATTGGCAGTTCCCCGTGTTCGCCTGGAGGCCCTTCACCGGGCGGAAGTCGCATTGGGTTGGCCGCGTTGCCTTCACCGTGCCCGGCTTCCACATGAGCGAACTCTTCCGCCCCCGGCATCGGAATAACAGTTTCTTCGCCAGGTCCACCATGACCGCGTTCGGGATTCGGCATCTCTTCCGGTGGAATGAAACCGTCCGGATCTTCCGAGTGAGCCAGTGACTCTTCCGGCAACGCCACCTCGCTGTGTGACGCCTCGCCATGTGATGCCTCAACATGTTCACCAGACGGCAAACTGTAGTCGACGGGCATGCCTGCGTCATCAACAGCCACCATCTCGCTATGCTCGCCGTTCATTTCGCCATGCATCTCACCGTGTTCGCCAGGCATACCAGGTTCATGCCCCGACGGTTCCGCCGTGCCACCGGAATTGGCTCCGACCGGTGGTTGCTGAACCACCGCACCTGATTCCTCACCACCACAACCAGCAACGACCAAACAGCCGACAAGTAAGAGCAGCGTTGGGACGGTTTGTCTCAAATTCATAAAACCGGTTCCTAGGTGGAGCGTTTTTCGAGAGTTGCTTCGCAATAATCCGCTATGAAAAAATGAACACAGTAGTTCTCTTGGGATCGTAACGGATTTTGTCTCGTCGAGGTCAGGAAACAACGGATTTTTGTGCCCACCATGGACACAGAATCCCGTATCTAGTCTTGATCATAACCATGCTGAACCAATGGTTCCAACAAAACCGCCCCGGATTCTGTGACTCCATCGGGATTAACTTGTATAGAGAGAATGCGGGGGAGTCACTTTTTGCGCTCACAAAAGCCCTCAGGAAAGACGGACGGTATGTTCGACCATCCCAACGCCGATGTTATTCACCGGCATGTTGCCACACGCTACGAGTGTGACGCGGAAGAATTCACCAAACCCGGCGTGCATTTGGAAGTTTGGTACCACTCCGATCGTCGACTGATGCTGACGTTCCAACACGACGACTACCTTCTCATCAAGACTTCGGAAGACTTAGCCGACCGCATTCAATCTTGGATCGACGAACGCAATGAGGAATCGGTTTCATTTGGCGAGTTGGCCGACCATTTCGCTCCTGGCCGATCGTTGGGAGCTCCCACCGAACGCGTGTTGTACTTGCACCCCGATCGGTTTCGATCTCAACCCGCCCCCGATGTCCGGAGACTGACACTCGACGATGGCCATGCACTCACCGACCTGCACCGTGCCTGTCCAATGTTGGATCAACGCATGGCGAACATCAACATCGACCACCCCGCGGTCTTCGGCAAATTCACAAACGATGAGTTAATCGCCGTCGCCAGCTTTATTGAATCCGACTTCGATGCCATTGCAGATATCGGCGTGCTCGTCCACCCCGATCACCGTCGCCAAGGCAATGGCCAAGCGGTCGTCTCCGCACTTGCAGAACACGGCCTCAACAACAACCGCATCGTTCAATACTGGCGACTCGACTACAACAGCGGTTCCGCCAACATTGCCGACCGACTCGGCTTCACCGAATACGGCCGACAAACCATGTTACGTTGTGAGGTCTAGTACAATACTCTCACCAGCTAGTCCACCGAAACTAAGACTAGTATTCGACAAAAGACACTGCGACTGATTCCGTCTTGGCTCAACCGAATTGATCGCCAGACCTCCGCCCCTGCAAACACGACACACCATAGAAATCCGCATCAGTTATGAAGATCGTGAAAGCTGAGAAGATCCACTACGAAGATCTAATTGCCATCTGGGAAGCGTCAGTCCGGGCAACACATGACTTTCTACCAGAGGAAGACATTCAAGCTCTAAAACCACTGATTCTCAATCAGTACTTTGATGCCGTCGACTTGATGCATGCAATTGACAATGCCGGGGCACCGCTCGGCTTTTGCGGCGTGCACGAGGGGAACATTGAAATGCTATTCGTTGCACCGGAATCTCACGGGAGAGGGATCGGCCGAGCACTGACAGAATACGCCATCAAGAATCAGGGAGCGACTCAAGTTGATGTCAACGAGCAGAATCAACAAGCACTAGGATTCTATCAACACCTTGGGTTTACTGTCACAGGACGCTCGCCCCTCGATGGACAAGGCCGCCCATACCCACTATTGCACATGACGCTTCGCCAATAACTAGGAATCGATAGAGTCATGGGCTTGCAGCAGCGTATCAAGATCGGAACTTGTAATCGCTTTGATATTCGCCGTAATCTTCTTGACCGGCCAGTCCCACCAACGGATTGCTAGCAGTGTCTCGATGACGTGTTCATCAAACCGAGACTTTACGATCTTGGCAGGATTCCCGGTAACAATGGCATAGGGCGGCACGTCTTTTGTCACAACGGCACGGGCCCCGATAATCGCCCCGTCACCCACAGTAACACCGGGCATCACCATGGCTTCCATGCCGATCCACACGTCATTCCCGATTACGGTATCGCCCTTTTTCTCCGACACTTCAAACATCGCTTGGATGTCTTCCATCGTCGTCGATTCAGTCATCATAAAGTTGTTGAACGGGTAGGTTGAGAAACCACTCATATTATGATTGGCAGAACTTGTGATGAATCGCACACCATGCGCAATCTGACAAAACTTGCCAATCACTAACCGCTCAGGACTTAGCGGAAATAGAAACGGTGCAAGGAATCCGCCGTAGTCATCTAGTACTTCGAGATGACCAAAATATGTAAAATCACCAATCTCCATCCGGGGGTGTTCAATAACTTGGTTCAATTGAACGACAGTTTTGATAACTGTCCCGTCTGGCATCACCATCGGGTGTTTTTGTTTCGGGTCAAGCACGCCGGTTCCTCATTTCGGAGTTGTTTCAACTGCACTGGTCGAACTGCTTTGGAGCTATCATTGCTTACTAGCGTTCGCACGACACGAGGGTAAGACGCCGGGTTCGCTAGTTTTCAGGACGCGATGAACTACGCACAATCAATGCTAGATTTTAATTCGATCGACGATGGTGTTGAGGACTTGATGATCAGTGGGAAGTTCACTTGTGAGAAATGGTCGCAAGGGAATTGGAACTTCGTCCATGCGATAGGCGGTGCCGGGATGATGGACACCATAAACTGCAGTCGTAAAGCGGACTGTTGGCGAGATCGTGGATTCGACAGTCGGATAGTCGAGCACAATTGTCGGAATGGATTGGAGTCGCTGTTGGGCGAGCGGTGACAACGCCGGTACACCTTCACTGCCGACGAGCAAACACAAATCGACTTCGTTCTGTTCCAACAAATCGTTCGCAGAAAACTCACCGGGGTTGTACCTCGGATACCCCCGTCGCAAATCGACACTAAACGGATACCCCGTCTGCCAACACAGCACGCTGTCGGCTCCCGTGACGTCACCAGGCACACGCATCCGTCGGGCGTAGAAATGCGAGTGCTGGTTCAACTCCGCCGCCAGTCGGAGCAGGGCATCGACATTCAAGTGTCCTAACGGTTGCTGCGTGAGTCCCAAGCCGAAGAAGATCACGCCACACTCACAAGACTTCATGCGATTCGCTAAGTCCCGAAGCGCTTCCCGATCAGATCCCAGAATCGTATTTTCTGGTGGTTCATGCCCGGCGACGAAACTTCGCAGGGTCCATAACGCTTCGTAGTCGCGATTCGGTTCGACACGGACGAAGACGTCTGCCACCTCCGTTGTGGCCGTTTGTTCCACGTCAACGACAACCAGCGTGCGGTCAGCCCGGCCGTTGGGAACGAATCGCCCAACTGGCTCGATCGAATACCGTTCGAGATGCCGAGGGTGACTGACAAGCGGGTTCGACCCCCAATACACCACTAGATCCGCCCGATTGCGTATTTCGCCCAGTGAACACGTTGGTTCACCGGCTTGCTGGAACGCGAGAATCGACGGGGCATGACATCGGGAAGCCGTCGTGTCGATGACGGCTCCCAAGTGGTCCGCAAGTGCCGTCGCCGCTCGCTGGCCTGGGGTGCTGCTTCTGGAAAGACCGTAAATCAGCGGAGCCGTGGACTTCCGCAGCAATTGGGTTGCCCGATCGATGGCGTCTTCATAGTCCGCCGGTTCTTCAAGGATCTGGTGCGTCTTCGAGTGGCGACAACTCTGTTCCAAGAACCACGGTTCTGCGAGCGTACACGCCCGCTCGGCTTGGATGACCGCACCGTTGTCGGTAGTGATCGTCAGATCATCACACACACAACCGCAGATGGTACACGCCACATCGGAAGTTGTTTTCCTCGGGGAATTGTCTTTGGACAAACTTTTTAAACTCCACTGTTTTCTTAGGGGGACCGCAGTTTTTCATCGAGAATTGAAAAACTCGGGTTTGCGAGGGTGCGGATTTGTGTTAATACCCCGCTCCCATCCTCAAATTGCACTATCTACCGTTTCCAATGTCATTTCTACAGATACGTCGATGGAAAAAACATCGTACCAATGAAGCTGCCAAGAGCGACAACGGAGCGGGTTCAGTCAACACGCACCGACGGTCAACTCCATAAGATGGCACAACATTGATTCCGGAGTTTCCTGAAGGTGTGTTGTTCGAGGTAATAATCGGGATCGGTTTGGACGACGCGACACATTCAAAGAGGTCAACGGATCGACTTCGTATGAATGAACAGATTAACGGTCGTCCAGACCAACCAGTTTGAATCATATGTCCGCAGGCGGGAAGGGATTTCCATGCAGACCTCGTTATGGAAAATGACAGCCCTGATGGGTGTCGTTGGTATCGGTGTGCTGGTCGTATTGCAAGCGCAACGCGGACTTTCGAGCGCCGGGAAACAGGAATTTGTTCCCACGGTGGCTGATGCGAGTGAGCTCGACCGCGACGGGGACCGTCGTGCGGACGAAGCCGACCTCGTCCCGGATAAGCCGTCCGAACCATTGCGTTTCGCGGCGGAACAGCTGGAATTCGCCGCGATGCCACAAGCCGTCCCGGATTCCGGTTCGCCTCGTGCATTGCCCACAAACTTAGATGTTCCTACCCCTGTGGAAGCGGTTGCGTTACCGGTGGAATCACCGACAGCATTTCGCCGTCAATTGCCCGACGCCAACAGCGAACCGGTTTCGTTGGAGGAATCCACCAAACCGCTCGGGCGAGCCTCGGTCAGTAATGACGCCGCTAATAACGAATCTGCTCCCGCTGCGGGACCGCAGGAAATTCGCGTCGCACTCAACGAGCCGGCTCCGTTTGGATCGGCTGGTGCCTCTTCCGACGCGTTTGGTGCAGGCAACGAGAATCCCTTCTTTGATGCCCCCGAACCAACCAGCGAAACTCCGGCATTGCCATCGCTACCGAATCCGGAGCCTGATCCGAATGGCGGCGCGTTCGATGAACCGGCGTTTCCGGAACCGACTGCCCAACCAACCTCGAATACATCAACGGATACATCCCCAGAGTTCGATCCCTACGAACCCAAAACGGCCCAAGATTCTGGGCCGTCGCTGCCGGTTCCAGCTGGTCCGTTTGATGACGCTCCGTCAGAAACACCAAAACCCGCCGAGACAGCGGCAACAACTCCGGTTCTGCCGGAACTTGCGCCCAGTCCGGAAGCTGCTCCTGTCGGCCGGGCCCAAGTCGCGGCTCCTCTCGAAGTTGCATCGCCCACGAAAACCGATGCACCAACCCCAGCCGTCGATATGCGAACACCCGTGTCGAGTGTCGGTCCGGAAGAAGATCCGCTGACGGCATTCGGTCTCGTGCCGGAGAAGGACGATGCAGAAGCAGCCGCCAAACAACCCGAGCCAGCCGACCCAGGTTTTCCGGAAGCGGCTCCGTTGAAAGAAATGCCATTGGCGACCGCTCCCGCGAATGAGAACCCATTCGGTGGATCGGCTGATCTTTCAGAAGCCAACACCAACGAACCCGTTGCGGAACTCCAACCGGAACCGCAACCCGAACCGACTCCAACCGTTGCCGTGGAACCGGAACCGGCCGCCGATCCATTGGACAATTTGACATTCGATTCCGGTCCGGCGTTGGGAAGCATCCCGTCTCCGACACCCCCGAAAACCGATCCCACACCGAATTCCGAACCCACTCCGATTCCATCGGCCCCGGTACCAACCGAGAAAATGACCGCATTGGAACCGGAACCACAGCCAGAACCGGAAACCAAATCGGCTGCCATTGAACCGGCTCCGACGGTTGCCAACGACGACCAACGGGTTCCCGGCAGCATTGTTACGCGTCCGGAGGAACTCACCGGTGATGGCGTCGTGACCGACCCCTCACTGAGCGAGCACGAACGGCCACAACTAAAAATCGAAAAAGTCGCACCGCCACGAGCCGTGCTCGGCGAACCGATGGTCTACAAAATCGTCGTCCGCAACGTCGGACAACGGCCGGCACATCAGGTGGTGGTGGAAGATCAAATCCCGAAAGGCACCCGACTCACCGGTACCATTCCGCGAGCAGAACTCTCCAGTACGACCTTGCGATGGAAACTTGGGAAGCTCGAAGCTGGCAATGAAAAAGTCATCTCCGTTCGTGTCATTCCGCTTTCGGAAGGCAATATCGGTAGCGTGGCGAAGGTGAACTTCGTCGCCGAGGTGGCTGCTCAAACGGTCATCACATCGCCGAAGATTTCACTCACCATGAACGGCCCCACAGAAGCTGCCGCTGGCTCCGAATTGACTTACACCTTCAAAGTCACCAACACCGGTCAAACTGCTGCCGAGGGCGTGTATCTTCGGAATTTGTTGCCGACAGCACTCACACACCCTGGCGGCAACGACTTGGAATATGAAGTCGGCAAATTGGCCGCCGGCGAAACGAAGGAAGTCAGCTTGACGGTCTCCGCCGTCGAACCCGGCACCGCGTTGAACAAAGCGATCGTTACCGCATCGGGTGGTGTCAAAGTCGAAGCCAGTCGGCAAACGGCGATTGTGGGAACGCGGTTGTCGATCACTCGTACCGGTCCAACCCGTCGATTCATCGGTCGAGCCGCCGTCTACGAGAACACCGTGCAGAACGATTCCAGTAGCGTTGTTCGCAACATTCGAGTCGTGGAAACCGTTCCAGCGGGTATGCAGTTCGTCAGTGCCACCAACGGTGGACAGTACGACGCTCAGCAAAACACCATCACCTGGACCGTTCCACAACTGACGCCCCAAGGTCAACAGAAAATGACCGTGCAGTTTCTCCCCACAGCCGCCGGTGCCAAGAAAAGCACCGTCATCGCGAGCGAGGGTGTGGGTGGTGAAGCGGTGGTGGAATCTCAAACGGATATCGAAGGTTACACGGCCTTGCGATTGGATGTCGCGGAACTTCGTGATCCGGTCGATGTCGGTGAGGAAATCGCCCTACGATTTATCACCAAGAATCGTGGTACCAACCCGGCGACGAACGTTCGTGTGAGTTTCACCCTTTCACCGGAACTTCAGTTGGTCTCCGCCAATGGCCCGACCGACGCGGTTCAAGATGGCGGAACCGTCCGTTTCACCCCGTTGCCGTCGGTGGCGGGTGAGATGAAATACGATGTCGTGTTGAAAGCCGTCAAACCGGGATCGGCACTCATCGGATTCGACTTGCAGTCCGATCAAATGTCCGAGCCACTTCACCGTGACGAACCCCTCCGTGTGCTGCCACCGGAGTGAGGCCGCATTGTGATCGCAATGATTCGGGTGGTCATGCCTCACTCGAATAGTCCGGACAGTTGCTCCTTCGAACGGAACCGCTATGATTCTTCGCGAATCATCGGTTCCGTTTTTGATTGAGAGCGTTATGTCTTCCGTGTCGACCGACTTGCTGGAAACCTTCGAAAACCCGTTCCCGCATCGCGACTACGTGATGGAAACGATTTGTCCGGAGTTCACGTCACTGTGCCCGAAAACCGGCCAACCGGACTTCGGCACCCTGACCATCAGCTACATCCCCGACCAAGTCTGCTTCGAACTCAAGTCCTTGAAGATGTATTTGCAGGCGTACCGGAATGTCGGGGCGTTTTACGAAGACGTGACGAATCGCATTCTGGATGACCTCGTTAAAGTCACATCGCCCCGCTGGATGCAGATCATCGCCGCCTTCACACCGCGAGGTGGAATTCGTTCGACGATTACCGTCGAACACGGCAAACGCTCGTAGTTGGATCTCACCGTTCCTAACACGCCACGAACTCAACAACATTTGTACCGTGTCGTTGACAGAATGACCCCATCGTGGCAGGATGGTGGGTCAACATTCGTTCTGTTTCTAGGAGGTGAACGATGCGATCAATCAATCTAGCCAGCGCGGCGTTGGCATTCGGTTTCTGTCTGCCGGTTTTCGCCGACGAACCCACTTCAGACGACCCACTAAACAACTTATTCGCCCCGGCAGTCGAAATCACCCCCAGCACGCAACCAGAGGTTCCGACTCCGCCCACCGACGATCCGCTGGATGCACTCTTCGGTCCTCAACCGGTTCAACCAAGTTCAAAGCCGGCGACGAAGCCAGTCTCAAAAGATGAGGACGTTCCGAAGGCGGAGTTGCTGCGTCGTATCGAACAACTCGAAAGGCGGCTTGCGGAGGTGGAAGCGAAACAATCCCAACCACCGAAGCACACATCCCCAACGCCAGATCCAGCTCCGTATTCGGTGAAGCCCCAAAGTACACCATTGTTGCAAAACCCAGTGGCCCCTCCGAAACGATCCGTGCCGCCAAATTGGAAGAAGTTCCACTTCAACGGCGAGGATTATTACTACATTCCCGTGAAGGATGTTTCGCCCACCCGGCCGAGCTATTGATCTGTCCAATCCATGCCAATGCGTTGGCCACGATTGGGCATCCGCGTGAATTGAGATTTAGGCTCTGACAATCTGCCCGACAATATCCAAGCCAACGCGGTCACTCCAAGCCTTCATCAATCGTGTGAACACCGCCCCCGGGCACTTTGAACCGATTTCGTGGCCGTCGTGACTGCGGACCGGCATCAAACAATATGGCGTGGATGACGTAAACGCTTCGCTGGCTTCGCGGATGCGATCGCGGTGAAGTTTCGTAAATCGAAACCCGATTCCCAACTCCGCCGCCAATTCTTGCACGACCATCCGACTGATACCCGGCAAAGTGTCGGTTTCGGGTGGTGTGAGGATTTCGCCGTCAATCACAATGAAAAAGTTGCCGGTGCTGGTTTCGGTGATGTGGTCTTCGTGATCGAGCAGCAACGCGGAGGCCTTGGGATGTTCCGCCCGCACTTCCCGGTCGGCGATGTACCAATGCAATCGGCTCCGGGATTTGATCGTCGGATCCAGACTGTCCACCGGAATTGCCCGCGTTTTCGGCGTGCGTAACTCTTGGCCGTTTCGCATTTTTTCGGCCCACAAACCCATCGGCAGTCGCCACGTGTGCACGCCGACAATCCCGCCACGCTCCGCGTTGGGGCCGACATACGTGGGATTCGGCCCCGCGGTGACAAAAATTGTGATCCCGAGTTCTTCATCCGATGCAATCAGTTGTCCGTTGTGCATCGCGACTTCCAAAGCCGCTTTTCCGATCTTTCGCTGCGTTTGTGGCCACGGAATGTGGGCTCGCTTCGCGGATCGTTCCAGCCGTTTCAGATGATCTTCCAAACGATACGGTGTTAAATGGAATGTTCGGAGCAACTCCGTCACGGTCGCCCCGTGAACGAAACCCATATCGCTGACTGGGATCATTGCATCGGCAGCCGGGACGAGTTCACCGTTCAGGTAGGCAATCGGTTCGCGCTGGGAAACCATGCGTTTTCTCACGAAATCGGTGCATGTTCAGGGTGGATTTCCGGTTTTCCGGGCCGATGAAGTGACGACCCGCGTGCAGACCGTTATACTGCCTGCCGGAATCGCACCATCATTTTGAGTCGCAGTGAGAAAGGCAATACCATGGCAGTTCCAGCCATTGTACCTGGACAAACAAAAATCGGCTGGATTGGCACCGGCGTGATGGGTTCGAGCATGCTCGGACATTTGCTCGACGCAGGGTTTTCCGCCACCGTGACAACCCGCTCGAAATCCAAGGCGGACGGCGTGATCGCCAAGGGAGCCGTCTGGGCCGACACCCCCAAAGCCGTCGCGGAAGCCTCCGATGTGATCTTTGCCATCGTCGGTTTTCCTTCGGATGTCCGCGAAGTAATGCTCGGCGAACACGGCGCTTTGGCCGGTTCGAAGTCCGGTAATGTGCTCGTCGATATGACGACCAGCGAACCATCCCTCGCCGTTGAAATCGCCGAAACCGCCAAGGAAAAAGGTGTTTACAGCGTTGATGCCCCGGTCTCTGGTGGCGATGTCGGTGCGAAAAACGGCACGCTGTCCATCATGATTGGCGGCGACGAAGACGTTGTGACCGCACTCAATCCATGTTGGGAAGCGATGGGCAAAACCATCGTCTACCAAGGCCCAGCCGGTGCCGGTCAACACACGAAGATGGTCAATCAAACCCTGATCGCCGCCGCGATGATTAGCGTGTGTGAAGGACTTCTCTACGCCTACAAAGCCGGTCTCGATCTGCCGACGGTGATGAAATCCGTCAGCAGTGGAGCGGCGGGAAGTTGGTCGCTCTCGAACCTCGGGCCGCGAATGATCGAAAATAACTTCGATCCCGGTTTCTTCGTCGAGCACTTCATCAAGGACATGGGCATTGCATTGGCTGAAGCGAAGAAAATGGAACTCAGCCTGCCCGGTTTGGCACTCGCTCATCAACTCTACCTCTCCGTCCAAGCCAACAAACACGGTCGCGACGGTACCCATGCGTTGATGTTGGCGTTGGCTCAAATGTCGAATGTAGATTGGAAGAATCGGGGTTAATCGCGAGAGATTAGGGACTCGGGGTGAGGGTTGTGAATTCTGCCCGACCCCCGAACCTCTGACTCCTAATTCCCTCAATGAATAAAAACCCTGGCGGTGCGCTAAAACGCACCTCACTTTTTGGAGACTCAACCATGCCTCGCAAAGGCGAACAGTTTGCCGGATTGACTGTGGCTCTCGTGACCCCGTTCGAGAACGGAAAGGTCAACGAGAAAGCCTTGCGGGATCTGGTGGATTACCACATCGAAGCCGGAACCGATTGCGTTAGCCCAGTCGGCACGACCGGCGAAAGCCCAACCCTCACGCATGAAGAGCACGAGCAGATTATCCGCATCGTGTGCGAGCAAGCCGCTGGCAAAATCAACGTCATGGCCGGTACCGGTTCAAACAGTACGGCCGAAGCCATTCGCCTCACGAAGTTCGCCAAGAGTGTCGGTGCAACCGGGGCGTTGCTCGTCGCGCCGTACTACAACAAGCCCACTCAGGAAGGGTTCTACCTGCACTACAAGTCGATTGCTGAAGCGGTCGACATTCCGATTGTGCTCTACAACATTCCCGGTCGAACCGCGAAAAACATGGAGCCGGAAACCATCATCCGACTCGCGGAACAGCCGAACATCGTTGCAGTCAAAGAGTCCACGGGCAGCATGGACCAAGCCTCTGCGATCCTGAACCGATCGGACCTCACCATCTTGTCCGGCGACGACAGTTTGACGCTCCCCCTGATGTCACTCGGCGGCAGCGGTGTAGTTTCTGTTGTCGGGAACCTGGTCCCGCAGGATGTCAAAGCCATGTTGAATGCGTTCAACAGTGGCGATCTTGCCGCCGCTCAGGCACAGCATCACAAGCTGTTCCCGCTGTGTCGCGACATGCTCGGCTTGGCAACAAACCCGATCCCGGTCAAAACCGCCATGGAACTCATCGGCCGTTGTTCCGGTGAACTTCGCTTGCCAATGACCCCGCTCACCGATGCCGAACTTGAGAAACTGCAAGGTACGCTGAAAACGTACGGATTGCTCTAATCGTGTTGCACGATGGCGTTCACGAGGAGGCTTCGTCATCCGGAGGGAAGTCGGGGCCGACTTCAGAACCGTTATACGACAGCTGATCAACAATCGACTTGTCGCGACGATACCAACTCGCCCAACTCAAGGGCGAGTCTTTGTTTGCATCGCGGATTGTCGGATCGGCACCGGCATCGAGCAGCAGTTGAATCACTTCCGAATTGCCCCAAGCAGCGGCCCGATGTAACGGAGTTTCTCCACGGACCCGGGCATCACGCCATAGGCAGTACGTTTTCATGCCCGGTTTGGTCCGTGCATTCGGGTCCGCTCCATATTGCAGAAGCAACCGAACCGCATCGGAATCGTCACCGCCCGCATACCAATGCAAAGCCGTCTCGCCATTGTGTTCACTGGCTCGATTGACATTGGCTCCGGCTTCAAGCATCAGACGCATGCACTCGACATTGCCCGACGCACCGAGAACCGGTGAAATGTTTTCATTGCGTTGCGCATCCGGGTCGGCACCATGTTCGAGTAGAAAACGAGTGATTTCTGGATCGAAATTCAACAGCGGCCCCATTCCATGTTGGTCGACGCTGTTCGGATCGGCTCCCGACTCAATTAGTCTTCGAACCGTTTCAAAATCCCCCGTAACCGCAGCATGAATTAACTCGTCGTTTCGCGGCATGGTGCAGGGGTCCTTACTCCCGCGTGATGAATTCATCGAGGTTGATCAACACCCGGGCGACGGCGGTCCAGGCGGCGGCTTCGGTCGGGGTAATTTCTTTCGGCAAACCCGATGGTGCAGCAGCGCCGGCGGCGGTTGGGTCAGACTCGAACCGGGCGTACTCGCTGTTGTAGAATTCGGTGATGGTCGAGAGTTCCACGTCGGAAGGTTCGCGGGACAGAGCGGTCCGAAACGCAAAACGAATCCTGCCTTCGAGATACGAAGGTGCCGCCGACAGAATCCGCATAGCGAACGCCTGTGCCAATTCGTGGAACGCGATATCGTTCGCCAATGTGAGCGACTGCAACGGTGTGTTGGAACGGACGCGGCGAGTGCAAGTTGTAATGCCGTCGGCGGCGTCGAATGTCATCAACATCGGATACGGGCTCGACCGCCAGAAGTACGTGTAGAGACCACGCCGGTAGCGATCGCCATCGGTTTCGGTGTTCCAAGGTTTCTTGGTTTGCGTCAGCACATAAATGCCCTGCGGCTGCGGCGGGTGTACACTGGGGCCCTTCATCGCCGTTGAAAGCCGCCCACTGACTGCCAAAGCTGAATCGCGGATGGACTCCGCTTCCAACCGCATTCGACTCTGCCGAGCCAACTGGCGATTCCGTGGATCACGTTGCCAGCTTTCATCGGTCATCCGAGACGATTGCCGATATACCGCCGACGTGACAATCAGCCGATGAAGTGATTTCATGGACCACTCTTGCCGAACCAACTCGGTCGCCAACCAATCCAGCAGTTCAGGGTGTGTCGGTTTCTCGCCTTGGCGTCCGAAGTCGTTTTCGGTTTCGACCAAGCCCCAGCCGAAGTACCGTTGCCAGATTCGATTGACGGTCACACGGGCCGTCAATGGATTCGCCGGATCGACCAACCAACGTGCAAAGTCCAAACGGTTTGGTGTTCCATCACTTTCGATTGGCGGCAATACGTCGGGCACATCCGGTTTCACGCGGTCACCATGCCGCAGGAAATCACCGCGAATGTGGATGAAGGTTTCCCGTGGAGTTTTGCGTTCACTCAGCACCATCGTCGTGGGAACCGATTTCTCCGTTGTTTGCAACTTGCGTTTTAGCTTGTCGACTTCCGCAACGAACACTTTGCGGCTGTCATCGGTACTGCGATACGCTGCCCAAAGTTGATCGCGTTCGGCGTCGCTGCGTTCGGACTCGGTTTTGGCAAGAATCTTGTGAACCGACTCGGGAATTCGCAGAGCCTCCGCGTTGTTATCCGTGACTGCCAATCGAAAATGTCCCAATACATACCGTGAGCCGTGGTTCTGATGAAGTTGAACTTCCAACGACTCCCCATCGGCCAACTCAACGGGCTCGCCAAAAAAGAAAACCGCTTCGCGTGGCACATTGGGATTCCCGCGTTTCACATTGATTGCCCAACCGGTCTTCTGTGTGTCGCCATCAATGGCATCAATGACTGGGTAACCGGATTGCGAATGATCCGCGATGGCATCCGACAGTCGCAACGGCCGACGGTTTCCCTGGGGATCGACGGCGAAGACTTTCACTTCGTTCAATACAAAGTTCCCATTCCCAGCTCGCCCAGGGCCTTTCTTTGGCAGACTCGCATGTGTGAGGGCTTCCAAACGAATGGCCGTTGGATTCGAGAGTGAGACGGGAGCGGTGACGACAAACGTGTCTTTCCCCGGACCGCTGAAGTCGACGAACAACGCCTTATTATCCTGCGGGACAAGAGTGGAACCGTTGGTGGTTTTGTAGGACGTTGGTTCGAGAACCGTCCACGCCGGAGTTGATGAAACCCCGCGTTGCATTTGATCGACCCACTCCCCAAAACCGGCTTTCGCTTGCTCGTCGTGCTGACTGAGGTTGGCTTCCGCCGATTTGAGGTCATTCCGAAGTTGCTCAAGCGTCGCGGTTTGTGCCGCTGTGGGAACTTTCAACGTCGGTTCGTCTTGGCTGTTGAAAATCGCGAATAGCTCGTAGTAGTTCCGCTGCGAAATCGGATCGTATTTGTGTTGATGACATCGCGCACATCCCAGGGTGAGCCCCATCCAAGCCGCTCCGGTCGTGTCGACACGATCGGCAACCGCTTCGATCCGAAACTGTTCCGCGTCTGTGCCGCCTTCCTGATTGACGAGCGTGTTCCGATGAAACCCCGTGGCAATTTTGTCTTCGATGGTCGCATCGGGCAGCAAATCGCCCGCGAGTTGAGCGATGGTGAACTCGTCGAACGGTTTGTCGGCGTTGAATGCATCGATGACCCAATCCCGGTACAGCCAGATTTGCCGAGCACCGTCGATCGTGAAACCGTGTGAGTCGGCATACCGAGCCACATCGAGCCAATGCCGCCCCCAACGTTCGCCGTACTGCGGTGACGCAAGCATGCGATCGACAAGTTTTTCATATGCATTCGGCGAGCGGTCCGCGAGGAATTCCTCGACTTCACTCCAACTCGGCGGCAATCCTCGCAAGTCGAGACTCAATCGCCGAATGAGCGTGCGACGTTCCGCAGCCGGAGACGGTTTTTGATTCGACTCTTCGAGCCGACGCAGCACGAACCGATCAATCGGCGTGCGACACCAATCGGCCTGCTTGACTACCGGAATGCCGTGACGCTTCACCGGTTGAAACGACCAGTGTTTGACAGCATGATCGTTCTGAGCAACTTTCTCGTCGTCCGGAAAGTCAGCACCGGCGTCGATCCATTTTTTGATGATCTCAATTTCTGTCTTCGTGAGCGGATCGGAATCCAGCGGCATCGCGGTGACGTCACCCTCGCTCTCATCAACGAGAACTTGATACAGCAGACTCTCCGTGCTCTTGCCCGGCACGATCGCTGGTCCCCGGTCACCGCCGTCCAACATCAACTGGCCGGCATCCACTCGCAAGCCCGATTCGGCCTCGTCCGGCCCGTGACACATGACGCAGTGTTTCTCAAGAATCGGTTTGACGTGTTTCGTGTAGTCAACTTCCGCGGCAGCGAAACAGTTCGTGCTAAGTGCAAGAAGAACTCCGAACGACATGAAACTGCGAAGCATGGTGCTTTCCGATTTCTATCCAAACGACCCATCATCAATTGTTGATCTTATCGTAGCAGCGCGTGCAAAACCACGGAAACCGTTAACGGGTCCCGTGGTTCTGACGTGTCGAATTGAAATTTACGATTGCTCGACCTTAGCGTTTTTTCCGCTCGGCGAGACGTTTGAAGTATTCTTCCATCGCTTTGCGATAGTGGGGCGGGAAGTTCTTGTCCATGTACTGCTTAGCGGCCGCTTGCTCTTTCTCGGGCAACATTCCCCATCCCGATTGCTCCGCGATGCGTTTTTCATCGGCATCACCAGGAGCAGTGCTGCCTTTGACGGAGCTATCTTTGGCCGGATTGTTGGACTTGTTTGATTTGCCACCAAGACCGTTGCAGGGACAATCTCCGCTGCTCGCACCGCTGCTTTCGGCTTTTTCGATGAGGTAATCCAAAGCCGCGATGATTTCCGCTTCACGTTTCTGGACTTTGCGACCGGCCCGAGCCAGATCCAAACGCCGCTCGACATCGCTCATCATTCGAGCCACTTCGTCGAGGGTGTCTTTGCGAAGTTTTTCAAGTTCGAACTGCATCAGCTTGGCCACCGACGAATACCGCACTGGCACGTCTTCGGTCTGGCTGAGCAGCATTTCCGCCGATTTGAGACCGTCATCTTTGAGCATTAACTCGTGCTCGGCAACGGTCTTGTAGAACAACAGGGTCGCGGGGTCGATTACGGAGGCGGGATCGAGTTGCGTGAGTTGCTCCAATGCTTCGTCGTACATCCGGCGTTGGGCCAAGTATCGACCGTAATACAACCGCATGGTGTTCGTATAGAACTCGTCTTGCGAATCGACGGACATGAACTCCGGCGGTGCCAATGGCGCGTCGATCAAACGACATTCGTCGATGAATTTCTGCGAGACCGGATCAACCATCGCGAACGTCTGCACAACCTGATCGAATCGGGCTGTTGATGTGGCGGCTTCGGAATTGGTCCAAAGTTCCTTGATCTGCGTTTGAAGCTCTGGATCGGCTTGCCGGGCTTCCACCCATTGCAGCGTTTGATCTTGGAGTCGTTGGGCAGTTGGTGGGGCGAAGTGTTGATCGCCCGCGGCGAATGCGGCGGTGGACATCAGCAATGTCGCCGCAGTCAAAGTCCCGATCAGAGTGTTCGGCATCAATTCGACTCCTGCAGAAAAAGGGAGCACAGTCCGGAACGGACCATTCCTAACGATATCAATGAAGCTTCATGCGTCAAGATCAATTTTGGCTAATCTGTTGTGACAACTAACTTTCCGGTGCATCGGCCGCTTGAATCTCCAAATCTGGCAAGGATTCTTGCAAGGCATCGATGGCGGCTTGATCGATGGATTCGGTATCGAGTTTGATGACTTCTAATTGTTTCAGTGGATACAGCGACTTCAAGCCTTTTTCCGTAATGGTCCCGGTTGTCGCCAGGTGAAGAACGGCTAACCGGTCCAACGATGAAAGGTGCGGCAGCCCGTTGTCACTGACGGTCGTTTCATCCAAACACAGGTGTTCAAGACGTGGCAACTTCTCCAAGGATGGTAAACCCTGGTCCGACACCAAAGTTCCGTACAATGCAAGACGTCGAAGGTAATCAAATTGTTCCAGGTATTTGAGTCCCGTGTCGGAAACTTTGGACTCCGAAAGGTTTAGGTCCGCAAGCAGGAAAAATGGATCCAAGAGTTTCAAATGTTCGTCGGTGACAGGCAGCGAGCGAAAATCGACAGCATCCACGTCACCGTTCTTGTTGAAAGTGACTTCCGCCCCCAATTTTTCCAGTTCCTTGGCCGCCAAATCTTGCGTTGAAGGCAATTTGGGAGGCAGTTCCGGCAAACGTGGTACGGGCGGTTTGTCTTCTTCTTGCGGGGAAGGGGGTGCAGATTCCGTACCCGAATCACCAAGCGAATCCGCAGGAATGGCATCCGTCGCAACCTCTTTCTCCACAACAGGTTCTGCCGGCTGTTCCGGCTCGTTGTTTGAACAGCCCGCCAGACCGCCTAAGAAGCAAACGATGAGTGCCCATCGAGTAGGCATATTGCGATTCATGGCTTCAATCCATCCGACCATCTTCGGCCTCGCGCATCATTTTAACGGACGTTGTCATAACGCCCTCAATTATTAGACGTAAACACAACGCAATTCTAACCGGATTGATTTGGGAAACGAGTCTTTGATTTCGCGATCAGCGGGGAATCGTCAGGAATTGCAGGTGGTCGGTCCGTAAATCCAGGATGGCTACCGTAAATTCCGAGGCCCGAAATAACGCCCCAGGATTGATTCGCCGCGTCGCCCCGACCATCCGATCGTGAGTCGCGTGGGAGTGACCTGTCAAAAGGTAGTCCGGTTCGGCATCGAGCAGGGGTTGGAGATCCGAGCGGAGATGCCCGTGCGTCATTGCAATCCGTCTGCCGGCCAGCTCGACTTCCCCTCCCCAAGCCAGGCATGTCGCTCCGAATTCCTGAGCCGCACGAGTGAGGTCGGGCACTTCGTCCGCATCGTGATTTCCGAAGACGAAATAGAACGGCAATACGGAACACGCAACGAGAATTTCCGGCGTCGCCAGGTCACCACAGTGAAAAATGGCTTCCACCGAACATTCCACAAGCCGATCGACCGCCACTTTGGTCCGGTCTAGGTGATTGTGAGTATCGGACATGATTCCAATTTTCATCTTGACATTCCGCGTAGAGACCATCGCCGTTCGCCCGTAAAAAACGGGCATTTTGCAACAAAACACGGTTTTTAGCTGGCTCAAAATGAGACACTTTGTCAATGGTCTCGTCTACCAAAAAGCGAGAAATCTGATGAATTTCTTCGACATAACGCATATTTCTCTCAGTTGTGATTCAACCCGGGCAAGTTGCATAACCGATACATTCAGTACGAAATAGCTCGCTGTGCAGCTCGGTCGAGTTCCAGACAGCGCAATTCCACCTGATTAGAAAATGGCATCCCAACACAGCGAGTGAAGCTGAGGGTGTCGGCTTCTGATACCGAAGGAGTGGCAGTCCATGAGGGGTTTACGCGACTGGAACACGGTCGGTTCAAACGGCACGATGGGATGGTGCAACATGCGACGACTCGGGAAACGACTCTTGCTCGCTTCGCTCTGGGGACCCGCCGCTCTTGGAAGTGCGGTTTGGGCTCAGGGACCCAACTCTTCGGCACCGTATGATCCGGTGATGGGCCCTCCTGGAATCTATCAGCAAACCGATGCTGGTGGACCGCAGATGGCTCCGCCACAACGACACATGACGGCACCACAACCGTTGATCATCGGTCCTGCACCGGACTCCCGACAGTTCGGAACCAGCCCGATCCAACAAGCACCGGGCGCACCGATCCAACTGACGCAAAGCCAAGCGGCTCCTGAGAAGCCATTGCCACCAGAGATTGCGGCAATGCCGAAGCCGCAGGAAGAACTGGAAATCATCAACCACCGCAGTCAATTGATTGTGACTCGCAAACGTGTCAGCAAAATCGCGGTGGCTGATCCCAGCGTAATCGATGTCGTGCAGTACAGCCCGACGGAACTTTCGGTCATCGGAACCGAACGCGGTAAAACCAACCTGATGTTCTGGTTCGAAGGCGAACAGAACCCGTTGATCTACGAAGTCACGGTGATTCGTGACCCCGACATCGAAGATCAAAAACGAATCGATTACGGTCGACTCGAACGAAAACTTCAGATTCTGTTCCCCGACAGCAAAGTCTACCTGATCCCGCTGTCCTACAAGATTCTGGTCAAAGGTCAGGCTCGGAACGCCGAGGAAGCGGCGCGAATCCTGCAAATCATTCGCGGCGAAGTCATCAACCAGGAAGGTTTCCTCAACGGACCTCAACCGGTGGGTGCTCTCGGCGGCGGTGTGGGTGCCGGATTCGGGAACGACAACTACCTAGGATTGAACGGCAACTTTGGGACCGACCGGCTGTCCTCGTTGATCGTTAACATGCTCGAAGTCCCCGGCGAACAGCAGGTGATGCTGCGAGTGCGGATCGCCGAATTGTCGCGATCGCAGTTGCGACGTATGGGGATCGATCTGAACTACATCTTCAACAACGCCGCTCATGCTGTGACCAGCACGGTGGCCGGAACACCTGCGAACCTTTCGGGGATTTTCTCGAACGGGGAAGTCTCGGTGCTGTTGAACTGGCTGGAATCCAACGGGACCGCCAAGGTTCTCTCCGAGCCAGTGCTGACCGTGCTCAGCGGACACTCGGCGAGCTTCCTCTCGGGTGCGGAATTTGCGGTTCCCACGATTGTGGGCATCGGCGGAGCTGCCGGTCAAACGACGAGTTTTCGTGGATTCGGAACTTCCGTGATCGTCACGCCAACCGTGGTTGATCGCGACCTGATCCGCATGCGAATCGTGCCGGAGTTCAGTCAGGCGAACCAAGGTTTGGCCGTCGGTGGAATTCCGGGATTGAACTCTCGACGGGTGCAAACGACGGTGGAACTTCGAGAAGGTCAAACGATCGCGTTGGCGGGTTTGATTCTGAACGAGACCAACACCGAAGTGAGCCGCATCCCGTTCCTTGGGGAAATCCCATATATCGGTGCGAAACTGTTTGCAGCTAAGCAAGCCTCGCAGGACGAGACGGAATTGTTGGTCCTCGTGACACCGGAAATCGTGCGACCAATGGACGCTGACGAGGTGCCACCGGTTCCCGGATACGATGTCACTTGGCCAAGTCGCTGGGAACTGTGCGAACTCGGCATGACCGAAGGTGTGCCCGATACCGGGGTCTACCAAGTCCCGCCGTTGGGAACGGACAGCAATCACGGCATCAACGTGCCTTATCGGTTGTACAACCCAACTCCGGCGGCGGCTCAGTACTCACCGGTTCCGACAAACAGCTACGGTGCCCAACCGCAAGGGGCTCCGAGTATGAACAACGGCCCGGCATATCCGACACAACCGACATATCCGAGCCAACCGGGTTATCCGTCGAACCCGAACGCCCCTATGGGTCTATCGCCGAACATGCCTCCCGCACCGGGAGCAGCGGCGAACAATCATCCCGGCGGAAACATCGTGCCGACCGGCTACGAAACGGAAGCCAAGAAGACCGGCGGACTTTGGGGCCGGTTGCGAGGTCGCTAGACCGGATTGAGGTCTGCTGTGTCCACGGTGGTTGCGAAAACAATTTGTTTCCTGGCCTTTTGGACACAGAACCAAAAATTCACTGCCTTTGTGCTGAATCCGGCTTGGATCAGTCAGGCATCGCGGCAACCGTTTTTACAGAAGAATCAATCTTCGCGATCATTTCGCCGATAACGATTTGGGAACCCATGGAACGGGACGGTCCTCCCGCGGACCAAGTGACGGATCACCAACCGCAAGGTATGTCATGACTCAGCATAGCTTAAAAACAATCCTTTGGGGGACGCTGCTGGTCACCGTCCCCATGCTCGCCGGCTGTGGCGGCATCTTCGGCAAACGTAACTGTGCCAGTACCGCATCAACGGATGCTGGCTGCCGAGATGGTGCATGCCCGCCAGGAGGCTCCTGCCCACCGGGAGGTTCCTGCCCACCAGGAGCTGGTGGCGGTGGACTCTGCAACGGCCACTCACTGTGCAACGGAAGTTGCTTGGCGTTCCTTCACGGGCACGCTCCGAACCTCGCCATTCCGGATCGGCAACCGCTTGGCAGCGTGAACCGAGCCCACTATCACACCATGCAGACCAATGGCGAAGCGACCGACTTCATCCTGCACCGAAACGACTTTGTCGGCAAAACCGCCGAGTTGTCACCTGCGGGGAAAGATCACATCATGGAAATCGCCGCACGGATGCGAAGTGCACCGTTTCCTGTGATCGTCGAACGTTCGGAACACAACTCCGACCCGGAACTGGATGCTCACCGACGTCATATCGTGGTGCAAATCCTTTCGCACATGGGCAATCCCGACGCTCAACAACGTGTGTTCGTCTCACCGAATTACGGCCAGACACGAAACTCGGTTGAAGCCGAAACCGATTACTATCGCACGATTTACACTCGCGGTGGGTTCGGCAACGGATTCAACAACGGTGGATTCGGTGGCGGCGGGTTCGGTGGTGGATTCGGTGGCGGCGGTGGAGGGTTCGGTTTCTAGACCAAACGCCTCACGAAAACCAAACTTTCAAGACGGCCTCGAACCATGTTGTTCGGGGCCGTTTTTCGATGGATTGACCAAACTGAAAAGATTCCCGAAGTCCTGCTGGACAATGGCTCGGAATGGACAGTATATTTTACCTGAATGCCCTAACGTCGCGCGCAAAGCATCGTGATGGAGATCGGCACGTTCCCAACCATTGAGTATCCCTCAAAACATCCAGCAGGAGTGACTGACAGATGAAACGCAGTGCCTTTGTTCTTGGGTTCGCATTGCTGGTCGCAGCATGCGCAACCTCGTTGATGCAAGAAGAAGCCGAAGCCGGCATCTATTTCCACGCCGGATTTGGAATCGGCCACAGCTACCCCGCATACGGTTATGGCTACGCACCGGCATACTACGCCGCTCCAGTCTATACCGCACCGGTTTACACGGCACCTGTCTACGCAGCCCCGGTGACCACCTACTACGCACCAACTCCGATCTACCGCAGCAGCTACTACGCCGCTCCCGCATACTGGGGTTACGGCTACGGTCCACATTACGGTCGGGGAGAATTGGAGATCGAGTACAAGTTCCGCAACGGCTACTACTCCGTCGAATATGATTACGACGACTAAATCGTAAATCGCTTGTGGTTCGCATCAGTCACGACAAGATTCAGCCTTGGACGAGAGCTGCCAAGCTGCACCGACAAAAATCGAAACCCCGCTTCACATCGAAGCGGGGTTTTTCGTTGGCCGAGGTAATTGCCCCCCAAGAATCGAAACTATGATCCGATGACCACCATAGAAACCACGGGCCTCAGGTTCGGCCCCTGAGCGTTGCCGAGGCGAGAAAAGTAAGATCATCTTGTGCCAATTTGCCTAGAACCCTAGAATTCTCGGGGTTTATTCGTAAAGATCGGTCAGCGGCGACGGATTAATCCCTCACGAAATGCGTGCTGGTCGATAGATTCGCGAACTGGCGATTGTTGTTCGCAGTTCGAAACGCCGATGGTTTTCTGCCACGATGATTTAGAGTTGCGAAGAGATTAGGAGTTTCGAATGTCGCAGTATGCGTTCACCAGTGAATCGGTCAGCATGGGCCACCCCGACAAAGTGTCGGATCAAATTTCAGATGGGATTCTCGATGCCCTATTGACTGGCGATCCGCAATCGCGTGTTGCATGCGAAACTCTCTGCACGACCGATTTGGTCGTTCTTGCCGGTGAGATCCGCTCAAACGCAAACGTGGACTATGAAAAGATTGCTCGCGAAGTTATTCGTGACATCGGCTACGTCAAACAAGACGAAAACGACGACGACATCGGCTTCGATGCCGAAACCTGCAAAGTGCAAGTTGCGTTGCACAGCCAAAGTGCCGACATCGCTCAAGGTGTCGATGCGGACGGTGCTGGCGACCAAGGTCTGATGTTCGGCTACGCCTGCACGCAAACCGAAGAACTCATGCCATTGCCGATCGCGTTGTCACATCGCATCATCAATCGCATCACCCAACTCCGAAAAGACAAGAAAGTCGACTGGCTACGTCCGGACAGCAAAAGCCAAGTCACTGTCAACTACGAAGGCACGAAACCCGTCGAAGTCTCCGCCGTTGTGGTATCCACCCAACACCGGGATACCGTCTCTCAAGAAGAGATTCACGAATTCGTGATCGAAGAAGTCGTCAAGCCGTCGATCCCGACGAACATGCTTTCCGAAAACGTCAAGTACCACATCAACCCAACCGGAAATTTCGTGGTTGGCGGTCCGCACGGGGACTGTGGATTGACCGGCCGAAAGATTATCGTCGACACTTACGGTGGTTGGGGACGTCACGGGGGTGGAGCTTTCAGTGGGAAAGACTCGACCAAAGTCGACCGGTCCGCAGCTTACATGGCTCGTTACGTCGCCAAGAATGTGGTCGCCGCCGGATTGGCCACCGAATGTGAAGTTCAACTCGCCTATGCCATCGGTGTGGCGGAACCAGTCAGCATTCACGTTGAAACCAACGGAACCGGCGTTGTGAATGATGACCAGATCGCAAAAATCATTCGCGAATTGTTCCCGCTGACACCGCAAGGAATTATCAGCCACTTGCAATTGCGTCGGCCGATTTTCCGTAAAACCGCTGCTGGTGGTCACTTCGGTCGCAGCGACAGCGACTTCAGCTGGGAACACACCGACAAAGCCTCCGAAATTCGCTCGGCGGCCGGTTTGGGGTCTGATGTGCCGAAAGTGCAGCCCGCGACCGTCTAAATTTTTCTTGTCGCTTTGGAGATTGATTTCCAAAGCCACACAGTCAAGGAATGGGCACGATGCTTGGGATGGCGTCCGTGTTGCCGGAGTCCCGGCGTGATTGGTTTCAATTGGCGGTGAATGGTCTCTGGATGGGGCCCGCCGTCATTGTCTTCGTGTTAGCGTGCCGACGGTTTGTCGGTGCGTTCGCCGATGGCATGACCGAGCCAGCCGTTTGCCTCGTCGCCAGCGGCACCAGTGTGCTGGTTCTGTTGGCAGTCGCACTCGAACGACTCAACTTCGACGAGTTCCAAGAATCCTTCGACTTCCGTTGGCGGACGGCGATTCAATTGGCCCCCGCCATCGTGGTCGGCTGGTTGCTCCTGGTGAGCCCTTCGGAAGCGACCATCGCCTTTCTCACCATCCAAACCGTCTCGGTAGCGACCATCGGTTGGGGTATCACCCGACTCCAACATGAAGTGCTCGCCGACATTGTCCTGGCGTTCTCGAAAGACCCATTCCTCAGACAACCCACAACCGAGCACCCCACGCTCAAGGTCTCCATCGAGCCTCCTGCGACCGAAGCTTCCTCTGAACAAGAGGAAATGTTCCACGAGATGACTCGACGTCACGTGTTGGAAGACGAAACTGGGTGGGATGTCCTTCAAGGGGTGTTGACGGTCGACTTTCAACCGAATCAACGGAAAGTCGCACTGCACATTCCAATTTGCCCTCCGATGCACCAACTCCCCGAAACCGAATGTGTCGTGCTGGACGACGACACCGCCGATGTCGACATCAGCTCGGTTCACCCCTACGGCGTTCGGTTGGAAGTTCGGCGTCCGTCCGGCAAGGGAAACGCTCGTGTTCGCTTGGACTACACGATCGCCAGCGAATTGACTTCGCCGACTAGACACGTCGCCTAAATGGTGTCGGTCATGCGTTCGATTGAATCTCGATCACGGCTCCCTCGAAGACTTCGTGCGTAGACAGGGTGTCCGGATCGGTCCGATTGAGTTCTATCGTGAGCCTGTTTGCCGGTTCAAGCTGTTGTGTGATCTCGAACCGGTACCCGTCCTGCGGTGTCGCCTCGGGGTGAATTTCGCCATCGTTCAACAACACTCGGATGTTGTGCGTGGGAAGTTGCGGGAGCAGAAGACTGACCTGATCGGTCTCTCCCAATCCGGTCGGGCAGTTGAATCGACGCGACAGCACAACCAGCCCCGCAGCATCTTCCAAGAGGGTTTCCCATCGCTCGGGAAGCGTCACCCGACGGTTCCCGGTCGCTCCGTCGGCTTCGGTGTGCAGATTCCAGGGGCCTCGAAGACGAATAGAGTGACAGTTCATCAGATGGTTGCACGCGGAGAGAAGCAATTTCGCTGAGTTTTCGACGCCAGCGAAATGGGAAGCGGTGTCATGGTCCGCTCAAACTACCGAGTTTGCCCTCGATTTCCAATCCCGAGAAACGTGCGATGGGGTTCCATTTGGGAAGAAGCAGTCTGTCAATAATTTTCTCGCTAGTTCTCATTCCCTAAAGGCGGTATACTCCGAACCGTTGACAGCGTCCAGGGGAAGGTCTCGTCCGGATTTTCGAGCACTGGATGCGTCCGATCGGAACACGTAGGGAACGCCGATCCGATGGAATCGAAATCTAGGCTACCCAATAGCTTATTGAAACGCCCCATCACCAATCGCGTGTCGTTTTACGATCCCGCGTCGCATGCCGATGCGCGGATTAGCACGCTTTTCACCATCCCAATCCTCTTCGACTGAAATCCATCCGCGGAATTGTTCAACCATGCCGCATTCGAGTCCGCATTTTCCACCGAATCGACTGGACGACCAGTCTGAATCGGTTAATCATTCGACGACCACTAAAGTCGCAGTTGCTCCCGAGTCGGCCGTCAACCTGCATAAAAACCGATCCGGTGGCCCCCATATTCGTCCGAACGTCCCGGTCGAACAGCCGAAAAAAGACAAGCGAAAACTGTTTCGCACCAGCCCGCGAACACAGTCATTGACCGGCATTCAGATTGTCGGCACTGGAAGTTATGTTCCTGAGAAAGTTGTCACGAACGCCGAACTCGAAGAACAATACGGGTTCGAAAAAGGTTGGATCGAACAACGCAGCGGCATCCAAACGCGACGCTACGCCGGTCCTCATCAAGCGACCAGCCACTTGTGTGTCGAAGCGGCCCAGAATGCCATTCGAGCCGCTGGTGTTACCGCGAAAGACATTGATCTCTGCGTGGTCGGCACATTTACGCCCGACTATCCCTGTCCGTCGACCGCATGTTTGGTGCAAAATGCACTGGGCCTAGACGCCCCCGCATTCGATGTGCAGGCGGCGTGCTCGGGGTTTGTGTATGCATTGGTGACGGCGGCTCAGTATGTGGCGTCGGGCAACAGTAAGTTGGCGTTGGTTCTGGGTGGTGATGTCAACAGCCGAATCGTGCAACCAGACGATCAGCGAACCGCGCCGCTGTTCGGAGACGCCGCAGGAGCCGTCTTGCTTGCCAAGGGTGACGATGAGCAAGGGCTGACTTGCTACCAACTTGGTTCCGACGGAAGCGGTGGACCGCTCTTGACGGTGCCCGCCGGTGGCACAGCACGTCCGCTGACAGTCTCCGACTTGAACGTGGGTGAACAATATCTGCAAATGGATGGACGAAACGTCTTCAAGTGGGCCATTCAAGCACTCACCGAAACCATTCGGTTGATTCTCGATCGCTGCCAAATGGAAGCCAACGACGTCGACTATTACCTCCTCCATCAAGCGAATGTGCGAATCCTCAATCATGCGACCGACACATTGGGCATCGCGCCGGAGAAGGTTTTCAACAATCTGACCAACTACGGCAACACTTCGGCGGCTTCGATCCCGCTGGCACTGGATGAGGTGTTTCGACAAGGCCGTGTGAGTCAAGGAGATTCGCTGCTCGTCAGCGGTTTCGGTGCCGGATTAACTTGGGGTACCGCCATGTTCCGATGGTAGTGGCGGTCTGATTCGCTCGAAGGATTGGCGAGCGCCGCCGTTCAATCACTCGAGGAATGATTATGTCGAGAACCGTTTGCCCTCATTGTTTGGCACGTGTCGTCGTCCGTCGCGATGGGAAATGCCCGTCCTGTCAGCAAGCGATCGAAACCGAAACCGACTTCGAAGACTACGAAGCCGAAGACTATGAGGTTGAAGATTACGAAGCGACCGACGACGAGTTAGAAGACTACGAAGCGGAACCGGCGACGCCATCCCGAAGAGGGCAACGCTCCCGACGTTCACGGGGCCGCTCTGGCAAATCGATCGAGTGCCCCGCTTGTGCCGAGTTGATCTCGTCGACACACGAATTCTGCCCGTATTGCGGCGAGAACCTCGACGAAGGTGATTCCGCTGGTGTCTGGAGAGATGGCAATGTCCTGGTCTTCGAAAAGGGGGCTCGCTTGCCCAATCGTTGCATCAAGAGCAACGAACCGGCCGAACGGTTTCTGAGCCGCGATCTCGTTTGGGCCCCGCCTTGGGTTTACCTCGGACTATTGGGCGGGGCGATTTTGGTGATCGTGTTTTACCTGATCGCCAAGAAGACGGCTCACGCGGACTTTGGCATCACGAAGGAATGGGTCAAACGTCGTCGTCTTCGCATCGCCACGGTTTGGTTGCTGTCGTTCTTCGGATTGTTCCTGATCGTCGCGGGAGCGGCCACCGAATTCTGGGCGATACTCGCGGCTGGCGTTCTCACCTGGATCGGTGCATTGTTCTACGCAGCTATCGCCGTGCCACTCTATTCGGTCCAGCGGATCGACGAGCGTTACGTCTGGCTCAAAGGAATCAATCCGGAATACCTGGCCGAACTACCGTCGTTTCACCGCCGTTGACCCAATGCGATTCGCCCAGAGGGTGGCAGCGGCGAATTCCGATCGAGTATCCACAAAAAAAGCGGGGCTCGTCTGGAAGACGAATCCCGCTGGCGATGATTTCGGCGAACGCTACTGAGCCGCTCGGAATGGGAAACCTTGGTTGAGAGGGATCAACGGAATCGGTGTGGCTGAGCGTTGGTTGTCGCTGTATGGGAAGCCGTAGGCCATCACCATGCCGCTATTGAGTTCGCCCACGTAGATCACGCCCGTCGACATTTGCACGCGGCCCTGGTTCGGCAAGTTTGCGACTCCCGTTGTGATCGCGTACCGAGCCGTCGCTTGCGGATCGACGTTGAAGTCTGCCGCCACCGACCGCAAATACGCAGTGCTGAATTGACCGCTTCGTGGATCGAGCACGGCTCCTCGCAATTGACCGGTCAGGAAGTCCAACACGAAGATGCCGTCCAGCGAGTCTTTCACACCGGCAAATTGCACGTCCTTCACGGGAACGGTGATCATGGCGAACTTTTCGTCACGGTCCGCCGTCGCCGCGTGCATCGGCTCGTGCGGCCACATCCAAGAGATACACAAGCCCAACCCCAGCCCGGCAATAATCCAGGGCATGCGATTCGTATTCGACTTCGTCATTCGTCTCTCCTCGACAGGTTTCATGGGGAAATTTTGTTGCACTTGAGTCTACCACTGAATCCAAAGACTCGCTAGACAGAGTCGTCTTGACGCAAGTCCATCCGTGAGGCTTCCAACTCGGGCCGGAAGTCCTCGATTCGTGGTGTTTCCAGGCCGACAATTTTGGCATCGTCGTCCCAGCGTCGCAGTTGAACAGCGGCTTCCGCGTATGGATTCTTTTGAAACGCAGCGATTTCCTCGGGACTCATCGGACCGCCCTGCAGTTGTAAACTTTGCACCGATGGTTGGCTGAGATGGTGCAGGTAACTTTGATCCACCGCGCACAGGTAGCGTTTCGCGGGCACATGGAGCACAACCGGTTGCCAAACTTCCGGCGGGAAGTGCTGTTGCAGCCAGCGTGCACCGATTGTCTCGTGCCGATCGTCAATGCCTTGGTCCGGTGCGTCCTCGGGAAGTTTGTGTAACAGATGCCCCACGTCATGGAGCAACGCCGCGGTGACCAACTCCGCAGAGGCATCCGCCTGCCGTGCCAACATCGCGGTTTGTAATGCGTGTTCCCGCTGCGTGACGGCCTCTTGCCCGTACTGCGAATCTCCCCGGGTTTCCCAAAGTTCCAGAATCTGCTCAACAACCATCCGGTACGTCCTTCACACGAGACCAAGTCATGTCTTGATGAAGCGATTGGCCATGTGCTCCCAATAGAGAATGTCGCTTCCCGAATGCAGCCCACGGTCGAAACTGCTCTACGGTTTTTTCTCCGTTTGTTGAATCTTCACAATGTGGCGGCGTTTCGATTCATCGCGTTTGAAGATCGGGCCCACTTCAACGCGGCATTGTTCACCATTGGGGGACCACATAAGCGCAGTCGGGAGAACTGGTCACGCCGGTGGACTCAGTCGGATAGAACGCGGTCGTTTTCTTGACGCCGACCTTCTCGCCGTTGATGCGGGGCCAGCCGAACGTCACGTTCACTTTGGGAATATGCGACTTGGGAATTTTGGCAGTCGAGTAAACTTCCACGAATGCCGAATGTCGTCCCCAGAATGTGAACGTCTCGCCTTCAAACAATAGACTGCCGACCGGAACAACCTCACCGCTGGCATGGTCGCGGACGGAACATCGGAACCATGTGGCCGGTTTTCCCTTGTGAGTCACGGTGTCGGCTTTGTTGATTCGCCAGGTGTATGTGCCTTTCGTCCACGAGAACGGTCGCCGCACGCTGGCAAACTCGCCCTCGTATCCCGCACTTTCGACGAGGCAATTTTCAGCGACCGTTTGCACATGATCGAGACCGATCGGGGTTTTCTCGTCCTCCGACCATCGCGAGAAAATCGCCCCTTTGCCGCGATGCACGCGTTTGCGTTCGTTCTTGCTGGGCCAACCGTTGATGTTCGTTTGGATGCCGCCATAGAACTTCAAACCGTTGATTTGAGCAATGCCACACGGCGACACATACAAGTTGTACGTTTCGGGCACATCCCGGTCGATTGTGATATCCATCTCCAGCGAGCGGAAATCCCGTGTGGGGCCGTCGAGGTCCCACCAGACGTTCGCGAGGTGCCACGGTCGCCGAGGCAACTTCACTCCAACAGCGGCCGCCATCTCTTCGGGAGACGACTGGGCACACGGGTCTTCCTCCGCGAAAAGTATTGATGGAGCCAACACCACAATGGCAAGAAACATTCGCATGAGCAGGGGTCTTCCAGTCCGGGGACGGTCGAATTCCGACCGAGTTTTCACATTCGAGTTGTGAAAATCTAACGGATTGCGTTCCCCGTCGAAAGTTGAAGCCCACTCAACGATGGCGATTTCAGTCCTCCGCGCGGCTGTTGTCACCACACATTTTGACAATTCGCGGATTGAAGCGGCCGACAATTTCCACCAAATCGGCTTGTTGCTGCATCACCGTATTAATGTCCTTGTAGACACCCGGAACTTCATCCGCACCGGCGGACAGAATGCGGATTCCTTTCTTCTCTAAGTCTTTGCGGACGGCATTGAACGTGAACTTCGCCTTGGCTTTTTTGCGACTCATCTGACGACCAGCCCCGTGCGACGCGGACCGCAAACTCGCTGCATGACCAGTCCCACGAACCACAAATGCCGGGTCGGCCATCGAACCGGGAATCACACCAAGTTCCCCCGCCGACGCCGGTGTTGCCCCCTTGCGATGCACGATGACTTCCTTCCCATCGTGCACTTCCTTCCACGCAAAGTTGTGGTGATTCTCCACGCCACTAATGATGTCCACGCCGAGCAACTTCGAAACCAGCCGATGGATCACATCGTGATTGGCCGCCGCGTAATCGCCCATCAAGTTCATGGCGTTCCAGTAGTCCTGACCTTCGGGCGAGTCGAGATCCAACCACGCGAGCCGACCGAGATCTTTGTACTTTCGCGGCAACTTTGCCTGGGCAATCGCCGAGTACGTGGAACACACCGACGCCCCGGTTCCGCGACTTCCGCTGTGCGTCATCAACGCGACATATTCGCCCGCATCGAGGTTCAATTCCTCATCGCGAACGGGCAGGGTGAACACACCGAATTCGGCAAAGTGATTCCCGCTACCGGATGTGCCAAGTTGTCGCCAGGCTTTGTCTTTGTTTTCGCGAGTGACGCGGGTGATGGACCAATCCGCATCCATCACGGCGTGTTCTTGCGGTCGCTTGTGTTTCGCCCCGATCCCGAACCGTGTCCCCTTTTCCAACGCGGTGCGATAATCTTCGAAGCGGGTTTTCAAGGATTCCGTAGGCATATCCAAAATCGACAGCTTCATTCGACACGCGATATCCACGCCGACTGCGTACGGAATCACAGCGTTCTCGCAGGCCAACACGCCACCGATCGGCAACCCGTAACCCACGTGCGCATCGGGCATCAATGCAGCCCCGACGGCACTCGGCACGGAACACGCTTGCCGCATCTGTGCATGGGCGGCTTGATCAATGTCCTCGCCCCAGGTGCGATACTCGATCGGCTCGGCGGGTTCAAATTGTCGATCTTCGATGATCGAAGTGGCCAACCCGCCAAAGTAGGGATGGTCGGTATGCTGATCGGGGGCACTCACAATGTCGCGAACAAGTTTTTTGACGTTCAGCGATTTCAGTTCACCGGCTTTCGCGGCCGCTTGAATTGCCGTGAGCGCCGCCGGAATACAGTCATCCGGCACACCGAGCTTACGCAGTTGATTGTTGTTCATGTTAGAAGGACATCATTTTCGCGAACGGGTTCGCCCTGCGGTGACGTTCAATATTCCCGCTGGATTTGTTTTTCGTCGTAGAGCACGAAGCCCGCTTTCTGGTACATCGCCAAAGCGGCCGGATGGTCGAAAGTGCACGTATGAAGCCAGAACCGTTGCGGCGAACCTTGCCAAATCTTGTCGATCACCCACCGCAAAAACCAGGAGCCAATTCCCTGCCCATGCCAATCGGGCATGAGTCCGAATTGCACGAGTTCTATGTTCGCTGGTTCCCGTCGGCAGATTTCCGCGAAGCCGATCGGTGTACCGTCGAGATGCAACACGAGAACGTCATCGAGCGGATCATGGATGATCTCCGTGAGTTCCTCATCCGAGAGTTTTCGACGACTCAGCCAGCGATAGTTCTCCCCAACCGCGTTGTAGAGAAATCGGTAATACGGAACCGACGGATTCACCGCATGAATCACCGTCAGCCCGTCACGCGGCGGCTCCAACGAGAGTTCCGGTCGAGACAGCATCTCCAGGTAGTACACGGTGACATCGTGAAGTTTCGGCGAGTCGGCTTGTGTCATGGGCGGTCTGTGTTGCAAATGAGAGTTGGTTTCAAGTTCCGTCAGCGTCCGAAGTGTTCTTGGTAGGATCCTGGGTGATGGTGACAATCGCTCGTCGTTCCGCGATCGGCATGTCGGCCCCGATCGGTGCACAAACTCCGTCGGCGAAACTCAGATGCATGTTGTGATCATGCGGGAAATTGAGTTCCTCTGTCAAACCGATGAGATATGCTCCATCGGTGTCCTGCGGTGCCATCCACGGGACGGCGTCATCGACAGAAACTTCGAGCACCATCCCGGTGTGTTCCAACCCTTGCGAAAATTCCGAAACCGGCCGGCCACGAGTCGGATGAAATGCGTGATCCTGACCGACGATTCCCAAATATGTCGTGTGAAAGGCGGGGAGTTCGATCGACGGACACCGGTAGTATTGCAGATCGAGATTGGGCGTCACTGCATTGACTGGGTCATCCCAAGGTTTGGATAGATCGAGGGAATCATACAAGCTTCCTTGTTCGAAGAAGGGCAGAATCAGCGTTCGCCAACTGTGCAACCGCTCGCCATCGTCATTGGTGGTCGATGCGGGCGGAAAGACACCGTGCACATCCAAGTAGTTATGGAGTGCAAGACTGTGATGCTTGAAGTATCCGCGACACTGCGTCCGTCGGGCCGCCTCTCGGGCATCGATGACCGCGGGAATCAACAATGCGAGCAGAATACCAATGATGGCCAAGATGACGATCAACTCCAACAACGTGAAGCCATCACGGCATTTCGCATCGGTTTGAGCTCGCATGAAAACCTCGGGAAAATGACGGGGATGAAATGCTCCCGTGTCGTCAACTCTAACAGTTCACAACCGGGATTGCAGGAATTCTTGGTTTTCCGGACCTCGGAGCGTTGTCACGGGTGGGCATTGGGCCAAACCAAGAAAAGCTGGAGAAGTTAGCGGAAGATTGCCGATTCTTCCGATTAGACCTCCGGGTACCGGTCTACACATTAGAGGATGACCAGAGGCGGAATCACTCGTGCATCGTTTGCTTCGATCTGCGGACATCATCTGCCTGATTGCAGCGGGTCTCCTCATCGCCTGGTCTCCAGCCAACGTATTCGGCGAAGACGTCAAATCGCAGACGGAATGGTTCGAAGCGGGCTACGATAACGGCCTCTTCCTACATGCTTTGCAGGACAACGGACATTCATTCGCGCTGAAGTCCAACGTTCGTGGACAGTTTCGCTACTCGGCATTCATACCGAACAGCGATGTTCCACCGCCGCTGGTGCAGACGGAATCGAATAACGAAAGCCGAAGTGCTTTCGATGTGGAACGAGCGAGGCTCTTGTTCTCCGGCCATGCATTTGATCCCGATTTGACGTTCTTCACGCAAATCGATGGCGACACGGACGGCGACCAAACTCTCGAATTCCTAGACTATTGGGTCGCCAATCGCAGAAACGAACACCTCACACTGTTGGTTGGTCGGCGACGCGTTCCCGGTGTCCGGCAGTGGTTATTGAGTTCAATGAACACGCGATTGGTCGATCGCCCCGTGCCCGTGGACTTCTTCCGTCCCGGCCGAACAGTCGGGCTTTGGGCATTCGGAAAAATCGTTGACGACCTGCACTACGAAACAATGGTCGGGAACGGCTATCGCACGTCGAATTTGGCGTCGGGGGAGTTTGGCGAAGGGTTCGTGGTCGCGGGGCAGGTTCGCTGGACGCCGCTCGCGGAATTCGGCGTTGGCGTGACGGATTTTGAATACCACGATGAACTGGCGGTGGCTCTCGGTCAAACGCTGACGTTCTCATCCCAGAACGATCGACGCTTGGGAGAAACGTCGTTGCCGGAAGTGGACACGGTCCGCGAAATCAACGGTGTTCGCCTTGCGGAAGCGTTCGCAATGTTCGGCCGAGTGACAGGTTACGACGTGACCGTTTACTCCGTCGATGCCGCTTTCAAGTATCGCGGTTGGAGCATGAATGGCGAGTACATCTTTCGATCCATCGGAGATCTGCACACACAATCGGGGCTTTCACCGTCCGTGGTGATTGATCAGCACGGGTTCTATCTCGAAGGTGGAAAGTTTTTGATTCCGCAACGTCTAGACGTCAACGCTCGCATCTCGAAAGTTTTTGGCCGACTCGGTTCCGCGTACGAGTACGCCTGCGGTCTCAACTACTTCCCAACGAGCGATCGCCGCATCAAACTCTCGATGGATGCCACCCGGCTGATCGACGTTCCCTTGCAAAACCCGAGCAGCGACATCAACGTCGGCGACAACGGCGTGTTGATTCGCACGCAATTGCAACTGATGTTCTGAGATCGCCTCGCCGCCCCCTACGGCACGGTCCGGGTTGTGCCTTCGAGTTCGTTCAACGCTCGGTTGATCACACGGACGACGTACTTGCCATTCGCGTAGAGATTCTTGCGAGGTTTCAGAGCTTGATGCATGGCATCAAGCACGGGGCGGGCTTGGTCGTCAATTTCATCGAGCACGATCGCCGCGTGCAACCGCTCCCACTGAGCACCGTTGTCCAGAACGTTGGTCAGAACGGGGAGGGCTTGCTGATCGGCACCGAGTCGGCACAACGCTCGGGCAGCCGCGACCCGCACAACGGCGGAATCGTCTTCCAACGCATTCGCGACCTCATCTTTGGCGGAAACCGCCTCGGAACCTATGTTGCCCACGCCAACGGCCCCCCAATATCGGACGGCAGCATCATCATGACTCAACGCATTTTTCAGAACCGGTAGGGCATCCAAACCATCGGATGCCGCCGCGGAGACTTTCGCAACATCGGCTGCCAAGGCGTCTCCACCCTCTTGACGCAGAATCGAATACCGATCACCCAATTCCTCCTCCCGTTCGACGAGAATCGGTTCGGCGATCAACCCGGTGTCTTTGGTTCGCCTGACCCAATCGAAATGGGCGTCGCGAAGACGTTTGAGCACGTCCGCATATTTCGGATCGTCCGCAAGGTTGTGAACTTCGTGTGGGTCGGCTTCGGTGTCGTAGAGTTCCTCGACCGGTTTGGTCGGGGCGAAGAATTTCTCGGCGTGCACCCCCAATTCCCCCGCCGCATGCACCCGCCGAAGTTCCCGCATAGTGGCTCCTTTTTCGGGTGTGTTCATGTACTGATAATACGTCTTCAACGGTTCGTAATTGCGGATGTACTGAAAGCGTTTGTCACGAGCCATGCGGATGATGTCGTAGCGTTCATCCATCCGATCCCGAGCGCCAAAAATGTACTCACGCGGAGCGGGTTGATTCGGACCAAGAAACGGTTTTCCTTGAACGTGCTGCGGAATTTCCACTCCCGCGAGATTCAACACGGTCGGACCGAAGTCGATGGAACTCACCAGCCGATCGGTCACGGTTCCCGGTTCGGTGTTCCCATCGGTCCGGAGATTCGACGGCGTCCGCACGATGAGCGGAATCCGTGTGCCGGAGTCGTACAACCACCGTTTTGCTCGCGGCAAACCGACACCATGATCCGACCAGAACCAAACAATCGTGTTCTCGTAAAGGCCATCATCTTTGAGTTGTTGAATCAGATCGCCCGCCCAGGCGTCCATTGCGGTGATGAGTTCGTAGTTGCGTTTCCAATCCTCCCGCACGATCGGCGTGTCGGGGTAATACGGCGGCAGCGTGGTCAGTTCTTTCGCGTTCTGTCGCTCATCGGGTGACAGGTCTTTGGTGACGCTTTCATACTTCGATTTTGAAGCGATCCCGCTTTCATGACAGCCGGTGAAGTTGAACACCGCGAAGAACGGTTGCGACTTGTCCGGTCGATTTCGCCAATGGGCTTTACGGCTGGATTCGTCCCACGAACCCTTCGGAGTTTTGAACTGGTAGTCTTGCTTGGAATTGTTGGTGCAATAGTAACCAGCGTTTCGCAGATAGGTGGGAAACGGTTTGACGTATTCCGGCAGCTTGGCATTGCCTCGCATGTGTTGTGTGCCGAGCGTGGTTTGATACATCCCCGTGATGATCCCACTCCGACATGGGGCACACACGCCCGCCGTCGTGAATGCATGGGTGTAGCGAACGCCTTCGGTCGCCAACTGATCCAAGTGCGGCGTGATCGCATGGGGATCACCGTAACATCCCAGATGCGGACTGATGTCCTCCGCCGAAAGCCACACGATGTTTGGTCGCTCGGCCGCGAACGCGGATTGGGAAACAATCACGAAGGTCAGAGCAACAAGGGTTCGAAGCGCGTTCATAGTGTTCAACAATCGTGTTTCTTGGCTGAGTTGCGTGGAACATTCTAGCAAACCGCGTTTGTCAGTGAGGAGCGTGCCACTGCTGGCTCGTCCCGCAGCGTTTTCAACCGTTTTTTATTGTAAGCTGGTGATTCGCACTCTTTCCTCAAGAATGTTCCGTCCTCGATGATCTTGAGTTCTGGTCTTACTGACCCTGACGAACTACAACCGATCGTAAGGGAGTTCAAAGAGTTCATCCATGAGACTGACGTCGCCGGTTTCGAATCCTCTGCGGAACCAACGGGCACGTTGGGCTGCCGTGCCATGCGTAAACGAATCCGGTACGGCGTGGCCTTGGGCTTCGCGTTGGAGGGTGTCGTCGCCGATCTGGTTGGCGGCGTTGATGGCTTCTTCGATGTCGCCCGGTTCGAGAAATTTCTTTTCTTTCTGTCCGTAATGGGCCCAGACCCCGGCGAGAAAATCGGCCTGCAACTCCAGGCGGACGGACATCCGGTTCTTGCCCTCGCGGGATTCGCCTCGTTTGGAACGCGCCATTTGCTCGGTCATGTTTTGCACATGATGACCGACTTCATGGGCGACGACATAGGCCATCGCGAAGTCCCCCGGTGCCCCGAATCGCTGGCTGAGTTCGTGGAAGAAACCCAGATCGAGATACACCTTCTGATCGGCCGGGCAGTAGAACGGCCCCACTTGCGAACTGGCATACCCACAACCGGAATTGACGGACTGTGTAAACAACACCAGGTCCGGCTCGCGGTATTGTCGGCCGAACTCCTCGGGGAAGACTTTGTTCCAAACGTCTTCGGTGTCGGCCAGAACGACGCTAACGAAGTCCTTAAGTTCTTGGTTCTGTTGCTGAGCCGCCGGATTCTGGGGAGCGGGTGCACCGCCGCCACCGCCGCCCATTTGCAATAGAGCCCGCGGGTCGATCACCCCGAGCAGCACCAACACAATGATAATGATCGTCCCCAATCCACCGCCGCCGAGCGCGACACGGCGACCAGGCGAACCGCGACGATCTTCCACATTTTCACTCTGCCGTCGTCCACGCCATCGCATCGCCGATTCCTCACGACCCGTCGATTGGGAAACAATTGAATGCTCTCAGTTTGGCGAGTTTCCCAGCGTTCGCAAGCCTGCCTGGATCTCCCTTCCGGGAATTCCCCACAGGAAGATCCGACTCTCACCGATTCCACTTGGAGATGGCTAGCAATTCGGGACGGAGTTTGCCACAATCTACGTGAAACCCTTTCCGCTTCGGGATCGCGGTCTATCCAGACATTTGGACAGGCCGCGAAGCCATAGAGGGAAATCGTTTCACCTTCCGATGGAATTCTCGCCATGCAAGACCGCATCGCCTACCGCGGAGTCACTTTCGACGACGTGCTGCTGGAACCCGCTTACAGCGAAGTGATGCCCGCCGAAGTGACCACGCAATCCCGTTTGTCGCGTCATATTCCGCTCAACATTCCGGTCATCAGTAGCCCGATGGACACCGTCACCGAAAGTGACATGGCTGTCGCGATGGCTCAAGAGGGCGGAATCGGGATCGTGCACAAGAATCTCTCGATCGAGCAGCAAGCTCTCGAGGTCGACCGTGTCAAACGCAGCGAACACGGAGTGATTGTCGATCCGGTCACATTACCCCCAGATGCGTCCGTCGGAGAGGCGGCCCGCATCATGGACGAACGCAACATTGGCGGCGTCCCGATTACGCAAAACGGTGTCCTCAAAGGGATTCTGACACGTCGCGACCTCAGATTCCTCGAATCCCGAGACACGCGAATCGCCGATGTGATGACGAAAGAGAACCTCGTCACCGCTGCCGCCGACACTGATTTGGCTTCAGCTCAACGAATTCTCTTGGAAAATAAAGTCGAGAAACTTCTCCTGGTTGACGAATCATACCATCTGAAGGGGTTAATCACGATCAAAGACATCGACAAGAATATGCAGTACCCTCGCGCGTCGAAAGATGCCCGTGGTCGGCTGCGGGTCGGTGCGGCGGTCGGGGTGCGAGACTATGAACGAGTTCACGCTCTGATTGAAAAGGGTGTGGACGTGCTCATCGTCGACAGTGCTCACGGCCACACAAAGAACGTGCTTGAAACCGTCGCGGAAATCAAGAAGCGACACGATATTGAAGTCATCGCGGGTAACATCGCGACGAAACAGGGGGCGATTGATCTACTCAAGGCTGGGGCGGATGCGATCAAGGTCGGGATTGGACCTGGTTCGATCTGCACCACGCGAATTATTTCCGGAGTGGGCGTACCGCAACTGTCGGCCATTGCTCATGCCGCCGAAGCCGTCAAAGGAACCGATGTCCCTTTGATTGCCGACGGTGGAATCCGGTACAGCGGCGATTTGGTCAAAGCACTGGCTGCAGGGGCGCATTCGGTGATGCTCGGCGGGTTACTCGCCGGAACCGACGAAAGCCCCGGCGAACGAATTTTGTACCAAGGCCGAAGTTTCAAACGGTATCGCGGCATGGGTTCGCTGGGCGCGATGGCCAAAGGAAGTAGCGAACGATATCGGCAAGCAGCAGACGATGGGACGGGGGGCACTCAAAAACTCGTTCCCGAAGGAGTTGAAGGACGAGTTCCGTACAAAGGCCCAATTAACGCTCTGCTCTACCAACTCACAGGTGGGTTGCGAGCTGGAATGGGATATTTGGGGGTACGGACGGTCGATGAACTGCGGACGAAAGCCCGCTTCATTCAGATTTCACCGGCCTCGGTGAGGGAGAACCATCCACATGACATTGCGATCACGCAAGAGTCGCCAAATTACACCGCTGAACATTCACCAGCGGACATTTTCTAATCCACGCCGTCTCGGTTGGTTGTCGTTAGCCGTCGTGCTAATGACAGCCAGCGGGCAATCGGCGTTTGCACAGTCGAATCTTGGCGACTTGCCGAGCTATAAAATCGAATCGATTCGTCCCAACGGAGTGGAAGCCGCACAGTACCAGGTCACCGAAGAACGACGCGACCTGCTGCCCAGTGATCCCAACAAACTCAAACAAATCACCGAAATCCTGCCGTTCGCCGACTACGAACCCGATCCGGCCACCCGACTGGATGACCGCACGAAGTTTCAATGTCCTCGACCGGACGGTGAGGAATGCAGCGACGATGAAACCATCCGCTGCCCCGACGAAGTCCAACTGGCCGATGGTCCCTACCAAGCACGTAACATCGCACCGAGCGTGTTTCACTGGGAAGCGTCGAATATTCACTACAATCCGTTGTACTTCGAAGACGTCCAACTCGAACGCTACGGCCAAAGTCATCACGACATCTTCCAACCGTTCTTCTCGGCTGGGAAATTCGGATTGCAACTTGTTGGGTTGCCGTACCAAGCCACGATCGACCCGGTCTGCAAGAAAATCTATCCGCTCGGTTACTACCGACCCGGCGATTGTGCACCGAAGTTGATTCACCAAATCCCATTGAATGGTCGAGCCGCCATCAACCAAGCCGCCGTCACCACCGGGATGTTCTTTGCGTTCCCGTAGGGTAGATGTCGAGAATGGAGAGTAGTGGGTAGAGGGTCGAAGACAAAACCACCCTCTACTCTCAACTCACTCGACTCGCCATTCGCTCTCGACGACGGGTTCGTATTGTCCCTGGAGTCGCGTGACAGCGTCGGCGGGGTTCATGTTGAATAGGCAACGTCCGCCGGTGCCCCATTGCCCTTTCTGATAGTGGAAGACGGCAGCGGCATCGCGGACTGTGCTCACAGCTTCCACCTCTTCCATTCCGCCACCTTCGACTGCTTCGAAGTGAACGTTGATTGCCACGAATGCCGTGAGCAGTCCGTTATTCAAATCACGAGCGAAACTCACACCGTTCTGCCAATCACACTCGACCCAACGCAATCCCCGTGGTTTACCATTGGCTTTCGCGAGTTGGAAAAAACGGTGTTCCAACGACTCACGTTGCAATCGGAAACGACGAACCGCTTCGTTTAACTCCAGTTGTTCCAATCGCTGACCGAGCGTCCCTCGCATCAGAAAGAAAACGACGAGGCACAGAACGACAACCGCGACCAACCCGCCGACGATCCATTCCATGTCCACACCTCCCAAGTCAATTCGGCACTGCAACTCGATTCTCTGTTCAGATTAACGCCCCGAACGTGATCTGTCGCCACCGATCCGGCGGAACATGCATGAGTTCACTCAGAATCGGAGGGTTTGGAGTGGGCGATTTTCTCGAGTGCGTCTTCGCCGATGTGAAAGTCGATGACCAGCGGCAAATGGTCCGACGCCACTTTCGACATCCGTGTCCGAACAATCTTCGCGTGCCGAATGTGAACGTCGCCCCGGACGAAAGCTTTATCCAACGATCCGACCGCCATATACGCCGGGAAGGACCGAAATCGCGAAACTGGTGCGGTCACTTGGGTAAAATTCCCGTGGGCAAAGACCGCATTGGCGAGGGTGTTTCGCCAATCGTTGAAGTCGCCAATGACCATCGCCGGCAGTTCGCAGCATTCCTGGCAAATCTCGTGGTCGAGAAAATGCTTGACCTGCCAACGACGTTCCTGTTCCAACAGTCCAAGATGCCAATTGATCAACTGAAACGGTCCCTCGGGCGATTGAATCACGGCGGACTGCGCCCCGCGGGGCTTTCGTTTTTTCAGCCGAAGTGAAATTTGGTGCTGAGATTCGATCGGCCACCGCGAGAGGAGCAAGTTGCCATAGCCTCCCGTCTTGAGCTTCACATTCAACTGAAACATGGCGGCATCGAATTTGAAATAGTCCGCCAGAATCTGCGGTTGATCATGGTGCTTGGATCGTCGCACGTTGGAATCAACTTCCTGAAGACAAATCAAATCGGGATTCTCTTCCTCGATCACCTCGATGATTCGCTCCAACCGGTACAACCGATCGCGTCCGCCAATTCCTTTGTGAATGTTGTAACTCAATACCCGCATCTGTTGTCTCAATTTTGAGGCGTGATGTGTTTATGCAACCCGTACGACCGTCAGTGGGATGGCGAAAGTCGACACTCTCTGGTGAGAATTCCCCCGACTTTCCCCGTGCCCCCGAACTTTATGGACTACAGTAACGCTACGGTGTGACGACCAATTGACAATAGTCGGATTCCCAAGAAACCAAGCATCAGCCGTCACTCTCCGAAGAAATCGGACGAAGACGGTCGGTTGAGAAAGGGCCAATTCTCAATTCAATGCTCTTGGGAACTGCTATTGTGCCACGAACGGGAGAGACGTCGTAGTGTGAGGACGTTTCTTCCTGAAAATCACATTCGTTTCTCGTGAGAATCGAATGCTGACACCCTAAGTCAGATTGGGGTGTTCAACACACAGTTTGTTTTCGCGAACGGAACAAAGCGAATACCGATGGACTCCAGTTTCCCCTCATCCGAATCGGCTTCGACCGATCAGATCGCCGAGTTGACGCAGCAAGTGCGTGAACACGAGGCGACGATCGAGAAATTGACCGAGTTCTTGGAGTGGGCAGCGAGTCGGCTCGAAGAAGCGGATGTTCCGCCGCCCCCTCCACCCGCCGAGCAAATTGCCTTCCCGGCGGACATGGTCGAGCGACAATGGAAGCTCACCGAGCGGTTTGCGAACGTGGTCGATGAGTGGCGCGAAGCCGAAACACCGGCTCAGATTGCCCGACTCAGCGATGAAATTTCGGCCATCCGCGAACTGGCGACACGCTGGTTCGACGATGAACTGGGACGGACACCATCCGACGAAGAGATGCCTGCCGGGTCTCTACTCTCGCAAATGCAGCACGGTGACGACCGGCCAGAATCGTCGGGGTCCATCAGTTGGGCCGCGTTGAAAGCAGAGATGCTAGGCGAAGAGCCTCCACCGGCCGAGCCCGAAGAACCCGCCGCCGCGGCCGAAGAACAGGTCAATCTGCAAGAAGAATTGCAGATTTTGGACAAACGACCGGCCCCCGTGGATGCTTCACAAGCCGAACGGGAAGATTGGCAAGCTGCGATCGAAGAACGGGAACTCTACATCGTTTCGCTCGTTCGAATGTTGCGAGTTCTCCAAGCGCGATGTCGCGGCCCGATTGAAGACGTGCCCGAAGACGAAATCTCCGACGAGCAACGCAGCCGGTTGGTCGACCTCGAAAACACTCTGCACCAAAAACTTCGGCAGGGTGAAGTGGAATTGTCGATGGAACGGGCACGGGTCGGACGATTGGAGTCACGAATCCGCCAACGGGAATCGGAAATTCAACGCATCTTGAAGCAACGTGATCAAGCCAACGGAGAGACCAACGAATCCGACTCGCGAAATCGTCGTTGGATGCGATTCATCGGCCGTGCCAAAGAAGATGGTGCCAACTAAGCGGCAAGTTCAGAATAACCTACGACACCCCGAACGACGCCTGCAACACAGCTTCATCGGTTTCACCGAATCGAAAAACACGACCGGTATCGAGATTATGCAGCACGATTTCCGCTGGACTGAAGAGTAGCGGGTCAATCTTGTAGAAGTCGTGATTGGCGGCTTTGAAAATCTCTTGGAACGGCCGCCCGTAATCGTTGGACGATGAAGCCGGGACTTTCGGTCCGATTGTCTCAAGAGATTCGTCGTCCCCCGTGACCCACAGTGTGACGCGACCGCCATACAAAATGGCATCATTCGTGCGGCCGAGTCCGGTGAGGAAATCCGTCGCCACGGGTGGCAGCGGTGCGGTCCCAAAACCACTGCGGACCCGCTGCACATCGAAGCCAACTTCGTGAAGTTTGTGTAGAGCAGTCTCGACGGAGCGGGCCACGATCTGCACGTTCCCAGCTTGGCTCGCGGTCGGCGCGACCGCCAACGTGATTCGTGGCGACGAACCCGATTTCTCTGCGAGGTGGTCGAACACATCCGCCGTCGGTAGCGTGTCGGTCTCTAAGATGCCGACGAGATGCTCACTGTCTTCGCGGTACTGGAATTCCTCGAACAACGGTTCCTGAGACGCCGCCGCTCGCATCGGTCCCGAACCCATCCCGAAAAACTTGTCGACGGAAACACTCCAGCCCGCATACTGACTGAACAAGCAAGCGGGCAGCGGATGATCGGTTTGCACGGCGACGGTTGGCCAATCCATTCCAGCCAGGGGGCTCGTTGTGAGCGAGACGTCCGCCAAACCAGCCAAACAAAGACGACTGAGCAACAAACCCGCGTTGAGTCCGCCTTCAGTCTCGACGCCAAAGTCCCAAAGCGTGTAGCGATCGGAAATTTCCTGCCGGGCAATTCGCAAGGAATCGGTTTGCTCGGCCACAGAACCAAGCAATTCGGCGGAACGAAGATTGAGTGCGAAACTCATGGGTGGCATCCTGCGTCAGTGGCGTTCGCGAGTATCAGTCAGGCAACGACCTACTTTTTCGCGTTCTGGTCTCGGGTGAGATAATCCGGCAGATCTTGCGGTTGGAAGCGGAGACGAATGTCTTGTTGGCAACAATCACACGGCTTGATTTCGTACATGGGAATCGAGCAGATATCGCACCAGTAGTCTGTGTACATCCGCTGGTTGTCGTCGTCGAAAGTGAAGACCATCAGCACTTGCAGATACGGCAACCCTTTGCGTTGGTAGCCGACAAGTTCGACTTTCCGGTTCCGCAATCGTTTGTCCTGATAGAACGCCCGCCCTCGCCAATCCGCCACGATTGGCAGCAACTTCCCCTCCGGCGTTTCGAGCGCCACTTGCTCTTTCATTTCCTCAAATGCCGTGATGCCGCGTTTTTCGAGGGCATCTTTCACGATCACCACCCGCCCCCGAAAAAGCTCTTTCTTCGGCGTTGGCTTGGTTTCTTTTTGGTCCGAGTTTGCAAGACCAGATGAACCAAGACACAAACAAGTAATGCCAATCAGAAGACTGCGATAGCACATCACGAGCATTTCCGTGCAAGAGGTGCCACCACTCAACATCGGTGGCTTGGTGTCGTGCGTGAATTCCGGTCAAAAACTACACAGCCGATTGTCCAACGACAACAATTTTGACCGGTACTTTTTGATTCTTCTTGCCACCAACTTCGGCGGGGATGCCGGCTTCGAAGACCCAGAAATCATTGTCCTCATCGTGCGTGAGTTTGGCGTCTTTTGATTCGGCATCGGGGAGCAGTGAAAGAATCGCGGGGTGCGTGGAACCGGCGGCGTCGGCACTTTTTTCGTTCAGCGAGTCTTTCATGTCGATCTTCGCTGGGTCTTGGTCGGCCTTCGCGGGTAACGCCATCAGGAAGTCGGCAGTTTCGCTGGTGCCGATGTGGTTGCCGTCCATCGGTTGTTGACCGTACCGCAGTGTGTACGTGCCTGGTTGAAGTTCCTGTCCCCGGAAGTCTGCAAACTTCGAACCTTTCGGAACATGAATCGCACCGATGAGTTGACCATCCTCAAAGGGGTACTTCACATAGAAACCAGGTTCAAAATCGCCAGGGATGCCGGTGAGATTCGCAAACCATACCGTCACCAAATCGCCATCCGCGGTTTTGATCCGATGCCCAGACTTATCGAGGACGGCGGCGATCTTCTTGGAAAGCCCTTCCGGAGCGGCATCCACCGACTTCACCGACGGTTTGGAGTCGGCCGCAACCGCACCTACACAAACAAGGCAGCAGGCGAAAACTGTCATCAGGATGGAACGAGTCGGCATGGCTATTCCTCTCGGCTCGGTGAAACGCGGTGTGATCGACCTCCACATTTTAACCGGCCGGAAGTGACATCACACCCCAGCTACGGAAAAACCATCTGAGATCGCGTTGCCAAAGCACCACCAATCCATCGATCGAACATGCCACCCCCGTCGAGAGCCGGACCAACGGGTGTCTCATGAAATCAATCGCCGGTGTCTGCCGGTGATTCGTCGTCCTTGGTTTCTAGTCCCAATTTGGTGTCGGTGAATGTCCAAAAAATCAACAACAGGCCAGCCACAATCCCAGCGGGAACGGCGAAGAACAGCGAGAAGTTCGCCATGTCCGGAGTAGTCAGACGACAAATTCGGCCCCACCACCCAGCCAACAGGAACCCCAATGGCAGTGCGATGCCGAGTGTTAGAAACGCGAAGATATTCTGAGCCGTCGCTTTGGTATCGGGCGGACAACGACGGTCCAAGTACAACTGCACGACAATCACCAGAAACACATGACACACCCCATGCAAGCTGACTCCGAACATCACCACAGCGAACGGCGTGTCCGCAGCGAACAATCCATACCGCACCAGCCACGCCAACATGCCGAGTGCAAACGTGATTTTCGCTCCCCACCGTGCTAAGCACCAATGTAATAACGCCAGACAGGGGAATTCGGAGATCTGCCCGACCGTCATCACCGCCGGAACCCAGTGAGCACTGATTCCCAGATGCTCCAACAGAATCGGCACCGCAAGACTGTATGTCGGCACGACCAATGCCAACGCGAAACTAATCGCAATCAACAAGGCCACTTGCGGATCAAGAAACAACCGCAACACGGAGAGAACCGCAAATCGTTCGCGGATTCGTGTTTTCTTGCGATTGGCTTTCCGTTCGGCTCGTGAGAGTTTTTCTGTCCGAACGTGCAACGGCGGCGTTTTCGGAAGGAACACGCAGAAGGCGCTCAGCGCGAACGACAGAATCGCAGCGATGTCGAACGCGTCGTCGCTGGACGGTGAACCGAGGAAATCGAACACCGTTCCCGCTTCGTTGAACAGTACTCCTCCGCCGGGAAACGCGCGGTACAACCAAACGGAAAATTCTCTCTGACCCAACCACAGCGACAACCCCAACCCCGCCAACACCCAACCGACGGTTCCCCAAATTCGAATCGAACCAAATTGGGAGTCAGGGTCGGTCAGGTGTCGGAATGTCAGCGAACTCGCGAGCGGAATCGTCGGAAAATACGCGGCTGCGTAGACAGCAATCAAACCGAGCAGCACGGGGAAGTTGTCTTGCGTTTCCGCGTACACACGGGCCGCTTCGGGGATGTACGTCAGCGTGAAGCCGCCGAGAAAATGAGCGATCGCCAGATACTTTTCACTGTGCATCCAGCGATCGCAAACCTGCCCGACCACCAACGGAGCCACCAACAACCCAAGCGCCGCGACTGCCATCAACTGCCCGAGTTGCTGGGCATCGACCCGGTGCTCGGTGAAATACAACGGCAAATACGTCAGCGTGGAACCAGTGATTCCCCACTGCAACGCCCACAAGACCGACAACCGCCAGCGAAGAGACGTGGAAATCGGCGAGGACATGAAGTCGAAATCCGTTACTTGTTGTCAGTTGTCGGCTCAGAAGACGCAAACGTGCATCACATCATCGTGGTTGCTGGCGTCGACTTATCCGGTCATGGGTTTTCCGGGGCATCATCGGTCGGTTCTGAAGCCTCCGGCAGCGGATCGGTCGTTTTGAGTGTATCGGCGGCCAATTCCTCTTCCGTCGGGGCGGCTTGAGTGTCGTCTTGGAAGAGGACTCCGAAGACGATCATCACAATCGCGGCGAAGATACATGGTATCGTCCAAATCCACTGCCAATCCAACAATTGTAACGCCTTCATCGACTTTTCGTCGCGTTGGGCGGCATCGGCATCGATCGAATCTTGATAGTCCAACGCGGTGCGAATGTCGGACGAAACCTCACGGGAGGTCAGTTCGGTTACGGTGTCGATTCGCTCTTCAACCGACGGAACGTCTAGATCACCGGCGGCGTACACGTCACGCAATGCACCGGCCATGCCTTTCCACTCGTTGAATTGGGCTTTCTCCTCTTCGGACCAGTCTTTCAATTCCGCGTCGAGTTTATCGCTGGTCGCCTTCAGATCGTCGGCATGTTCCTTCGCTTCTTCGTTCAACGCGACCGCTTCCGGCGGCGTGAATGTGCCTTCAACCACACCGGCAATCCATGCCCCGATGAACATCCCGATCCCCAGCGTAAACAGAACGAGCATCCCTTGGGCTTGCCCGCGGATTTCCTTCGGAGCAGCTTTGTCGGTGTAGATTTGACCGGTCACAAAGAAGAAGTCGTAACAGATCCCGTGCAGCACAATCCCGATGAGCATCAAGCTGATCATGGGATCGGGCGTCGGTGCACCGATGGCGAACAACGCATACCGAATCACCCAACACGCCATCCCGACAAGCAACATCCACTTCACACCAAGCCGTTTGAAGAACAACGGCATTGCCAACATGAATACGATTTCGGAAATTTGTCCGTAGGACATCTTCGTCGCTGTGTTCGCGACGCCGGTTTGCTGCAAACTCTTGGCAGCCAGTTGGTAATAGAAGGCCAACGGAATGCAGATCAGGAACGAACTAATGATGAAGACCAAGAACGAACGGCGTTTGAGCAACACGAACGCGTCCATCCCCAACAATTCCCGAGCCGACGCCTTTTTGCCTTTGTTTGGCGGCGGAGTATGCGGAAGGGTGAAGCTGTAGAGGCCCAGAGCCGTCGCCGCGCTGATTGTCAGCCAGAACATCGAACGTTCGGAAGTCCATCCGAGCCAGTCGAGAGCGAAGCCGGCGATGATCCAACCGATCGTACCGAACACCCGAATCAGCGGAAATTGTTTTTCCGCGTCCGTCATGTTGTGCAACGCCAACGTGTTTGTCAGCGACAGGGTCGGATAGAAACAGAGCATGTGCAGAAAGAACGCCAGGTTAATCGCACTTGGCTCGGGATTGGGAACCGCCATCAGAGTAGTTGCCCAGTACATCGCCCCCGCACCGAGTAAATGCATAACCCCCAATACGCGTTCGGTGGCGAAGAAGCGGTCGGCAATCATTCCGAGAAAGAACGGCGAAAGCATCCCCGCGATCGGGCCCACACCGTACGTCCAACCGAAATCGCCCGGCGTGAAACCGATTTTCCCGAGGTACAACGGTGCCGTCACATACCACGACCCCCAAATGAAAAACTCCAAAAACATCATAATGGAGAGCCGGGGGCCAATCAGAGTGTGCATTTTTTAGGTCCTGCGATGGTGAAGTCTCAAAGGAGCGTCGTCAGAAATTTCTCTGTGCTCCGATGATGTCGAGTCATCTTCCCGATTGCAAACGCTCAGGCATCAGCTAACTTAAGGGAAGCAGGAGACGGTCGAAAAACCATGGTCTTTGCTGACAATCTGTCTCCTGATGCCTGTCATCTGATTCGTCGGAATGACTACTCGTTCTCTCTCGGTGAAACGATATGACTGCGATTCTTCAAGATGAATCCGACGTAATTCCGATTTCTCCCACCGCCGCATCGGTCTTGTCCGACGAAGACTTTCTGCGACACCTCGTGTGGGCAGAGACGGCCGATCGGCAGTTGACAGAGGCAGCCGATCAGGGCGATGTCGCAGCGGTCATTGCGCGACTGCGAAAACGCAATTTCGGCTTGGGAGCCAACTCAAACCGCAAATCCGTCCTGAAGATGCGGTTCGATCCTACGCCCGCGGCCTGGTCGATGGAAATTGCAGACGAGACAGAATCCACCCGAGATCTTTTCGACATCTGGACCGGCAAAGGGTTCCATTCCGGCAAAAAGAAGCATCGTCAGCAAGCCCTTCGAGACCTCGCCCGGTGGACCGAAAACCGGGAACAACGTATCCCGCTTTCCACCGGTGAAATTCTTGTCATCTGTGAACTCCTGCGGTGGGAACACGCCGCACTCAGTGATGACCAGATTTGGAAGCTCTGGCGAATGGCCTTAACCGCCACCCTGTCCCGGCCTCCCGAGAAAAACGACCCGATCGGTTCGCTTGTCCGTACCGGCGAATTGGCCTGGACAGCCGGACTGTTGTTCTCCGATGTTTTCGGCTTGGAGGCACTCCGAGAACAAGGACGAAGCACGTTATGGAATCGCTTGGAAGAATCGACCGACGGTGACGGTACACCCCGGGCGGAAATTCTGGAGAACCTGAGCGGTTGGCTGAGTGTGTGGACCCGTGCCGCCGAATGGGCACACGCTGCAAAAATTCCGTTGTGGCAAGACGAAGACCAATCCGAACGGTTCGCCGGTCTGGTCGAAACCTCCGCGGCCATGTTGGGACCAGACGGAAAACTTCCCGGTCACGACCGGCGTCTGAACGCGGTGCCGATGCTCGCTACGGCGGCCAAGTTAGCGGGATGGAAGAAGAAACACTCTGTGTTTCACTTGCTGCTCTCTCACGGTTTGGAATTCCCGATCAAGTCGTCATCCGGCAGTCCTCCGGCAAAACCAGAGCACGAATCGAGCCTTGCGTACCAATCCGATTTCGCATCCGTGGCCTGTTTGCGAACCGATTGGAACCGCGAGGCCGGTCGGATCGTCTTAACATATGATGACCCAATCCCCAGTATCGACCTGTCCGCGAATGGTGTTTCCTGGTTCTCGGGGGAGTGGGGTTGGCAGCTGAACGGTCCCACCGACCAACGAAAACAATCCGCGGAATGGACGTGTTCCTGCTCGTGCTGGTTCGACGATGACGAAGTCAGTTTTGTGGAACTGCAATGGAAGGTGTCCGAAGACATCCACATTGAACGGCAGATTCTTCTGGCTCGCGAAGAAAAATTCGCCGTGCTCGCCGATTGCGTGAGCGGGTTGGACGATGCCCCGCAACGTCTTCGCAGTCGTTTGCCACTCAGTATGGGTATTACATCGGCACAGGAGAAAGAAACCCGTGCATGGCAACTTCGATCCGGTAAACAATCCATGCGGGTCTTTCCGTTGCCCTTGCCGGACGATGTCGTGGAAGGCACAGCTGGTCAGCTCCAAGTCGATGCCGAATCGCTCACATTCGAGATGCCCGTCACTCGTGGCGCGTACCTGCCGATGGTGTTCGACTGGCATCCAGACCGCCAACAACGGCGTGCCGACTGGCGACAGCTCACGGTCACGGAGGAAGGACAACGTGTCGGCCCCGATGCAGCCGGCGGCTACCGCTTACGGGTCGGGAGTTATCAAATCTTGCTGTACCGCAGTCTTACGGAAAAACGGTTGCGAACCGTGCTCGGTCATCACACGGGACATGAGACCGTCATCGGGCAGTTCGACGATCACGGCGATGTCCAGCCCTTACTCTTGGTCGAGTAGTTCGGCCCATCGCGGAACATTGGATCAACGGGAAGAACTCGGACGGTCGTACGTGTCCGGGTTCTTCACCTACGATGTCTGTTTTAGGACCCGAGTTTCACGCCGCGATATTGCCGAGGTGCGGAACTGGATTTGCGAAGCGACAGCTGAATCGTGGTGTCGTGGTGGCTGAGTAAAATCAGCGTGTCACCATCGTCCAGAGTGGCCGAGACTTTCGGCTTGCGAACGACGGTTCCATCTTGTCGACGCAACGCCACAGTGACCACGCCTGGCATTCCCGTCACGTTGAGATCACCAATCGGCGAACCGACCAACCCAGAATTTGTGGTGATCGGCACATCGGTCATTTTGAGCCCGATGCGGTTGAGGTCGTCGTTTAACGTCTGTGTGCCTTGGGCCTCGGAAAGTAGCACTTCCGTCGAAGGCCGTGTGATGAGATGTGAAATGAGACTGGCTCCAATCGCAGCCGGTAGCACAACGCGATTTGCTCCCGACCTAAGAAGTTTGCTTTCCGTGGTTGGTTTTTCACCCCGAGCGATAATCTCCATTTGCTCGTTCAGCCCGCGAGCGGTCAGCGTGATGAACACGTTCGCGGTATCGTCGGATAAAACGCTGGCGAGCACTCGCGCTCGTTCCACACCAGCGGCTTGCAAGACGGTTTCGTCGGTGGCGTCGCCGTGAATCACAAGATGCCCCGCCGTTTCCGCCGTTTGCAATCGGTCTTTTTCGACGTCGATGATGACGTGTGATTGATCACTTTCCTTCAAATCACGGGCCAGGATCTGTCCGACCCGCCCGTAACCGCAAACGATGACGTGGTTGGTCAATCGGTCGATGCCCCGCGTCATTCGCCTGGCTCCCAATGCCTTGTTGATTTCGCCTTCCGCCAACATCTGCACGCAACCGCCCAGAAAATAAATGGACGACGTGCACCCGGAGATGATGAATCCAATCGTGAAAATTTTGAGGCTGGTTTGCTCAATCGGTCGGACTTCACCGTACCCCACTCCGAAAATGGTAATCGTCACCATGTAGACGGCTTCCAAGAAACTCCAGCCGGCCAAACAATAGGCGCAGATCGCGATCCAACAGGAGCAAATAAAGAAAATTGCTCCAACAAGGATCTTGCGTAAGGACGATTGCATCGGCCGAGTCACCGATCGCGGGAATCAAATGGAACGGAACCGTTCCATGACATTAGCAATTGCGATGCCACGAGACGCAGGAATTCGCGTTCGCCACAAGCCATTGGCACAAAGAATGTTACGCTCATCCACAAATAGTGACTGGCCGAGCCCCCACTGTGGTTGTGCCTACCAATCGGGCAGATGCCAATTTGTTACGCGATGTGGCATCGGCCTGAATGGAGTGCAACGGCTACGATCGCAATCAGCGGTTAGTCGACGAAAACAAACTCGTTCGCTAACAACAAGACTTGAGCATACTGTGCCCATCGGGACAGCGGATCGGGAGCGCGTCCCTGGAAGTCATTCGCGGAGTGGAACCCTCGACGTTGACCGTCCAGAACGCCTCGAACGTTGACGGTCCAGGTGAACGAGTCGTGATTGACCGACGCTCGCGAATCGACCACGAAATCAATCTGATCACCGGCTTGAACTTCAACCTTGGACACCGAAGTCGGCACCGATCCGTGGGCAGCGGTCCAATCACCTTGCTGACCGATTCGGTTGGAAATGATCCGCCCGCGGACACCATCCCCCTGACCGGGTTTCGCCGGATGATTCAGCGTTCCACCGATGGAAACGGTTCCCGCTGCCGGTGCCGTCCAACGTCGAATTGCCATATAATTCGGACTCTTTCCCGGATGTCCGCCGTCCTTTCTGAGACTCACCCACCCCGTTTTCGGATCAGGCAGCTTCGGTCCTCCCTGCCAAGTCGAACCGGTGAAGTGTGGCAACTTCGTCCATTCCGTCACCCGGCCCGTCGCTTCATCGAATCGACCGTAACCGTACTGCCAAACCTGTTGCACCACAGCGGCGGGTTTCTCGTTGTTTTCTTCCAGAAATGCATGGGCCAGCTGCTGTTCCTCCGCGGATGGTTCACGACCGTAGATGATCCGATACAACGTGCGAACACGCTCATCCGTCGAGACTTCCTGCCCATTCGGTGCCGCCGTACGATTGGCTAACTCGGTCGCCTGCTGCAAAAGGAACGGCGAGTTTAGTTGGAACAGGGCTTGTTGCGGGACCGTGGTGACGTACCGTCGGGGCGAATGAATATCGGGACTTGCAAAGTCGAACGTGCGAAACAGCCCCGGGAGATTCGACCGATCAATGAAACCGTAAATCGTTCGACGGGTCGTGAATGGTTCGCTCGTCATCGGAACCGATTTTCCACCCATCGACAGATCCAACGTCCCGGCGGCGGCCAGCAAGTTATCCCGATGAGCTTCAAAATCCAGACGCTGTCGATTCATTCGCCACAACAACCGATTTTCCGGATCGGCCGCTGCTGCTCTCTCTCGGTGACCGCTCGCTTGCCGATATGTTGCCGACATCGTGATCAACCGCTGCAAATGTTTGACCGACCAACCACTGTCGATGAACTCCTGCGCGAGCCAATCGAGTAACTGCGGGTGTGTCGGTTGATCCGCTCGCACGCCGAAATCGCTGGGCGTCTCAACCAGATAGCTCCCGAAATGTTTCCCCCACACGCGGTTGACGAATACGCGAGCCGTCAGCGGATTCCGAGGGTTCACAATCGCCTCGGCCATTTCCAACCGACCGCTACCGTCCTTGAATGGTTGCCGATCTTTACCTTCGATGACTTCCAAAAACTGACGCGGCACACGCGGACCGCGATTGTGAGCTTGGCCCCGCAGGAAAATGTGGGGTTCTCGTGGCTTTTCACGATCCACCATCCGCAATGGAGACGGTTCCCCTTGTGGTTCGTCTGACGAATTGAAGACGCCATAAAGCGAATAGTAATCGGCGGCGGGGATCGGATCGTACTTGTGATCGTGACACCGAGCACACGAAACCGTCAGCCCCATCAACCCGCGAGTTGTTACATCAATACGGTCGTCGATGATGTCGTGCCGATTGTTCAAGAACCGTCGCCCAAGCGTCAGAAAGCCCATCGCACACTGTTCGGCGGCGTTGTCATCTGTCGTCAACTTGTCGGCGGCGAGTTGAAATTTCACAAACCGATCAAAAGGCATGTCTTCGTTGAATGCCCGCACCACCCAATCGCGATACGTCCACGACTCAGGGTAATTTCGATCCTCTCGGAACACGTAGCCTTTCGTATCGGAATAGCGTGCGACATCCAACCAGTGTCGTGCCCAACGCTCACCATAGCGAGGAGATTCCAACAGCCGATCGACGACCTTTTGTTCCGCATCCTTGGACTGATCCGCCTCGAACGCGGCGTATTCCTCGAACGTCGGCGTGAGTCCGGTTAAGTTCACGCTCACCCGTCGCAACCACGTACGGCGGTCCGCCGGTGGCGATGGTTCGAGACTGGCTCCTTCCAACTTCGCCAGCACAAACCGGTCAATGGGCGTCTTGACCCAACTTGCGTTTTGAACTTCCGGCAGCTTCGGTTTCTGAATGGGTTGGTAGGCCCAGTGGGTAATCCACGCCGGTTGGTTGTCTTTGTCGAGATGGGGCTTGTACGACTCTGGCCAATACGCTCCCTGTTCAATCCAAGATCGAAACGCGGCAATCTGATCGTCTGGCAATTTCGACTTGGGCGGCATTTGAATATCACCTTCGTCGTACTGGATGACATCCCATAACCGACTCAGATGCAGCTTGCCCGGCGTCACGGCGGCACCGCTGAGATTCCCCTCCTCAAGGAACTTCGGCGAATCCAACCGCAAGCCACCTTCCTGTTTCTTGCCCGAATGGCACTCGAAACATTTCTCCACCAACACCGGCCGAATATGCCGTTCGAAGAACTGCTCTTGCTGAGCCGTGTCCGCAGCGGTCGCCGAGAGACACAAACAGTTCAAAACCAGGAAAGTCGTCGGGATGAAAAATTTCATAATCGGTCCGACAAATATGGGAAGGATGACAGGCGGGTTTGATCCTTTTATTCTAGTGGATATCCAAAAGCGTGACGAGCCATTGATATCTCATCCAAGGTTTTCCGAGATGAATTTGCTGAAACTGGGAGTGACTTGCATCGTGACGTTTTGGGCGGGTTTGCCGCTCGCTCTGGCTGATTCGCCGCGACCGAACGTTCTGCTGATTGTGAGTGACGACCAACGCCCCGACACCATCGCCGCTCTTGGAAACACAACCATCCGCACGCCGAACCTCGACAGTTTGGTGCAACGCGGCACCACATTCACACGGGCCACGTGTGCCAACCCCATCTGCACACCCAGCCGAGCGGAAATCCTCACCGGAGCCAGCGGATTCGAGAACGGTTCCCTCGATTTCGGTCAGGGCATCTCATCCGACGTGACAACACTCGCGGAAACCCTCCGGAAATCGGGATACCGCACCGGCTACGTGGGCAAATGGCACAATAAAGGCTTGCCGAAAGACTACGGCTACCAACGCACTGCCGGGATGTACCGTGGAGGTGGTGGGAAATGGTGGAAACCGCAGAACGATTCTAACGGCCGCCCTGTGACCGGATATCGCGGTTGGATTTTCTACGACGAGAATGCCCAGAAACAGCCGGAACGCGGTGTGGGACTGCACGGCGATATCAGCGAATCATTTGCCGACGCCGCCATTTCGCTCATCGAAGCCGACCAGCCAACCGAGAACGATCAACCGTTTTTCGTCCACGTCAACTTCACTGCTCCCCATGATCCTCTGTTTCTGCCAACGGACAAACAGTTCCACTATCAGCCCGAGCAAATCACGGTTCCGAAGAATTTTCTCCCGCAGCATCCGTTCGATCATGGCAACTTCGATGGCCGTGACGAACAACTTTTCGAGTGGCCCCGCACGAAAGACATGATCCGCGATGAACTCGCCGTGTATTACGCAGTTATCTCGCACATGGATGCCCAAATCGGGCGAATCTTGGAGTCCCTCGAAGACACCAACCAAACCGAAAACACACTTGTCATTTTCACGAGTGATCACGGTTTGGCGATTGGCAGCCACGGTTTGCGAGGGAAGCAGAATATGTACGAGCACACGATTGGCGTTCCACTGATGATGGTCGGGCCGGGCGTGCCGACCAACACCCGTCGAACGGCTCAGTGTTACCTGCGAGACATTTTCCCGACGGTTTGCGATCTCGTTGGTTTGGACATCCCCAAACCTGTGGGCGGTCGCAGTTTGAAACCGGTACTGGCTGGCGACACCGAAGAAATTTATTCGGCCGTTTTCGGTTACTACCGTGCCTTTCAACGCATGATCCGCACACCGGAATGGAAACTCATTCGCTACCCGCAAGTCGATCGGGAGCAGCTGTTTCACCTCACGTCCGATCCGCACGAGCTGACAAATCTCATCGACGATCCGCAACACGAAATGGTCGCTGACCAACTCCGCCAGCAAATGCAGGACTGGCAAAAGTCCGTCGGCGACAAACCGGAGACTGCGAAACCGGATTGAAGTGTCGTTATTCGATGACTAAACTTCCATCGTCGTGAAACTTCCAACTCTCCGACCAGGCGACCTCCCAAAAGTAGCCGTCAGGATCGGAGAAATAGCCACTGTATCCGCCCCAAAACGTATCTTGCGCGGGTTTCTCAATTCGTCCGCCACAGCGTTCCGCCAGGGACAGCACCTCATCAACCTCGGGCTTCGTCTTCGTGTTATGGGCCAGAGTAATGCCTGGGAACGCATTTCGGTCCGCTTGCAAATCCGGCGCGACATCCTCCGCCAATTTGTCCAGCGGATACAACGCCAGACACGTTCCCGACGTCTGAAAGAAAACGATCCCCGTCTCTGGGTTATGCGACGTCGGGAACCCGAGTCCGTGATGATAGAACTGATAAGAACGATCCAGATCCTTCACACCAAGCGTGATAATGCTGACTCGAGGTTCCAAAGCGGGCTCCATCTGTTTTGAGTAATACATTCATTCCATTGGGCTCGCGAGATGACTCCCACGCCAGCAATGCAATGTCCGTAAAAAAGGGGTGACGAGAAGAACCATCGTCACCCCATGAACTATGAGAGTACCGTTTCGATTATTGAATCGATCAGATGAACGGTGTGATGCCAGGAATTGCCACAGGTGGTTCCGGTAGCGGTGCGTCCCAATCGTAGGTTTCTGGGCCGAGTTTCTCTTTCGAGTTGAGGCACTGTTCCCACGTCAGTGTTTTGCCGGTGTAAGCAGCCATTCGGCCGGCAATCCCCATCAACGAACTTTTCGCCATGTATTCCCCGTTGTTGAGGATTTCCCCGCGGCGAAGGGCCGCGTACATGGCGTCGTGTTCAAGTTGGTGCATCACCGTACGTTTTGGTTTCATTTGGAAACTGTTTTCGCCGGTGATTCGGTAAGCGCGTACATCACAAACACCTTTCGATCCCAACGCGATCACGCTGTTCTCGTTGCTACATCCCGGAGCCTGACGGGTTTGAGCATAAACTCGTTTTCCGTCGGCGTACTGGAAGGTGACTGCAAAGTGATCGAAAATATGCCCGAACTCTTTCCCGGTGCGGGTTTGTCGCCCACCGGTTGCGGAGATTTTCACGGGGTACTCATCGCCCAAAAGCCAAGCCACGTTGTCCAATTCGTGCACGAATTGTTCGGCCATGAAGTCACTGCTGAGCCATGTGTAGTAGTACCAGTTGCGGAGTTGGTATTCCATATCGGTCCAACCTTCTTTGCGGGGCGTGTTCTTCACCCCACCGTTGAACCGTTGTGTAACCACGCTGGAGATGTCCCCCAGTGCGCCTTCCTGCAACTTCTTGACCATTTCGATCATGTTGGTGTCATAACGCCAACACAATCCGGAGAGCACCGTGAGGTTTTTCTTCTTGGCCAACTCGGTGGTTTCGAGCACACTGCGGACGCCAGGCGCATCGACAGCAACTGGTTTTTCGACGAACATATGCTTGCCCGCTTCGATACCAGCTTTGAAGTGAGCCGGTCGGAAGTGGGGCGGGGTGGCCAAGCAGACCAAATCGACATCGGCTTCCAAGAGTTGCTTGTAAGCATCGAAGCCGACGAATTGCTGCTCTTTGGGAACATCGACTCGGTCCGCGACGTTGGTCGACTTGATCGCCTTCAGGCTGCGGTCGAGTTGATCTTGAAAGACGTCCGCCATCGCAACCAATTTGGTGTAGCCATCCGCGCGCAGAGTTTGGACCGCAGCCCCGGTTCCACGTCCGCCGCAACCAACCAAGCCCACTTTGATCTGGTCGGAACCAGCCGCATGGGCCGAGCGAAGCGTCACCGAATCCAAAGCAGCGACCGCGCCCACGGCAGCAGCGGTTTTCACGAACGTTCGCCGAGAAGGGGAATGCTCAGTAGAAGATGGTGTTGATTCAGTCATGTGGAAAATCATCCTTTCAGTTTGGCCGGCGATGAATTTCGGCCGGCGAATTTTGTCCCCAACAAGCCGAACCAAACCCGAATGCGACAAAGTTTTCAAAAAATGAAACGCAGTTTGGCACGAGAGACAACAAGCTAGGGGGAAAGCGCGACGAAACAGCCGTTGTTGATTTTAAGCACGACACGACGGCAAACACAAACCCGAGCAGCGGATTTTGGCGAAGTCACTTATCGGTGGCTTCTTCGAAGTAGCTGAGGACCTTCTCCAATGGAACACCCCATAAATCCGCCAATAGCAATGGTCCACCAACCCCAAGTTTGTTCAGGTCGCTCGCCGGTACATCCAGGGCGACAGCAAGTTGCGTCTGCCAATCCGCAGGCCAACCGATGAACTGTCGCTGAGCGGCGACATCGTCATAACGCCTGCGTTTGCGGGCGGTCATCGCTTCAAAAGCATCGACCCGCGAATCTTCGGTGATCGCGCCATCTTCGATATCAAGCCGAATAAAATAGACAACGATCGGGATGAGATCTTCATCCGATAGTACGGTGATTAGTCGCAAGGTTTCATCGATGGGCACTCCCATCTCGGCGGCGGTGCAGTCACCATGCCAGAGGGCTTCCACCAACCGTCGACTTCCACGTCGAAGTTGCCCCGACCGATCGACAACAAAATAGGAAAGTCTCATACGCCGCGAATCTTTCCGATTCCAAACCTCCAACGGAAATCAACACCGGTTTCATTTGGCCCGATTCCAGTATACCGAAACCGCCCCGACATTGCAGAGCGTTTTCGAAGTTCCCTCAAATTGTGATTCCACCGACACCGACAAACAAAAAAGCGTGAGGAGTTTCGAAAACTCCCCACGCCTGGTTTTGAACTAAGACAATTCAGAAATCATCCTCACACGACGAAGTCGGTGGAGACGATTCGGTTCTTACCGGTGACTGGATTCCAGAAGAACAACCCATCGGTGATGGCACTGCTCGCGGTTTCGATTGTCACTGGCGTGAGAACTGGGAAGTCACCGTTGATCACACCAACCGCGACGGGGGAATCGGTGAGTGTGTAGCTCGAGCCGTCACCATCGTTGGTGAAGAGCCGATTCTTGCCGCTGGCGAAGTCCCGGGCGAAGACATCGACGATATCGTCGCCGTTGACATCGGCAATCACGATTTCGGAGAAATCATTGCCGTTGAGCGCCGTGACATCGATGACGTTGGTCAGCACCGTATCCTGAGCCGAAGTCACACCTGGGGTCGTAGCATCGAAGCTCACCAGACGGTTTCGACCAGTCGTCAGGTTAGTAAAGAACAGTTCGTTCGAGCCGGTGTTGTCGAAGTCACCAAGCACAACGTCTTCGAAATCGTTGCCGTTGATCGCGGTCACATCAACCACATTCGTTTGAATGTTGCTGACCTCCGTGTCCGCCGCCGGCGTCACTGCCGTCAGGTGCACAAGTCGGTTGCGACCCGTAACAGGGTTCCAGAAGAACAAGTCGTCGGCATCACCTTCATCGAGATCACCAGCGACAAGCTCCGTGAAGTCATTGCCGTTGATCGCAGCATCTGGGACGACGCTGTCCTCAACGACTCCGGTGATCGTTATGGGCATGGTCATTTTGTCGACATCGAGGTGAACCAATCGGTTCTTCCCGGAAGCTGGGTCCCAGAAGAACAAGTCATCGTTAGGATCACCATCGAAGGCACCGGAGACGAGATTGGCAAAATCGTTTCCGTTGATGGCCGACGGATCGACTGGATTCGTAATGATCGTTCCATCCCTAAGAACGATTCGGTTCTCGCCGGAGACCGGGTCCCAGAAGAACAAGTCATCGTTGCCATCGCCACCGGTCACCAGTTGGACTCCGTCGAAATCACCGGCGACGACCTGCGTGTAAGGACCGTTGATCGCGAGCGGATCCACGAAGTCGTTGTCGAAGTCATCCAGCAATGCACCTGGATCACCGAAGACGCTTTCCAATGCTCCGATGTCAACGATCCCGTTGAGAATACGTGGGAAACCGGTTCCGCGTTGATCGACGGAGGCATCGACCAACGAATTACTGCCGGCGTTGACGGCGGGGCTGTCCATCACGAGAGCGTGCGTTTCCGTCAGACCGCCGTTGTTGGCCAATGTCGGGTCGAGAACCGTTGCCAACCCACCGGTGATGCCAACGATGTTTCCGTTGGTGGCATCCATGATGCCGGACGTGCCCGCGTCCCCGAGAAGGTTGTTAGCACTGCTGGCGTCCGCCGCCCCCATGCCGTCGAAGTCACTATCAACACCACCGCCGGTCGTGTTGCCAGCGAGGATGGTGTTGTTCAGCGTTGTGGTGCTCGTGGCATCGGTGAAGATTCCACCACCGGCACCAGTTGCGTCGTCTTCGCTATCCGCAGTGTTGAGAACGATGGTGGCGTTGGTGATCGTCAATGTGCTGTTTTCGTCGTTTGTGATCCCACCGCCATTGCCATCCGAGTCGTTCCCGGAGATCGTGCTGTTCGAAATGCTGGTTGTCGCCGCGGATGCAGCTCCACCATTCTGAATAGCACCACCGGAGTCCACCGCGAAGTTGGCGGTGAAGAGGCTGTTGGTGACCGTGAGCGTTCCGTTTTGGTTGTACGCTCCGCCGCCTTCGGCTCCCGCTTCGTTGGCATCAACGGTTGTGGTGTCGACGGTCAAGGTTCCGGTGCCGATCCAGAGACCACCACCATCCTCCGCAGCCAAGTTGTTCAAAACGTTGCTACCGGTGATCGTGACATCAGCGCTCGCGGCATGAAGACCACCACCGTTACCGGGATTCGGTGTCCCGAAGGTTGCGGTTCCATCGACATCATTGCTGATGAGTTGAACGTTGGTCAGAGCCACCGTTCCAGCGATGGCTTCGATACCACCACCCGCACGATTCGCACCATTGAGGCTGATCGTCGTGTTATCAATGGTCACACTGCCATCGGTTGTCAGGATACCACCACCACTCCCGGCGGTTCCATCGGCGACATTGAATTGAATCGTCGCACCATCGACTTGCAACGTTCCACCATTGTTGAAGATCCCGCCGCCACCTTCGTCTGCGGCATCGCCACTGGCAATGTTGCCTTCAATCGCAGTGCCGTTCTGAACGATCAGAGTCGCACCGACATTGTTCCACAGGCCACCACCTTCGGATCCAGCGGTGTTGTCGGAGACTGAACCACCGGAGATGGTCACCGTTGTTGGCGTTGTCATGCCCATGTCACCGTCGCCAGTGATGTGCAAGCCACCCCCATTGCCCGGATTCGACAACAAACCGTTACCGGTGAGATCGTCGTCGGAAGCATCGTTGCCATCGAGCGTGACGTCGGTCAGCGTAACGGTCCCGGTCACGATTTCGATCCCGCCACCGGCGCGGACGGCTTCGTTGCCGCTGATTTCGGTATTCGAGATCGTCACGGTTCCATCGACGGAGAAAATACCACCACCGCTGCCGGAGGTGCCATCGGCAATGTTTCCGGAAATGGTTCCGCCGGTGATCGTCAGGGTTCCGCCATCGTTGAAGATTCCGCCACCGCCGTTGGTGGCATCGTCACCACTGGCAATGTTATTCGAGATGGTCGTCGCCATACTCATTACGGAGATCGGAACCGGTTCGCCGAAGATGAAATCGTCCATGACGACGAGATCATCGGTGCCACCCTGGGTGATGTCATCGTTGCCCATCGCCAAGTTTCCGTTACCGGAGGTGATCCGCACGGAAGCGACGACCGGTGCGTCAAACGTGAGGCCGGTAAACGAAAGACTTCCGTCCCCGGCGGTTGCCAGCACCATCTGGGTTGCCAACACGTTGTCATCAACATCCAGAAATTCGATCATCGTGGAGTCGTCGACATCGACATCCGAGAAGACGGCGCCAAAGCCGGTGACTGCGGCCGGAATGTCGGTGCCTGGCACAAAGAAGTTGACGAGGACGACGTTGCTACCAATCGGTGTAAACAGACGCTCGGCAGAGAATGTCGAGAAGTCAGTCGCATAGTTGGAGTTGATGTTGGAGAAATTAACGCCCTCTCCACTGGCTGCGGTGGCACTGAGTTGGAAATCGGTGCCCGGCGTGGTGAATTCAACGCCACGTGCTCTCGGTGAGAAGTTCGCGTTAAAGAAGTCGCCGGGGAAGGAGTTTGGAGCCGAGACCGAGTCAGGAGCGGCATCCCAGTTGATCTGCCGTCGACCGGGACTTTGCGATCCTGGGGTATTGGAATTCAAAGTCCCGAGATCGTCGCGGAATTGATCAACGGTCGCGGTGATTGCTGCCGCGTCCGCTCCGGTGGCTTCACGAGTCGTTGCGACATTACCAGTTGTGACGTCGCCTCCGACGGTCAACGTTCCGGTGGATGAATTCCACAAACCACCACCTTCCGATTCAGCGGTGTTGCCGTCGACCGTCCCCCCGATGACATTCACGGTGGCATCGCTGGTCACATGCAAGCCCCCCCCATTGCCAGGAGCGGCCACAGAGATCGATCCGCCTGCGACGGAGACGTCGTTGTTGGTGAGGTCCGAATCGACGATGTTGACGAGACCGGCGACGACTTCGATCCCACCACCGGCACGAATGGCTTCGTTGGCATCAATCGACGCGCCGGCAATCGTTACTGAACCGCCGATCGAGAGAATCCCACCACCGCTGCCGGCCGTTAGCCCCATGCCGGAAGCCCCATTGGCAAGATTGTTCGTGATGGAGACGGTCGAAGCGGTGCCGTTGATGATCAACGTCCCACCGTCGTTGAAGATCCCGCCACCACCTTGCAGATCAGCCGTGTCGGTTGAACCATCCGCGTTTCCGCTGGCGAGGTTGCCATCGATGATGGTGCCGTTCTGAACGATCAACGTTCCGGTGGAAGAGTTCCACAGACCACCACCCTCGGCAGCGGCTTCGTTATTACTGACGGTTCCGCTGTCGATCGTGACCATGGCGTCGCCGGTGATGTGTAAGCCACCACCGTTGCCAGGATTCGGGGCAATCGCCGTCGTTCCGCCACCGTTGACATCGTTGCCGGAAATCTGAGTCCCGGCACCGGAGATCGTGGCCGTGCCCCCATTCATCTCAATCCCGCCACCAGCTCGGTTGGCACTGTTGCTGGTGATGCTGGTATTGTCGATCGTGACCGTCCCGCCCAGGCTGAGAATCCCGCCACCACTTCCCAAGGTGCCGTCAGCTTCGTTCTGCGAGATGGTCGCATTGTCGATATCCAACGTCCCACCGTTGTTGAAGATCCCGCCACCACCGTCATCGGCGGCGTCACCACTGGCGATATTTTGGAGAACGACCGTGCCGTTGACGGTCATCGTGCCGGAGCCGTTCCACAAGCCGCCACCTTCAAGAGCGGCGACATTGTTTTGGAAGATGCCGCCGGTGACGTTGACATTGCCGTCGCCTGTTACGTGCAGACCGCCACCGTTACCGGGAGCGGCAACCGGAGTCGTCCCGACAGGCGCCATGATGTCCACACCAGCGCTGTTGCCACCAATGGTTACGTTCGACAGTGTGGTCGTGGTGCCAGCAGTGGTTTCGATCCCGCCACCGGCACGGTTCGCGACGTTGTCAGAGATGAAGCCGCCAATCACGGTGAGTGTGCCCATGGCATCATTGAAGATCCCACCACCGCTACCGCTGGTTCCGTCGGCGGCGTTGTTGCTGATCGTCGAGTTGATAATGGTCACTTCACCACCGGCATTGAAGACCCCGCCACCACCGTTGGTCGCGTCATCGCCACTGGCGACGTTGCTGTCGATGACGGTCGCGTTTTGGATCATCATCTCACCGGAGCCGTTCCAGAGACCACCGCCTTCGGACGCCGCGACGTTGCCGCTGACGGTTCCTCCATCGATCGTCACATCACCGTCGCCGGAAACGTGTAAGCCACCACCGTTACCAGGAGCGGCTACGGGGGTGGTGCCGACCATGTTCATAATGTCCACGCCCGCACTATTGCCATCGAGCGTGACGCCGGTCAGTGTGGTTGTTGTGCTCGCAGTGACTTCGATCCCACCACCGGCACGGTTCGCGACGTTACCGCTGATCTCCGCGTCGGTTACGCTGAGCGTGCCCATCGCATCGTTGAGAATTCCACCACCACTACCGCTGGCACCATCGGCAGCGTTGTTGGTGATCATCGTGGCGGCACCGGTGATCGTCACCGTCCCACCGGCGTTGAAGACCCCACCACCACCATTATCAGCGGCGGCACCGCTAGCAACGTTGCTGTCGATGACCGTCCCATTCTGGATGGTCATTTCGCCCAGCCCATTCCACAGACCGCCACCTTCCGACGCGGCGACATTGTTGCTGACCGTACCGCCGTCAACAGTGACATCGCCATCACCACTGATGTGCAAACCACCGCCATTGCCGGGAGCGGCTACCGGAGTTGAGCCAGCCATGTTCATGATGTCGACACCGGCACTGTTACCGTCCAGTGCGACGTCGGTCAGCATCGTCATGGTGCCGGCAGTGGCCTCAATCCCACCACCAGCACGGTTGGCGACATTGCCGGTGATGCTTGCGTCGTTGATGGTAAGTGTGCCCATTGCATCATTGAAGATTCCACCACCGCTACCGCTGGTTCCGTCGGCGGCGTTGTCTGCGATGGTGACAGTCGTCATGGAACCATCGATGGTCAGCGATCCCCCGGCGTTGAAGATCCCGCCACCACCGTTGGTCGCATCGTCACCGCTGGCTGTGTTTTCAAGGACATCGGTGCCGTTCTGAACCGTGGCTATTGTGCCTGAGGAGAACCACAAACCGCCCCCTTCGGAAGCTGCGGCGTTGTCTTGCACGAGAGAGTCATCAACAGTCAAGTCCGCGACGTCTCCGGTGGTGTGCAGACCACCTCCGTTACCCGGACCGGCGCCAGTACCGGTTGCCGAGTTACCGGACAGTGTCATCGAAGTCAGATTGACCGTAGCGGCTTCGACGATTTCGATTCCACCACCGGCTCGGGTGGCGGTGTTGTCGGTGATCATGACCGTGGTGATGTCGATCGTCGCCATGGCACCACCGATGGCGAGAATCCCACCGCCGGAACCGAAGTCGGCACCCGTTGCGGAGTTATTGGAAATCGTGATGCCGTTCGTGCTGCCGTCGAGGATCAGGTCGCCGCCGTCGCTGAAGATCCCGCCTCCACCTTGCAGGTCAGCATTGGAACTCGCATCCGGATCGGCGTTGCCGAAGGCGGTGTTCGAGTCGATCAGAATCGAGCTGTTGGTGTCATCGAGGGTGAGCGTTCCAGTGGCCGAGTTCCACAGACCACCCCCTTCGGCAGCGGAGTTGTATTGAATGGTTCCGCCGTCAATGGTGACAACGCCATCACTAGTGATGTGCAAACCACCGCCGTTCCCGGCTCCGTTGGTCGCTGCGTCGCCAGCGATCCCGAGCGCGGTGTTTCCTTCGGATGACGTCATGCCACCGAGGGTGACGTTCGTGAGAGTCACATCCGTGCCACCGGTGGTTTCGATCCCACCACCGGCTCGGTTCGCGGTGTTGCTACTGATGGTGGCAGTGTCGATGGACAACGTACCGGATGCATCGTTGAGAATCCCACCACCACTACCGGCATTACCATCGGCGGTGTTGTTAGTGATTTCAACAGCCGCCATCGTACCGTCGATGATCAGCGTGCCGCCGGCGTTAAAGATCCCGCCGCCACCGTTGTCGGCACCTGCGCCGCTGGCGGTATTACTGTCGATGACCGTTCCGTTCTGGATGGTCATCGTCCCCGTGCCATTCCAGAGACCACCACCTTCGGAAGCCGCCACGTTGTTGTTGACGGTCCCGCCGTCGATGGTGACATCACCGGGGCCAGTCACGTGCAAGCCGCCACCGTTGCCAGGATTCGCGACCGGCGCTGTTCCGACGGGGGCCGAAATATCCACACCGGCGCTGTTGCCATCGAGGTTCACGTTGGTCAGCAGGGTCGTGGTCATTGAACCGGAGTTATCTTCGATCCCCCCACCAGCTCGGTTGGCGACGTTGCCGGTAATCATCACGGCTGCCGCGGTTCCGTCGATAACCAAGGTCGCCCCGTCATCGACGAAGATCCCGCCACCACTCCCGGATGTTCCATCCGCGACGTTGTTGGAGATCGTAATGCCGTTGGTCGTCGGCGCGATCGTGAGCGTTGCGGTTCCCGCTTGTTGGAAGATCCCGCCACCACCTTGGTCGGCGTCAGGTCCACTCGCAACGTTGCTATCAATGAGAATCGCAGCGAGTGTGTCATCGAGCGTCATCGTGCCGGTGCCGGAATTCCACAAGGCACCGCCTTCCTCACCGGCGGTGTTGTTCTGGAAGGTCCCACCGTTGATGGTCACCGTGGCGTCACCGCTTTGGTGAATCGCCCCGCCGTTGACGTCGGCGTTGTTGCCGTCCGCTGGGGTCATACCGCCAAAGTCCACATCATTCAGGGTCAGAACGGCAACGGAACCACTGTTCTCGATCGCACCGCCGGCCCGTCCGGCGGAGTTGCCGGTGAAGGTGGTTGTGCCGCCCATCATCGCGTCGATGGTCAGCACGCCTTCGTTGAGGATCGCCCCGCCGTCAGCGGCTTGATCGGTCATACCGTCGTCGTCGGAATCACCGGCGAGGTTGGTGGTGAAGGTGGAATCCTCGATCGTCACCGGAGCGGCAGCCGCGTTGACGTTCAGAATCGCCCCACCACCGGAGCCAGCCGCTCCACCAATGGCGACGTTCGAATCGAAGGTGCTGCCGGTGATGTTGACCCCACCACCCGTGCTGCTCAAGGCGATCGCCCCACCGCCTTCACCCGCGGTGGAACCCTCGGCTTCGTTACCCATGAAAATACTGTCGACAACGTTCAATGTCGGCAATGCGGCATTCGAGCTGATATCGGCAATCGCACCGCCCGAGTTCGTTGCGGTGTTGTCGGTAAAGGTCACGGTATCGACGGTGACCGTGCTTTCGACCAACGCACCGGTTTGAATGAAGAGAGCCCCGCCTAACCCGGCATTCCCACCAGTCAGCGTCAAGTTGGAGATTCCGACGTCGTTCGCCGATCCGCCTGCCAAGGCAACTCCGACCTGGAAGATGCCGGACATGCCATCGCCATCGATGGTGATGTTGTTCATCTCGCCATCGATCGTCACGTCGTCACTGATATCCAGAGTACCCAGCATCAACGTAATCGTGCCACCCGCGAGGCTGGGATCGAAGACGATCGTGTCGCCATCGAGTTCGCCTTGATCGTCACCCACTCCAGCACCACCGGCACCGGCAACAGTTTCATTCGCCAAGCGAATCGCTTCACGAAGGGACAGGTCGTTTTCACCACCGGCACCGTCGACATCAGTGGCGGCTCCCATCCCAAAATCGTCTTCATCATCCAGTGTTGTCACGACGAATTGCGTGAGCAGCGTGCGGTCTTCGAGGGTTTCTGACGATGCGGGAAGAACGGAGGTCCGTTTGGCCAAGTGACGGCGGGAATGACGTGCCCGTCGGTTCCAAGGCAAGCGAGCGTTGTTGCGTAGGTCGGTGAGCCAGTCGAAAGTTAACATGCAGCTTCCTTATCTACAGGAGATGGATCCCACCGATTGGCAGGAATTCAGGGGCATGGTTTCGTGTCACAATCCGAAAGAGTCTCGGATCAGCATCCGTTCAGAACTATTGATCGCGTTGAACTGTTTGATCAGAAATACCGGGAATGGTTGGCAATTCAACAACGGCAGTTTACCGGTTCAGTAAACTGTCCACCACCACATAATCCGCAGAACCCAAAAAATCCCTATATTCGCCTTTTCCACCAAAACACCGACACCCGCTAGTTGTTCTTCGCGAAATCGACGAATATCAAAAAATCTTGTACATCCGCTATATGGTGATCACCAGATGTAGCGAATGCGGATCCGGATTCGGGAAATTTCAACCAGTTCAGGCTAGATTTCGTCGGCGCGAGATTCAGAGACTGGCTGAGTGTCTGGTGTCGACACGGTCTCGCCGTCGCTGGGGTCAAAGACGATATCCATTCCGAGCCACAATGCGCGGGCATGCCGGAAGAAGAGTAGGGGAAAGCCAAAACAGAAAAGCAGAAGTGGCCAAAGCAACTCGCGTCCCGGTATGCCCCAACCAAACCGGAGAGTGACAAAAGAAATCGTAGTGATCAACGCGGTGAAGGCGTAATTCACGTACGTGGAGCCCAGAAAATATCCGGGCGCGCGTTCAAACTTCAAACCGCAATTCGAGCAGTTTTCGTGCATCCGAAACCAGCCCGCGAACAACTTCCCTTCACCGCAACGTGGACAACGCAACCGCAGCGCACGGGAAAGAGACTCGCCAACCGACACCTTCGACGGAGACGTATTCATTATGGTTTCAGCTTCGGTTTGCCATGATGAAAACCATCGTGACACTGATTACATTGCCCGATCATCGCTTCATAGGCCGTGCGAGCGGCGGCGTAATCTTTCTTCTTGGCGGCAGCGAACAATTCTCCACCATGTTTGCGAACGGCGACCGAGTGCTCCCGCCAGCTTTTGACGTCATCACTCTTGTACGGTTTGTGCATTAACAGCAAATTGCCACCCTCGGCGAGCACCAACGAGTGGGCTTTGATCGCCTTCCAACCGGTGTTGTTCTCCGGTTCACTGGCCATCTCACTTCGCAACTCTTTGTATGCCGGTTCGAAGTAGTACTCCATGAACTCGTGCATGTTTGACTCGACCGGTTCACCGTGAGCTGCTGAGTGCTCGTGTGAAGCCTGAGGTTCGGCAGACGCGAAAGTGCCCGCGAACGCGAAACCACAAACCGCCAATCCAAGCAACCATTTCGAATCGATCTTTGGCATTATTGCTCCCTCGAGCTGCAGAAGTTGCATTTGCTTTATCTTTACCAGGATTACCATTCCCCCGTCGGATTTTCCACTCCGCACATGGAATCTCACAAGATTCCCCCCAGGCGACATGCGATCCCTGTGGGAAAGGCTTCGCAGAGTCCGGTCAGGCTGGAACTCTACTCGACCGCCTTCTACGATGTCGTTTCGGAGTTTCCAACATCATCGCGAACCAGTTTGCTTTTTGGATTGGTTCGTTTTCAACCGTCAACCCGCGACCACCCATGCCCACGCCCAAAGTTTGTGTTCTCCGCGCCCCTGGCACCAATTGCGACCTGGAAACGGCCTTTGCATTCGAAATGTGGGGAGCGAACGCCGAGCGGGTGCACCTGTTTCGGATCTTAGAGAAACCGGAAACCCTGCTGGATTACCAAATTCTTTGTCTCCCTGGTGGATTCAGCTACGGAGATGATGTCGGGGCGGGTGTGGTGTTTTCGCGAAAACTGCGGAATCCGCTTTCCGACGTCTTCGGGCGGTTCCTGTCGGAAGACCGATTGGTTCTTGGGATTTGCAACGGATTTCAAGTGCTGCTCAAGAGCGGAATTCTTCCGAACGGCTCGGAAACATGGCCGCCCCCCGCGACCGCACCAGCCACACTGACTTGGAACGAGAACGGTCGCTACACCGCACTTTGGGTCCGCTTGCGGGTTGCGGCGGAGTCCAACGTTTTTCTGCGAGGCATCGAGGATATCGAATTACCGATCGCCCACGCCGAAGGCCGATTCGTCACCCACAACGACAACGACGCCGCTTGGGTCGAGAAGCATATCGCGTTGACCTATCACGATGCGAACGCAGAAAGTTCAAGTCCATCGAGATCCGCTCCAGCAGTTTTACCGTTCCCCCAGAATCCAAACGGATCGATGGCGAACATCGCTGGTTTGAGTGATTCCACGGGACGAATTTTAGGTCTGATGCCTCACCCAGAGCGTTTCATTCACAAAACTCAACATCCCAATTGGACCCGTCAGGCAAACGGAGCCAACGAAGAACACGGAGCCGGAGCCCAAATCTTTCGTAACGCCGTCGAATATTTTCAGTGATTTCTTGCGGGAATTCGTCAATAATCGCGACTAGCCGACGAATTCCTCGCAATGGCCGAGATCCCATCTCTTCTCAATTCTGAAAGCGAACCACACGATGAAACGACTGATTTGCGGCGGACTGCTGACGTGTTTTCTCGGTGCGATGCAGGTCGTTCAGGCGGCCGATCCGGTGCAGCTTCGGTACAAGTTCACTCCTGGCGAAGTCAACACGTACCAAACAACCAACAAGACCAAGCAAGAAGTTTCGGTAGCCGGGCAGGAAATTAGCAACACCGTCGATATGACGATCACCGCGACCCGTGGGGTCGAACGCAAAACGGAAGATGGGCTTTTCCGCGTCAAATCGACCAACAAACGCATCCGAGTTCAAGGCGATTTCGGTCCCGCCGGCAAATACAAGTTCGACTCCGAAGCGTTGGAACCGGAAACCGGTTCGATTCTCTCGGATTCGCTCAATCCGGTGTTCGCTAGCCTTGGTAGCGTTGAAGTCAGTTTCACCGTATCCGATCAAGGGGAAGTTCGCGACGTCTCCGGTTATGAAGAAGCCTTGGCAGGAATCGTCAAAGACGGACCAGCCGCCGCGGCATTCAGTGGCGGTGGTTCCAACGAAGCCTTCAAGTCCAGCCTGTCCGACACACTTCCACGTTTGCCGGAAGAGGCTGTCAAAGTTGGTGACAGCTGGGAGTTGCCTTACGATCTTACACTGAAAGGCTTGGGAAAGTTCAAAGGCACGCGGACTTACACACTTGACGAAGTAGCCGAAAAGGATGGGCGCCAAATCGCTACCATTTCGATGGATTTGGAACTGGAAGGCACGATCGAGCTCAAACAAGGACCGGCGAAAGTCACGGGCACATTCGAGGTTTCCGATTCGGATGCGAAATACCATTTCGATTTGGAATCCGGTCGCATCGCCTCTTCGGAATTGAAGTTCACGATCGACGGAAAATTGAACACAGACATCAACAACCAAACCATCATGACGGAATTATCGCAAGAACAAACCACGACGACGAAGCTGATGGAAAAAGCCGAATAAGCAGCGGATCCTTTGACCGTTTTGAAAATCCACACCCGGAACGTCATGATAGGCGTTCCGGGTTTTTCGTTGCCTGAAACTGAAAGTGGATTCCCCATGCATGCGCTCGGTTCGTTGGTTAGCACTTTGCTGGTGGTGTGTTGGTCGACTTTCGCATTCGCGGCCGATACCAAGTCGTCGCCAAATTTCGTCATTGTGCTCGCGGATGACATGACCTACACCGATCTCGGATGTTTCGGCAACTCAGATGTCCACACGCCGAACTTGGATCGGCTCGCGTCGGAGGGCATGAAGCTCACACGGTGTTTCTCTCCCGCGCCGATGTGCGCTCCAACTCGCTCAGCGCTTTACACGGGTTTATTCCCGGTCCGCAATGGAGCCCACCCGAATCACAGCCGTGTCCGCGACGGTGTTCGTAGCTTGCCTCATTTTTTGAAGCCGTTGGGTTATCGAGTCGCGTTGGCTGGCAAACGTCACATCAAGCCGATGAAGTCCTTTCCGTTTGAATACCTTGGCAAAGGCAAGCAACTTGACTTCCCGGCTATTCGCGAATTCGTGAAACGCGATTCTTCGCAACCGTTTTGTTTGGTTGTCACGTCGAATCACCCGCACGAACCGTGGTCGAACGGAGACCCTGCCCAGTACGACGCCGATGAATTGACCGTCCCACCGTATCTCGTCGACACCCCTGCCACACGCGACGCCCTAACGAAGTACTACGCCGAGATCACCGCGTTCGATCAACAGGTCAAACGGGTCTTGAACATCTTGGAACAAACTGGCAATACGAAGTCCACGTTGGTGAGCGTCTTCACGGAGCAGGGGTCGAGTTTCCCACACTGCAAATGGACCTGCTATGACACCGGCTTGCAAGCCGCCGGAATCGTACGTTGGCCGGGAGTTGTGAAACCCAATTCTGAATCGTCCGCGTTGGTGCAGTACGTGGATATCCCTCCCACGTTGATTGCTGCCGCCGGTGGCGATCCGTCCGAATTTGACTTCGATGGCACTAACTTTCTGCCGGTCCTCAAAGGGGACCGTTCAACGCACCGGGAGTACGTGTATGGCGTGCAAACATCGAAAGGCATTATCGCCGGTCCCGACGCCTACGGAATTCGATCCGTTCGCGATACACGGTACAAACTCATTTGGAACATCAACCACGACAACAAATTTCAGAACATCATCACGGATCGACATCCCGTATTTCAGGAATGGAAACGTCAAGCGGACGACGACAACCAATTCGCCTTGGAACGAGTTTCCAACTATCAGAAACGTCCGGAGTTCGAGTTCTACGATTTAGAAACCGATCCGTTTGAATTGAAGAACCTCGCCGATGCAAGCGAGTACCAAGCCGAAAAAGAGCGTTTGCATCGGCAACTCGACCAATGGATGAAACAACAAGGCGATACCGGCAACGAAACCGAATTAGACGCGCTCAATCGACAAGGGCGGAAAAAATAAGAACCAGTGGCCGCAACTCAGACATCGAGTTTCAACCGCATGGCGCAAGAAGACCGCCCGAACCCTCAATGGAAAATTAGGAACCCTACATGAGTGCCCCCGTCACGAAGCACGGTTTGGCGACAATTCTCGGCATCTGCTTACTTGCGACATTGCTGAGTTGCACCGCCGACGCTGCAACCGCAAAGCCGCCGAACTTTATCGTCGTGTTTTGCGATAACCTCGGCTATGGCGATATCGAGCCGTTCGGTTCGACACTCCATCGCACCCCCAATTTGAATCGGATGGCTCGCGAAGGGCGGAAGTTCACGCACTTCTGTGTCACCGCCGGTGTCTGCACGCCATCGCGGGCCAGTCTGATGACAGGCTGTTATTCGCAGCGAATCGGTCTGCACACGAATCCCCGCGACGGTTGGGTGTTGCGACCGGTCTCCCGATACGGTTTGAACCCGAACGAAAAAACCATCGCCGAAGTCTTGAAGCCTCAGGGATACGCCACCGGAATGGTCGGGAAATGGCATCTCGGTGACCAACCACCATTTCTCCCAACGCGACAGGGGTTCGATTGGTTCTTCGGTGTGCCATACTCGGATGACATGACCGCACGCGTCTGGGAGAAAGACGGCTCAAAATGGCCACCGTTACCATTGATGGACAATGAAACCGTCATTGAAGCCCCCTGCGATCGCAACGGGCTCACGAAACGCTACACCGAACGGGCGATGGAATGGATCGCCGAGCACAAGGATCAACCATTCTTCCTGTACTTCCCGCAGGCCATGCCCGGCAGCACCCGCACGCCGTTTTCGAGTGACGCATTTCGCGGAAAGAGCAAGAACGGACCGTGGGGGGATGCGATCGAAGAACTTGATTGGTCCATCGGACAGATGCTCGATCAACTGGTGGAACTCGGGATTGCGGAGAACACGCTCGTCATTTGGACGTCCGACAACGGTGCCCCGATCAACCGGGATTTGGATGACCTCAGTCGCGGTTCCAATCGCCCGCTGCACGGTCGCGGTTACACCACCAGCGAAGGTGCGTTCCGCGTGCCAACGATCGTGTGGCAACCCGGCGTCGTTCCGGCGGGAACCGTATGCGACGAAATCGCCACCACAATGGACCTACTCCCCACGTTCGCCCATCTCGCGGGAACGCAACCGCCGCAAGATCGCGTAATCGACGGGCATGATATCTCCGATCTCATCACCGGCGAAGCGAACGCGAAAACACCTTACGAAGCGTTTTATTATTATCAACAAGAGCAGTTGCAAGCGGTGCGGTCAGGTGAATGGAAGTTGTTTCTCCCATTGGACTCATGGCAAAGTCACCCGCACTTTTCGAAGAATCGGCCTGCAAAACCGTTGCTGTTCAATGTGGCCAAAGACATGGGTTGTGACAAGAATGTGGCGAGCGAACATCCGGAAATCGTGGCTCGATTGACGAAACTTGCCGAAGAAGCTCGTCAGGAACTCGGTGACACCAACCGTCCTGGTGCCGGTGCTCGCCCACGTGGTCAAATCGCTGCTGAGAAAGTCCGACCGATTTTGCTCCCTGAAACCACCGCAAAACCGACACCGAAGAAGTAGCTCATGTTTCGATGGCGTAAGCCGAGTGACGCGGAGATTGCCCGCTTCATCACCGACCAAGCCGATGCTCAGTGGAACTACACGGACGTGGGTTCCACTCGCGAGCACAATCCGCCTGCGGGGTTCATCGTCGATCACACACGGGTGAAAATCGGTGAGGGGCAAGCTGTCTACGAGGCGGCCTGCCACGCCCTGCGGCAATGGCGGCAGTTCCAACTGGGTTGGGTGTCGCTGCACCACTCCGAGTTCCCCCCGGAACCAGACCGCGTGGTGGCAGTGTTGGCACACACGCTGAGTCTTTGGGTTCTGAACGCCGCCCGTATCGTTTATGAATTGGAAGAGGATACACCAGTAAAACGCTACGCCTACGCATACGGCACGCTACCAAAGCACGTCGAACGGGGCGAGGAACGTTTTCAGATTGACTGGGACCCCGCGACAAACGCCGTCCATTACGACATCCTCGCGTTCTCACAACCACGCCACATTCTCACCAAGATCGGCTTTCTCTACACCCGCCGCAAACAAAAGCAATTCGCGAGAAACTCCGTCCAGGTCATGCAACAGACGGTCGCAAATGCCCCCACAAGAACGTAGATTCGCCCCGCCGCAATGTGCCACGAGAGTTCATTAGTCTACGAGTTTGCTCCGCAGAGTCGGCCGTCGAGGTTGGGCGGAGTCTCGGTGACTCTCGCTTCGGATTCACTGGAAACCCTCACGCGAGCATGCCCAATCATCGCGGTGATCAACAAACCGAGCAAACAGTAGGTCGGCAGGTGATAACTGTCGAGCAGGTACGTGCCCGTCTTGCCGATGAACGTGCGATTGAGCACCAATACCGTAAACACATACGCCGCCAGCAGAATGCCACTGACCTTCGGTAGCGATCGATTCGCGAGTTGACCGCGGAGCAGCAAATACAAAATCGGCAACACACCGACGCAGTGTTGGCCCCAGGTCAGCGGTGAGTACAACAAAATCATCACCGAGATCGCCGCCGCTTCCCAGAGCAACCGTGGATCATTTCGATCACTCGCGGATCGCCGGAATTGCCAAAACACACCACCCGCTAGTGTCAGCAAAATGAGTTTAATGGCCCACGCTGCTTGGTTGGGCGGAAGACTCAAGAAGTCCACGTACGCCGGGTGATCGATACGGGCATCGTGACCGGGGGGGAGCGTCATCAAGTACCGCCCCAACGCGGGCCGAAGAGCCATGTTTTGCAGCGGTTCTTCACCGAGCACACCTTGCGAAGGGTCCGTGTTCACCAACCCTCGGGAGGCGTTTTGAAACCAGACTTTGTGGACCAATGCGAAACTGTCCCACCCCATGATCAACATCGGTGAAAGCATCAACGCCGCCGTCACCGTGAGTGAACTCGCGACGATCTTCCATTGTCGTTTCCACGCAAACCAGACGATGAACAGTGCGGGCGTCATTTTGAGTGCGACTGCGAACCCCAGACAACTCCCACCGAGCACATCGCGTTTTTTCGTCCACAAATGGAATGACAACCACGCCAGCGTGACCAGTAACAAATTGACGCCGCACTCGAGCACATCTCGAATCAAAAACCGCGACGCCATCAATGTAGCGAATACCATCAGCCAGAACGCTCGGTCTTTGTCGATCGGCCAATGCCGGTCCGATAGTTTGCCGAGTGTGCGTGTCAGTCTCCAAAATGCCAACAGAAACAATGGCACCAACACCACCTGAGCAGCTCTCACGGGAAGAACCGTCAACGGAGCATGAGCCAACGCCCAGAACGGCAAGTAAGGCAAATCGGTGTTGAATTCGCCGTAAAGATATTCCCCGGCAACCAACCGCCGACCGAATTCCCAGTGGAGTTTGAAGTCACCGACTTCCTTGCTACCCACCCGCACCCACTGCACCGCAAACGCAATGAGTCCGAGCGTGATGACAACCGTCTTCCATCGCGCCGCCGCTTTCTCGGAGTGCAAACGAATCGGCGGAACCAAACGGAGCGACATGAGGGATATCCTTATCGACATTGATTGACCGTCATCCTGCGGCCATCGAAATCATTTGAAAATCGGCAGTGAAAATAATACCACCGAAGTCTACTTACCTTCCGGATAGAACGGAGTCGCATCGAAAGTCCCGCCGTTCGATTTCTTTTCCACTGCTCGCGTCGCGGAACGTGGACCGGTTTCCGTGAGTTGTCGTCCGCTGACTCGCGTCAATTTGATTACGGTGGCTTCGGGTTCGTTGCCATGGAGTTTCAACGTCACTTCAGTCGGAGATTCAACCACTGCCACACCGACCAACGTGCCATTCGCCGCCAAACCACTGAGTTCCACGTTGAACGCGTTGGGGTGATGCTTGCGTGGCTCGAGTGTTAGCCCAACTTCAAATGGTATGCTCTGATGGGTGGCGACACTCAGACCTTTCAGCTGATACATATTGACGAAAGTGCCATCGTTGGAGTTTTCGAATCGTGTGGTAAATGCGATCCAACCGGTTTCGGCACCTTGTTCGCTCACGGCCTCCCCGTCACTCAACGGCATCTTGCGAATCTCGTACGCGAAAAACCCCATCAATTGCGTTTCGGGGGCTTCGACGGCGTGAATCACCACATCCGCATTTGATTTCTTCGGCGGTGCGGCTGAGGCGACAATCGGCATGCCGCACAAAAGAACGGCACTCAAACCCAAGCTGCTGTGAAGTAATGTTGGCAACATCGGTCGAGTTCCTTGTTCCAAAGAGCATGATAGATCGAACCGAATCGTGAGATATTGCGAAAGCTAGGCGGAACGCGAAATGCTGTCAACGTGAGTTGGTCGGTGACTGTTCGAGCATTGCAAATCTCTCTATCATCGGACTCACGAAATTGGCCCCTAACGAAGGAATTACGAGATGCAGTTGGAAGGCAAGAACGCGTTAATCACCGGAGCGTCAAAAGGCATCGGCGGGGCCATTGCCATCGAATTGGCCCGACGCGGTGCGAATGTGGCGATCAACTACCACTCCGACACCGCAGGAGCCAACGCCGTCGCCGAGGAAGTGCGGAAGCTCGGTCGCCAAGCGTTGCTGCTGCAAGCGGATGTTTCCGAGCAATCGGTCGTCGAAGACATGGTCGCCCAGACGGTCGCCGAGTTCGGAAGTCTCGATCGGTTTGTCTCCAACGCGGTGTATTCCGATCGCGAGCGTATGATCGATGCGAAGATGAAGGGTTTTCGCCGTACGATCGACGTCACGATGTGGGGCGCGTTTTACGGCGTGCGGGCGGCGTCCCAGCAGATGGTCAAGCAAGGCGGAGGCGGAGCGATTTGCGTCGTCAGTTCCCCACACGCGGTGATCCCGATTCCCACCGCGATGGCCTACAACATGGCCAAAGCCGCCATCGATCACATGGCTCGCACGGCGGCGATCGAACTAACCGAGCACAAGATCAACGTCAACATCGTGCATCCCGGTTGGATCGACACCCCCGGCGAACGCAAATTCTTCTCGGAAGAACAGATTCAAGAAGGTGCGAAAGGACTCCCCTGGGGGCGGCTCGGCCAACCCGAGGAAATCGCCAAAGCGGTCGCGTATGTGCTCAGTCCCGACGCCGAATACATGACCGGCAGCACCCTCACCATCGACGGCGGCGTCTCCCTCCCCTGGTGGAGCAACCGCGACGAAGGCGCGATGTAGTGTTGGGGCCAGTGGCCAGGAACGAGAGGCCATAGCCGGAAATCGTTGAGTGCCACCCCGCCGTATTCAACATCCCTATGAATGCTCCAACGCCGAAAAATATTCCTGTTAGATCAAATCCAGTTATTGGATTGGCGTGAGTATAAAGATTTTTGTGCAGTTACCTATTCAGCAGCACGGAATGTAAACGAGGGGTAATCCCCCAAACGTTATGTCATCATCGCCCATATCTAGAACCTTCATCCTGTCTTCATGGACCGTGAGATATTCTTGATGCCGATACAATTCTCCTCGAGATCTAAGAAACCAATTTGAATATGTCACGAAAAAAACTCGGTTAGGCACAACATTGAAGAAAACAGGGTCAAGTACTAACTCATCGTAATTCTGGTCTGAATCATCAGCCATTGCGCTCCACTCGATATCGCAATGACGATGAATAAAGATGTCTACAAGCATCTCTTTTGCTCTGTCCAAAATCGCGGGTGAAGGTTGAACGTCCAGGAGTCGCTCGACCACATCACACGTGATTTTCTCGCCTCGTTCTGCGGCGTCAAAGAGCTTGGCTTTCGTGATGAGATCAAAATTCCTGGCAACTGGGTCCAGAATCTTTGCCGCCCTATTCAGATTGAACCTTCTGAGGGCTTGAATCTCTGCGTAGGCGTGAACAAGGCCAGTTTCGATGACGACTTTTAGTTCGCGAAACTGTTCTGCCAATCTGTTTTGGTACTCTTTGAGTACCTCATCATATTTTGGCATTCGATCGTACATCACTGAATTCCACGGGAGGGAAATTGTCCACCCGAGCAATCCTCAATCTTGGTCACTCACGCGGCTCGTCGTTGCGGGCGATCGGTGCGGGGTTCTTTGGTGAAGTCTCGCACGCCGCACTGAGAGTTGGTGAGCGTCAGATTCGGATTGTAGAACGGATCGCGGCCGAGTTTCTCGCCCCACTTATTCAGCATGGTTTGCTGTTCACGTTGCCAACGGGGATTGTCGGATTTGTCGGTGCCGCGTGAGGCGGATTCGTGGTGATAGAGTTCCACCTGCGGACTGTAGACGATCCGATAACCGGCTTCCCGCACCGACAAGCAGAAATCGACATCGTTGTAGGCGACCGCAAGACGTTCGTCGAACCCGTCGACTTCGTCCCAGACCTTCCGCGTCACGGCGAGACACGCCCCGGTGACGGCCGAGTAATTGCGAGTCGTCTTCAGCATCCCGAACGGACCGGGGGCATCGTGCGGTTGGAATTTGAGATGGTGAAACGCCGGTTTCGGTCCCGGTCCGTCACCTCGCATGATGATCCCGGCGTGCTGAATGGTATCGTTCGGGAAATTCAACTTCGCCCCGACAATGCCGACTTCCGACTGATCCAACCACGCGACAATCACATCCAACCAATTCGGGGCAATGATCGTCATGTCATTGTTGAGCAGCACCAGATACGGGCTGTTGCTCGCTGCCACGCCCGCATTGACCACGCGTGAGAAATTGAATTCCCCCGGCACGGGCACCATGCGGATTCGCACATCGCTGGCCCAGGATTCGAACAGCTCAAGCGTTTCCGCTTCGCAGCTATCGTTGTCGGCGATAATGACTTCGAGATTCGGATAAGCCGTCTCCGCGAGCACACTTTCGACACACGCCTTGAGCAACCCGGCTCGATCACGAGTGGGAATGACAATCGACACACGATCGCGTCGCTGCGGACGCACATGGAGCGCATGCGTGTTCGGCAGATCGGTCGGCTCCACAGTACCAGTCATGTAGCGTCTGGTGAGTGCCGACTTCGCAACCTTTCGAGCATCCCGACTCATCTCGTCCGAAGTTTGCATCGGATCGCCGCTGCCGTGAACGTCATGTCGGTGATAAACGATCTCCGGCACACGCACGACCGAACGTGCCACCTCGCCAACTCGCAACAACAAATCGTATTCCCACGCCGCTCCGGCTTCCGCACACGGGCCGCCGATTTTCCGCACGCAAGCCGTCCGCATGAGTGTCAAACGACTTAGGTAATTCTGTGACAACAGTAGTTCCGGCGACCAACTCGGTTTGTGCCACGGACTGTGTTCGCGATTGCCTTTGCTGATGCGGTTTTCGTCGCCGTAGATTAGATCGCACTCGGCATTCTCACTGATCGCCTCCGCGAATTCGATGAGTGCATCTGGCGAGACTTCATCACCGATCTCGACAAAACCGACGAAATCCGCGTTGCTCCCCGACAAGAGTTGATCGGGAGTGTGACCGGTTTGAATGTCGAGCCAGGGATAGATGATCTGTTTCAAAGACCGCTGGGTTTGCTTCCAAGCGGCCTTCTGAGATTGGTCACCCAAGACGATCAACTGCACCGACGGTGCATCGCGGAGCGAGTCGGCACGTTGTTGCAGTTCGATTTTTTCGGCGGATGTGAGTGTGCGACGCGGTGCGGCGTCGGCAGTCATGCCCAACCGATGTTTGACACTGGCGGAAACACGTCGCTTCACATAACCCACACCACGGGGAACGACCGCAAGTCCGTGTTGCATGGTCGCCGACTTGAGACGCGAAGCGGCTCGCCGGAGTCGGCTAGGGTTTGGGGTGGAATCCGTCATCCGATGTTTTCTCCCTTCCCCAGCATGGGGTGCCACTGCCCGCTCGTCCAACAGTGTTTCCAGAGACTCGCGGTCGGCTGGTGTCTTGCACTGCTAGGTAAACTAACAATGCAGGAAATTGCATATGGCGACGACAATCTCTCGCAGCCCTCGGTGCAATCAGGGCTTGGGCGACATGCCCACAGCTTAGTGTGGGCATGGGCCAGCGACGTTCGATTATCCATTCATGCCCACTTAAAGCCGAGGGCATGCCATCCGGTTCCTCACCGTGATGCAACTTCCTGTAGTGACATTCGTCAACTGAGAGTTGTTCGATCACTCGATCGAAAACCCATTAGGCAGCGCGGCGACCGAGAATCCGGTTGATCGCTTTGCCAGGATTGCGAATCGCTTTGCCAACGAGTTGCTTCATCCGACCGATGCCCATCGGTGCCGGCGGAGCAGCTTTCGCGACTGGCTCCTCGACCACGGGTTCCGGCATGGCAGCGACAGCGGCTTCCCAGGCGTCTTGACTGAAGGCGTCTTTGAGCGATTCCTTCAAGTGGCCTGCGCGAATTCCGGAAAGAACTTCCTTCGCATCGACCGCACCCGCAGCAACGGCGGCTCGGTAATCTTCTTCCCAGACGTGACGCAGCGGGTTTTCGTCGTTCTTCCACGGCTGCGTTGGCACGACGGTGTAGTGCGTCAGTTTACTGACGTCTTTTTCCCACCACTCCAAGCAATTCCACTCTGGCGGAATGCGGTCGGCGATTTCATTTTCGGGGACAATACACATCTCAAAGAGCAAATCTTGATAAGTGTATTTCTCGTCATCCATGCCCTTGATGATCTCATCGATCTTCCAATCCAAGCGTTCGCAGTCGAGCAACATCACGCTCATTTGACGACCGGGATGGAAGTGCTGACCCGGTTTCTGCCAAGCCTTCGGCGTTTCCGGTTGGTTGGTGCAAAGGATGCGTTGTTCGTTGAACGGGATGTCCCACAATTCTGCCAAGTCGGTGAAGACTTGCATGTCCGCATCGGTGTAGAGACCCCGACCGCGATACCCACAGAGTTCCGGAATCACGAAGCGAGCGAACGAAAAACCGGTGCGGCCGCGGTTCTTGTGATGCTTGGGTTTCGGGATCGGCAGGTTGAGCATCGGATGCACCGTGACCGGTCGCGTGGCGAACTTGCGGATGGAGTATTCCAACACCCGCGTGGCGACCATTTGCGATTCATCGGTGCCGACAAACACCCGCATCGGTTCGGACAGCGGAGCGTAATCGATGCCCCATTTCTTTGAAATCGCGTTGATCTCGGCGGTTTGGTTGTCGAAGCTGCCGTGTCCGTTGGCGAGCATCGTCTTGGTTTCGAGATCGGCAAATGCACCGCTGTAACCGCGTCCGCCGTCGACACCCAGCGAGCGAACTTTCTTCACACCGGCTTGGCCGAGGATATTCAACGCCGCTTCGGCACTGAAGAATTTCGCCTGAATCGTCGGCGAGTTGTCCTTCGGTTTCGCGGACGAAAGGTTGTACCAGACGAGCCGGTTTTCTTCGTCGAGTTTCTTCAGAACCGGGATTTCGGCAACGAAGTCGGCCAGGGTTTTCGAAGTCGGATCATTTTTGACATGCGGATGCCAAGGCATGACCAGATATTGACAATTGTTGTAAAGTTCGTCGGCACAGTCTTCCGCGACGTCGGCGTCAATCATGTGAGCGACGTCAACTTTGGTCTGTCGAACGACGTGATTCAGCGACAGCGTGTTGTATTCGGAGGCATCGACGTTCTTGAATTCCGAGAAAGTCGGGCCTTTGCCGAGAATCAACCAGGGTTTCTGGTGAACGGCGAACGATTCCATCCATTGGGTCAATTCGATCACGGCAGCCTCCTGCTGACTCAAGAAATCTCGCGATTTTGGCATCACGCCGCCGGAGTCCCCCCAAGCGGCCAACTGGAAAATCGCGGGATACTAGGAATCTTTCAGGATTGGATCAACCCGAATTTCACGATACAGGTGATACGCCCCAGAACGAAGCGATGGGCATGGCGAGCACGGCGTCCACGTCCCTCCGTTGATGATGTCGTGCTACTTGAGTGGTTCTCTGCAAATATGAATCAGATTGCATTGGATTTGTGACAGAAGTCAAGAAACTAGAATTCGACAAATACACATCGAACGATTCGATAAATTGCTCAACCGTCCTGTGAAAAACGACGAACCTGCTGAACAGGTTTTCTCTCCTTCTCTCCATAATTGGTAGGTAAACAGCTCTTCAAAAGCGGAATTACAACAATGTTGTACGACAACTGTCCTGAATGTAGTAGTGATCATGTAATGGCGACGTTAGATTCAAATAGCGTACTCTACGAATGCCAGAATTGTGGTTGGATGACCGTCGCGATGTCTCCGTTTTGCCTTGATGCGTGGAGCGTACGCATCCATCAAGCTTTGGCGCCGATAGACATTCTGCAATCAATGCTGGCTGACGAGGATACTGTTTCTTTTCTGAAGCCGCGGCTGAAAGGAATCTCCTATCTATCCAATACTGCTGCATGGTGCTTAAATGATTCGGCAAGTGACGAATACTTGCGCGGAGAGATGGACATCGCGAGGGATGTCTACATGCGGCAGATGGTTGTACTTGCTGCAACTTACACTCAACTTATAGTGACAGATTTTTTTCGTCACGTTTTTCTCGCGCAACCGGACCGAATGCATCAAGTATTGCCACCAGACAACAAGAAATTTGCTCAGGTGCCGCTTGCTGATGTGGTTCAGACGGGCTCAAGAGAAGAGCTACTCTCAACGCTTGCTGACCAAGCTGCATCGATCATAGGGGCTGGTGAACCCGACAAAATAATGAAACGACTCTTGGCCGAGTGTAACATCAAGACAAAGTTGTCGTTGGTTGAGGACTTGAAGAGCCTGAAAGAACTGCGAAATCGAATTGTGCATGACGATACCAATGAGAAAATCACCTTTGAACAGATCCATTCGATGTTTGGGCTTCTCTTAGCTCTCCTATACGTTCTCTCACTAGTAGCAGATAAGTACGGCCTTGCTTGTTGGGACGAAACTGGTTTTGTCCATGAATTTGAAGAGAAACTGAAGAACCGGTGCACATGAACGATATGGCGTGCGGGTGGCACGCCCTAGAGCGAACCGATGGGCACGGCGAACACGGAACCCACGCCCTTCCCATTGGTCATCGGGTTTCACCCGAGCCGATCAAGCTGAGTTTCCTCACCGTTGATCTTCGGGAATGTTGACGAAATACGCTTTGCCATCGTCGGCGGGCATCACGAGGTGGGTGCCGTCGGGCGAGAGACGACTGAGATACGTCACCTGTGGGAAATCCTGCGAGTAAACCGGTGCGGGATTGCCCGGCAACCAGACGTGTAGTCCGCCCGCGTAACCGGTGGTGATCAGCCGCGTACCGGATTTGTTAAACTGCACGGAGTAGATGTCGTCCTTGTGGCCGCTGAATTCTTGGAGCGGATCGGGGTTATCGGTGTCCCAAAGAAACACGGTGCGGTCGTTCCCCAAACCCACACCACCGGCGGCGATTTGTCGACCGTCGTCACGGAAGGCGACGGCGTAGATCGCATGTCGCGGACCGTTGTACCGCCGAACTTCCGCGCCGGTTTCGACATTGAGCAGCCGCACGGTTTTGTCGCCACCGCCGGTCAGCAGATGCGTGCTATCGGGGCTGAAAGCCAGTGCGTAAACCGCTTCGTCTTGTGTGGAAAGCGTCTTGATTTGACTCTTCTTTTCAAGGTCCCACAGCCGCACGGTTTTGTCGGCCGAGGCGGATGCAAGGTATTTGCCGTCCGGCGAGAACGCGAGCCCGTAAACACCCGCCGAATGCCCCCTTAAGTCGGCCACCTGACCGGTGGCGGCGACGGACCATGCCTTGATCGTGCCATCCGCACTCGACGTCCACGCGGTTTGGTTGTCCGGTTGGAAGACGATGCTGGTCACGGTCTTTCCATGCCCGGACATGATCTGAGCGGGATCGCGTGACGGTGGTTCAGCGGGTTGCGGGTTGAGCGGCGAGGGATCGAAACTGCGAATCTTGACGTCCGCTCCAACCGCGATCAGTTTTTTACTGTCTGGGCTGAACGCCAACTGCGTGGTTTCGGTTGGCGTAGTGTTTTTGAACTGCATCTGTCGACTGTTCGCATCCCAGAGATAAAGATGCTGACCGGCACCGGCGGCGACTTGTCGACTGTTGGGACTCATCACCACACTGGTCACTGTTCCTTCAAAGCCCTCGAACTTGCGAATCTCACTGCCATTGCCGGCATTCCACATGACGAGCCCGCTGTTCGGCCCCGTTGTGAAATGGTAGGAACTGTTGGGGGAAATCGAGAACGCATCGATCCGCTCTTCATCTGCTTGATGCGTGAACGTGACGGAGACCATGTCCTTGTGCAGCAAGTTGTCAGCACCGCTTGTAATCACGGTGCGATGATCATTCGCAAGAACGGCATCGGTGACGGCTTGGGAATGATGCACGAAGTGTTGCAACGCATTACCGGTTTTCGATTCCCATACTGTCGCTCGATCGTCATCGGTGGAGACGAGACGTTGACTGTCCCGACTGAAATACACCGAATGAACTGGCTTGCCAAACCCGGGAAACGTCTGCACGAGTTTTCCATCGCCAAGGTTGTAGATGCGAATCGCTCCGTCATCGCCCGCCGCCGCAATCTGAGAACTGTTCCACGAAACACCAACCGCATGGACCGGCGTGCCGACATCAATTTTGCGTTGTTCTTTCCCGTCACTCGTACTCCACACGCGAACGGTCTTGTCGACGCCGCCGGTGACGATCGTCTGACTGTTCGGCGAGTAAGCCACTCGCGTGACACGGCCTTGATGCCCGGTGAGTGTGCGGAGTTCGCTGGCGTCTTCGGTCTTGAAAATCTTGACGACACCGCTGGCATCCGCGGACGCCAACTCCTGCCGATTCGGATGCATACTCACCGAAGTAATGGCAGCGGCTTGGGCGGGGTATTCTTTGATCAAATTTCCGTTGTTCGGGTCGAACAGCCGCGCGATCTTGTCGACCGATCCGGTCACGAGTTGAGCACTATTGCTGCTGTAGGCGATCGTCGTCACTGGTTCTTTCAAGTCTTTAAGAACCTGGAGTTCCTTGCCATCACGTTGATTCCAAATTCGCACGGTCTTGTCATCGGCGGCTGACGCGATTCGATCACCGTTTGGATTGATTGCGATCACTCGCACAGTTCCCTCATGCCCGGTGAACTCGCTGTGTTCGGGGAACTTATTCGGCCACCGCTTGACGGTTCCGTCTTGCGAAGCACTCATTAAGTACGAGTTGTTGGAAGCGAAGCTGAGCCCGACGATTTTCGTTGAGTGGGCTCCGATGACACTTTGCAGGTCGCCATTGTCGGCATTGAACACGCGAATCACGCCGCTGGTGTCGGCGGAAGCCACTTGCTGCGAGTCCGAACGAAATGCCACACGCGTGATTGCGGCCGTGTGGCCCGTGAATTCGTGCAATTGTTTCAGAGTGCCATCGTCGACCACTTCCCAGATTCGGACAATTTTGTCTTGCCCGCCGGTCACCAGTCGTTTGCCATCTCCGTTACGATCAAGTGCCACGACTCCGCCGCCAGGTACGTCTTGTGAACGAATCGCCGAGCGTTTGGGCACGTCCCACAACTTGATATAACGATCCCCCGAACCGGAGGCGAGTTGCGTGCCGTCCGGAGAGGCCGCGATACACAACACGATTCCGGAATGGCCTTCCATCGTGCGGACCGCTTCGCGTGTGTTGGCGTCCCAGAGTTTGCAAGTGTCGTCAAACCCAGCGGTCGCGATCCATTGACCATCGGGGGTGAAGGCGACGGCGTACGCGATGCCATCATGCCCGGCCAACGGACCGCGTTCAGGCTCCGCCGCCGTTCCTGATCCGCAACACGTCCAGACCGCGAACAGAACTGCCATGCTGCATCGTCGATGGACTGAGTGAGCACTCATCGTCATTCCTCACAAGGATCGTGCATTGCCAGCTTCATCACGCATCGTGGCAGACGGCTTGCGAGTCGTCAACGGTTCAAGGATAGTTGATGCGATCTCGAAATATCGCCGATTGAACTTGTGTGCCACGGTTGTGTCAGCCGTGCTATACAGGGGATGCGTTCGGGGTCATCGCACTGACGAGACGCCAGTGGCACACGAATCAGAATTTTCATCGGGCCGCTAGGACGTCCGAGTCGCTTGGGCGAGTTGTTCGATCGTCTTTCGCAAGAGCGGTTCGCCGCCGAACTCCATCCCGAGTGCACGGATTTTTTCGGTGACGATTTGGTTCTTGGGGGACTTTGGTTCGCCATGAATTCGGCTGGAACTACCGGTGAGTTCCTTGGCAAGCGTCGCCACTTCGTATTCGGAGACGTAGCGATCGTAACAGCTGAACGCTTCGCCGATGATTTGATCCTCGTCGGCATTCAGTAACACGTCGATCGCTTTGGCGACATCGCCAGCGTGCACTTCCTTGCCACCACCTTCACAGCGGACGTCTTTGCCAGCCACGATCCGTTTGATGAGCGGGAACCATTTGCTACGGGCGACGTCTTGCATAACGCCATAAACGCCGGTCGGTCGGACCGCACAAATCGGGAAACCTTCGCCGAGTCCAAAGCTATGCACGAACTTTTCGATGGCGGCTTTGTGAGCACCGTAATGACTGGTCGCCCACAACGGGTGGGCTTCGTCGAGCGGGCGATCGTCGAGGATTTTTTCATGGACCGCACACGTCGAGACAAACACGAAGCGTTTTGCATCGGCTTCGCGAGCGGCTTGGATGAGCTGCAAGCTACCGATGATATTCTTCGTCGCGAAGTCGATCAGATCGCCCTCGCCACCACGGAAACCACCACCAGGATGATACAACGCGGCATGCACGATCGCCTCGCAACCACTGACGAACTCGGTTTCCGCACCGCCAGCGAGTTCGCCTTCGACCCATTGGACCGAGTCGGCAACGGACTTCAAACCGCTGCGGTCACTCGTCGGGCGAAACCAACATCGACAGGTGTGACCGGACTCAACGAGTCGACGAACGATGTACTGACCGATAAACCCTGTCGCACCGGTGACGGCTATCTTCATCGTTACCCTTTGTTGTCATGTGTCACATCGGCACCGCAATCGTGACACTCGGTTTCATCCGGTTCGAGAGATGAGCCGCAATAGTCGCAATTTCGCGGCGGCTTGGGTTGGCTGGCTTCCAACTCTTGTTTCATCCGCTGTTGCGCGAGCCGAAAGATCTGCCCCGATGTTGAGAACGTGCGGAACGACATGTAAATGATGAAACCAAACACAACGACGAAAAGAATCGGGAAGATACTAAACATCAGATTGAACATACACACTCCCCGTAATTCAGATTTCAACGCTCCCGAAAAGGACGGTCGAACGGAACGCTCCCCTCGACCGTGCATCGTCTCAATTTGCAAACGCCAGTTTGACCTCTTCGGATCACAGAAATCTGAATTCGAGAGATCAGCGGATGGCATGTCCCAAGCGTTCTTGTTGGTCGCGAGATCGGACGCGTTCCCAACGACTTTGTTGCCGTCCGCTATTCTCCATCCTCCGTGTTTTTTTCGGTCGATTCTTCAATCTCCACGCCGGCGGGTGTCATGACGGGTGGGAGTTCGATTTCGGTTTCGTCGTAATCGCCGACCATCCAGCGGGTGAGCATGTCGAGATCATGCGGGGAAAGCCGATCGGGCGTGTACGCCGGCATTTGATTTGAGTCGCCGTAGTGGTTGCCACTGCCGGGGTTGGTGATGAAGTCCTTCAGCCACTCAACCGAACCGTATTTGTGCAACGACGGGTAACCATAGGAGTCGGCTTCGTCGAGTGTCTGGTGATGACAGTCGAAGCAACTGTAAGAGAGTCCGTCCGCGTCGCCAGTCACGATGGCTTCCCCACGGGCGGCAAGTTTTTCGTCGATTGGTTCCAAGTCTTTCCGTTCGGAAATCTTGGCGAAGTATTCGACGATGGCTTGCACGTCTTTTTCGTTACTGCTGAGGTACTCGTGATTCTCCGCAAGATAATCACTCATCTCCGATTCACCTGGACCGGGGACGGAGCCTAAATCGTCATCGGCTTTGGCTTGCTGGTACCACCCGGCATTCTTGAGCGGGGCGAAAACCTCGTCGTAGTTGAGCAGGATATTCGTCGTCCATTCACGTGTGCCGAAGTCGCCCAGGTCGGCAGCGGTGGGCGGCGTGAGAATTTGTTTCACGTCGTCGCCATCGGCAACCGTGGAGAGCACGAACCGTCGGCGACCATCGTGACCGTTCCAACGGTGACACGCCGCACACTGCTTGGCGAAGATTTTCGGCCCTTGTGTGAACGGATCGTTCGCGAGCAGCGAGACAGCTCCCTCGACGGGAATCTTCCGAGGCAATGCAGCGAGTTCCTGCACACGTTCGCCGTCGATGTGAGCATCCTGCAACGCGAGTTGGTGTTCGATGTCGTTCTTGTCTTCGTACATCGCCAAACCGGTCAGAAAGACAATGCCGACTACCACCAGCCACATATAGATCTTGTTGAACATGTGACCGCCCTTGATATGGGCGATCAAAGGCATTGCAATCAGGATTGTGAACAGGAAACCGGGAAAGTAAATTGCTCCGAACGCCAAACCGAGATGCTCAACCCATTCGTATCGCAGGAAACGGAACAGGAACAAGTAGTACCATTCCGGACGGGCAGCCGAGTATGGTTCGGACGGATTCGCCGGCGCACTGAGTTCCGCTCCGAAGTAAACGGCGAAGAACACGACCGTCGCCAACACCGCCAGACACGCCACGGCATCTTTGAGGACTTGATCCGGCCAGAAGGTTGTTGTCGGTGCGTGGTCCGGGTCGGCGGGGGTGATGCCGTGTCGCCGGAAGACGTACAAGTGCAGCCCCAAAAACGCAATCAGCAACACCGGTAACACGCCGACGTGCAACGCAAAGAACCGGGTGAGAGTTTGGTGTCCGTATTTCGGTCCACCTTGGATAACCGTTTGGACTTCATTCCCGATCACCGGCGTCGCACCGGCGATCTTCGTCGAGACTTGCGTGGCGTAATATCCCTTCTGATCCCATGGCAGCAGATACCCCGTCAACGAAAATCCGAAGACAAGCAGCATCAGCACCAAACCGAGCCAGAAGTTGATCTCGCGCGGGGCTTTGTAGGCACCGTCGATGATGATTTGCATCAGGTGCAAGGCCATCAACACGACCATCGCTTGGGCGGCGAAGTGGTGAATGCCGCGGACGAGATGACCGAGGTACATCACGTTGTTGATGTAGTACACACTTTCCCAAGCCGTGCTGGCACTCGGGCTGTACGCGGTCCACAGGAAAATCCCCGTGATGAACTGCACGGTGAACGTGTAGACCAACGTGCTGCCCCAGACATATCGCCACCGCGAGCCGCCGGGAATGCGTTCGTAGAGCGCTTCATGCACCAAGTGACGAGTGCCGACGCGGTGATCCAACCAGTCAGCCAACCGTCCGAGAAGGTTCTTACTAGTCATACGGGAATCTTTTCTTCAGTAGCCGCTCGGAAGTCTTGGTAGTGCACCCAGATTTCGGTTTTGTTGCGAATTTCCGCTTCCAGGACATCCATCGCACGCGGCGGAATGTCGTTCTTCTTTTGGCCGTCCAAGTCGAAAGCGCTCGTGTGACAGGGACAGAAGAAATCTTGGGTGGTGGGGCGGTAATCCACGCCACAACCGAGGTGCGGACAGGTCGCGTTGAACACAATGACCTGGTCACCAATTTTGCGAACATAGACCGAGCCGATTTGCTGATGTAGGAACTTGTTCCACGCATCAACACGGTCGGCAAAAACCGTCACTCGTTGAGGAGTTCCGTCGGCGGGCAGGGCGTCGACTGTGGTTTCGAGTTTGATGAACTCATCGTCGCCGCCGTCTTTTCCCCGTCGCAAGAGAGGATCAAGGAAGAACAGCACGCCGGCAATGAGCGGAGTCAACACCGCGACCGCACCGGCACCAATGGCGATGACCGCCTTCATGAAGAACCGTCGCGGTTCGTCATTCGCAAGCGGATCAACCGTGCCTTGGGTTTCGGTTTCGACTTTGGCACTCGTCGGGTTCTCGGAAGTTGGTTCATTCATCGGAGCAACTGTCCTGAACGGTGAGGTTTTTGAGGCAATTTGTCTCAGGGGGAGTCTGGCGGGGGTTCGTGGGTTACGGCGAACATTCCATCGCTTTGAGGAATGCCGCACGCATGGTGGCAACGGCTTCGTCAAGAGTTCCCTGCAAAACCGCGCCCGCAGCTTGTTTGTGCCCGCCACCACCGAAGGGTTCGGCCAAGGCTGCCACATTCAAGTCACGTTGACTACGTAAACTAAATTTGATCGTCTTGTTGAGTTGTTCGATCGCAATGAACGCAGCTTGCGTTCCGGCGATTTTCAACGTCTCGTTGACTAAGTCTTCGGTGTCGACAGGTGTCGATTCCGTAGCTTCGAAATCTTCCTGTTTCACTTGAATCCAAGCCAACCGGCCTTCGCATTCGAGCTGCACGCGAGAGAGAACACGTGCCGCCAACCGCACTTTACCGATCGAATTTTGCTCATACAACTGTTGATATATTAAATGTGGTTGCGCGCCTAAGTCAATTAAACGGCTGATAACCCGCATGGTCTCAGCGGTGGTCGATGAAAACCGGAACCATCCCGTGTCGGTCGCGATCGCACAAAACAATGGCACGGCGACTGAAGGCGGAACGCGATACCCCAACGCTTCAGCCATGCGGAAAATCAATGCACCGGTCGCTTCGGCGGAGGTATCTTTGAATTCGACGGCATTCAAATCATCCGCACTCATGTGGTGATCGATAACGACCCGTTTCGCTGATGACTGCCGAAGTGCTTTGCCGACATCGACCAACTGCACCCACGCGCTGGTGTCGACGATGATATGCACTTCGGTATCCAAAATCTGATCAACCGTAAAGTTGCGACCGATCTTGTTGACCTTCCCTTGCGGGTCGAGAAACTCCAAGTGTGCCGGAGTTGCCGACGGATTAACGATTCGCACCGATTTGTCTTGATCTTCAAGAATCGCCGCGAGCGCTAACTCCGAGCCGAGTGCATCGGCATCGGGGCGAACGTGGCTTGAGATCAGAAACCGTTGGTGCTGATCGATAATTTCTCGCAACGGTTCCCAATTGACGCTCATACTCAAAGACCTACTTTCTTCCCATGAAACCGCAATTCAGCGTGCATCCTAACGCGACAAATAACGTTCCGCCATGCTCTGCGTTTGAGCGATGTCTTTCTTGAGTTGATCTCGCAACTCCTCGGGACCGGCGAACGTCTGTGTTCCACGAACCCGACCGAGCAGATCAACCGCCATGACACGGTCGTACAAATCGCCTTGAAAACCGATGAGATGGACCTCGAGTTTCCGCGTGTTCTCTTGAAACGTGGGATTCGATCCCAAGTGGATCGCCGCCGGGTAAGCGTCTTCACCGACTCTGGCGATCCCCGCATACACGCCGTCCGCCGGGTAAAGCGTTTCGATCTCCGCAAGATTCGCCGTCGGCCAACCAAGCGTGCGACCGCGTCCGGCTCCTTTGACGACTCGCCCTTCCATACGATACGGATGCCCCAACATTTCTACCGCCTCGGCAACATCTCCGGCAACAAGCAGTTTCCGAATGCGACTTGATGACACCATCTGATCGTCATCCAAGACCGGTTCCACGATGTCCAAACTTCGCCCGGACGCCTCGCACAATTCGCGAAGCGTGTGGACATCACCTTTGCGATCGCGACCGAAAAAGAAGTTTGGCCCTTCCACCAAGCCACGGGCATCGAGTTCGGTTTCGACGATTCGCGAGAAAAAATCTTCCGGCGAAAGTGACAGCAATTCCTGATCGGTCGGATACGCAATCACGGTGTCCACGCCGTAATGCGTCAAGAGTTCGGCTTTGCGTTGGATGTTGCTCAATCGCGGCGGCATTTGTCCGGGACGAAGCAATTCAATCGGGTGCGGATTGAACGTCAGCACGACGGCGGGCACACCATCGGCCTGGGCACGACCAGTGAGAGTGGCGATCATGCGTTGATGCCCGCGGTGCACACCATCAAAGTTGCCGATCGCCACGTAACCGCCACGATACGGTGCGGAATCTCCAAAGCCGTGAAGCAGCGTCATGCGAATCGGTCAGTGTTCGAGGATGGAAAATTGCGGGTCGTGAATCGTCGTCGGTAACATGCGTGGCACACGAAGGGGAGTTAATCATCGTCGAGTTCCAAACGGTGTTCGATTTCCTCCAACGTCACCAGCTCGCCGGTACCGGCTCCCGGACAATCTTCACAGACCTGCTGCCACGTCTGTTCGGATTCGAGATTACTCTTCCAAAACGGCCATGTCCGGCATTGCATGGGGCGAACCGGATAAATCTGGCAGCGTCGCGTGGCACCGTCGAAGAACGTACAATCGCCGTTCGCGAATTCCGTCAGCGACACACGACCACCATGCAACCGCGTATGGAACAACCGAATCTCGCCGATAGTTTGTTCGCGGTAATCCGCGATTTGTTGAAGTTCCTCATCGGTCACCCAGACCACTCCGGGATCGCCGGTGCAGCAATCACCACAACCGGTGCAAGTAAATTGCAAACCGTTCTTGTACCAGGGATCCGCGGGCGTTTGTTTTTCGTTCATACCGAGAGTTTAGAAGAGTCGTACCCACCCGGCAACTTGCCCACCCAATTGAATTTTCCCATTCGCCATCACGCCCATGAGTACACCCAACGAACACGAAAACACGCCCCCGTCCGAACCACCGCCGTTGCGACCTGGGCAACTTACCGATGAAGGAAAAGCTCGGATTTTCCCATGTGAGCAATGCGGAGCCGATCTCGAATTTCACATTGGCGTCGGACAGTTGCAATGTCCGTACTGTGGACACACGAAGGAAATCGAACTCGATTCGGAGAAGACCGTCGAGGAACAAGACTTCCACGCCATGCTGGCGAAGTTGGCCGAACAACACACCGAAGCCGTCACCTTGACGGGGGCCGATACGCATGAAATCCGCTGCGATTCCTGTGGCGGCACGGTGGTGTTCATCGGCACGCTCACCAGCCAAGACTGCGCGTACTGTGCCAGCCCGATTCAACGCGAGAACGTGCACGACGCCGTCGATCGTGTCCCGGTTGATGGCGTGTTGCCGTTCCGAGTCGAGAAGAAACAGGCGAAATCCAATCTGAAGGCGTGGGTGGCATCGTTGTGGTTCGCACCGAACAAGTTCCGAAAACGCGGTGTGAAGGGTGATTTCTCTGGCGTCTATTTGCCGTTCTGGACCTTCGATGCTCTCACGTTCAATCGTTACGAGGGCCAACGCGGTGATGATTACACCGTCGAAGTCGGCGATGGTGACGACAAACGCACTGAAACCCGCACCGATTGGACCTATGTTTCCGGCAAGTTCCAACGCTTCTTCGATGATTGCATCATTTGTGCGTCGGGTGGGCTGCCTCGAAAGATTCTCGAAGAACTCGAACCGTGGCCGCTGGACCAGTTGGTGCCGTTCAATCAACCGATGCTCGCCGGTTTGCTCGCACGGACGTACGACGTGGAACTTTCCCCCGGTTTCGAGCTGGCGAAAAAGCAAATGGAAACCGCGATTCGGCAGGAGACGAACAGCCGAATCGGCGGTGATCATCAACGCATCGACAAGCTCGAAACCCGCTACGATGCGATCACCTACAAACATCTGCTGTTGCCGGTGTGGTTGTTGGCCTATCGCTACAACGAGAAAACTTATCAAGTCGCGATCAACGCCTGTACCGGTGAAGTGCAAGGCGAACGCCCGTGGAGTTGGGTGAAAATCACGTTCGCGGTGCTGGCGGGGCTTGCCGTCGCAGCGGGTTTGGCGATAGCGTTTCAAGGATGAACACGACCGCCGAAATCGAATCCGACTCCCAAGCCCAAACCATTCGCCGTCTCAGTCGTTGGGTGACTATCGCCACTGCGGCCTTGTTGATGGTGACGTGGAAACTCTGGACGCCGCAAACCATCTTCCCACAGATTCCGTTCTTGGAACTTCTGACGGGAACACCGGGATGGGTCGATTGGGTGCTGCTGTTCGGAGTGGTCGGGGCTTTGGTGGTGACGTTATTTTCTCCGCCACCCGATCGGTTCGGAAGACTCGCGATGGGCGTGTTCGCGGTCTGTCTCACGGGATTAATTTCCCTCGATCAACACCGCCTGCAACCGTGGGCGTGGCAGTTTCTGCTGATCGCGTGGTTGCTCATCACGGTTCCCAACAAGTCGGGACTACACTGGTGTCGCTGGTTGACCGTGAGCATTTACGCCTGGTCCGCCGTTTCGAAATTGAACTACAGCTTTCTGCACGAACACGCAAATTTGTTTCTCGGCGTGATCGCGGATTGGACGGGAACGAAACTCGCCGATTGGCCGGACACAGTGCAAATGCTCGCGGCGTGGGTGTTTCCGCTGGGTGAATTACTCGTGGCGTTGCTGTTAATTCTGTGGCCCCATCGCCGAATCGGATTGTGGGCAAGTTGGCTCATGCATGGCACACTCATCGCCCTCGTGGGCCCGTTCGGACTGCAACACGAATGGGGCGTGCTGCTGTGGAACGTCTTTTTCATCGGGCAAAACGCGTTGTTGTACCCGAGACGCACCGGAGATGCATTTGGCCATCAGTTCATCAAAGAACTGCGACCGCGAGAGTTCGTTGCGTCGATCCCCATCGTCACGGCATTGGTCCTACCGCTGACATCCTTACGTGGATGGTTCGATGAGTGGCCGAGTTGGGCCGTCTACACCGGACGGGCGGAGCAAGTGCGTGTGGAGATTCGGGAGGATGTCCGTGAATCAATCCCGAAAGACCTTCCCATCTCGGATGCTTCAACAGGGGACACATTGGACTTTCAGCCGTGGCGATCGGTCAACCTGGGCCGGTGGTCTCTGGAGACGTTGGAAACGCCGATTTATCCCCAATCCCGATTTCGACTCGCCGTGGCAGCAGCCATCTCGGAACGTCTGCCGGACGAGTTTGGCATTCGTGTAACAGTCCGAAGCGCAACCGATCGCAAATCCGGAGCGAGATGGACAGAAACCTACCGCGGACGTGAAGCGATCGAACAGTTGCTCGACCGCTTTTGGCTCAACACCCAAGCTCGGCGGATTTGGTCGCCGTAGATCCGTTGGTCAGGCTGTGCAACATTGGTCAGTGGAGCAGACAGCAATGTTTGCCCCAGCGGATGCATTCCGCCAATCAATGTTCGCCGCAGAGGACTTCCAACCATTGGAAGGTGCCGGCCGGCGCGGGGAATTCATGGGGAACGAAACGGGTCGGAATGTCGATATACATCCCGCCGCCGTACGAGGTGAACTGCTCGCTTCGCCCGAACACCGCGTCGGTTTGGCCGTAGCCAATGAAGCCCATCACACCGGCTCGCACATCGTTCGGCAACGCAATGCCGGTCCAAAATCGCATGTCGAAATTGACCAACGTACCATTCTCACTGGGAACCGCGCGGAGCACGTATTGATCATCACTCGGCCGCAATCCGTTGGCTTCGATATCCGCACTCAAATTACCGATATTGAGCGTGGGAGACAGCCCGAAGTCCCAACGTGTGCCGCTGGATTCAAAATACCGCGTGACTTCCAAAGGCAACCCGATGGTCCCCGCGTACAACTGAGCTTCATCAACTCGGAAGTTGAACACGCTGGTTTCAAACGGGCTAAGAGCCTGACCATTCAGGTTCACATCGTCTTCGCCGTCCATTGAACCGTAGGTGAATTCCGTGCTGAACCCGTGACGAGCAAACCAACATCCCCCAAGCTCATGCCAGGGTTTCCAAAACGTCGTCCCGACGTGAAACCCGTTCATGCCTTCGAAGGTGTTGTCCCAAAGGTCACTGTCGAATTCCCGATAGAACGGCGTGATGACAAACCGCCCCTTCTTCTCTTCCAATTCGTGCGGGTACTCGTGGTGATGATGGTGAGCGTGGTGATGCTCCGCGTGGTGCGGTTCGTGAATCGGCTCGTGGAGTTCCTCGCCATGATGTGGCTCGAAGACTTCCTCAGGCGGATGTTCTCCCCAGTCGTTCACCGAAGGTTCCGGAACGATGGGCGATTCAGTCTCGTAGTCCGTCGGGAACGAGACGCTCGCGTTGCCGACGGGGGTATCCGTAATCGGTGCGAGAGTTTCCTCCGCCCGCACAACTCCAGCGGTCGAGATGAGTGTCAGCAGACAGACCATCTTCTTGAGCGATGTCGATTGCATGGAGGCCCTCGCTTCTCCCATAGCCGTTTCGAGCAGGTCCGGTTGGCTATCGGCGGGGAATGCCTGGTGGAATTCAATCACCCACGGGGCTTTCCAAATTCGCCACGAACCCAAAGACCGTGATCCGGTCCCAAACACCGAAGCGGTGTTATCGACTTTATCGGTTGTTGGGGTTGCTTCGGTCGAGCCTGTTCGGTCGCTCAGGCCAAGGAAATGGGAATCTTTGAAGCGATGTCAAGCCGAATTGCGATCGAGACCAATTCGGGAAGGGGTCACGGTCAACGCGGACTTTGGACCAAGCTGATTGAGTCGATCGGAGATCTCGGCTACCAGATCTTGCAGCGAACCATCTGCCCCAAAAGCTTGATCCCAAAGGGCTTGTGACTTCTGTGTTCCACTGAATTCGGTTTGACCGTTGGAATCGACCCGAAGTTGGAACTCGTCTGACGAACGGAACAGTGACGCCAATCGCTCTTGCAGTTGACTCGCAAAGCTCCGGAGTTCACCGCGTAAGAAATTTTGGGAAAGCGATTGACCGGCTGGCAACAAATCGGCTGCGGTCGCGGTGTTCGTGGGGGATGACTCGGTTTTCGCTTGGGATGCGGTCGCGGATTGCAGAAGTTGCCCGAACCCACGTCCCAGCGCAACAGCGGCTCCACCGGCAACTTGCCCGGCAAGCATCGCAGGACCGATCAACCCGATCGGAGGCAGACTCATGCACGATTCCCTGAAAAAAAAGAAGCTGACGTCATTCGATCTATCGACGTCAGCGTCCTTCAATCTTCGCACGAACCGTGCCGGTAAAATCGTGATTACCGATTTTCTACTTGGCCGCTTCTTTGCTTTTCTTCAGCAATTTGGAAAGTCGGCTCTTGGTGCGAGCGGCGGCATTGGGGTGAATCAGCCGTTTCGCAGCGGATTGATCCAGCTTTTTCACAGCTGCACGGAAGGCTTTGTCAGCGGCTTCCTGATCATCTCCGGCAGCTGCCAGACGGACTTTCTTCACGTATGTACGTAGTTCGCTCCGTTGAGCACGGTTGCGAGCTTGACGCTTCTGGCTTTGACGCAGAGCTTTCTTGGCGTTAACTGAGTTCGGCATAATTCATCGCAATTTCGAGCCAACAGTTGATTTGGTACAGGAAAGTCACGCAGTTTAGTCATCAGTGACTCGGTTTGCCAGCCCTGCGGACAACTTTTTTCTGGTTCGGGAATTGGTTATGCTCCGGAATTGATATCTATCGGCTAATTTTTGCGTTCGATGAAAGGGCCTCCATCATGGCGGCGGATCAATCTCGGCATACACAGTATCAAAATCCGTTGATCTCACGGTATGCGTCGCGGCAGATGAGCGAAGTTTGGAGTGCCCAACGTAAACACTCCACGTGGCGGAGGTTATGGGTCGCGTTGGCCGACTGTGAACGTGAACTCGGTTTGGATATCCAGCAATCTCAAGTCGAAGAACTCGCTGCGGCTGTCGATGATATCGACTTCGAGCGAGCCGCGCATCACGAACGCGAACGCCGACACGATGTGATGGCCCACGTCGAAACCTACAAGGAACGTTGCCCGAACGCAGGTGGTATCATCCACTTAGGTGCGACGAGTTGTTTCGTCACCGATAATACCGAACTCCTGCAAATCCGCGAAAGTCTCCAGTTAATCCGCGGACGACTGGGCTCTGTCATCCGTTCGCTCGCGGACTTCGCCGATCAACACAAGTCATTGCCCTGTCTTGGTTTCACTCACTTGCAACCGGCTCAACCGACGACGGTCGGCAAGCGGGCTGCGTTGTGGTGTTACGACTTAGTCTTGGACTTCGAGGAAATCGAACACCGTCTGGACCGGCTCCGTTTCCGAGGCGTCAAAGGCACGACCGGCACGCAAGCCAGCTTCTTGCAGCTTTTCGACGGCAATCATGCGAAAGTCGAGCAACTCGACCGAATGGTAGCCGCTCGGATGGGGTTCGACACGACTTATGCGGTCACCGGGCAAACGTACTCGCGGAAAGTCGACGCCCAAGTGCTGGCCGCTCTCAGTGGGATCGGGCAATCCGCTCACAAAGCCGGGTCCGACTTGCGATTATTGCAAAGCCGAAAGGAACTCGAAGAACCGTTCGAAACCAAACAGATCGGTTCTTCCGCGATGGCCTACAAACGCAACCCGATGCGAGCCGAGCGGATGTGTGCCCTGTCGCGGTTTGCGATGAGTCTTGGCCCGAATGCCGAACAAACGATGGCCACGCAATGGATGGAACGCACGCTCGACGACAGTGCAAACCGGCGGCTTTCGTTGCCGCAAGCGTTTTTGGCGATCGATGCAGTGCTGATTCTCTACGGTGATATTGTCAAAGGACTCACGGCATATCCTTCGGTGATTGCGCGACATCTGGCCGAAGAACTTCCGTTCATGGCGACCGAGGAAATCATGATGGCCGGCGTGCAAGCGGGTGGTGATCGGCAAGATCTCCACGAACGCATTCGCGTCCACTCACACGAAGCAGCCAGCCGCATTAAACAAGGCGACGGCGTGAACGACTTGCTCGAACGTCTCCAAAGCGACCCCGCGTTCGCGAAAGTCCAATTCGACGACGCCCTCGATCCGCAACGGTATATCGGACGAGCCCCGGAACAGGTCACTGCTTTGCTAAATGATGTCATTCGCCCATTGTTGGCAGGTTTGAAGGATTCCCTCACCGACGACGCCGGTGTCACTGTATAAAGAGGTGAAGCAAAGTGTGCCACGGCTCTGTGAGCCGTGGCACACTGAGACTGGTTTCTTCCGACTTTCCGATCAAGGAGCGAATCGATGACACGCGGGATGGCAATACTATTCGCCGGGTTACTGTTGGCGACGGCCGGAGTGATGTGGGCATCGGAAGCCGACGAATTGCGAGAAAAGGCGGAGCAACTGCAACGTGAAGCCGCCGAACTCCGAGAGCGTGGCAAGTTTCGAGAGGCGTCCCATCATCGGGAGCAAGCCGAGCGGTTGGTGCATGAGGCGGAACATTTGCAGCACCGTGACCACGAAAATCCCCAAGTGCGTGACTTTCATCGACAACTCGAACGATTGCACCGTGAACGTCGCGCGGCAACCGAGGCGGAAGATGGGGAACTCGCAGAGCGAGTGGAACGTGAAATCCATCGTATCCAGGGCGAGATTCGGAAGTTAACTTCTCGCGAAAAGCATCGTCAGCATCATCCGACCAGGATCAACGAACTTCGCGAACATCTCGAGCGGATGGCGATCGAACAACGTGAAGCGGCGGAATCCCGCGACAAAGAGCGAGCTGAAGACATTCAGCGCGAAATCATGCGAGTCCGCGAAGAACTGGAAGAATTGACTTCTCACCACAAACATACGGAACATCGTGAACTCGGTCCGCCGGAAAAGCGGTTGGACCACATGCGTGCGGCCATCGAACATTTGGAACACGCGGGTCTGGGGGAAATCGCCGAACACGTCAAGGAACGAGCCGAAGCCACCGAGCGGGAACTTCACGAGCATCGCCAACACCATGAGAACGGCGAACTTCGTGAAGTCATGGAGCAACTCCGCGATCTCCGTGAGGAAGTCCGTGTTCTTCGGGAACAATTGGAATCCATCAAAGAAAAACGATAAGTTTTCCGATTCCCTGCCGGTTCGATCTGGAAATTTGAGCATGGGGCCTGGTAACATAACTGAATGTTGATCCGTCCAGACCGGGCGGATTTCAACTCCTACCACCTCTCACGCTGGGATTTCCGGATGAATTCCTCGCCGTTCCTGCCAGTCGCCGCGATTCTCCTGGGATCGATTTCCACGCTCTTTGCGGACTCTCCATCACCGGCAACTGCACAGAAACCGTTGCACTTGCGAATCGATCGCCTCAGCGGTGTGGCTAACTCGGATTCCCCAACCACAGGGCAACGCTGCAATGATGCCGAATTCCTTCGGCGAATCTACCTGGATTTGGTTGGTGTCATCCCGAGCGTCGAAGAAGCCCGTGCATTCCTGGAAGACGCGTCACCTACACGTCGGCAAAACCTTGTCGACCGTCTGCTGGCTGATCCCCGGCACACTTGGCATTTGGTTGACACGTTTGATGTCATGCTGAACGAACGCCGTACCGGGAATTACGTCACGAATGCCGAATGGCGGAACTGGCTGCACAAGCAGTTTGAACAGAACACGCCGTTGGACCAGATCGTTCGCACAATTTTGTCAGCAGATGGCACCGACGAAGCCACGCGACCGGCAGCGAAATTTCTGCTCGTGCGGAAGTTGGACTCCGACCTCGTTACCCGCGATTTGGGACGGATTTTGCTCGGTCGCGACATGCAATGTGCCCAGTGTCACGACCATCCAATTGTCGTCGACTATTTGCAGCGGCATTATTTCGGCCTCTCGGCTTTTGTGAGCCGATCGTATGTGTTCAATGACAAAAAGAAGAAACGCAACATCATCGCTGAGAAAGCGGAAGGTAAAACGACGTTCGCCTCGGTTTTCACAAACGAAAAGGGTGAGACTGGCCCGCGAATCCTCGATCTTCCGCCCATCACCGAACCCGAAACGGAGAAGGAACCGTACCAAGTTAAACCTAGCAAGACCGCCGGGGGCGTGCCGAAGTATAGCCGTCGTCGGCAACTCAGCGACGCGATCACCGACCCGGCAAACGTCGCATTTCGACAGAATTTCGCGAATCGGTTGTGGGCAATGATGCTCGGTCGCGGATTGGTGGAACCGCTCGACATGCACCACAGTGAGAACCCGCCGACAAACCCGAAACTCCTCGATCTGCTCGCGGATGAGCTTCATCACAATGGTTATAATATCCGTTTGATGATCCGAGAAATCGCGTTGTCGGAAGTCTATCAGCGATCAAGCAAGTTGCCGGAAAACGTGCCGATGGACAGTTTGCAACCGATGGCCATCGCGGAGTTAGAACCCCTGACGCCGGAACAACTCGCTTGGTCGACCCTGGAAGCGGTGGGTATGTCGGCGACTCAACACACCAAAGCCAGCGAACAGGCCAAGAAGAACAAGTCAAACGCAGCAACCGAACTTCGCAAGTTGCTCGGTTCTCAGGCGGGTGTACTGGTGAAAACCTTTGCTCCGAAGTCACCGACGGCCGGTTTCGATGCCACCGCCGAACAAGCGTTGTTCCTGATGAACGCGGCGACTTCGCAAAATTGGCTTTCCCCACGGACCGGAACCCTCGTCGATCGGCTGGAGAAAACGAAGGACGTTTCCGCGATGGCGGAAGAGTTGTTCCTGAGCATGTTTTCTCGATTCCCCACCGACGAAGAAATCCGCTGGGTGGCCGAGGCCATCGAAAACCATCCGCAAGAACGGCTCAATGCGATTCAAGAACTCGTGTGGGCTACCATGACCTCCGCTGAATTTCGACTCAACCACTGACCTTCCGGACCAAATCTCCCGCCCATTGGAGCTCCGCTATGCGACGCAACACCGGATGCCAGCCCCTCGATCATCAACTGTCTCGCCGAAGCTTCCTCGCTGGTTCCGCATTGGCGGGCACGGTGGCTGGTGCCGGGCAAGCCATCCCCGCGTTGGCTGGTGAGCAAATCGAGCAAAAGCACAAACAGGTGTTGCAGGTCTTTCTGCAGGGCGGCGTTAGTCAATTGGAATCATGGGACCCGAAACCCGGCACGAAGTACGGCGGTCCGTTTGGTGCGATTCCCACGTCTGTGCCCGGCGTGCACATTTCCGAACTGCTGCCGGAAACCGCTCGGCAAATGCATCATTTGTCGATCGTGCGAAGCGTGAACATCAAAATCAACGACCACGGGCAAGGTCGGATGTTCATGGAGAAAGGCCGCCGTGCGGGGGACTACCCGTATGTCGGTTCGGTGGCGGCGAAGTACCTCGGCCCTGAGGACTCACAGTTACCGAAGTTTATCACCATTTCCACCCGCGGACTCCGGGACCAATCGGCGGCGTTTCTCGGAGCGCGATATTCTCAGTTGAAGCTTTCTGGAGCCAAAGCGCCGGACAATCTCACTCTGCCGAAAGGCATCGACAACAGTGCCGAACAACGTCGGCAACAACTGCGACTCGCCATGAACGACCGGTTCGCCAGCGGACGTCGGAAAGCGGAAATCGAAGCTTATAACGCCTCGTTCGAGCAAGCTCAACGAATGGTCAAGCGACGTGACGTGTTTGTGGCGGAGCCGAGCGCCACGGACCTCGAACGCTACGGTCGACATGAATTCGCTAAGAACTGTGTGCTCGCTCGCACGCTGCTGGAAGAGGGCGTGACGTGTGTGAAGGTGTCCCATCATGGATACGACACGCACGCCGAGAACTTCAACTTCCACCTCGAACAACTCGGCGAATTTGACCGCCCGTTTGCCACACTCCTGAACGATCTGGCTAATCGGGGAATGCTGGAACACACGTTGGTCATGGTCTATTCGGAGTTCGGCCGCACGCCGAAAATCAATGTTCGTTACGGTCGGGATCACTGGGGAACCGCTTGGTCGGTGGCGCTCGGGGGGTGTGGTATCGTGCCGGGTGCGGTCGTGGGAAAAACGAACGCAGAAGGCACCGCCGTGGCCGATCGGGAAGTTGACGCGGGACATCTCTTCCACACTTATTTCTCGGCACTTGGGTTGGATACCGCCGCCGATCATGATGTGCCCGGCCGATCGATTCCAATCGGTGATCCCGCTGCCGATCCAATCAAAGAACTGTTGGCGTAATCGAAATTTGTCGCCAAGACTTCGCACGGCTTCCGAAGCCAGGACACACTTTCCTCCACAATTGTTGCCGTTTTGGGGTGTCACATTATGACGAATCAACCCGCCATCGCTCAGTCGCGACCTGCAATCGCCGAGCCATCTGTGCGTCCCAAGCAAACTCGTGAACTGCAATCGTTCAAGCATGATCGTCCGCTGACGACTTGCCGAGTTGACTCGCAAGCCCGATTCGCATTCGCGGGTGCGGAAGATTTCTTCGTGCACCGTTGGAACCTGCAAACCGGCGAGAAAACCACACTGGAAGGGCCGCAAAGTTGGGTGCGGTGTATCGACATCTCACCGGACGATGAAACCATCGTCGCGGCCGACTGGCGAGGGCGGCTGTGTTGGTGGCGAACATCCGACGCAAGCACGAAACCGATCCGCACGGTGCAAGCCCATCAGGGGTCGTGTCGCTGGGTGCGGTTCAGTCCTGACGGCAGCCAACTCATCACGTGTGGCAACGACTTGCTAATCAAACTTTGGCAGGCTGACGGCACGCCCATCGCGGAGTTTGCCGGTCATGAGCGGTATCCGTATGCGGTCGTGTTTCATCCACAACGCGCGGAACTCGCGTCTCAAGACCTGCTCGGCAACGTGAAGATTTGGGACATCGAAAAACACGCCGAGAAAAAAACGATTCCGGTGAAGGTGATGACCGGCTATGACAAAGTCTTTGCCGCCGACATGGGGGGCCCACGTGACCTGCAATTCGATCCTGCCGGCGAGCGTCTTTTGTGTACCGGCATCACGAATGTGAAGAACGCGTTTGCTGGAGTTCAAGACCCCATTCTCGTTAGTCTCGACCTGAACACCGACGAACTTAAACCGATGAAAGTCGCCAAGAACTTTCAGGGAATCGCCTGGGGCGGACGATTTCACCCCGCCGGTTTCGTGATGGGCTGCGGAGCGAACCGCACTGGCAAAGGAGCGATTTGGTACTGGGAAGTTGGTCAAGATCAGCCGTTTCACACGCATGATCTCAAGTCTGCCGCCCGCGGAATGGATCTCACGCAACACCACCAAACCGCCGTCATTGCACACGCCGATGGCTCCCTGAAAACGTACTCACTCGTTCCCAAGACCGCCTGAAGTTGATCGAATTCCGGTTCAATGTCCGGAATTCTCATTGCGGCCAGAGCTGTCGGAAAGGTGGCGTTTCGCGAATCGCACGACGTCGCGACGTTCAATCAACCCGACGAGTGTCGGAACGTCTACTGAAGCAACCACGAGAATGACACCATCAGGGTTCTTCTCGAATGCACGCAGGGCATCGTCGATCGACTGTTCCGGCAACAACTGCGAACGCGGGGGAATGCACAAGTCCTCTGCTCGCACCAATGAAGCGACTGCGGGATCGAACAGGTTCGAGCGAATATCCCGATAACGAATTGTCCCGACGACATCGCAATCGTTGTTCACCACAGGGTAAACGAGATCCCGGCTATGCTCGATAAAATCGAGCACTTGCAGAAAATCGGCCGATGAAGGAATCGACTTGACGTTCTGCCGCATCAAGTCGTGAACCTTCAATTCGCCTTGCTGACGCTTCGCGAGTGGGTCTTGCCCCAGGGAACGCCGGAAATGCCGGATCAAATTGGTCATCGACTCCCGCCAGCTGGGTCGGTCTGGATGCACCAAATGAGCGACCGGAACTTCCCCGGCCCGCACGATCGCCCAGCGTGTCAACAACGGACCGACGACTTCGAAGAACACCACGGTTCCCACAACAATCGTCTTCAAATGATCGCCGAGTTCGGGATCACGAGCGGCGGCAACTTGAACTAATCCAATCGCGGCACCGGCTTGCGCGATGAGCGTGGCTCCCAGCCAATTTTGCACCGACTGCGGTTCGCCCCGCATCCAGGCCACCGCCCGCACGCCGAGATATTTGCCAAGACATCGCATCACGATGTAGGTGGCTCCAATCGCGCCGACCGCTTTGAGAGCCATCAGGTTCAGTTCCGCACCGGCGGACACAAAGAACAACACATAGAGCAAGGACGAAATCGGCGACAATCCCGCGACAATTTCTTTGGCTCGCGGCGACGTATTGGCCAATGAAACGCCCATCGCCAGGAAGGCCAACAGGTAGGGCATGCCGGTTTTCTCGCAAAGCCCCAGCAGCAACAACGCCGCCGCGAATACGGCCAGATTCCGTTTTCGCTCGGCCACCCGAGTCTCGGCCAAACTGACCACGATCCCTGCCACAGTTCCCAGCGTGACCGAACCAACCAAGTCGATCGCGAGCCATTGCAGTCGACTGCCCATATCGACATTTCCACGACCGCCAATCATGTTCGCCGCCACGAACAGAACTTCAAACGCCACAATCGCAACGAAGTTATTCAACGCAACCAGCAAATACGTGTAGGCTGTTACGGGGCCGTCGGAGTCGTAGTCTTGCAGGACGACAATGGTGGTCGCTGGAGCGGTTGCCAACGCCAACCCACCGAGCAGCAGAGCCGCTTCGGGCGATTCGCCGATGAGATACGTCCCTAGCGCGACCAGTCCAAAAGTACAAACGATCTCGCCCAATGAAAGCGGCACGGCGGCCTTCATGATGCGTCGAAAGGACACCAGGGTGAAGCGACTGCCAATTTGCATCAACACAATGGCCAATGCCAAATTCAGCACCGGTTCTAATTCGTGCAAATGCTCGTGGGGAATCCAATCAAGTGCGGATGGCCCAAGCAATAGGCCCATGACGATAAACAGCGTGACCCTTGGAGTTCCAATCCAACCGGCAATCACTCCACCGATCAAACCGGCCGTCAAGAGTATGCCGAGGCTAATTGTCAGTAGCAACGCGTTTCCCTCCGCAATTGACTCAGGTGTATCGTTTGGTCACTACGCTGAGCACAAAACATCGGTTGTAGAGCGTCTACGTGGAACTCAAGTGTTCCAGGGGGAAACAGTTTACGGTTTCCCCGTCACTTCTCCTAGCCTTTCCGAAAGCATCCCACAAATTATCAGAAGTTGATTTCTGAACGTCCGCGGTCGTACGTCTTCACGCGACGCGTCCGCCTGGATAATTTGAGTGACACCCGTTACGGTTTGTGGTTCCAATTGTGGTTCAAACGCCATTTTTCATCCTCAAGTCTCCACGGAGTTATTCCTGTGTACCGTCAACTTACGTTTTTCGCCGCCAGCCTTGTGTGCTGTGTGCTGACCGCTCGGTTTGCCCATGCCGACGACGCTTACAAAGTCGTTGTGGAAGATGGAAAACACGCCGACATTGTGGGTCCGAATGGTAACCCCCTGGTGCGGTACGTGTTCGTCCGTGATACCTCAAGTCCCGAACGCACGTTCGACACCGCCAAGGTCTTCGCCCACGTGATGGCTCCCGGCGGAGACGAAACTATCACCAAGGGACCGGGCGGAAAATTCCCGCATCACCGCGGAATCTTCATCGGTTGGAACCGCATCGATCATGGCGGCAAACGGCACGACTTGTGGCACGTTCGCAATACCGAACAAAAGCATCAGGACTTTGTGACCACCCAAGGTGACGAAGACGGCGGAACCATCACCAGCAAGATCGACTGGATCGGCACCGATGGCAAACCGCTGATCAAAGAACAACGAACTTATCAGGTAGTTCACTCGCCCGAGGCGTACGCCGTGATTGATTTCGTCAGTAATCTCACCGCTGTGAATGGCGACTCGACACTCGACGGCGACCCCGAACACGCCGGCGTGCAGTTCCGCCCGTCGCAGAAAGTCGCCGACAACAAATCGGCCAAGTACACGTTCCACGAAGATGACATCGACCCCAAGAAGCACAAGGATCTCCCGTGGGTCGCATGTACGTTTCGCATTGGCGATCAAACCTGGACGGTTCAACACATGAACCATCCATCGAATCCCAAAGGTGCAATTTGGTCGGCGTACCGGGATTACGGCCGTTTTGGTCCTTTCCCGAAATTCAAAATTGCTGATGGCGACACTAAAACGCTGAAATTCCGATTCCGCGTAACAAAGGGTGAAGCCCCGTCACGATCGGAATTGGCCAAGCAGTACGAAGACTTCGCGAAGTAACACCGGATTGCTGTCGATGCCGATCATGCTCATAATGGGAGCATGATCCACAACCGCATTCCGACGACAATTGCTTTCTTTCTCGGCTTTTCGGTTTCCGTCCTAAGTGGGGCGGAGACCCCTTCTTTCAATGCCGATGTTCGTCCGCTGTTGGCAGCGAAGTGTTTCGCGTGTCATGGTCCCGATGAAGAAGCCCGCGAGGCCGACTTGCGATTGGACCTGCGGGATCATGCGGTCGCCGCAGGTGCGATCACCCCGCATCAACCCGACGCGAGTGAACTTCTTGACCGCATCAATTCGGACGATGAATTCCTGCGGATGCCGCCGCCCGAAGCTGGCGAACCGCTGACCGTCAAAGAGCGAAACATTCTTCGCGAGTGGATCGCCTCCGGTGCCAAGTACGAGCAACATTGGGCTTTCGTTCCGCCGGTCCGACCTGATGTTCCGGAGATCGACAATCCCCGTTGGCAGGCGTGGTCACGCAATCCAATCGACCGATTCGTACTCAACCGGTTATTGACGAACGAACTTTCGCCATCGCCTGCAGCTGATCGCTACACGCTCGTGCGACGGGTGTATCTTGATTTGATCGGTCTTCCCCCAACACCGGCCGAAGCGGATGCGTTCGTGAACGACGCCGATCCGTCCGCGTATGAGCGACTCGTGGACCGATTGCTCGCTTCGCCAAGATACGGTGAGCACTGGACGCGTCCCTGGTTGGATTTGGCGCGATACGCCGACACGAACGGATACGAAAAAGACCGCCCACGTTCGGTTTGGCCTTATCGGAATTGGGTCATCGAGGCTCTCAACGCCGATAAGCCGTTCGATCAGTTTACGATCGAACAACTCGCCGGTGACATGCTACAAAACCCAACGACCGACCAACGGATCGCCACCGGGTTTCATCGGCAAACAATGCTCAACGAGGAAGGCGGGATCGATCCGTTGGAGTTTCGGTTCTATGCAATGGTCGATCGTGTGGCGACCACGGGAACCGTGTGGATGGGACTGACGCTCGGGTGTGCTCAGTGTCACACCCACAAATACGATCCCATCACTCACACCGATTACTACCGTTTCATGGCGTTACTCAACAATGCCGACGAACCCGATCTTGCCGTGCCGATCTCGCGAATTGTCGAACGAAGGCAAACCATTCAGAACCGCATCGACAAGTTGGAATCGAAACTGGCAACGGAATTTCCCTCTGAAAAAATGAGTCTGCAACAGGCTCTCGAAACATGGATAGAACAAGAACGTCAAACCGCGACCGATTGGACCGTGCTTCTACCGAGTTCCATGCGGACAAATCTGCCGAAGCTTGAACAACTCGACGATGGTTCCATTCTCTCAACCGGTGATATCACCAAACGGGATGTGTTCCAGTTGGCGTTCGATCTCAAAGGTTTTGACCAACCGATCATCGCATTGCGTTTGGAGGTCTTGCCGGACGAGCGACTGCCGGCTCGAGGTCCTGGTCGGGCGTATTACGAAGGCCGCAAGGGCGATTTCTTTCTCAGTGAAGTGACGGCTCAAAGCGATGGCCAACCGATTGCGTTCGGTTCCGCGTCGCATAGTTATGGCAAGATCAGTGTCGGCAGCGGATCGGCGGATGCGGCGAACGTCATCGACGGCGAAGGCTCAACTGGATGGTCAACCTCCGGCGGTGAAGGGGAACCGCATCAACTGGTGCTGATTTTCGAGGAACCATGGAATCCCAGCGGAACACTCGAAATCCAAATGCTCTTTGAACGCCATTTCGCCGCGAGTCTGGGACGATTTCGAATCTCCGCCACCACCGACACTCACGATGTCCAAGCCAAAACGCTGCCCGTTGATGTCGAGCGAATTCTAGCCAACGATCCAACGACTTGGACGGTTCACGACCGTCAAATGCTTCGTCAACAATTTCTTCGCGAAACACCACTCCTGGCAGACGCTCGCAAACCAATTGATACTTTGCGAAAGCAGTTGCCGGATTTGCCGGTCACGCTCGTGATGCAAGAACGCGATCCCGAAAATCCACGCGCAACGCATCGGCATCATCGTGGAGAATATCTCTCGCCCCGTGAACCGGTCTCGCCGGGCGTGCCGAGCATCTTTGCAGAGAACTCCGGCAATCAGCCGAATGACCGATTGTCGCTGGCCCGATGGTTGGTCAGCGATCGCAACCCATTGGCATCACGGGTGACGGTCAATCGTGATTGGCGGGAGTTTTTCGGTGCGGGTTTGATGCGAACCAACGGCGACTTCGGCACACAATCCGAACCGCCAACTCACCCGGAATTGCTCGATTGGTTGGCTCGCGAGTTTGTCGATGGGGGATGGTCCCGCAAGCGGTTGCATCGGTTGATCGTCACCAGTGCGACGTATCGGCAGGCGTCCGAACTCACCCGCGAAATGCAGGAACGCGATCCTGGCAATCGTCTGCTCGCTCGTGGTCCGCGATTCCGTGTGCGAGCGGAAACGGTTCGTGACATCATGTTGCAAGCCAGCGGGAGGTTGTCATCGAAGATGGGCGGCCCAAGCGTGTACCCACCGCAACCGAACAGCGTGACGGCTTTAGCGTATGGAAATACCAGTTGGACACCGTCACAGGGCGATGATCGTTATCGACGTTCGCTGTACACGTTCCTCAAACGAACCGCTCCGTTCGCGGCGAATGCGGTCTTCGATGCCCCGTCCGGGGAAACGTGTCTTGCTCGACGCGACCGCAGCAACACGCCGTTGCAAGCTCTCACGTTACTGAATGACGAGATGTTCCTCGAACTTTCTCGGGCACTTGGGCGTGAGGTTGTTCGCACTCATCCGCAGTCGCCACATGACGCCGCGACACGAATCTTTCGACGGCTCCTCACACGACCGCCAACGGATGCGGAATTGCAATTGTTGCTCGACTATTACGCCCAGCAATTGGCACGGCTGCAGCGAGGTGAACTCGATGCCGCCAGTATCGCAGCCGATCCCCAAGCCACGCCAGAAATCGCAGCATGGATGATGGTGGCCCGAGCCGTTATGAATCTCGATGAGGTGATTACAAAGTCATGAGTCCAACGCTTTCCGAACTTCAGAAAACTCTTGACCGTCGGCACTTTCTAAGCAATTGCGGCGTGGGTATTGGCCAACTCGCGCTGGCGTCGTTGATGGCAAACTCCACGACCGCCGGCCCGACAAATGCCAAACCACCGCACTTCGCCCCGAAAGCGAAACGAGTGATCTACTTGTTTATGGTGGGGGCTCCCAGTCAATTGGAGTTGTTCGACCACAAACCGAAGTTGGCCGAGTTGGAAGGGCAACCGATTCCGCCGTCCGTGATCGAAGGACAACGCTACGCCTTCATTCAACCAGACGCCGCCGTGCTCGGACCACGATTCCAATTCGCGAAACACGGTGAATCGGGCGCGGAACTCTCGGAAATGTTGCCGCATTTGGCGACGGTGGTGGATCGCATTGCGTTCGTGAAGTCCGTGCACACCGATTTGTTCAATCACGCGCCGGCTCAACTATTTGTGAACACCGGCAGCGGAATTCCCGGTCGGCCGGCGATGGGTTCGTGGCTGAGTTACGGACTCGGTAGCGAGACTGAGAATCTGCCCGCGTTTGTAGTGCTCAAGGGTGGCGGCACTGTGAGTGGGGGAGCTGCATTGTGGAGCAACGGGTTTCTGCCGGGCGTTCACGCGGGTGTTCCGTTTCGCAGCCAAGGCGATCCGATTTTGCACATCTCCACCCCCAATGGATACGACCGAAAAGCCCAGCGAGACACACTCGACCTTGTCGGAAAGCTGAATCAAACGCAACTCGATGCGGTCGGCGATCCAGAAATCCGAACCCGCATCAACGCCTACGAAATGGCGTTCCGTATGCAGACCGAAGCCCCGGATCTCGTCGATTTCACTCAAGAAACACAAGCCACGCTCAACGAATACGGTGCGAACCCGACGGACGGCAAAGCAGCGTACGCAAACAATTGCCTGCTCGCTCGTCGATTGGTGGAACGGGGCGTTCGATTTGTGCAGGTATACCACGGGGGGTGGGATCATCACAGCAACGTGGAGGGCGGTGTCCGCAGGCAGGCTCAACAAACCGATCAAGCCTCGGCGGCACTCATTCGCGACCTCGATCGACGTGGGTTGTTAGAGGACACGCTTGTCGTGTGGGGCGGCGAATTTGGACGCACGCCGATGGTCGAAGCCTCCGCCGCTCTCGGACGCAAACAGGGACGCGATCACCACCCGCAAGCGTTCACGATGTGGTTCGCTGGTGGCGGTGTGAAACCAGGAATCACAATCGGCCGAACCGACGAACTCGGTTTTCACCCCGTCGAACGTCCCGTCCACATGCACGATGTGCAAGCCACGATTCTTCAACTCCTTGGCCTCAATCACGAGAATCTGACCTTCCGTTCTCGCGGTCTCGACTTCCGTCTCACCGGCGTGGAGAAACACCACCCGGTCAGCGAGCTAATTGATCGCTAATCTGTCACTCCCATTCCAGGGCAGTTGATGCTCATTCCATTCCGAGCACACCGGTTTCAAGGATTGTACCAATCGGGGTACTAATCCTTACGGATTTTGATCCGAAAGCCCCATCAACCCCGACCAACATGTTGAAAAAAAACAACAATTTCAAAGGCTGCCGCAACATCCATTCGATGAGATATTCCGTATCTCATGTAAACACTGGAACTTAAGTCCACCACCCCCGGACGACAACCCTATTTGATACTAAAACATATGTCCCCTGGATTCTGCTTGCAAAGAGTTGTAACGCCTGTATAAGGTAGACCCTAACTCTCTCTTCTTTTCGCGAAATTATCCATTTTCTCTTGCGAGTTCGAGATTTTTTCGTCTCAGCGTCTCTTTCTGCACACAGGTGGCTTCGTGTATTTGCGTCATTGGCTCGAGCAGCTCGCCCAATCTAGCTTCGGTCGCGTGCATCGTCTTCGTCAGAGTTCACAACGATTAATTCGTCGCCACCCGGTTTCGAATTCGCTGCCCAACGCGGTTGAGGTCTTTGAAGACCGCACATTGCTATCGGCTGTTGCGGTTGGTTCGTTTGAGGGTTCGCTGAACGGTGAAGTCGCGGCCCCGTTGGAGCAAACGGCCTCGAACAACGACATCCAATTGGAGTTCACCGAAGACACGGGTTGGGGCGAGCATCACTACGTGTCTTCCAACTTCGGGTCCGATCCATTTTCCGGGATCGACGTGAATGCGCTCATCGGAGCCGACACGTTCTACGACGCTGGTTTCACGGGCAGCAACGCGATTGTCGCCAACGTCGAGGCCGGTCATGTTTGGAACCAGCATGAGACACTTGGCGGCGTGACCACGTTGGTCCAAGAAACGAACAATGCCGGTCCGCAGACGGGTGATGTCGACAAGCACGCGACTTGGGCGGGTCAGCTGATCGCTGGGGAATCGTTCGACCTGTCCGATGGTCGGGAATATCAACGCGGCGTCGCCTACGGAGCGGAAATGTTCTCGGGTTCGATCGCAACCCAATGGAACGGCAGCCCATATTCCTTGAGTTTCTCGTTCAATACCAGCACGTTCATCGCCCCTTATCGGGATTTCATGGTGACCGGTGCCGGCCCGTTGAACCAAACGGTCGACGTCATCAACAGTAGCTGGGGAAACAGCGACACGACCGGCGCGGCTTTCGGCACGTTCTCGCGAGGGATCGATGCACTCGTCAACCAATCCGGCAAGACCGTGGTCTTCTCGGCCGGCAACAGTGGACCGGGAGCGAACACCGTTGGCGGGCCAGCGGCTGGTTACAATGTCATCTCAGTCGGTGCATTGGGATCGGATACCGACAATCCGCCGTATCAAACGGTGAGCAGTTTCAGCAGTCGCGGCGCGAATGACCTGTTCATTCCGAATGATCCAACCTCGCAAAGCGGTACGACGCTTTCCGAAGTGCGGTCGACAGTCGACATCGTTGCTCCCGGTCAGAACATCACCGCGGCTTTGTACGGCGGTGCAACGGGTGGCAACATTGGCGGTACCGACAATCCGCAGTCGAATTTCTATTCCTTCAATATCGCCGGAACGAGTTTCGCCGCCCCCACAGTTGCCGGTGGGGCAACGCTGATTGCCGACGCTGCCCGCACGGTCCTGGGCACCTCGACGAACGCCCTCGATGGGCGAGTCAACAAAGCCATTCTGCTGAACTCGGCCGACAAAATCCCAGGTTGGGACAACGCACAATCCGATGTGAATGGCGTAATCACCACCACGCAGTCGCTCGACCTCGACAGCGGGGCCGGTGCGATGAACCTGACAACCGCCTTCGATCAATTGCTCCTTGGAACCACGGACCTCCCGGGGTTGGGTGGTGGAACGGTCGACGTCATCGGTTGGGACTACGGTGCCGTCGGCCAAGCGGCGAGTACCGATTACATCATCGGCGATTTTCTGGAAGGCGGCACGGAATTCACCGCGACCCTGTCTTGGTTTGTCGATCGCAGCATCAACTTGGGCAACAACTCCTCTACGGAAGATAGTTTCGACGATTTGGACCTCGAAGTTTGGGAAGTCGTCAACGGCACACCCACAACGAAGGTTGCCGAGTCCATCAGCGATTACAACACGGTGGAACACCTGAACTTCACCGTGCCCGCGACCGGCCAATACATGATTCGCACGGTCTGGGACGAAGAACACTGGGATTTCGTCGCCGACACCAACACGGAACTGTACGGCTTGGCGTGGTCAGGGACGGCGGCGATGATCGTCGACGACCACGGAGACAATGCGATCGAAGCCTCCTCTGTCAACGCAGCTACGACGACTGCGGGAGAGCTCGAAATCTCCGGTGACCAAGACTACTTCAGCTTCAACGCTCAAGCTGGTACCGAATACACATTGAGCACGACTCTGCTCACGTTGCCCGACTCGACGCTCACCCTTTACGACACCGACGGCGTCACGGAACTTGAATTCGACGACGATGGCGGCACAGGTCTGGCATCGGAAATTGTCTGGACGGCTCCAGCCGACGGCATTTACTTCGCTGCTGTTCAAGCTGAAGATAATGTGTCTACAGGAACGTTTGAGTTCAATCTCGATGCCGTCACCAACCTGTCCGGTGTGGTTTGGGACGACGTCAACGGCGACGGTGTGTTCGATGCCGACGAGAACCCACTGATTGGATGGGAAGTTTATCTCGATACCAACGACAACGGTGTGTTGGATGGGGGAGAACAAACACAAACCACCCTCAGTGACGGATCATACATCTTCACCGATCTTCCCTCGGACACCTACACCGTTCGAACCGTTCTGCAAGCCGGATACGAACGCACTTCACCCGTCAGTACCAGTCCTGTCAGCACCGTCGTGTGGGAGCCGTTAGGACCAGGGCCGTCACTGTTTGGTCAAGTCGAGAACATCGCGGGAGGTGATGCGGTCGTGGGAGCAATTCACACGGCTGCGGCTCATCCAACCAATCCCGACATCCTTTATATCGGCAGCACCAACGGCGGGATTTGGCGAACCACCAATGCAACCGATCCGTCACCGGACTGGACACCACTAATCGACGACCAGGAATCGTTGTCGATCGGTGCGTTGGAATTTGATCCAACCGATCCCACGGGGAATACGCTTGTTGCCGGGATTGGCCGTTTCAGCAGTTTCGGTCGAATCGGTGGTGAACGAACCGGCCTGCTGCGGACAACCGATGGCGGCGACACCTGGACGAGTTTGGACGGCGGAGGCCTACTCGACGGAAAGAACATTTCCGGCGTGGCGGCGAGAGGAAACACGATCGTCGTTTCCGTGAATGTGGCAGACGCCTTCACCTTTGGCAACGTTGGCATTTTCCGTAGTGTCGATGGCGGTGCCACGTTCACACAGATTGCCGTCGGCGACGGGTCCGGAACCGGATTGCCCGGCGGCGTCTCGTACGATCTGGCCGCCGACCCAACCGACTACTCAGTCCTTTACACCAGCGTTGCATTCTCGGGTATCGTGAGTGGGCAGGTCGGCGTTTACAGGTCCACAGATACTGGAGCGACTTGGACAAAAGTCAGTAACTCCACGATGGACGCACTCATCGAAGACGGTTCCAACGGAACGGGAACCAGCAACCTGGAAATCGCCGTTGGAAACAGTGGCGAAGTCTATGCGGCGATCATCAATACCGGCGATCTCGCAGGTTTCTTCCGGTCGGGTGATGGTGGAAGTACCTGGGTCGCCATGGACATCCCTTCGACCAACGAAAACGGAACCGATGTCGGCCTGAATCCACGGGGCATCAAAGGTCCCGATGCCAGTGCGGCTCCCTCGGAAATTGCCGGCGGCCAAGGCAGCATTCACTTCTCTTTGCGACCCGACCCAACGGATTCCAACATCGTGTATGCCGGTGGGGACCGACAACCCCGCACATTCGGTGATGCCGGCACGTTCCCGAATTCGATCGGTGCCACAGACTTCACCGGCCGACTTTTCCGTGGAGATTTCAGCCAACCCTCGGGAAGTCAATGGGTGCACTTGACCCACTCCAACACGTTGGGCGCCGCTGGCGGTGGTACCGCGAGCAGCAGCGCTCCGCACGCGGACTCGCGGGAAATCGTCTTTTCGGCCAATGGTGATTTGATCGAAGTCGATGACGGCGGCGTTTATCGTCGCACGGATCCCCGGTCGAACACCGGCGATTGGTTCTCACTCAATGGCAACTTGCAGGTGACCGAAGCCCACGACGTCGCTTGGGACAGCGTGTCGGACATCGCCATGACCGGCAACCAAGACACCGGCACCACCCAACAAGAATCGACCGGCTCATTCACCTGGGTTAGTGTTTCGACCGCCGACGGTGGTGATGTCGCCATCGACGATACAAGTACCCCCGGACGATCGTTCCGCTATTCCAGTTTCCAAAACTTGGGTGCCTTCCGCCGTCGTGAATACGATGCGAACAACAACCTCCTTGACGAAACCTTCCTGCCGGGCATCAGTGATGTGCAATTCGTCACACCGGTTGTGCTGAACGCGGTGGATGCGACGCGACTGGTCATTGGTGGTTCTGGAACCATCTACGAATCTTTGAATCAAGGAAGCTCCAATACGGCCGTTCCTGGCAGTACCGGAGTGAACGCTTTCGATGGAAAACCGTTGGTCTACGGTCATATCACCAATCCCGATTTGATCGTCGCGGGTGACGGCAGCACTGTGAGTATTCGCACAGGAGCTCCGGGTTCCTCGATGGCAACCACGACAACCGCGTTCCCCGGTGGCACTGTCCGTGACATCGTGCTCGATCCGACCATTGCCAACACATTCTTCGTCGCCGACTCCGATCAGGTCTTCATGACGACCGATCTCGGTGGCAATTGGACCGAGGTCACCGGTAACTTGGCAGGAATCTCGGGGGTCGATTTCCACGATGTGGAATACATCGAAGGCCCCGCGACTGACCTGCTGGTTGTCGGAACCGGGGAAGGCGTTTTTTACAGCACCGCCATCACCGGCTTTACGGTTTGGTCGGAACTGTCAACCGATCTGCCGACCGTTGACGTCTTCGATATGGAATATGACGCAGCGGACGACGTGCTTGTGGTCGGGACGCTCGGGCGGGGAGCTTGGATCCTCCGAAACGTCTCCACCACATTCGGCGTCAGCACGAAGACTCCTGAAGATGGTTTCTGGACCGTTGATCTCGTCGACGGGAACTCAATAGCCGAAGTCGATTTTGGCAGCCGCCTGATTGAACTCCCGGAAATCACGATCACCGTGTCTCCCGACAGTGTCCTTGAAGACGGTGTGACCAATCTGGAGTACACCTTCACGCGGTCCGGTGTGAACACGCAACCGCTGACCATTGATTTCAGTGTCGGTGGGGATGCCGTATTCGGCAACGATTACACGCAGACCGGAGCAGCCACCTTCGCAGACAGCCTAGGATCGGTGACCTTTGCGGCTGGCGTCTCCACGGTGACAGTGACGATCGACCCGACCGCCGAACTCGCTGTCGAGTCGAACGAAGATGTGGTGCTGACGCTTCTGCCGGGAACGAACTATACGGTCGCAACCCCGAGTGCAGCGACCGGAACGATCGAGAACGACGATACCGCCACCATCACGATCACGGAACTCAATGCCGACCGCGATGAACGCAATAGTGGCATCACCAGTTACACATTCAGCGTGACCCTCGATGGCGAAGTGGAGGGTGGGTTCGATCTTGCGTACAGCACCCAAGACGATTCCGCCACCGTCGCCGACCAAGATTACGTCGCCCAAACCGGCACATTGAACTTTGCAGGAACGGCGAATGAGTCGCAGACGCTTAGCGTCCTTGTGCGGGGCGATACCGATGTGGAAACCGATGAAGTTTTCCAGGTCATCCTTGGGGCCATCAGCGGTTTGAACCCTGGGTTTGATCCCGCGGATATCAGCATTGCCAACGGAGGAATGGCCGAAGGCACGATCGTCAACGACGACTCTGCCACTCTGTCGTTCGCGGCGGTTTCGGCATCAAAAGATGAAGGGGATGCCGACACCACCGAGTTCACGTTCGAAGTCACTCTTGAGCAGGCCGTCAATGGCGGGTTCAATGTGGCTTACACCACCGACGACGGAACCGCCACCATCGCGGACGGCGACTACGTTGACAACGATGGCACGTTGACCTTCGTTGGGAACGAAGGCGAGGTGCAGACGATCACGGTGGAAGTCAACGGAGACTTGACGGTCGAAGCGGATGAGATGTTCCAAGTTGCATTGGGCATGCTCAGCGGATTCAGTGGCGGTATTTCGGCCAACAGCGTCGTCGTCGTGGATGGTACGCAGACCGGGACGATTCTCAATGACGATATTGGCCGACTCACGATCGACGACATCAGCCAGAACGAAGATGACGGCCCGATGACGTTCACCGTCTCGCTCGATCGGTTCGCCGACCAAGATGTGACCGTCCGATATGCCACGTTCTTCGGAACTGCGGATACCGACGACTTCACAACCGCCAATGGCAGCGTGACGATTGCCGCCGGCTCGAACTCGGCAACGTTCGATATTGGAATCACCGCCGACACGATCGTGGAACTCGATCAGGAATTTGAGGTTCAGCTTTCCAATGTGGATGCCGCGGGTCGTGACGTCATTATTGGTGACGGTCGCGGTGTGGGCACGATCGTCAACGATGATGCGGCCTTGATTTCTATCGCCGATGTCGCTGCCAACGAGGATGACGGCACAATCACGTTCACCATCTCGCTGGACCAAGCGGCGGACGCGGATGTGTCCGTGGACTTTGCCACATCCCCCGACACCGCTGATCTGAACGACGTCCCATCGCAATCGGGCACCGCCACGATCGTGGCTGGAGCACTATCGACGATGGTGACGCTCGATCTCACACCGGACCAGGTCGTGGAACTCGACGAGCGGTTTTTCGTCGACCTCTCCAATGCCCAGTCGTCCGGACGAAATGTTTCCATCGGTGATTCGCAAGGAATCGGGACGATTCTCAATGACGACACCGCGAACCTCATCATCGGCGACGCCACACAATTCGAGAACGATCCCAACACGATTTCGTTCTCCGTTTCGTTGAATCGTATCGCGGATGCGGATGTGACGATCGACTTCACGACGCAACCCGATTCCGCCGACAACACCGATTTCACCGCGAGCACGGGAACTGCCACCATTGCGGCAGGTCAGTCTTCGACGACCATTGAAATTGAAATTCTCGATGATGACATTGTCGAATTGCACGAGCAATTCTTTGTGCAACTGTCCAATGTCCAAGCCGACGGACGGGACATAGTGGTGGCCGACAACCAGGGTCTTGGAACCATCGTCAACGACGATACGGCTCGTATTTCGATTGACGATGTTTCCATCTTCGAACGCACTGCGGGCGTTCAGGAACTCAACTTTACCGTCACGTTAGATAAAGCGGTTGATAACGCGGTGTCTGTCGAATTCAGCACAGCCGACAAGTTCGCCGAAGTGGCCGATAACGATTACCAAGCCAGCTCGGGCACGCTGGATTTTGTCGGCCTCGCTGGCGAAACGCAGACGATCACCATCGCAGTGAACAGCGACACGAAGTTCGAAGCCGATGAATCGTTCGTGTTGGATCTTCTGGACGTGCAATCCAACGGGCGATCGGTTGTCATCTCCGACGCACAGGGTGAGGGAACGATCCTGAATGATGATTTACGATCGAACTTGGCAACGTTGCGTTCCAATTCGATCCCGGCGACTTCGATCAATGGAAACGATTTCACCGAGTTCTTCAGCGGAAACTTCGATGGCATCCCCGCGTCGTTGGAAACCGAGGATGACCTGTTCTTCTGGAATCCGACCACCGGAGCCAACCGATTAATCTTCGGCAACGGCACCCTGCAGGACAACCCGTTCCCCGTGTCGGCCCTCAACGGGAACGACTTCACAGAGGTGTTGATCGGCGACTTCGATGAAGACGGCAGCCACGATTTGTTCTTCTGGAATCCGGTCACTGGTCGAAACCGTCTGCTCCACACCACAGTCGCAACGAACGATTTGGGAGCCGGTTTCGAAACGAATGTCATCCCTTCGACCGCCATCAATGGCAACGACTTCACCTCTGCAGTTGTCGGAAACTTTGACGGCGGCGGACCGGATGATTTGTTCTTCTGGAACCCCGTTACTGGTCGAAACCGTCTTACCCACTTCGTGACCGAGTCGGTTGGTAGTGACACGGGGCTGATCGGAATTCAAACCAATGTGGTTGATACAACACTGATCAATGCCGATTTTGAATCGTTGCACGTGGGCCAATTCGAAGAAGGTGGCTTGGACGAGATCGTCTTCCTCAACCTCGAGACCGGCAAGAACCGGCGAATTTCCTTTGCCATCGACACACCGGGCCAATCGACCGTCATGGACGGTTTCGTGGACAGCCTCAATGCCCAATCCGGCTTCAACGGTTCCATGTTCCAGTCCGTTGTCGTAGCTGACCTCAATGGTGACGGGTTGGACGATATCTTCCTGTGGAACTCTGTCACCGGTGAGAACCGCACGGCTTTGACGGATATCCGCAAGTCCGCTAGCCCGGTCTTTGTGGACAACGTCTTCCGACCGCAATCGATCAACAACGAGTTCAGCCGTGTGATTCGCTTGGTCGACGATGTCTTCACGGAAGCCGGTGCCGACGACTTGTTCTTCTGGAACCCAACAACCGGATCAAACCGAACCGGCGGCATCTAGAGCGTATTGGGGTGTGCTGCATCCACGACGGAAGCGAAGAAGTCACTGGTTTCTGAGCTTCCAAGTGGCAGCACCCACTACTTGGAAAAGACGACTGATCGAAAGATGAGCCTTCCGTTCACAAGATGGGAGGCTTTGTCGTCTCAGCGATTCCAGCCGTGCGAATGAACGTATCAACCGCAAGCTGTAGAACCAGATCGGCGACCCCTGAGTGAATCGGCCATTGAGACCAGATTTGAGGCCATTGTATCTGCAATGGACGCGAAGAAGCTGTGGTTTCTATTGAGCCGCTCCGCTGCGATCAACAGTCAACAGTTCTAACTGTGATCGACGGAGTGAACTTGGCGACCGAAGATCATGCGGCCAGCACTTGATTGCAGCACGCTGGTGACAATTACACCGATTTCTTTGCCGACCATGTTTGCGGCGTTCTCACAGACGACCATCGTGCCATCGTCGAGATAACCCACGCCTTGCCCCACGGACTCACCTTCCTTGATGACTTTGATCTGCAACCGTTCGCCAGGAATGTAGCGTGGCTTCAACGCGTTGGACAGATCGTTAAGGTTGATCACGTCCACACCTTGCAAGTTGGCGACCTTGTTCAAGTTGTAGTCGTTCGTGACGACCCGGCCACCATTCTGCTTGGAAAGGGCGATCAACCGTTGATCCACTGGTCCGGTGGCGTCACCCGACTCATGTGCGTCCAACATTTTGACATCGACATGCGGGCTGTTTTGCAGCTTGCTCAGAACGTCGAGTCCCCGACGCCCTCGGGTTCGGCGTTGCTTGTCGTTGCTGTCGGCGATTTCCTGAATCTCATGCAGAATGAAATCGGGCACGACCAACTGCGAGTCCAAAATCTTCGTATCCATAACGTCGGCAATGCGGCCGTCGATCAGAGCGGAGGAGTCGAGAATCAGCGGTTTGCCACCTTTGAGTTCGCGAGAGAATTCGACATAAGGAATCACGAACCGGAAGTTGTCGCGAGTTTGCAGCAGCAAGGTCACGCAGACATAGGGAATCATCAAGGTGGCGAGCATTGTTACCAAGCCTTCGGCTCGCGCATCGCCGCCCAACAGCGGTGCCAACGCTTGCATCAACAGCACGCTGAGAATGAAACCAATAATCAACCCGAAATACACCGACGAAATGATCTTGATATCTTTGCGGGGAATCAGCAAATCAATCAGGGTCGCTAGTTGGGTAATTGCGAGCAGCACCAAGAACCAAATGAACGGCCTTGCCGAAATGATCGGGTGGGGCGCGCCTTGGCTGATGTACGTCGCAATCGCTCCGGCACACGCCAGTAGAAAGACGATCCGTACAAACAACAATAACATCGTGTTCACTTGCCTTGAAAAATCGAAGTGTGTCGCCTCAACCGTATGCCCGCTTGAGACTTACTCAAATTAGCGATCATAGAGAGAACGAATCGGATTTGCTAGCGGATGTTGGCTTGCTCCGACGCTGCACTGTAGCCGGAACCAAGCACTCTAAACAAGCGATCCCCAGCCGTTCCGTCAATAAGGGATGTTTCAGAGACGTTCGTCGTTCAACTTTATAACGGAATTAGCGGTTCGCGTTCTGGAATTTGGGATTCTTCCACGGGATTGAAGAGGAATCACGCACGCCACGCCATCATCCCATACCGACCGGTTGTAGCGGACATTTGGTGGCCACGAAAGATTGCACGCGACCGTCATCAAATTCAATGGTGACTTTCCCCCATCGTCCGCCGCCGTCGGCTTTTGTCACGGTACCAAGTCCGTATTGGGGATGCCGAACCTGCTGACCGACGGAAAACCGGGGCTTTGTGTCGGCGCCACTCGACAACAATTGCGATCCGGTCATCAGTTTCGGCAACTTCTTCGGTTGGGGTTTCTGTTGTGGTTGCACCGCCTCAGACGCGATCGGTTCGGATTGAGTTTCCTCAGATACCGGTTCCGGAGGATTTTCCGCAAAGTCGTCGGTTGGCAGTTCCTGAGTGTATTCGTCGTCGGGGAAATCATCGTACAACATCGACTTCGGTTCTTCGGCGAGCGTGCGTTCGTTGACGTCGATCTCACTGAGAAACTGGCTGCGAATCGTCATCAGTCGCCGCCCACGAAAGTCACGTTGCCGAGTGTGCGTGAGAATCAACCGCTGTTCGGCCCGTGTGATGCCGACGAAAAACAACCGGCGTTCTTCCTCGATCGCCCGTCCATTGTTGTCTTCTTGCAGCGAGCGTTCGTGCGGCAGCAGGTTTTGCTCAACGCCCACGATGAACGCAATCGGAAACTCCAAGCCCTTCGCCGCGTGCAGCGTCATCAACGTGACCGTGCCGGAAGATTCATCGAGCGAGTCAACCTCGTTGACCAAGCTCGTCACTTCGAGAAAGTTTTCGAGCGATCCGTCCGCTTCCATCGTGAGATCATACTGCCGCGCCGCTGTGAGCAATTCTTGCACGTTGGCGGCACGTTGTTGATCGTCTTCGTTGTCACTACCTCGGTACAGATCGAGATAGCTCGTCCGTTCCAAGACCCGCACAAGAAGTTTCTCGACCGGTCCCACGGAAAGATCGGTGAACTCCTCGATCATTTCGGCAAAGGCGTAAAACGATTTCACGGCTCGGCTGGTGAGTCGCGGGACTTCCTTGGCCCTTTTCGCCGCTTCGAGCAACGTGATTTCCTCACGGTCCGCCCAATTGATGAGCCGATTGAGACTCGTTTTCCCCAATCCGCGAGCCGGTTTGTTGACGATCCGTCGAAACGCCACCGTGTCGCTGGGATTATGCACGAGATGCAAATACGAAAGCGTATCCTTGATCTCCGCTCGCTCGTAGAACGCCACGCCTGCCGCGACTTGCAGCGGGATTCGCTCCCGCGTCAACGCCTGCTCCAACTCCCGTGAAAGCGCATTCACCCGGTAAAAGATCGCAAAATCCGACCACGGACGATTTTCCGCTTCGGCAATTTCACGGACGGTCTTCGCGATCGTTTCCGCCTCTTGTCGCCCGTCTTCACAGTACAGCAACTCGACCGGTTCGCCCTGCGGATTCTCTGTGATCAGCTCCTTGGCTTTCCGATGGACGTTGTGCACGATGAGGCTATCCGCAGCCAACAGAATTTCCTTGGTGCTGCGGAAGTTTTGTTCCAATCGCACGACTTTCGCCTGGGGAAAATCTTGCTCGAACCGGAGAATGTTCTCGATCCGTGCCCCGCGCCAACCGTAAATGGACTGGTCGGGATCGCCGGTCACACACAAGTTCCGATGTCCCGCCGCCAACGCCGCCACAATCCGGTACTGAGCGGCATTCGTGTCCTGATATTCATCCACGAGGATATATCGAAACCGCTCACCAAACCCTTCACGGAGTTCGGGATTGTCGTTCAACATCTGCACGACATGCAGGAGCAGATCATCAAAATCGACCGCGTTGGCTTCGAGCATCTTCTGTTGATACAGCGGATACACCTTCGCCACGACGGCGTCCCAGTGCGTGCCGACGGCGTCTGCATGTTCCAACGCGAATTTCTCGGCGGTGATGAGATCGTTCTTCGCTCGGCTGATCCGATGCAACACCCGCGACGGCGAAAAGTGAACCGCGTCCAAATCCAAATCGCTCAACGCATGACGGACGATCTGTTGTTGATCGCTGGTGTCGTAGATGCTGAAGTTCGTTTGCAGCCCGACGGTCTCGGCTCGTTCCCGCAGCAGCCGCGCACAGAAGCGGTGAAACGTACTGACCCATACCCGCATCCCGGGCGCAAGCCGTTCGACCCGCTCGGCCATCTCGTTGGCGGCTTTGTTCGTAAAGGTGATCGCCAGAATCCGCCGGGGATCGATGCCATGCTCGATCATGTGAGCAATCCGGCGGGTAATCACCCGTGTTTTCCCCGACCCAGGACCGGCCAGCACCATCAACGGGCCTTCGTGATGCGTGACCGCGGTGCGTTGCGGAACAGTCAAATCCGAAAGATCGTCCGGCACTCCACGCCTTTCGTTTCGTGTTTCAATGTGATGAAATGAACGTACACTCGCCAAATCCAATCGGCGAACACCTTCACCTTATTCCGCACGCACGCAGAACACCATGCCGACGCTGGCCGAATCTTTGGAAGTCGATGGCTTCGCAATTGTTGATCCGTTTCTCGCAGACGACGAACTGCGAACACTCAGCGATTCCATCAACCGGCTTCCAAGTACGGAAACCACCAAACGCGGACAATACGCCGCCCGTCAACTCGCGGAACGGGTGCCAGAAGTTCGAGGGTTCGCAGAATCGCCCATACTTCACAGATTGCTGGAACCGCTCGTGGGTTCATCGCCTCGGCTGACGCGTTCGATTCTGTTCAACAAAACGCCTGCCGCGAATTGGGGCGTGTTTTGGCATCAGGATTTAACAATTGCCGTCCAAGAACGTCATGACATTCCCGGCTTCGAACAGTGGTCTGTCAAAGACGGCATTCCCCACGTGCAACCGCCTGTGGAAATCCTCGAACACATGCTGACTGTGCGGTTCCACCTCGATGCGTGTGACGAAACCAACGGAGCGCTCCGCGTGCAACCGGGAACTCACCAACACGGCCGCATTCCGCAAGCGAACATCATGGATCACGTGAATCACACGACAGCGACAAGTTGCCACACGAAAGCCGGCGGAGCGGTTCTGATGCGACCGTTGCTATTGCACTCATCCCGCAAAATGACCAACCCCACCCAACGCCGAGTCATCCACCTCGAATTCACCACGCAAGATTTACCCGCACCACTCACCTGGCGTGATACAGCCTGCACGTTCAGCTCTACGAAACCGAGTCGCAATCATGAGCCCTGAAACACTCTTCAAAATCTTCAACACCGCTGTCTTGCCGGGGTGGGTAATTCTGTTGTTTACGCCTCGTTGGCGGATCGGTGTGGAGTGGATTGCCGGGATGATTCTGCCGGCGGTATTGGCAATTGGCTATCTGGTGTTGTTCGTCACGCAGATTGGCCATATCGAAGGTGGGTTTCAAACACTCGCCGGTGTGCGACAACTCTTCAGCAACGAATACGTGCTGCTCGCCGGCTGGGTGCATTACTTGGCATTCGACTTGTTTATCGGCAGTTGGGAAGTGCAGAACGCTCAACAGAACGGCATCTCCCACTGGTTCATCGTACCATGCTTGCTTTTGACGTTCTTCAGCGGACCAATCGGTTTGCTGTTGTACCTTGTCTTATGCACCGTCAGAATCGCCCGACAGAAACCGTAGGCAGGGTCACAAACCTGCCTACCGATCGTGCATCACCCCCCCGGACCTCAGTGCATCGATACGGCTGCAAGTCGTGTGGCATGCCCACAGCTTGGGGTGGGCATGGGCCAGAGAAGCTCGAATGTCGAATCATGTCCACGCAAAGTCGTGGACATGCCACCCTGTCCATCTTGTCAATGCAAAACCGGACACGCCCCAGCCTCCCGAGTGGCCCATGATCACTCGGGACCGTATTACGACTCGACCGACGCTGGTGCCGGGGTTTCGCGTAACTCGCGGGCTTGGGCGGCGGAGGTATCGAGAGACAGGCGAATCGTCACACCCCAGCGGCCGGTTTCGTCGGCGGTGATGTGCCAATTCGGTAGGACCATCGTGCTTTGATGGACCAACTCGTATCCACCTTCGGATTGGCTGATGGTTTCGATGGGAGCGGTCCACACCGTTGCCGCTTGCGAGATTTCCAGCCCTGCGTCCAAACCAAGCCATTCATCGACCAAGCCGATGCGTTTGCAATCGTCCAGTGTCAATCGCGTTTCGAGTTGGCCGAGTTGGCGACCACCCGCGTCATAGAAATACCGATCCGGTGCCCCGGCGGCCATTCCGGCGAAGTTGAATTCCACACCGAATTGAATCGGCTGACCGACCGGCAAGTTTTCCAGTAGGTAATTGAACTCCAGCACGTTTCCGCTGGCAGAATTCAAGCCGACCGTCTTCGTTAGTTGCACGGCGTGTTCGCCCACGTAACTGGTGCGGGTCATCACGCATTCGGCTCGCGTTTCGGAGCGTCGGAGCTTGGTTTCGTACGCACCGCTGGCGAAATCACTGATGATGCCTTCACTGCGTTGGAACTGCTCCGCGGTTGTCCCTGGTTGTAGGAAATGATCGACCAACGACTTCCGCCGCCAATTGTCGTAGACGATTTTTTTGTCGAGATCGGGCTGCTTGAATTTCACCGAACCGTGAATGCTGGCAATGTCGCCCGCATCCGTGTTCCCGGCTCCGGCGGCACGGATCAAATCGTGATACGGTTCCGGTCGCCGATCAAGCGTCGCCAGCAAGTTGTGCTTGATGCTCCGCAGATCGAGTTCGTACAAGTGCCCGCCTGTCGCCGGTGCCAACCACGCCACCAAGCGGTCACCCGACAACTTCACTTCCTGACGGGCATCGAGATCGTAGTCGGCGGATTGAATTTCCACCCAACGCCCAGCGTGATTGCGAGCCTTTTCGAGCAAATTGTCGGCCGAGATCAAATGCTTGTAGATCGCGTTTCGCAAGTGCGGCAAATACAACCCGCCAAACGCACCATGCCAATACGGGCAATTGCATTGACCGCGATACAACTCCTGCCGAGCTTCCTGCACAAGACCCGGTACGTCTTCACTTTGGCCGGTTTGATGCAGGTCTTCCAACCGTTGGCTGACGTCCAACATGCGGACGTACATTTCGTTGGTTTCCGGGTACTTCACGCGGAAGTTCCGCCAAAATCCGCCTCGCAAAAACGGCTTGAGCAAATGCCAATCGGCGTCGTGTTCGCGTTGGTTTCGTACACGGAGATACTGCACCTGCCGATCCGTCGGCAACGCCCACTCCGTCATTTCGCGATAGCTGGAATCCGGCAGATAGATCGTTCCAGTCGGCGTGACCGCATCGACGGCTTCGGAAGCTGTGCAGACCTGCAACCATTCCTGATTGTGCATTAGTTCATCGAAGAACCGTCGCAACCAATTGTCGCCATAGACGTGCTGATGCGTTTCCGGCCAACTGCCAAGTTTCTCGCCGTCATCGCCGAAGGTGCAGATTGCATTTGGCGAACGTTCGGCGACGTGCCGGAGATAGTCGATCGTCTCGTGCGGATCGCGGAAGGGGATCGTATACCGCAGCGTTTCACTGACCGGGAAGATCTTCAGCGTGTTGCCTTCGTCCTCGGTCAGGTAATAGCCGTCGAGTTCGTGCTCGTGCAGACCGGCGGCGCGGAAGTGCGTATCGTCGAGAATCGTGTATTCGATGCCGCTACGAGCAATGTCACCGGCAAAGGATTGCTCCCAAACCCGCTCGGGAACCCACATGCCCCGCACATGCGAGCCGAAGAGTTGCTTCAGATAATTCGCGTAGGAAACAATCTGACCGACGCGGTCCCGACGGGGAATGCTGGCCAAGATCGGTTCGTAGAACGGCCCACCGAGGATTTCGATCTGTCCCCGCTCGACAAGGGCTCGGACGCGGTCGATGTATTCCGGTCGGGCCTCGACAAGCCATTCCAGCAAACTCCCGGAGGTGTGCAAACACACGGGAATTTGTGGATAATCTTCGAGGACATCCAAAAACGGTTCGTAGGCGTCGGCGTAGGCGGCCTCGAACACGTTTTCAAAGTTGCCGATCGGCTGATGATTGTGAACGGCCAACACAAGCCGGACGCGGCAGCTCATCGATGACATCCTTTCCGCCCCCAAAAATCGTGGGCGCGATTCAAAAAACTTGAGTGTATTCTTGTTTCGGCCGACCGTTTAACAAAACCCGACCGGAATTCACCTATTGGACCGATTTTGCCACAAAAGGGAAATCCCGGAATGCGAGTTTTCGGGTGAACACCAAGAATCGCTCAGGCGAAAGCTCGCAGGCAACGCAAATCACCCAGATTCACACAGGCGTTTCAACGCCCTAATTTTCCCGACTCTTTTCGATGGTGCTCACGATGAACAACAAACTGATCTGGATGCTTTCCCCGGCAATTTATGCCTTGCTTGGGATGCTGGCAGCGTACTTGGCGGACGACCGAAACATGGTGATGGGTTCCGCGTTCGGCGGTGCGATCGCCGGAGCCATGGTCGCCGCTTTCGCGACGGCGGGGGAGAAGGATTGATTCACGAAAATTCCCTAGACGGTCGGTTCTATGGACGATGTCGAACCTGTGACAACCTCCGTCTGCCGAGCAAAGATGCGAACGGATTCCTCTGCGAGTGCAATTTCCGTGTAGTGTTTGCGGACGTTTTCGTAACCGGTTTTTGCGAGTGCTAGTCTTTGATTTTTGTCTCGCACTAGTGTTTGGAGTTGGTCTGCGAGTTCCTTAGTGTTCGTTGGTTCGAAGAGCAAACCGCCGCCGGTGGTTTCGATGAGTTCGGGGAAGGCGCCGTGACGGGGTTGAACGACGGGTGTGCCGTTGGCGAGGGCTTCGAGAACCGGCAAACCTTTTGGTTCGTGATAGTCCGTCGGCACACTGAGCACATCAAAACTTTTGAAAAGCGCGACTTTCTCAGTGACGGAATCCGGGCTGCCAGCGTAGTGAATCGGTAGGTTTTTACTCGCCGCGGATGAGAGCAATCCCTTGAGGTATTTGCGGTCGCGTTTGCCGAGATATCCGGCGGCGACGAGACGAGATTTCGGTTGTCGTTCGTGGAGATCCTGGAACGCATTGACGAGATTGTGCAATCCCTTCTCTGGGCAGATGCGGGCGAAGTAACCGATGGTGAAATGTTCGTTCTCACGGTCGGTCGGTAAACCATCGTGTTCGCTGACATCGATCCCCAAGGGCACGCGGTGAAAACGATCGATCGGCAAATCGAGCAGGTTTGCCATGTAGTCGCGGTAGTAATGACTATGCGTGAGGAAACCGTCGAAGTCCCGGCACCGTTCGTGAATCTTGGCAATCGCGGCGGTACGGAATTTCTCCAGCAGGTCCATCAGGAAAATGTCGTCGCCCTGGAGCATGCAGAAGATCTTGACGGAATCGCCCAGTCGTTCCCGCAAGGTTCGCACGACACCGACGAGGAGCGCGTTGCTGAAGACGATGACATCCGGAGCAAGGTCTTTGACGAAGTCCGCGAATTCGTTGATCTCGCGGCGGTTCGGCCCTTCTTCACCATCGAGCATCGCTAGCGTGAGCGGGCCGAGTTGGGCGGCATCGTTGGAGACACCGAACTTCGTCGCCCAACGGATGACTCGCGGCGAATCCAACCATCGCACCAGCGGACGCGGAATCTTTCGCCACAACGGCAGACGGTAATCCAGATACACATTGATTCCGCCGAGGAACACTTCCGAGACGGATAGGTTTTGTTCATCGACGCGAATCGGCGTGTACGTGGGGATCAGCGAAACTTCGTGCCCGGCATCTTGAAGGGCTTTGGCCCAGGTGTTGTCATGCATGCAGGAGCCGCAGAACATGCCCGCTCCGCCCGCAGTGACAATTGCAATGTGCATAACGTGCTCGCCTCTCGCCCGGAAAATCGCCTCAGAACGCAGGTTCTGTTCTCAGAGATTGTGAGCGTGGCGTCAAGGGAACGCCTGCCGAAGCGGACTTCGGTGGACTGTCGTCATCTTCTACGACTTCACGAACGAGTAGCAAACAACTCCTTGATTGGTCCGCAAATACAGTCGACCATCGACGAAGGCGGGGGAAACGCAATCGCGAGGTCGGAAGCGAGTCACCTGGGTTTTCCAGAGTTTAAGAGCTTCGAGTTGCCCGTCGGCTGTTTTTTCCAGTTCCGCGATACCCAGTTTCTCGCGAATGGCTTCGACCGGAGTCAGCGTGCCGTCTTCGCTGATGCGGGCATCGTAAAGTGGAGCGAACTCATCCGCCAAATTTGACACACACATCACCCCGCCGAACGTGTAGAAAACAGAGTCACCGACGGCGATCGGGGACGTGAACCGCGGGCGATCTTGATCAATCGGACCTTGCCAAATCAGTTCGCCGTCTTCCAAATTCACGCAAACGAAATCAGCTCCACCCTGGGCATAGACTCGGTTGCCGACAACCACCGGGCTTGAGCCTTGATCGGAGATGCGTCGATACATCCATTCGAGTTCCGGGCCGTCTTCGGACAATCGATAGCATCGCAAACCGCCTTTACGACTGGTCGCATAGGTCACGAGTTTGTCGCCCGCGATGATCGGCGTTGATTGTCCGCCGCCACTGTCGATCCGCCATTGTTCGTTCCCGGTTTGAGCATCGACACAAACGACGCCCAAACTGGGGACATTCACGAGAACCCTCGAACCGTTCGCGTTTTGCCATGCGACCGGACTGCTATGGATGGCATTGTCTTTCGAGAATTCACTCTTCCATCGAAACGATCCACTGGTTTGATCGAAAGCGACCAGTCGCTCCGCCATCACAACAATGAGACCATCGACCGCCAACGGCGACGAACAAATTGGTCGTTGATCCCCTTTCTCAAGCGGAATCGGCGTGGCCCATTCGATTTCCCCGCTGTCACGACCGATGGTAACCAGTTGTCGATCGGCTCCGACGTAGACCACGGCTTTCTTAGTCACCGTCGGCGTGCTGGATTGACGCCATCGCGTCGGGGCACTCGGACGGTCCGACTTCCAGAGCTGTTCGCCAGTCTCGGCATTGAGGCAGACGACCCGGTCCATGACCTGATAAAGTTTCTTCTGCCGTTCAATGCTTTCTTGTCGTCGCTTTTCGTCGTATTGTTGTCGCTCCGCGTTGGTGAGTTTCGCTTCGTCCTCTTCACTGAGGTTGGGATATTTCGGCGGTGGCAGCGTGACGCCTTCCCGCCGCTCACGGGCATGACAATAAACATAAACGAAGCCATCGGCGACCACCGGGCTGGACCACCCGCCGTTGCCGGCGAAGTCTTCCGTGTTGAACCACACCGGTTGCAGACCTTGCTCGGGAAGTTCGGTCAGTAGTGTTTGATCGGTCTGAATATGTCCGTCGCGGTTGGGGCCACGCCATTGGGACCAGTTTTCCGCGTGTGCGGAGATTGAAATTGTGCCGCCGAGCAGGAGACACAGTCCTCCGATCATGGGGCCAAGCGATTGCGGCATCAGTCAGTTCCTCGAAGCGATTTTGCAATGGGTTCATTCGATTTCCCAGATGGAAACTGATTCCACTCCATGCAAGAATTGTTCCCAGGTCGTAAATTTCGAATCAACAACTGAGAATGCGTTTTGTTCTTGGTTGCAGTCGACGATTGATCGGTCAGCCAGGGTTCAAGTTGGCTGGCGGACGGTCAACCTCACGAGAAATAGGAACTGCCCATGTCGCCCCTCAAACCGGAAACTCGTTACCCCTGGCGAGTCGGAGATAAGTCCTTCGATTGGACGGAGTTGCCGACGTTGATGGGCATTGTCAATGTCACGCCAGATAGTTTTTCCGACGGCGGCAGTTGGCTGGATGTCGATCGGGCGGTCGAACATGCATTGAGTTTGGTCGAACAGGGCGCGGGAATTCTCGACATCGGCGGAGAATCGACCCGACCAGGGGCCGATCCGGTTTCATTCGATGAGGAACTCCGCCGCGTGTTGCCGGTGGTTGAGGAGTTGTCCTCACGGACGGATGTACCGATCTCGATCGACACCACCAAAGCCGAAGTCGCCCGGCAAACGCTCGCCGCAGGGGCGTCCATCGTGAATGATATCTCCGGTTTGACGTTCGATCCCGATATGCCCGGCGTTTGTGCCGAGGAAAATGCCGGTGTGGTTTGCATGCACATCCAAGGCACGCCTCAAACAATGCAGAACGAACCTCACTACGAGGATGTCTTACGCGAAGTGCTGGAATTTCTTGAACACCGAATGGAAGTCCTCGAATCCGCCGGCATCCCACGCGAGCGAATCGTGCTTGATCCCGGCATCGGTTTCGGAAAAACGGCGACCCACAATCTGGAGTTGCTGTCGAACATTGCAGCGTTGCGGTCCACTCAACGGCCGGTGCTCATCGGGCATTCGCGGAAGCGGTTTTTGAAAGCAATTCTTGGTCGGCCTGTCGAGGAGCGGTCTAGCGGAACGATCGGCGTTTCGATCGCGTTGGCGGACCAGGGTGCGGACATCCTCCGTGTGCACGATGTCGCTGCCGTCCGCGACGCCCTCACCGCGTGGCACACACTGAAAACCCCTCCCACAAACAAACGCTGATGTTTTTTTGCGGTTTTCATTGGACATTTGACAACCGAACCAGCAATATGAACGGACGTTTCGGCTACTGCGGTGGTCGAAGGATTTCGAGTGTCCAATTGAAAGGGCCAAAATCGTGCGTCAATTTGTCATTGTTTTGGGATTGGTGGTTGGAACCACAGGATTGGTTTCCATTGCATGGACACAGGAAGTGACCACGAAGAAACCGGTTGTGTCATCGAACGCTAAAACGCTCCCGCCAGGTGCGGAACGTACCAAGAGCGGTAAGATCGTTTTTCGTGGACGACTGCCAAACGGCTGGGGGAAACTCGGCATTCTGTACGATCAGAAACAGACCATCTACAAGGTCCAAGCGCAATACAACGCCGAAATTGATGAACTCGAAGCGCAAATCGAGAAACTCAAAGCCGAACGCGATGCCGCCATGCGGGACGCGTTGACAGATGCTCAACGGAAAAAACTCGACGATGCGTTATCCAGCAAGTGATGAACCGGCGATCGGCGACTTTCGAGTTGTCGGAATGACGAAGCTCGTTGCATTCTGATTTCGTGCGGATACGATACACGTTGCACTGGAATCCGATCCGACCGGTTTAGCGATCACAATCCGTAAGCCGGTCGACTCGCACTGACTTAGGAAGTTTTGATGACTGCATCGAGTCCCGATCGCTCATACACATTGCCCGCACTTGGTCAAAACCCAGCGACAACCGGAGACGGCACCACACCGGGCAGCTTCGCGAAGTCGCCGAATATCGCCCCTGGCGTGGCGGGTCGCTACACATTTTCCTCACCTGATACGCCTGGAATGCCCGCGCCGTCTGACAAAACCGCCTGGGATTTCCTACCGGAAGGGTGGTGGACGACACAAGGTGTCGAGGAGCCAGTCGAACATCAAGCCGACATGACTCACGCCCAATTCGAGCAGGCTGACGGCAGCCTCCGAGTCGTCGGTTACCCCGCTGGTTTTGAGCCGACAACGCAACTTGAGTACGCTCGGTTGGGCATCGTCACGAAACAAATGGAACGGGTGGCCGAACGCGAACCGCATTTGACGGCTGCTCAAATTCGCGATGAAGTCGCCGCCGGGCGAATGGTCATTCCGGCAAACCTGGTTCACTTGGGCTACGAACTCGATCCGATGGCGATTGGTCGGGCTTCAAAGACCAAGGTCAATGCGAACATGGGTGCTTCGCCGGTTTCCTCCGGGACCGACGAAGAAGTTGAAAAACTGAAGTGGGCCGAACGCTGGGGTGCGGACACGGTCATGGATCTTTCCACCGGTGGCGATCTCGACGCCTGCCGGGAAGCAATCATTCAGAACAGCCATGTCCCGATCGGCACCGTTCCGATTTATTCGATGATCATTGGTCGAAGAATCGAAGATCTCGATCGCGAAATGATCTTGGAAACGCTGGAACACCAGGCGAAACAGGGGGTCGATTACTTCACGATCCACGCTGGCATCTTGCAAGCCCATCTGCCATTCGTGAAGGATCGGTTGATCGGCATCGTCTCCCGCGGCGGTTCGCTGCTAGCAAAATGGATGATCCATCACGACAAGCAGAACCCCATGTACACTTACTGGGAAGACATCTGCGAGGTGATGCGGCGGTACGATGTGACATTCTCGATTGGCGACGGACTTCGCCCCGGCGGTCTGGCCGATGCCACCGACGAAGCTCAGTTGGCCGAGTTGCAAACGCTCGGGGAACTCACCGAACGGGCTTGGCGTCAGGGCGTTCAAGTGATGATCGAAGGGCCGGGGCATGTGCCGCTCGATCAAATTGAATACAACATGAAGCTGGAACGGACTTTGTGTCACGGGGCACCGTTCTATGTGCTCGGACCGTTGGTCACGGATATCTTCCCCGGTTACGATCACATCACGAGTTGCATCGGAGCCACGAACGCGGCGTACCACGGAGCAAGCATGCTGTGCTACGTCACGCCGAAAGAGCATCTTGGTTTGCCGAAGAAAGATGACGTCAAACAGGGCTGCATCGCGTACAAAATCGCTGCCCACTCCGCAGACGTGGCATTGGGGATTCCCGGTACACGCGATCGGGATGACGAATTGACCAAGGCACGAGCCGCGTTGAACTGGGAACGGCATTTCGAGTTGTCGTTCGATCCCGATACCGCCCGCGCGTATCACGATGAGGATTTGGACGTCGATACCGACTTCTGTGCGATGTGCGGTCACGATTGGTGCAGCGTGCGGATCAGCAAAGAAATCCAAGAATTTGCTAGTGGGAAGTCCGAATCCTACCAATGGGATCGGGCGAAAGTCTCGCAAGCATTGACGGCTGAACAAAAGGAAATCCTCGAGAAACGGGGCGTACTCTCGCCGGAGGAAATCCATAAACTCGCTAGTAAGACCGCTGGTTCTGTGAGTCCTGCGACGGATGACGGTAAAGCTGCCTGTCACAGCGATTTCGTCGACGCCGATCAGGCGAAGCGGCTTCAAGATGTTCGTTTGGAGGTCATCGAGTCGAATTAGGTCGCATTCGAGGTCCAATTATTGGTCATCTTCTCAGAAATTCGCATTCCTGACGTCTCTCGATCGCCGGGAATGCGATCTTCTGGTGTTGTTAACAATTCGCGCTTTGCCAAGCTATCGTTTGGGAAGATATACTGGGATGTAGAGAAACTGGGCCGTTCCTTACATCCTTTGAGTTGTGGACTGGTGAATGCCACCAAAACGTGATTCCCGTAAACCGACACCTGCCGGAAAAGCAAAACCGACAAGCGGCGGGAACGGTGCGGCTCGTGGAGATGCCATCCAGCGGGATTCGGCCGGTGCATACATCGGAAAGTACCGCTTGATCAAGAAACTCGGCTCCGGTGGGATGGGAGCTGTGTATCTCGCGGAAGATACGGACTTGGGTCGGAAGATCGCACTCAAGGTGCTTCCACGTGATAAAGCCCGCAACCCCACGTTGGTGGCACGGTTCAAAGCGGAAGCGAAAGCTGCGGCGAACTTGTCTCATGACAATATCGTGGCCGTATACGAAGCCGGTGATGCCGACGGCTATCTCTATATTGCTTTGGAATACGTCGACGGAACCGATGTTTTCGAGCTGGTCAGCAAGCACGGGCCGTTGCCGGTCAAGCGGACCATTAACATTATTCGGCAAGTGACGTCCGCCCTGGATCATGCTGCGGAACGGGGGATTGTCCACCGCGACATCAAGCCAGCGAACTTGTTGATTCGCTCCAACGGGACTGTCAAGCTGACCGACTTGGGGTTGGCACGGTCAATAGAAGCCGCCTCGGATGCCGGAATCACACGGGCCGGGCACACGGTCGGAACGGTAGACTACATGCCGCCGGAACAAGCTCGCGACAGCAAATTGGCGGATGTGCGAAGTGATTTGTACTCTCTCGGTTGCACATGGTATTTCATGCTGACCGGAAGCGTCCCGTTCCCGGACGGCGACTTGATGAACAAGTTGTATGCCCACGGGCACGATCCACGTCCCGATCCGCGTGAGATGAATGCCAAAATTCCCGAGGGTGTGGCGGCCGTGCTCGAACGGATGATGGCCAAGTCACCGGAATCACGACACCAAACGCCGAAGGAACTATTGCGGGATCTCGATCACTCGATGCTCACGAACGACGCCGTCGCTGGTGGGGTGTTAGCGGCCTTGGAGGACGACGACGTCAACCCAAACCAAGTCTACGAGCAACGACAGTTCAAAGGTGGTCGACGAGATGCCCCGCCGCCGTCACAGCGTTCGAAACTGCCCCCCGGCACAGGCGACCCGCAAGACAGCGATGCCGATGTGCACGAAGAATGGGTCGTCAAGATCGACGCACTCAAGCTTCTGCCAGCATTGTTGGTGATCGCGGGCGGGATTGTGGCCCTCGTTTACGTGCTGCAGTTCTTGAACTCGTGAGTCACGTCCCGGTCATGTGCGGGCTTGTTCGTAGACGGTCAGGTAGTCGTCGGCTTTCGTCGCCCAGGAGAAGTCTTTTCGCATTCCAGTCTCGACAAGTTGTTTCCACAGGGTTGGTGTGCGATACGCCGAACACGCCCGGTCGATGGTATCGAGCAGGTTCTGTGACGTGTGATTCCGAAAACCAAACCCGGTGGCGACACCTTCATTCACGGCTTTGGAATCGGCATCCACCACGGTATCCGCGAGACCACCGACCAATCGCACGATCGGAACCGTGCCGTACCGCTGACTATACATCTGATTGAGCCCGCACGGTTCAAACTGGCTGGGCATGAGAAACGCATCCGCACCGGCTTCGATGAGGTGAGCTTTCGGTTCGGAGAATCCGATTTTGATCGCACATTTCTCCGGGTATTTGCGTCCCAACTCCTCCAGTTGCGATTCAAATTCCTGGTTGCCGGTTCCCAGCAAGACCAGTTGCACATCGCGGGAGAAGAATTCCTCACCGATTTCGAGAAGCAAATCGATGCCTTTTTGCTCGGTTAGACGGCTCACAATGCCGAACAGTGGCACATCGGGCCGTTCCGGCAGACCAAATTCGCTTTGGAGGTGCTGCTTCACCGCCGGTTTTCCGCTGGATTGGCTCCAGTTTTCGACATTGAAGTGGCTTGGCAACAACGGATCGGTGGCGGGATTCCATTCGTCGGGGTCGATCCCGTTTGTGATGCCAACGAGGTCGTCTTTCCGCGAACTCAGCACCGCTTCCAATCCGCATCCGAATTCGGCTGTCTGGATCTCTTCCGCATAGGTCGGGCTGACCGTAGTGATCTTGCGAGCGAACGTCACACCGGTTTTCAACAAGTTGATCTGCCCGTAATACTCCATGTGCTGCATGGTGAAGTACTGGGAGCCAAGACCAGTCAACATCAACGCATGCTCCGGGAATACCCCCTGAAATGCGAGGTTGTGAATGGTCAGAATGGAAGCCGCCGACGCCAGTTGCGGGACCGAACGGAACTTTACGTCGAGCAATGCGGGGACGAGGCCGGTTTGCCAATCGTTGGCGTGAACGATGTCGGCATGGAAATCCAACTGTTGGCAGACGCTCAGAACGGCATGGCTGAAGAAGCTGAATCGTTCGCAATTGTCGCCGAAATCGAGGTTGTCGACGCCGTATAGACCGGGACGGTCAAAATACAACGGGCAACTGACAAGAATGATCCGCACATTGGAGTTCTCTCGGCGGACTTCTAGCAATTTGGCGGTCACGTCGCGTTTGCCGATGGGAACACGCACTGTTTCGGTCAGCGGCGTGAGCGTGTAGCCCTTCCAGCCGTCGTCACTGCGGAGACTGGGGTAGTCGGGCAAAACAAGTAAAACATCATGACCATTGGCAGACATTGCGTGTGCCAGAGCGGAGGTCACGTCGGCCAAACCGCCGGTTTTCGAGAAGGGAACCGCTTCCGAGGCCGTGAGCAGGATCTTCATGGGATTTCTGTTTCGAGCTAAGAGATGTCATTCGGCAGTATGCGACTGACGTTGAACCGTTGGGGGTTCCGTCTTGCGGAAGTGTTGTTTTTCGCAAGCTTTCCGCATCGATCGCGAATCTAGTCGATCGTGTGCGTTCTAGAATCACAAGCGGAAAGGAACTTCGCAAGGGCACACGGTTGCCGTCCGTGCAAGGCGACCCGCACAATCCAGACAACAGGCAGAACCATTACGACCCAAATTAATCTCCCAACCCGCAAACTTTAACTCAACCGAACAGGCTGCCCGATCCGAATAAAGAGATGAAGCCGTAAATCGAAGCGGTGGGCGTTTCTGCGTCTCGCGATCGGAAAATCTGATGAAAACACTCTGCCAACGGAAACTCCTCCTATTCTGCATCCTGGTGTTGGGACAGGCAGTACGGGGGTTTGGTCAAGAAACACCGGCGCCCGCGCCGGCTCCGGATTTGTCCGGATACGGGCCAGCCCCGGAGTTCGTCGAATCGTCTGGAAGTTTTCCGAGTATGCTGAATCTCGGACGCCAAACACCATTCGGTGCCTTCATCATTACCGATACACGAATCGGTCAGAACTACGGATTTGAGGATTCGTACCAAAACGGTCGAGTCTTCCTGCCACTGCACCTGCAACCGGGAACGAACATGTTCTTCGGGTCGCTTGGGGGCTCGGTGGACGCCGATGGCGACTTCGCCGGGAACTTCGGCGGGGGCTACCGGCACTTTGTCCGCGAGGCCCAACGGATCTATGGGATCTCCGGTTGGTACGACATTGACGACTCGGGGAATCAAACCTACGAGCGGGTCGGTGTCAGCCTGGAGACCATGGGGCAGTATTTCGACGTCCGCGCCAACGGTTACGTGGTCATTAGCGAAGATCGAGATGTCCTCAGCCAAGGGCTCGACATCTTGTACCGCGGCCGATCGCTGCTGTTCAACGACTTCCTCATCGCCGAGAACGCCTACAGCGGTGGTGATGTGGAAATCGGGGGCTTGATGCCAGGGCTCGGTCGTTATGGGGTGTACGGCTACCTTGGCGGATACCACCTCACATCAGACGAAGGTGGCGACACGACAGGGGTGTCTCTCCGGTCGAACACCGTGGTGACCGAAAACTTCAATGTCGGAACCACCTTCACCTACGACGAGAAATTCGGAAGCAACTTCTTCACGAATTTGGTCTTCACCTTCCCGATGAAGCGGCCAAAACGCTTGTTCTCGCCGAAGACGATGATTCAACGGCTGGCCGAACCGGTGGAACGAACACAGCGTATCCCGGTTCACATCGAACGCGAAGACAACTTCAGCTTGGCCGTCGACTCCAAAACCAACCGAGCGATTCAGGTTTTGCATGTCGACCCCAACAATACCCAATCGGGTGACGGTTCGTTCGAGAACCCATACCGCGATGTCAACTCGCTGCATGCGGACAACAATTCGGATATCAGTATCATCCGTATCATCCCGCATGACTTGAACACCGGCATCAACCTCGCGTTGTCGCAAACGCTGGAACTCTACGACTTCCAACGATTGCTCGGTGCATCGCTGCCACACAATGTGCTGACCACACGTGGTAGCTTCAGTCTGCCCGGTCTTGTCTCTGGTGAGCGTCCAGTGCTCTCACACGCAGGCGGAGGCGACATCGTTCGATTGGCAGATTGCAACGAGGTGTCCGGCTTCTTCTTCCAAGGCAATGCACTGACGGCAGGGCGTGCGATTGTCGGGAACGAAATTGACACCTTCAACATCAACCGCAACATCGATCCCGATGCCCGCTTGGGTGTGGACTTGGTTGACGCCGTCGGTGTCGGCTTGATCTCCAACAACATTTTCCGAGGCAACCGCGAAGGTGGTGTGCGAATCGCGAACAACACCAACGCCAACGGACCACTGTCGCTAACAGTCGTCAACAACGACTTCGAAACCAACGGTGGAGCGGGTTTGAACGTCATTCTTCGCAACGACGCGAAAGCCGCCGTCACTGTTGACGGGAACATCGTGCAGAACACGCTCGATGACAACACCGAAGATACGCGAGTCGCCGGGGACGCGTTGGCGTTCCAGTTGGAAGGGTCTACCAACCTCGAAAACGCGACGGCTGAGTTCACCGAGCTGTTCATCACCAACAACATTATTGGTAGCGATACCGACACCGAGTGGGGGAACGACCGACACGGGATCTTCATCCACTGGGAAGAAGAAACCAACTTGCAGGACGTGTTCATCGCGAACAACCTGATCTCCCGCAACGGACGTTTCAACAGCACCTTGGTGGATGATCGCTTCTCCGGTGGGGACGGGATTCACTTCCGCCGCTTGGACAACGCCACGCTGACACGAAGCGGTCGTTACGACAGCATCACCAGCCCGGCAACGATCTACGCCAACAGCATCATCAACAACGGTTTCGGTGCCACGATCGCAACGCCAACCGGCTTCAACCCAGTGACGGAAACCAACACCATCACCGGAACGGCAAGCATCTACGGCAACGGGATTGGCATTCGTGCCAGCGAAGGTGGCGAAGATCGTCTCGACTTCGAAATCTTGGACAACGACATCTACACGAACAACCGTTACGGGATCAGCATGTACGTGCAAGCGGATGCCCGGATCAAAGCCGACATCCGTCGCAACTTGATCAACCAAAACGGTCTCACCGGGATTTACACCAGCGAACGTATCGGTGCTGAAGCCGACCTGCGGGAGATCGGTGGAACCTGGATGGCCAACCGCATCATCGGTAACGGTGTTGGCGGTGTCACCGGGGACTACCTCACCGGTGGTGGTGGTATCCGATTGGATGCGACAGTCACGAACATCTTCAACGTGATCGATCCAGACGAAGATGCCGGCCGCTTGAACATCCTCGGCAACCTGATCGCCGACAACGGCCTGGACGGGATCGAAATCAACGCTGGCGGTCGCATCCTGATCGACAGCAACGAAATCAAGAACAACGGAACCAACGCTGGAGCATCGCTCTCGTCTGAACAAGCCCTCTTGGTGCTCTCAGACACTGGGGTCGAAGTCTTCGACACCGTGCGAGGCCGAATTGTTGGGGAAGACAACGGGAACGGGATCGACATCAACGCCGTCATGCGTGGCAACAACGGTTACATCTACAACCAAGCCGCGTATGAACCGGAAGACATGGTCAGCCCGACATTCTTCGGTGTCTACACACCACTGCAAACCACGACACCACTGTTCGTGGAAATCTATCGCAACTCAGTCCGAGAAAACCGCAACGACGGCTTGGAAATTCGCCACGCGAACAATCCTTCCGAGTTGCACGACGCTCCACTTCACGCCGGTCACTTCCCGGTCAACGTGGTTGCTCGAGACAACACGATCGAAACCAACGGTGGACGCGGCGTGGACATCTTGAACCAAGGTGGTGGACGAACCCCGGAGAACGTCAACGACTTCTTGCCGGAAACCGGTGCGAACACCAGTGTTAATCCGCCAAACTCGACGGTCGCAGGGACTTCCAACCAATTCAGTCCGACTGATACGACCATCAGCTTGGTGGGGAACAAGATTGCCTCGAACGCCAAAGAAGGGATTTACGTGGTCAACACGGCGTCGCTCACCCAAGGTCAAGCGGGGAACACTCCGATTCCTGGTGGCGAACCATTGTTGAACGATACGGAAGACCCAACCCGTGGTCTCAACAACGACGGGGAAATCGATTCCGTCGCTCGGTTGGCCTTGGAAGTCGATGGCAACTTGGTCATCAAGAACGGTCAACAACTCGGGACCGATTCCGAGTCTGAGCAAAACATCGACACCATCACCGGTTCTGGTCTTGTGATTCGTGTTGGTACGCAGGATCAAGGAGCTGTCTCCTTGTTAGCTGAGACGGTGCCCAACACCAACCCGGTTCAAATCCTGGCGTTCCGCGACTTCGCGAGTGCACCAGCAGGCTTTGCGAACGCCGATGTGAGTCTCTACGGTGAAACCGGCTTCCGCAACGCGGACGAAATCTTGGCACTCACCACGGAAGAGTATCAAACCCTCGGATTCTTCAACATCTTGCAACCCGGCGGTGTGATCGGCAAAGTGACCAACAACGGTCTAGATGAGTCCGGTAACTTTGACCCTTACACGGGTTTCGAAGGCAACTTCGGTTCGGATGTCTACATCGAATCGTTCACCTCGACGCCTTCCGGTGGGGCCAACCCGGTTATCGCTCGCTTCGACTTGCTCTTCGAGAACAACCGCGGGGATGCCTTGGACGTGACCAACTTCGGAGCCTTCTACGGTGCCGGCGGATCGCGTGAGAACGCTCAACGTCTCGCAGGTGCGGCGAACTCCGGAAGTCTGTTCCAACCTATTCTCGGTCGCGTGGTCGGTGTGCACCGTGGTGCCGTGTTCGACTTCGATCCGAACGACACCAACCCAAGCACCACTCAGTTCGACGTGCTCGACGAGCTTGATCCGGGTGCCAACACCCCGATCGACGACCGAACCGGTGGTATCTACGACGGACTGTTGGTCGAATTCGGTGTGAACCAGTTGTCGAGTGCGACGGCTGCAGGCTACGCATCCTCGACCATCGTCGACAAAGGAAACCTGACCGACATCGATCCAAACACACCAGGACCACAACGCGGCAGCCGCTTCACCGTGGCTCCGGCATTCGGAACACCGCAAACTGGTGCCTTCCAAATCCAACTGTCGCGACCTGATGTGTTCGACGTGGTCTACATTGACCCCGCCACCGGCAACCCATTGACGGCTGCTCAAGTTGCAGGTCTTGCAGGCACCGGAACGTTGGGTGGTCAGAACCTGGTTGTGCGATTCTTGGATGAAATCGACTACAACGGTGACGGCACCGACAACGCCTTCGACGACACCTTGCAACCGACCGCTGCCATCAACGCAGCTCCGACACTGGTCAACAACTGGCTGTTGAACAACGGGCAAGTCCCCGCCAACCCAACGCCAGCAGACTTGGCTAACCCGAACCGCTTCCACGTGGACGGCACGAACGTCGTCGACAACATCGGGATCGGTGTCCGAGCTGGGGAAACGGCTGTGGCCAGCTCTGGCGAACAACTGCCAACCGGAACGACAGCACAGAACACCTTGCAAGTTGCAGGTTCGGCTGTTGCTCCTCGGGACGGCAACTTGTTCATCATCACTCAGGCATTCGGGTCCGGTCCTTCGAGCTTCCGAGTTAGTGGTGCTCAAACCGGTCCGAACATCGGAGTCGAAACCAACCAGTTCACCACAGGTAACCTAGGCTTCGACGACGCTGTCTCACTCGAATCCGGTGGTGCTTCGACAACCAACGAACTGCCATTCGAATGGGATGAACTCCCAACGGATAACCGTCAGCGAATCCTCGATATCTTCGAGAGCTACAATCGCGGACCACTGCCGAACGCTCCTATCGAGACGTTCCGGGATTGGCAACGAGATGGTCGCTAACTGAACTGACGGATTGATCTCGACCACGAAACACGGGTCGCTCGGAAACGGGCGGCCCGTTTTTTTGTGGTTGGGCACTGGAAAATCGACCGTTCGCAGTGCCGACGTGACATGCCCGCCCCAACTCGACTACAATGATGCGTCTCACGTCCTTCGTTGCATTCGGAGCCCGTCGGTATGGCTGCGCATTCTGCTCGATTTAATCATACGGCCCGCACCGTCCTGCGAATACCATTCGTTGCCGGTTTGCTTTGGGCTGGGCTCGCTGTTCCGGGGTTTGTCCGAATCGGGCATGCGGCGGGGCAATCGACCGAGCGGAAATCCCCGACGCACGGCATTCAGATCATTTACGACAGCCGATGGGCGGGAACGCGGCATGGAGGGTATTACCCGGTCCGCATGCGACTGACGAACACCGCCGAAACCGTGCAAATCGGCATCAAGTTCATCCCAGACAACGCCGGTGAACTCCCAGTTGTCGAAGAACCGCCGTTTGAATTGGCCGCCAATGCCAGTGAGGATGTCACACTGTTGATTCCACTTCTCGGATACGGTTCGACAGGGCGGCTTGAGGTGACGCTCGATGGCGACCGGATCGAACTACTCGAAACGCGAATTAACCTCCCCGATGTCCCGTACGAGATGCCGCAACCATCGCTATTGATCATCTCTCGGAACAACATCAACGGGCAAGAATTTACCAAGTTCACCGCGGCTCTGAACACGACGAGTTATTTCAACTCCCCCGATGACTTCGTCAGCCTTCCCCCCGTTTTGCTGCCGACGAATTGGCTCGCTTACAGTGGTTTGGACTATGTTGCGATTCCGTTGCGGGAGCTGTCCGGGTTGGGTAGCGAGGAACGAGCAGCGATCTTGCAGTGGGTTCGAACCGGTGGCCAACTGATCGTCTTCAACATTCAATCCGATCCCGCCACCTCTGAGGAACTCTCGAAACGACTCGAATTACCTGCCGACACTGCCGACGAATGGAAACGGCCGTCGACAGCCACTTGGAAAGATGTGCTGGTCGTTGACGAAACCACAATGCACTCCCACGATCCCGACTCGTTCCAAGAGGCCCTGGAATTCACCAAAGGATCGAAATGGGATCTCAACGAGAATCCGTTTTCCCATCGACCGATGTTGCTCGGGCATATCTTTGCGTTTGCCGGCAATCCGTTTCCGGGCACACCGTCGGATTGGGCTTGGATGGCATCCACACCCGAAGCCCAACAATTCACATGGCCGAACCGTCGGGGCGTCACTCCGCGACGCGAAACCACGAACTTTCTCGAATTCCTGATTCCCGGCGTGTCGTCGGTTCCGGTTTATGCCTTTCTGATTTTGATGACGCTATTCACCATCGTCATCGGTCCCCTGAACTACTTTTTCTTTCGCAGTCGTCGGCAGATTTACATGCTACTGCTGACCATTCCGGGATTGGCGTTTGCCACCAGTCTCACGCTGTTCGCGTATTCGCTGGTTTCCCACGGATTCGATGTGGATAGCCGCGTGCGAAGCCTGATTATGGTCGACCAACGGACCAATCAATCGGTGATTTCCAGTCGGGTCGCCTTGTTCGCAGGGATGGTGCCGTCCAGTGGATTGCGTTTCAGCCCGGAAACGGAAATTGCCTCCGTTTGGCCATCACACGATTCGATGAACGCAGGCCGAGTGATTTGGTCTGGCGAGCAAGTCGTCACCGACGGATTCTTCCGGGCTCACACGCGAACTCAGTTCTATACACTCACACCGATGCCCCAACGAGGGCGATTGGTGATCGAACCGAATTCCGATGGCCGACTCCGCGTAGACAACGGATTCGAATGGGAGATCGAACAACTCATCATCGCCGACGAAACCGGCAAGATGTTTATGGCGAGCGATCTCCAACCCGGTGGCAGCGAATTCGCCGGCGTCGCTGAACAGGAACAACGCCGTGAGTTGGCCAACCGACTCAAAGAGGAACCGCTCGAGATTCCCGAAGGGGCGGTTGTCTCGGGAGGTCGACGCGAATGGCATTATGGTCACTATCAACATAATGCCGAAGTGCTCGTCAACTCGCAGGCCAGCCAAGTCGAAACCCTGATCCGCGGATTTCAAACGCTCGCGGATGCCGACGACGTTTTGCCTCCCAAGACTTATTTAGCGGTTCTCGCAGGTCCTCCAGATGACGATACAATGCAAATCATCACCGGAGTGGAAGACACAACGGTGCAATCGGGCTACTTCTTAATTTATGGTCGGTATTGAGAGTTCCAACGGACGGACAGAAATAAACCATGATTGACCTCAAACGAATTTTGCTACCCACAGATTTCAGTGACACCTCGCTCGCCGCCGCAAACTACGCGATTGCGTTGGCAGAGAAGTTCTCGGCGGAAGTGCATCTCGTGCATGTGATCGAGGAATTGCACACCACGATTCCGCTGTTGGAAACCTACGGGGCTCCCACAAAAGAAGAGTATGAAGCCAAGGCACAGGCCATGCTCGACAATTGGCCGTTGCCTGACGGAGCGGAAAATTTGACGATCGTTCGTCGATTCCATCATGGCAGTCCGTATGTGCAACTCCTGCGAGACGCCCGGGATCACGATATCGACCTCATTGTGATCGGCACGCACGGACGCGGCTTGACGGCTCATCTCCTGATGGGGAACGTGGCCGAACGTGTCGTACGAAAAGCAAGTTGTCCGGTGCTCACGGTTCGGCCGGACGGCCATCAATTCGTGCACCCTGGCCAAGAGTAACGTCAAACCCATCCCTAAACCGGAGACACTCGGCGACCAGCCGATGTGTTTCCTTCTCGCGATTTCTGCACTCTGTCGACCGAATACTGATTTCAAAATCAGGCCGTTCCTTGCGCTCCACGAACGAGAAGAAGCATGGCGTCTACGTCGGACATCAATGAATCCACGGATTCTCGGTTGCCCCTGTTCGGGCGAATTCTGGGATTCCTGTTGTTCGGCTTGGTTTGGTCGCTCCCGGCCGACACCTGGGAACTTTCGCGACCGGCTCAGAATTTGGCCGCCGTCAGTGTGTTGATGGCTGTCTTCTGGTTGACGCAAGCCTTGCCGATGTCCGCAACCGCGCTTGTGCCGTTGGCGATGTTTCCGCTGCTGGGAATTCAATCGGCCACGTTGGTGAGCAAGTCGTACATCGACCGCAACATCTTCTTGTACTTCGGCGGGTTCATCATCGCGATGGGGATTGAACGATGGGGGCTTCATCGTCGAATGGCGTTGCACATTGTCCGGCGAATCGGCACTAGTTCCGCGCGGATTGTGCTCGGGTTCATGTTGGCGACGGCGTTTCTCTCGATGTGGATCAGCAATACCGCATCCAGCCTGCTGATGTTGCCGATCGCGTTGGCTTTGGTGAATTCGCTTGGCGATTTGCCCGCCGAAAATGAAGACGCAGCGAAAACGCGGGATCAGGCAATTAATCGGCTCGTGGTCGTGCTGCTGTTGGGAGTGGCGTATTCGGCGAGCATCGGTGGATTCACGTCGCTCGTGGGTACACCGACGAATCTGACTTTCACACAAATCTTTGAACGCCGCTTCCCCGAGGCTCCAGACATCGCAGCCGGTCAGTGGATGATCGCCGTCGTTCCGGTCGGTGTCGTGATGCTGGCAATTTGCTGGGGGATTCTCACGTTTCGCTTGCCCTCGATCCAAATGCCCGATCAAGGTGGAGCGAATTATTTCGACGATCGTCTGCGAAAACTCGGCCCACCCACACGGGCGGAGAAGTCGATGTTTCTCATCTTCCTGGCTACGGCATTGTTGTGGTTATTCCGCACGGATTTGTCGTTCGCGGGAACCACGCTCGTGCCGGGCTGGGGGAACTGGGTCGAAACCACGTTCCAAACCGCCGAGATTCACGACTCCACCGTTGCACTTGCGATGGCGTTGTTGATGTTCCTGATTCCCGCCCGTCGGAACGAAAACGGACGCACCGAACATCTGATGGACTGGGAAACCGTCGAGAACATGCCCTGGGGAATCTTGATCCTGATCGGCGGCGGTTACGCATTGGCGGGGGCGTTTCAATCGACCGGGTTGTCCGAAGACATCGGCCGAATCTTCGCGAGCCAACTCGCTGGCCAGTCCGCTTGGCTGATCGTGGGCGGCACTTGCTTGCTGCTGACGTTCCTCACAGAATTGACCTCGAACACCGCCACCGTCGCAACCTTGATGCCCGTGTTGGCAGCGACGGCAGTGGCAATCAACATCGATCCGCTACTGATCATGATTCCGGCCACGATCTCGGCGAGTTGTGCGTTCATGCTACCGATCGCGACACCACCCAACGCGATCGTCTTCAGCTCGGGACGCATCTCAATGCGACAGATGGCCCGCTACGGAATCTTGCTCAACCTCGTGGGTGTAGTCGTCATCACCGCGTTCATGTTCTGGATCATCGGGCCGCAATTCAATGTGAAAAGTGACTCACTTCCCGAATGGGCCACCCCATCCGCGAGTGAACTTTCCACCGAGAAACCGTAGAACTTCGTGATCTACTCGCCTTGGTTTCCTTGATCCGTTACGATCGAAGCTTCTGATTGATGAGCGCATCTTTGAACGGAGCGGGGCCTGTCTCGCGGGAAACCGTGATCGCAGAACAATCCGCTCGCACCGCGGATACAGAAGACCGTGATACGGTCATGAGTCGACTATGAATGAACCGAACGATTCGGACGAGATCGTCATCCCGCCCAAACCGAATTTCCGTGAACCCAAATCGGCGGAACAAGACGCCCGCGAGCAGGAAGCCCAAGCCATCAAAGGATTGAGTGCCGCCTATTCCCGGATGCGGCAGGAAATTCGCAAGGTGATTATCGGCCAACAGGACATCGTCGATCAGATGTTGATCGCGTTGTTCTCGCGGGGACATTGTCTGTTAGTCGGTGTGCCGGGATTGGCGAAGACGCTGTTGGTCAGCACAATCGCTCAGATCCTTGAACTCTCATTTCGTCGAATTCAGTTCACACCCGACCTGATGCCGTCGGACATCACCGGGACCGACGTGCTGCAAGACGATCCGGAAACCGGCCGGCGAACGTTTCAGTTCATGCAAGGGCCGTTGTTTACGAATGTTCTGTTGGCCGACGAAGTCAACCGAACGCCACCGAAAACGCAAGCTGCACTCTTGGAAGCGATGCAGGAACGACACGTGACCGTCGGAGCGCACACGTATCGGCTGCCAGCTCCGTTCTTTGTGCTCGCCACACAAAACCCGATCGAGCAAGAAGGTACGTATCCGCTCCCGGAAGCCCAACTCGACCGGTTCATGTTCAACGTGGTGGTGAAATATCCAACGGCGGCCGAGGAACTTCGCATCCTCAAGAGCACCACCGGCAACGAGAAACCAAAACTCGAAACCGCGTTGACGGGGTCACAGATTCTGGCGCTTCAGGAAGTGGTTCGACGGGTCCCGGTTTCGGAGCACGTCTTCATCTACGCCCGAGACTTGGTGCGAGCCACCCGCCCGAACGAACCGGAGGCCCCCAAGTTCATCCGTGAGTACATTTCCTGGGGAGCCGGTCCGCGAGCTGGTCAAAACTTGATTCTCGGTGCGAAAGCTCGCGCGATTCTCGAAGGGCGATTCGCCGTCAGCACCGGCGACATCGCTGCCGTCGCTCACCCGGTCTTGCGTCACCGGATCGTAACCACATTCCAAGCCGATAGTGAAAACATCTCCGCCGATGATGTGATCTCAATGCTGCTCGACAAGATTCACGTCCCACTGCAAGAAAAAGCCCAGAAGATGCGACGCGGATGAAATCGTTGTCGATAGATGGTGAGTGACAACCACAAGCAACAGACAACCAATAAATATGCTCGCCTTCAAATGCTGGATCTGTGGTCAACCAGTTGATCTCTCGCAAATCAACGTGATGGCGGCCTACGAACGCTACTTGATTTTGACCTTCCTGCTCAGTTTGCTGATGCGGTTTCAACAACACCGCACGAACCTGAGTTTCGCTTGGCAGTTTCCGCAGCGATGGCCAAGTGTGCTGGAAGTCGTCAAAGCTCACAAGGGAATCTTTCTGACTTGGACAACCTTGCTCCCCGTGGGGGTGACGCTTTCAGTATTGCTGGCTCACAGTTTGTGTTACCGCCTCATCTGGCAAGCCGCTGATGTTACCCCGACCACACTCGGCAACGAGTGGTATTTGTTACCGTTCTTGGTGTTGGTATGTCTGACGATGCTTGCACTCGACGTGCACGCATTGTTTTCCGCGGCACAAACCGACTTCGATGAAATCGAGACGGCCCTTAGTCGTGGCGAATACGTGCTTTCGTCTCGGGCGATGGTGGCTCTGCGGGTGGGATCGTTCGGGCTGTTCAGTCCGAAGCAGTACATCGAAAACCGAATCGAAGAAAGTCTGCAAGCGGTACGGTTGGTGTTGCTGACGCAGCTACGTCGCTGGTCGTTTCACACCTCCGTGCGGATCGCGTTTGGCTTTCTGTTATGGTTCGCCTACGCGTTGATCAACGGATTCATTTCGATCGGCATGTATTGGGTGAACGCCGCGTTTATTCTGTTCGGCTTAGGGTGTGCCTACTGGTGGGCACGACAACCGGTGACGACGGAAGACCTCGAAGCGGAATCAGAGACTGCGTAGGAATTCCAGCAGAGCCGCCAAGTCCTTGGGTTTGATTTCAGTCCCGAGCGGATGGCGATGCTCTTTGAAGACGGCTTCCAATGATGTGGCCGAGTTATCATGGAAGAACCGCTGACGCTGACTGACTCCCAAGAGCGACGGCGGATTGTACTCGTGTCCGCCGCGACCGTCGTCGATCCCCACATCCACAACCTTGCGGGATGTATACGTCGGCGGGCGATGACACTCCACACACCCCTCAACCGCAAACACTTGCCGACCTTTCTCGATTGCCGCCGCATCCAAAGTTCCCCGCGCGACATTCAACCCCGGTGGCGGTTGCAACGTATTCATGTAATCGACGAGTGCTTCCACGTCGGCATGATTTAACTCATCGCCTTGCATTGTTTGGGTGACGGATTTCTGCACCTGCTGCGAGAGCGTTTCCGATGTGCCGTTCCAAGCCCAAGGCGACGAATGAGCCGCCCCTAACAGTGACAATACACGTTTCGGAGCCCCGGTCGATCCGTCCCCGAAATTGTCGTTGAGCCGATCCGTCGTGTGCCCGCCGGGATGACAACTCTGACAACTGAACCAACTATCGAGTGACAACTTCGCCGAGTGAAACAGTTCTTCACCACGCTCCCACGAAGCACGTTCAACCGGCGGACCGAGCGGAATTGTGGTCGCGATGCGTTTGGAATTGAGGTCCAAAACGGAAATGGTGTCGTCAGAGGTATTTGCAATGTAAACGGTTTTCTGATCGGGACTGGCCGCCAGTTTGGTGGGGCGTCGTCCAACGGTTTTTCGCTCGAAGGGCAAGCGTTCGTTGCCGCGAACCGCGATTTCGTTGACGCCGGAAACCGCCAATACGGTTTCGCCACTGGGGAGAATCAGCACATCGCCCGGATCACCGGTGCCATCACCAGGACTGCCCAGTGAATACGCTCCATAGTATTCTCCGGTATCGGGGTATTCGTCATCAGACGGTTCCAACAACGATGCCACGGTTCGCGACCGCAGCACATTCTGCATCACGCTGCCCCAGAAAATGTGGTCGTAGGTTGTTGCCCGATTCGAGTTCAACACCTGATGAGCCACAAACACGTTCTCGCCGTCGGCACTCAGACTCAAGCCGCGAATATTCGTCGCGGGAATCTCATGTTGAGAGACCAAGGATTTCTTTTCCGAATCGACAACCGCGAGCGTTCCTCGAAAAGCATCTGCGACGAGCAATCGATTCTCGATCGGCAACCACAACAGTTCTTGCGGTGCAAATTCCAAGTCGACCATGCCGAGCGGTTTTAGTTGCAAAGTCGGCTCACGGTCGATGTGTAAGAACGTGATCCGTCGCGACCACAACGAGGACACCGCGATCGTTTCGCCATCGTCGGCAACGATCGCACTGACCGGATATTGAGCCACCGTCGCTTGCGAGGCGATCGAGACGTTCCGACCATCAACCCGAAGCACCTTGACAGCGTGCTCATCACGATCGACCACCAAGCAGAATTCGTCGTTCAAGGGCGTCAAATCGCTGAGTCGTTTTCCGACGGGCACCTCGTTGACCACACTTCGGCTGGCTGCATCAATCACTGAAACCGTGCCTGTGCGTTCGTTCGCCACGAGCAACACATTCTGCATCGCAACCAAACCGGCAGGGCGTCGCAATTGTGCTGGCGGTGCAAAACTGGTTTTCGGATCGGCTTTCTTCAACGGTTTGATGCGGATGTTACGGTACGAGGCTTCCGCAGGCGCTCCACCGTGAATTTGTAATGCAATCTTGCCGGTGAGAGGAATCGCTTTGTCGTCTTCGGTGTAGTCGACGGTTTGCACACCGTTGACCCAAATCTGAATTCGTGGCCCTTCGCAGCGGATGACCAATTCGTTCCAACCGTCAGATTTCAATTTCTTCAACAGTGGTTTTTGTTCGCCGAGCGCCAGGAATTTCCGCCGTCGCGATTCGTCGTACAAAGCCCCCCAGATGCACTCGTTCGGAGTGAATCCGATGTCGCATTGATACCCCACGACTTCATGATGACCGTGAATTCGCTGGCTCCGAAACTGCACGCCGGCGTTTTTTCCCTCGCCAACGAGCTTGGCTTCCAAACGCAACTCGAAATCTTCGAAGTTCTTTTTCGTGCAAAGAAACTCGTTCCGTGGGATGCGTTCATCGAGCGTGCCCGCGACGATTTTTCCGTCTGCAACACGGAACGTTTTCTCATCGCCTTCCCAACCGGCGAGCGTCTTTCCATCGAACAGCGGCCGGAACCCATCGTCCTCCGCAGCCAGCGAAGTACTCGTGACCAGCAAAACCAGCAAGGAACAACATAATCGCATAGCGACCCTCAGTGCGCGCATTTCAAGAAAGCCCATCGTTCGACGATACGCCGAGAGCCGTCCGATGACAAGATTGATCGCATCAAAGACTTCTGATCAGCGTGCGATTTTCGAGCGGTGGTGTCTCAGGCGACACGTCGCATTCGGATGAGATCTTCGACGATTTCCACCAATCGCGGGCCTTGAGTATGGAGCGAATAGTGGTCCTCCACGGTTTGCCGACCGGCTTGCCCCAGGCGTTTGCGGAGTTTAGGAGTGCTCATGAGACGCGTGAGACCAGCTTCCCAGTCGGCGGGCGTACGAGCCAGCACACCGGTTTCGCCATGCGTGATGATCTCGCAGTTCACCCCCACCGGACTGCACACCGCCGGAATTCCCAGTCCCATGTATTGCAGGGCTTTGAAGCCGCATTTTCCACGGGTCCAGGGATCATCCGGCAAGGGCATTAGACCGGCATCGAACGTGGCCGTCTCACGGACTTCCACGTCCGGCGACCAGGGCACGAACGTGACCGGTAACCCGTTCAACGTGGAGTAATCCAAACCCGTTTCCGAATCGGAAAGGAACTTGAGTTCCGCTTGATCTCGAAACTTCGCCAGAATCGGAAAGAGTTCGTTTAAATATCGGTTCGTACTTGTGCTGCCAGTCCAACCGATGGTGAATCTTTTTGAGTCCGTCGGTTCGGATGACGTCGGGCGGAGTCGCGGATGGAATACCTCTGTGTCGATGCATGTGGGGACCACCGTCACTTGTGAGGTGTACTCTCCCGCGAAATCGGCAAGGTATTTGTTCCCGCAGACGACGTGATCGGCGGCGTGCATCATGATCTGAAAACGTCGGCCGCGTCGTCCGTCGAGTGTCCCACGATCGTTCAGGAACACGGCATCGTCGACATCGTACACCAACCGCTTCGACGCTCGGCGGAGAATATACAACTCCGCGCGACTCACAAGCCGCTTTTGCAGAAAGACGACATCGAAATTCGACAAGTCGCGGTACTGCCGAAAGCGGGACCATGCCGATCCGGCCAGGAATCGCACTTCGAACCTGTGCCCGGCCGCGGTAAACATTGGCAACATCTGCTCGACACGGAACCGAAAGCTGGCTTTGCCCGGTCTTGTGGCGAGAAACGCGATTCGCAGTGATTTCATGAATCGTCCTTGATTCTACGACGCCGATTTTCGACGCTGCACTTGCCGAACACGGCGGGCCAATCGTCGCCAGATCGGTTGCCAATCGCGATCCGTCAAACCGGATGCCGCGAGATATGCCTGAAGGAATCGCAACCGGACTCCATGCGTGAGTTCGATCGAGGTCTCCGCCCCGACAACGAACCGGGCCAAATTTCGGAGTCGTGCCCACAACGGAACCCGCCACCATTCGGAAACGCCATCCAGGTCGATCACGGCAGATTGCAACCGACCGGCTCGCGGAATGACCATCACATTGCCGGCTTTCAAATCCCGATGGCTGAACCCGGCGGCGTGCAAACGGCCGATGAGTTGCCCCAAAATTTCCGCCGCCTCGCAGAGTTGGCGAGCACGGTCACGGGGGGCGAGTTTCTTCAATCGATCCCCAAGTTGTGTGATGTTCTCGCCACCAACGATCCATTCAGTCACGATGTAAGATGGTTGATCAGGCCGATACCATCGCGGAGTCACCACGGCCAACGGACGAGCCGTCGGAATATCGGCGGCAAGCAGCTTTCTCCCCATCCGCCAAGATCGCAGTGTCCGATTCCCCCGCAAAACGGCGGTCAGGACCTTCACGAATGTCCGACGGTGAACCTGTTTATACGCAACCGACACCATCCGGGAACCGAATGGCATGTCGGCACGTACGACAACCGCCGTCCGCCCGGCTTTGATAATGTCCCGTGTTTGGGCTCGCAACGGCAATTCTGGACAGTCGATCAGCCGAATCAGCACGTCACGCGGCAGATCCGCCGATGCCCGTCCAACGCCCCGACTCCGCCGCAGATGCACGATCTCGTCGGAGGAACTGCTCGACCCGAGCGGGATCAAACGTCGTAACCTCGAGCGTCTTAAGAACTTGAGACTTGTGGGTCCCCAAGGTGTGGTCATAAAGTTTGTCTCGCGCTTTTCAGCGATAATTGGTGATTCCCCCTGATGGAACCCGTTGATTTTACGAATGTTTCCCAAACGGCCCACCCCAGTTTCCAGAATGCCATGATCTGCCGACAATCCCACAAGATGGGGTAGAATCAGATGCATTCCCCCCGTAGGATTGGGGGTTCCCTAATTTATTTAGATGTCCTTTGCTAGCGAGATTATCAATATGTCGGAAGGTTCGGTTGCAGTTTCCACACCGGATACGGAAACAGTGGAAGCATCTGAGGAGGAGTTGATTTCCCGTGCTCAGATGGCGGTCAGCCAGTGCAATTGGGTTCTCGGCGAATGTGCGGCGGCTTGGACGCAGCGTTATGCTCGCGGTCGTACCGACGCCGATTTTGGTCAAATGGTCGGCTTGAGTAGTGATCAAATCTACCAGCGTCGTCGAGTTTGGGAGACATTTGGCGATGTCTACCAAAACTATTCGCAGTTGAAATGGTCGCACTTTTACGTCTCGCTCAACTGGGATGATGCCCCGGAGTGTCTGCAATGGGCCATCGAAAACGAGGCGACCGTTGCCGAAATGAAGGCTTGGCGACGGGCACTGCGTGGGGAAGATTTGACGCAGGAACCGCCACTCGATTCCTTCGCGGGTGATCCGGCGGCCAGTAAGATGGTCGAGGAATCCCGACCGATCCAAGCACCAGAAGGTTTTGACGCAAACGGTTCCGGTGGCTCGGTTTCCGAACGGGACCAAGACTCCGACCAGCTCGATGCGGCCTACGCTCCGTACCGAAAAGATGCCGGTTCCCCGGGTGAGTCCGAAGAGGACTCCGGCCCGAAAAACTCTGCTGAGAACATTTCGAGTGATCAAATGCTTAAACGCATGACCCGTGCGATCGAGCGGGTTGTGTCCGCACTCACGGATCATCGGTTGGACGAAATGGCGGAACTCCCCGAATCACTCCGGGGCCCATTCATTGATGCCGTCATCGACTTGCAAGACCGGGCCAAACGATTGGGTTTGTAGAAATCGGTCTTCCGAGATTTCTCGCATGCCATGGCCGGTCAGGATGGGTCACGCCGGAGTTTCCACCGGTTGAAAACGGGCGACGAGTTCGCGGGCGGTGCGTAATCCATCGACAGCGGCGGTGACAATTCCGCCTGCGTAACCGGCTCCTTCGCCGATCGGGTACAAACCGCCGATTCCGGGACATTCGCGGGTTTGGCGGTCCCGATCGATTCGCACCGGCGAACTTCCCCGCATTTCCGGTCCAACGAGATTCGCCCCTCGCAGAAAATCGCCCCGCCATTTGCGATCCATCACCGGCAATCCCTTGCGGATCGCGGTGGAAATCACGTCCGGCAGGACCTCGTTGAGATTCGTCGGAACCAATCCACGTTCATAAGATGACTTGGGTTGAAAGTTCGAAGTCGGGCTCTTGCCTGCGATGAAATCCTGAGCGGATTGAATCGGACAGAGATAATCGCCCCGTCCGATTCGGTACGCCATCGCCTCGAACTTCCGTTGTACTTCGACTCCCGCGAGTGGGTGGTCGCTGCCGAAATCGCTGGGCTCCAACGTCACCACCAAACCGCTGTTCGCGTACGGCGTATCGTGACGGCTGTTACTCATCCCGTTGGTGCAGAACATGTTCGGTTCACTAACGCTGGGAATCACGATTCCACCGGCACACATACAGAACGTGTACAAATCCCGTTGGCCCTTGGCGACTAACGTGTAATCCGCCGCCCCGAGGATTTCCTGATACTCCTCGCGGCCGTATTTGTGTTGATTGACGATTTCCTGTGGTTGTTCGATCCGCAGACCAAGTTGAAACGGTTTCCGCTCCATGGGAACGCCCACTTGATGCAACATTTCGTAAGTATCGCGAGCACTGTGTCCGATGGCCAGAATGACGTGCTTCGTGCGAATCTCCCCGGATGACGTGCCCACCCCCACCACTTGGCCGTCTTCGATGAGTAGCGATTCCATCCGGCAACCAAACCGGTATTCCCCGCCGAACGCTTCGATCTTCCGCCGAAAATTGCGGCAGATCATCGGAAGTTTGTTGCTGCCGAGATGGGCACGGTTTTCGTAGACCAACGACTCCCGACCGCCGCACTCGACAAACCGATCGAGCACCCAATCGACATCCGGCCCAGTGATACGGCAGGTCAGTTTGCCGTCGCTAAAGCACCCCGCACCGCCTTCACCGAATAGGTAGTTATTCTCGTTTTCGAATTCACCACCGCGATCGAACCGCCGAATCGCCGGCACCCGCTCCTTGACGGGTTCACCACGCTCCAAGAGCAACGGACGATATCCCCGCTTCGCCAAATAGTAACCGGCTAGCAGTCCCGCCGGTCCCGTGCCGACAATCACAGGACGATCGTCCATTGACTCCGGTCCGGGATCAGGGTCGTTGAACGGCACTGCCTTGTAGGGCATCACGCCGTCGAGATGTTCGAAACGGCTGAGGGAAATCGAGGAATCGGCCAGTTCGACGGCGGTCGAATACACGAATTCCAAATCGTGACGGGACCGGGCATCGAGACTTTTCCGCAGAATCGTCCAGCGGCCCAAGTCCGACACCGGCATTCCGAGACGGTCGGCGATATGATCGGTCAACGTGGATTCGGTTGCCTCGACGGGCAACCGCAAATTGGTCACTTTCAACGGCATGGATCAAGCACCGCGGATTGGCAAGCAAAAAGATGGCTTCGGTAACATTCGAGAATCTCTCCAAAACTTTTACGGGCCAGACGCCCGCCGTCAACGATGTTTCGCTGGAAATCGCCGATGGTGAGTTTTTAGTGCTCGTCGGACCGAGCGGATGCGGGAAATCCACGTTGTTGCGGATGATCGCCGGATTGGAAACGCCATCCGCCGGAACAATTCGAATTGGCGATCGCATCGTCAATGATGTTCCGCCCAAGGATCGCAACTTGGCGATGGTCTTTCAAAACTACGCATTGTATCCCCACATGAGCGTTCGGCAGAATCTGGGCTTCGGTTTGAAACTCCAGAAAGTCCCCAAAACCGAAATTCGCTCGCGGACCGATGACGTCGCGAAGCTGCTGCAAATCACAGATCTCCTCGACCGCAAACCCGGTCAAATCTCTGGCGGACAACGGCAACGGGTCGCGGTTGGACGAGCGATCATGCGACAACCGGCAGTGTTCCTGTTTGATGAACCACTTTCGAATCTCGATGCAAGCTTGCGTGGGGAGATGCGGCGGGAATTGGCAGCACTCCATCGGCGTTTGCAGACCACGATGATTTACGTCACGCACGACCAAGTCGAAGCGATGACGCTGGGCGATCGGATCGTGGTGATGAAAGGCGGTATCGTACAGCAGGTCGGTCCGCCGTTGGCACTTTACCATCATCCAGTGAACCGATTCGTCGCAGGTTTCCTCGGTTCACCGCCAATGAATCTGATTGAAGGCACTTTGGATTCGAAAGCGGACACGCCCACCTTCCGTTTCGGTTCGCAGTCGGTCCCGATTCCCGAATCGGTGGCCACAACCCTCAATCACACGGACGCACCCCTCACACTGGGCGTGCGGCCCGAACATCTCCGACTACAGCCAAATGCTAGTACAAATAACGTTGTCCGAATGGCCGGTGTGGTCGAAGAAATCCAACCGCTCGGCAGCGAAAGCTTGGTTCATGTGCTGATTGAAAACCAATCATGGATCGCGAAAGTGCCTTCCACCGATTTGACGATCGGAGCATCGACAAATTGTGAAGTTTCGGCAGATCACATCACATGGTTCGACACCAGTGGCATCGCGTTGCCAAACCGGTGACGATGCTCGTGGGAGTCGTGCAAACGAAAACACCCTCGACTTGGGCCAGCCGAGGGTGAATGTTGTTGGACAAGGTCGGTTTATCCGAAGATGCCGGCAATGTCATCGGTGAAGGAAAGCCGATTGTTGCCGGTCAATGGGTCCCAGAAGAACAGCGAGTTGGCAAACGCCAGATCGGGGCTGCTGAACAACGGTGTCACGACGCTGAAGTCTGATCCATTGATTTGCGTGGGATCAACGAGGGAATCGAGGATCGAGAACCCATCGGTCGAGTCGCCTCGGAGAAGTCGATTCGCTCCGCTTGCTGCATCGAACGCAAACAAGTCGTCGATGCCGTCCGCATTGAAATCACTGACAGTCAGGTTAGCTCCGAGTCCGCCATTGATCGCCGTCGAGGCCACGAATTCGGTGAGGATATCGCCCACGGAAGTCAATCCGGTTTCGGTAACCGTTTGCAGATTGACCAACCGATTCTGACCGGTATCGGAATTGACGAACAGCAGTTGTTCCAACACTTGGCCTTGGAATTGGCCGACATGCACGTCGGTAAAGTCGTTGCCGTTAATGGCAGCGGTCGGAACGAAATCAGTCTGCAGGGACGCGACACTCGTCACCGCATCGGCCGCGGAGAAGCTCAGGTTTGCCAACCGGTTCTGTCCCGTCTGTGGATTCCAGAAGAAGAGGTCATCGGCCCCGAGACCATTGAGGTCGCCGGACACCACCTCGACGAAATCATCGCCATTGATGGCAGCCGGAGCCACGACATTGGTTTCGAATGTTGTCGACAGTTCGGAGTTGGCATCGAGCGTAAGACGCACAATACGGTTCCGCCCGGTCGTGGATGACCAGAAGAACAAGTCATCTCCACCGGCTCCATCGAAGTTTCCAATCGTGCTGCTGGTGAAATCATTACCGTTGACGACCGTGGGGTCGATGGCGTTCGTCACCATGCTGCCATCACCGAGAAGAATGCGGTTGGCACCGGACTCGGGATTCCAGAACAACAAGTCATCCGCCCCGCGTCCGATTCCATCAAAGTTACCGCTGATGACTTCGGAGAAACTGCCGTTGATCGCAGTTGGTTCAATCAACGAATCGACCAACCCCGACAGCGGCAGACTTGAAGCGGTATCGGTCAGGCTGGAAAGTTGACTGACCAGGAACAACAACCCGGCTGGACCGTTCGAATTCAGTAAGTTCGCAACATTGTAGACGAGATTCCCAAGGATTTGCCCTTCGCCGGTTTCCGCCAACAGTTCGGCGTCGATATCGCTCGTGGTGATCTCCAAACCGAGCAAGTCGACGAAGACCGGCGGGCTGTCGTCCTGAGACGCAATCAGAAGATCGAGCACTGAAACGGTCGAACCCGGTTCCGCTGCGATCAAGTTCGGTAACGAGAGGGTTTCAAACACGCCGGACAGTACCGACTCCAGACCTCCGGTCGGCAACTCGATGCTGGAGGCATTGAGCACTCCGACCACCTGAGCCAGCACTTCGTTCAAGTTGCCGCTGAGTTCGCTGAGTTCTTCCGGCGTGGCGTCGAGTGTGTTCAGCACGCCGGTCAGGACGTTACCCAACAGAGCCCCATCCCCGCTGACCGCATCCGCGTTGACCGTGATCGGCTCGGTTTGCAGAAGCAGCCCCAACAAATCGAGATCGATCGCCGGCACCGTCAAACTGACAATGCGGTCTTCGTTGAACATCGTCGGCGGCACGGTCGCGGGATCGATGCCGGGAAGTTGAGTGGTGAGGTCTTCCAGCAGTTCATCGAGTCGCATGTTGATGAACTCCAGATCGAGTTCATCGGGAAGCGGCGGATTAAAGACGTCGGACACAGCCGTCAACACATTCCCGAGCAACAACCCTTGCCCCGCCTGTGCGGACACGGTCAGAGTGATCGGGCTGGTTTCCACCAAGACGCCGAGCAAATCCAGTTCGATCGGTGCGACCATCACTTCCAAGACCGGCGTGGTTTCCACATTCGCGGTGTCCAATGCCCCTTCCGTGATTCCGTCCACATTCAGATTCGTCGAGTTCACAATGGTCACGACGGTTCGCAGAATGTTGTTGACGGCGTTGTTGATGTTCTCGGTATCAATCAACGTGGAAAGCCCAGTCAGCGCGTTGCCGAGCAAGTTGCCTTCGCCTTGCTGAGCCGATGCCGTCACGGTAATGGGGCTGGTTGCCACCGTGACGCCGAGCAGGTTCACATCCAACGGAGGCAATTGAAGGTCCAACAACGGCGTGGTCGCAGTGCTCGTTGTTGTCGACGTGGTAGATTCTTCCAGCGGTTCGGTGATCGTCTCGCTACCGGACGCCAAGTCCGTCACTAGGAAGATCAAGCTCGCCGGTCCGCTGGGGTTCAGTAGATTCGCCACATTGTAGAGCAGGTTCCCGAGGACTTGTCCTTCCCCGGTTTCAGCGGTCAGTCTGGCGTCGATATCCGTCGTCGTGATTTCCAAGCCGAGCACGTCGACCATCACCGGTGGTGTGTCATCCTGGGAAGCGATCACAAGATCAAGAATCGTCGTCGAACTGCCCTCTTGCGGAGCAATCAGTTCCGGCAACGCCAGCGTTTGCAGCGGTTCGGTCAACGGGTCCAATGCATCGGATGGCAACGTCAGGGTCGAGGCGTTCAACACACCGACAACCTTCGCCAACACATCGTTCAAGTTCCCGCTCAGTTCGCTGAGTTCATCGGGGGTGGCATCGAGTGTGTTCAACACAGTTGTCAGCACATTCCCCAGTAGCAACCCATCGCCCGTTTCCGCGGTCGCATCGACGGTAATCGCATCGGTTTCGAGGTTCAAACCGAGTAGATTCAGATCGATAGCGGGAACGGTCAGGCTGAGAATCTCGCCGTCTTTGAGCATCGGATCCGGAGTGTCGGCGGAACTAATGTCGGGAATTTGCGAGTTCAAATCATCGAGCAGACCTTCCAACTGATCATTGATGAAAGCTAAGTCGAGTTCATCCGGAATCGGTGGATTGAACAAGTCCGACAAGGCCGTGACGGCGTTGCCCAGAACCAGTCCATCGCCGGCATTCGCTGTGATGGTCAAGCTGATCGGGCTGGTGTGAACGATCGCGCCTAACACGTCGAGTTCCACCGGGGCGACCATCAGTTCCAACACGGGTGTCGAGCCGGTTTCACCCGTCGAGAACACCCCGCTGCCAACGCCTTCCACTTCCAAATCGACACTGTTGACGAGTTCAACGACGGTTCCCAACACGTTGTTCAGAGCGTCGTTGACTTCCTGCAAATTAACGATCGACGAAACCTGGTTCAGCAAGTTGCCGACCAACCGCCCATCACCGGATTCGGCAGACACCGTGATGGTGATTTCACTCGACTGCACTTGCAGACCCAACAAATCCACATCGAGCGGGTCCAGATTGAGGGTCAACAACTCATCGCCCGATGTGTCGGCGATCGCGACCGGAGTGGTATCAGCGACGGCCACGGCCGTGTCTTCGGTTGCGATCGCCGAGGCCGAAAGGAGCGTGCGATCCTCTAAGAATTCCGCGACCTCGGCAAATTCAGTACAGGTTGCTTGCCGAACTCGGCGTTGATTTTCACGTTTTGAGCGTCGGTTCCACATAGAAATCGGCCCTGGTTTCAATTGGGAAATGGTCGGCATAGCGGCCAAATGTCGCCGCTATGATCTGGAATCATGTTTGAATGCATTGGGCGCAAAGCAAACACAGTGCCAGGACCAACTGAAACCAAGCCGGTGAGTTAATAGATAGGCAATCTGGGGGGGCTTATGAACCCCGGCCTTTGACAGCAATCAAAGACGCTGGTCGACCAAGCCTCTGTCTGGTCACAAATCGACCAGCTGCCAGAAACGACGGCTATGCAAGAATCTCTTGGACGACGCGACCGTGAACATCGGTCAAACGGAAGTCTCGCCCGGCGTGTCGGTAGGTAAGACGTTCGTGATCGAGACCAAGCAGATGTAGAACGGTCGCGTGGAGATCGTGCACGTGCATTTTGTTTTCGACGGCTTTGAACCCGAATTCGTCGGTTTCGCCGTAGGTCATCCCGCCACGAACACCACCACCGGCGAGCCACATGCTGAAACCGTGATGATTATGGTCGCGTCCGTTGCCGTTCTCCGAAGTCGGCGTACGACCAAATTCACCGCCCCAAATCACAAGCGTATCGTCGAGCAATCCTCGTTGTTTCAAATCACCAAGGAGTGCCGCGATCGGTTGGTCGATCGATTTGCACAGGTTTGGCACTTTGTCGTCGTGTCCGGAGTGTGTGTCCCACGGTTGACCGTTCCCGTAATACACCTGCACGAACCGCACACCGCGTTCCACCAACCGCCGAGCCAGCAAACAGCCGTTCGCGAAATGACCTTGCCCATAACTTTCCCGAATGGACTTGGTTTCGCGGTTGAGATCGAAGGCATCCGTGGCTTGGGTTTGCATCCGGAACGCGGTTTCCATGGACTGCACACGGGCATCGAACTGGGAATCTTCCCCTTGTTGTCGTTGGACTTCCTCATCAAGTTGGCGAAGTAGATCCAGTTGGCGTCGTTGCGTGTTGTGATTCCACTGCGGATTCGCCAGGTTGGGAATCATCGCCGATGGCTTGATCTTCGAGTGATTGATGTACGTTCCCTGATGCGCTGACGGCAGGAACGCACTGTTCCACAGAATCGAAAACCGCACCGGTCGACCGGGACACAACACGACATAACCAGGCAGATTCTGGTTCTCCGTTCCGAGGCCATACAGAAACCACGCTCCCATACTTGGACGAGTCGGCAGAATGGTGCCGTTGTTCATTTGCAGCAGTGCCGGTCCGTGGTTGGGGTTGTCGGCGTGCATGGATCGCAAGACGCAGATGTCGTCGATGTGTTCGCTCAACTTAGGCAGCAACTCGCTGACCGGCACACCGCTTTCACCACAATTGCGAAACTTGAACGGCGAAGGCAACAAGCCACCGGTCGGGCGTTCGGTTGTGAGATCTGCACCGGCAGGGCGTTCACCGGCGTACTTTTCGAGTTCCGGTTTGGGGTCGAACAAGTCGCCGCCGAATGGTCCACCGTTCATGAAAAGGTGAATCACGCGTTTGGCACGTGGCGCGAAATGACATCCCATGGCCTGTGACGCGGCGGCCTCGCTCAAACTTTGTTGCGACAAAAACGCCGTCGCCCCGATCATGCCGGGAATGCTGCTCGAACGTGCGAGCAACCCGCGACGTGTCAGCGGTTGTGAAGAGAACGGATTCATCGGTCAACTTTCAATCTTCGCGGAGGGCACTGGATGCGAGCGGTCAATTCACGAATAGGAATTCATTCGATGCCAACAATACGTGGGCGTATTGTGTCCAAGCGGCATCGTTGGGGGAGTCGGTCAGGAACGCCAGACCGATTTCGATTTCCTCAGGTGAGGGGTCCCGAGCGTACAACAACCGATACGCCAAGCGAATGCGTTCGGTGAAGTCGTCGGGTTGGTCGGTCGCCAAACGAGTCGCCAAAGTCTTCGCCCGATCGAGCAACAACGGACCATTGAGCGTATACAGACCTTGCAGCGGAGTCGTTGTCGTTTGCCGTCGAGGACTGTGAGACGTAGGGTCGGGGAAATCGTGCATCAGCAGAGTGGTTGACATATCCCGCCGATGAATCGTGGTGTAAATCGTGCGGCGATCGTTTTTCGCATCGGTCAATGCGACGGATGGACCGCCGATCGTCAAATCCAAATCACCACAAGCCGCAAACATGGCATCCCGCCAGGCTTCGACTTCGAGTCGCTTGCGGTTCATGCGTGAGAGCCAACGGTTGCCGGGATCGAGTTCATCTTGCGGTCGGTCCGAGCGGCTGGATTGCCGATAGGTTGCCGACAAAACAATTTCCCGGTGCAACCACTTGAGTGACCAACCATTTTCGATGAACCGGGCGGTCAAATCGTCAAGCAATTCCGGATGCGTCGGTCGGTCACCGGACTGTCCGAAGTTACTCGGTGTGGCGACGATACCGTTTCCAAAATGCTGATGCCACATCCGATTCACGATCACCCGTGCGGCCAACGGTTGGGCATCGTTTGTGATCGCCCGCGCCAAATCCAACCGACCGCTGCCGGTTTGGAAGGGCTGCGATGTTTCGTCCGAAAGCACCGTAAGAAACCGGCGGGGCACCAATTCGCCAAGCCGATTCGGATTGCCGCGGATGAAGACATGGAGATCACGCGGGGTCGGTTTGTACGTCAACTTGGAACCGCTGTCCGGTCGTTCGCCCTTCCGTTCCACATACAACGATTCCTCCACCACGCCTGGAGTTGTAGGCGTGTCGAAGTGCGGTGTGGCCTTGAGATCGGCGATCTTCTTGGTGAGTTCCTCGATTTTCTCTGTCGGTTGTGGCTTCTGTTTTTTTAGCTTGGCCAACTGAGTCTCGAGCGACTTGACTTGCTTGCGAGCCTCCCGAACCGGGGCGAACAACTTTTCGTCGATCAACGGTCGCTCGCCGAATCGACAACTGGCGAAGACACCGGCCAGTGCGTAGTAATCTTTCGTCGTGATCGGATCGAACTTGTGATCATGACACCGGGCACATGCGACAGTTAGGCCAAGAAACGTCCGCGAGACGGCATCAACGCGTTCTTCCCATTCATCCGCCACAATGACTTTGATAATCTCCGACGGAAGTTGAAGTTCCTTCCAATAATTCGGACTGAGTCCGAGAAACCCGAGCGCCGGCATGTCTTCTGGTCCGGTTGTCGGCATCAGATCGGTCGCGAGTTGTCGATGCACGAATTCGTCGTAGGGAACGTCGTCGTTCATCGCTTGCACAACCCAATCGCGGTACCGATACGCATCGCCGGTGGAATCGAGCCAACTGGCGGTGCGGTCGGTGTAGCGAGCCATGTCCAACCACACGCGTCCCCAGCGTTCGCCGAAATGCGGACTGTCGAGCAAACGGTTGACTTGCTTCTCGTAGGCTTTCGGATCGGGGTCGTTCACGAACTCATCCACTTCCGCCGGAGTGGGAGGAAGTCCGGTGAGATCGAAAGTCAGCCGCCGCAACAGCGTGGCCCGGTTCGCCATCGGCGACGGTTCCAAACCCTCTCGTTCCATCGCCGCAAGAACGAAATGATCGATCCGCTGTCGTGGCCAATCCGGTGCGGCAACACTGGGCAGAGGATGTGTTTTCACCGGCTGAAACGACCAAAATTTCTTGGCCGCGGCGAAGTCAATTTCTTCATTGGCCGGACGGACGGGGGTGGAGTCCTTCGGAAACGGAACTCCGCGACGCACCCACTCTGTAAAAGCCGCGATGGCTTGGTCCGGCATTTTGCCCTCGGGCGGCATTTGAATTTCCGAACCCGGAGCGTAGCTGATCACCTCGATGAGTGAACTCTCCTCCGGCTTGCCGGGTGTGACGATCTTGCCACCGTCTCCGCCGGCGAACACATCGTGAGCGGTGTCCAACTTCAGCCCCGCGAACACCGGATCGGAATTTTGCGAATGGCATTCGTAACAGTGTTTCGCCAACAGCGGGCGAATGGTTTTTTCAAAGAACTCGATGTCTTCCGCCGACGCGGTCTCCGTTTGCGGTTGCTCAGCCGATCCATTGGCCACCGGAATGAGCAAGCCACACCCGATCAGAAGAATCCGAAATCGATCAGTCATCAAGAAACGCCTCGTTCAATCCCATCATTCAGTAGCGCAGCCACATTCCATCAGTGAATTCTGATGGAAACACGGACCCACCGCAAGATTCGAACGCCGACTTCTTACGATTCTGGCAACTTGCCACGGTTCGAGTTCCGAATACGGCCCCGAATCCGGTTATAATTCGTGCAGAGTCATGAAATTCGGAGTGGAGTTGCAACAGTGCTCGTAGCAAGTGTGATGGTGACGGCAAGTTTTTTGTGGGTCGAACCGGCGGAAGTGGTGCTCAATCGCCCGCTGCCGCGTCGCCGGACCGGACGGGACTTCGAGCAAGTATTGCGGCAACCGGTGAGTGTGTCGAACAAGTTCGATTCGCTACGAAGCGTGCTGACGAATCTCTCGACAGCCTACAACGTGGCGATTGTGTTGGACCGCCGAATCGATCCCACGAAAACGCCGACGATCGATCTGCAAAACCAGCCGTTCGAGATCGCAATCAAATCCATTGCCGAGACAATCGGTGCGGATGCCGTCGTCGTTGGCAATACGATTGTCATTGGCCCATTGGACGCGATCGGGAACTTGCCGAGTTTGATCAAACAACGCTCCAGCGAGATTCCGTCAGCCGAAATCGGGATCAGTCGTTTGCGGCGGTCGGAACTGACCAACCGTCGGTTGACGATCCATTGGAACGATCTCGATGAACCGCGACCACTTCTCATCGCCACCGCTGATCGGTTTGGGTTGAAGGTCGATAACCCCGATCGAATCCCGCATGACCTATGGCCGGGAAACACGATTCCCGAGGCATCGGCGTCCGAGGCGTTATCGCTGTTGCTCCTGCAATTTGGCCTTACCTTTGAATGGCTTGATCGTGGGCGGACGATCCGGCTGGTTGACGTTCCCAAAGTCGTAACAACCGAGAAGCTGTATCTCCCTCGCGATCCGAAGCATCTGGCCATCCGTAACCGTCAGGAGCGAGCCGAAACCGCTGCTAAGGATTGGCAACAACAGATTCCGGGACTCGTCGCCGAACCGGATGGTTCCACCGGTCGTGTGCTCGTACAAGCGACGGCCGCCGGACACAAACGCCTGACCGCTCTTCTTAATCCCGAAACCGACGAACCTGAACCCAACCCAAACATCGAACCCGCGATCCCGCTCAATCGCAGGCGTTTTCTCTTGAACGTCGAGAACGTTCCGGCTATCGCTGTGATGAAAAAGCTCGAAGAGAGTGGTGTCCGCTTTACATACGACAAAGACGAAATGGCGGAAGCGGGAATCGACTTCAATCAGCGGATCAGCATTAATGTCACCAACGTCAACGCGAACGTCTTTTTGAAAGCATTGTTCGAACCGTTAGGAGTGGCCTTCAAGTACCAAGGCACCCGGGTCACTCTCTCACCTAATAAGTGACACTACTACCTCCTCAATCCAAAGAGATAGCTCCCGAGCCGGCAACGTGAACGAATTCCGTATGGGTAGAAACCCTGACCACAATGAATCGTTGACGTAAAAATCCGAATGGAGGAACCAAGCGACTGTAAAGAATTTGCGAACATGACAAGGTCTTTGTTGCCCAGCGTGGAATGGATTGGTACGTTTGATAGGTATTGACGACTAGATGAAAGACCGTTTCAGGTTTTGATCGATACACACAATTCGATCCTATACCGGTCACTCTGACCGGATGGGGACCCGACAAATCCGTTGGAATTCCTCGACTTAATCTCTCGTTCGTTAGCAAAATCTAGGAGTTGTCATGATGGGGCATCGAAACGCGGCTGGCGGAACCATCCGCAGAGGATTTACGTTGATCGAACTCTTGGTGGTCATCGCGATCATCGCCATTCTGATTGCTCTCTTATTGCCAGCGGTGCAACAGGCGCGAGAGGCCGCCCGACGAACGCAGTGCAAGAACAACATGAAGCAACTCGGTCTGGCGTTGCATCAATATCACGACACCTACAACAAGTTCCCGTTTTCCTACATGCTAGGCGACGACTTAAACGTCTCGAGTTTCGGCGTGCAGATTCTTCCGTTCATTGAACAAGGCAACCTGTGGAATCGATGGGATTCCAGAGTCCCGGCATTTAATGAAGCATCGTCCGCGGGATTCCCGGCCGCCGCTGTCGATCAAAACCTTGAAGTTATTGCGACTCCGATTGACGCCTTCATGTGCCCCTCGACACCCGGCGAAGAAGTTCATGATTACTCATTGCCCGCTAATGCAGGCGGGTCCGGCGTGCCACCATTCGATTTGACGTGGACAGCCGCCCGTTCGGATTACTGTGCCGCAAGTGGTGTTCGCGGAGTCTTCGGTGACTTGGCCTATGCCGGAAACCAAGGCGGACAGCGTGGTGGAATTTTCGCCGAACCGAATGAGTGTGCGCAGTTCCGCGATGTGACCGATGGCACGTCCAACACCATTTTGCTCGGCGAACGAGTTGGTGGAAACGTTGTCTATCGAAACGGGCAAATCGACCCCTCACTCACAAGTTCGCTCGGCCCCTCTCAAGGTGGTGCCTGGGGAGACTTCCTCCTTGGCGAGCATTGGCCGGAAGGCTCTTTGACCGATGGCACACCCGGTGGTGGTCCTTGTGTCATCAATTGCACAAACATGCGAAGTACGGGCTTCATGAGTTTTCACCCCGGCGGTGCTCAGTTCTTGCTAGCCGACGGATCGGTTAAGTTCCTTTCCGAGAACATCGACTTGGCAACTCTCGCTGGCCTCATCACTCGTGGTAAAGGTGAAGTCCTCGGCGACTTCTAAAAGCGGGATTCGCTCGATCTTATCGTATTCGTCTCAATCGCGGAGTTGTCCGCTAGTATTCAAAGTCTGTGGCGACAACTCCGCATTCAAATGCCTGAGAGACCAGCAGCGGACTTCGTCCGTTTTTCCGAGTCGCTTGTTTTTCGACGAAGTTGATTGAAGAATACGATGCATTGATCGGAAGCGTTTTCTAATGTCTTCATCCGAAGACCCGTCCGCATCTTCTATGGTGCACACGCGATTGAAAGGCAAGGGAACGGACATGCTGTCAGAGGACAGGGCAATCAAAAATCAGCGTGCGATGTTCGTGTATGCTGGCTGTCTACTTTTACTTGTCGGCTGCGGAGGCGGCGACGAACCGTACCGGAAACCGACAGCACCCGTAACGGGTATCATCACGATTGACGGGCAGCCGCCGAAGAATCCTGTCAAAATCACCACACACCCTGTGGACGGGATGGATCAAGAACACCCGTCGTTTTCGCATTGTATGACAGGCGAAAATGGGGCCTTTGAAATCTCCACTTATGAGACCGGCGACGGTGTTCCGGAAGGTGAGTATCGGCTGACTTTTCAAGCCGGCCAAATGAATCTCGTCTCGCGAAGTTACTCGGGAGACTTGTTCAAAGGACGATACTCCGACCCTGAGAAGTCCGAGTTCACCTTGACGGTGTCCGGCACCGACCCGATCGACTTGGGAACGATCAATCTTTCGACTTCCGGTCAGTGAAACTCATCTTCGATCGCGTTCATCCCCACCACTTAAGTTTTTAGAATTTCGGACCCGTTATGCCCATCAAATTGACCAGACTGTCGGCATTCGTCGTTTTACTTGCTATCGTTGGCGGCGTGACCGGTCCCGATGTCGCTGTAGCCGAGGATAAAAACACGACCACAGCGTTGCACACATACGTCAATGCGAAAGACGACAGCTACAAATGGAACTTGGTTAAGTCGGAAAAACTACCAAACGGTTTAGGCCAACTACATACCTTGAATCTCGTTTCGCAGACTTGGCAAGGAATTGTTTGGAATCACGTTCTTGCTATTTTCGAACCCGCCGATCTCAAGTTTCCTGAACACGGTTTGTTATTCGTGACGGGCGGCCGAACGGGAAGTGAACTGCGAGACGGTGATAAAGCCATGGGTGCCGAACTAGCACGCCTGACCGGCACGCGATGCATGATCTTGTTACAAGTGCCCAATCAACCATTGTTCGGTGATCACTACGAAGACGATCTCATCACCGAGACATTCTTGAAGTATCTCGACACTCACGATGCAACGTGGCCGTTGTTGTTCCCGATGGTCAAGAGTGCCGTCCGGGCGTTCGACGCGACGGCTGAATTTTCCAAGGAAACTAGTGGGCATGAGGTCAACAAGTTCGTCGTCACCGGTGCTTCGAAACGGGGTTGGACGTCTTGGCTAACGGGCGTAGTTGAGCCTCGTGTGATCGGGATTGCCCCCATGGTGATCGATACCCTGAACTTCGCAAAACAGACGCGGTATCAGATCAAAATCTGGGGGAAATATAGTGAGCAAATCAAGGACTACACAAGCAAAGGACTTGTCGATCTCATCGAAGAAGAACCGCAGAATCCGCTGTTTAGTTGGGTCGATCCCTACACCTATCGGAAGCGGCTTACCTTGCCAAAGTTATTGATCAACGGAACCAACGATCCCTATTGGGTTGTCGATGCACTCAACAACTATTGGGACGATCTGCAGGGTGAAAAGTTCATTCTCTATATTCCCAATGCGGGACACGGCCTCAAAGGCGGTCGCGAAAAAGTTGTGCGTACGGTTGCTGCGTTTACATTGCATCAGATGACACAAACGCCGCTACCGAAACTCAGCTGGAAATTCTCTCAATCCGGTGACAAACTCAAACTTACAATCGAAAGTTCGTCCCCAGCTGAGAATGTTTCTTTGTGGACAGCTAATTCTGATGACCTGGACTTCCGAGATGACCAATGGTCATCGCAAGCTATGAAGCAAACGAAATCTGGTGCATACCAGGCTTCGACTCCATTGCCCGCCGAAGACAACATTGCTGCCTACGGCGATCTTGAGTTCAAAATTCACGGCGTGCCTTACTCCCTTTGCACGCAAATCCGGCGAACTCGGGCGAACCTTGCTCTTGGGCAATAGAATCACAATCGCATTGCGGATCCAGCCTATTTCTCTGGATCAGCAGGTTTGCCGACGAAGTGCAAAGTGAGGGTTTTCTCGGCGTTGGACAACTTGAGTCGATCGCCGAGAATCTCAAATTGGGAGATGTCACCAAACGCCGTCGTGAAGCGTTGTTCCTGATCCATGACGTCCGGCCGACAGGCTTTTCTTGTGGTGATCATAGGGCCGAATGTCATCGTCTTTTGCTCGATTTTGGCTTGCGTCTGATATTGATTGCATCCCGTCGATCCACTGGCTCGCTTGGATTGAATCACCAACGTAATCGGAGCGTTTTCGAGGACAGGAATCGCGGTGACGGTCGCTGAGTCACCTTTGCCGCTGACTGTTTCAAAGGTTTCTAGCGTCCAATTTGTGCCTTCGAGGGGCAACGGTTTGGGCGGCGCGTAGGGCACAAAGACGGCTTGATTCTTGCCAGCCTTGTCAGCCAACACGAGCTGTTTTGATGTTTTTGAGAACTTAGTAACTCTTGAAAGCAGCTTGGAATAGTCGGCATCGAGTTTTTCGAGTGCGGGATCATCACAGGCCATCTCTGTCCAACCGAGTTCATGGAACTGAATTTTGTTCGGCTTTGATGTCTTCACACGACCACTGAAGGAATTGCATCCGCCATCTCCCAAAGCACGGCCGGCTTTCAGTTCCAGCGTTGCCGCGACTGATGAGTCAATTGGACGTTTCTTCCCGTCCAAAGTCAGTGATTGCAAAGTCCATTTGCCGTTCAACGAAACCGCTGTGGCGGCATCGTTTTCTTCGCATCCGGTTGCTGGCACACAGGTCGTCATCAGTAGAATCGCACTAAACAAGGGTTTCATGGAACACTTCCGTTGGTATGAAATTCGTTGCGAGGAATGATGGTGATGCATTCAACTGCATCGCAGAGGGGAGACGGCATTTCCCACGGAATTGTTCCCAGTTTTTCGCAATCGATTCCCCAAAGATGACGACATCGTCATTGGGACCATAAAAAAACACTGCCGGAACAATCACGTTCCAACAGTGTTAATGATGGCAAGTGGCCCTTTGAGATCACCAGCGTTACTCGGGGATGTCGAATGTGTATTCCGATGTCTCGCTGGGAATGGTGAGGTGGAAGGGCGTCGTCTTCGCACTTCGATAAGACGCCGGGATCTTGAGAATGTTTGGAGCCGCGGCCGACGGACTACCTTCGGTTGGTGGCAACGGATCGGCTGGCGGCGGTAGAACCACGACTTGATAAGTCCCATGAGCGACATGCTCCAATTCGACAGTACTCTCGGCATTCAGCACACCGCCGCCGCCTTCACCGGTTGCATCGTTGACGAGATTCAACTCGGCACCGGGAAGCAATTGGCCGTTCCGTGTCACCGTCACTTGGACCGCACTTCGCGGCTTGTCCGAGTGTGGCACGGATGCACCACATCCGGACACGACGAACACCAACGAAATGACACCGAGTATCGTAAGTCGCATTCCGAACTGATGCACATGAGGAATCATAAGCTGTTGAATCTCCATCGCTTTTTGTTTTCGGCAAGTTGAACGGGCAGGGAATTGAGTTCGCATGGGTTACAGCTCGTTCGTGATGACTTGGCCATCGTCCCGCACCGAAAGCCTCCGGAGGGTATCCATGTCGATACTCTCAGGAATGAAGCGAACCGAACCATCGGTCAGGAGAATCTGAATCCCACCGGGGTGGAACGAATTCAAAATCGTGTTGACTTCAAAGCCGTGTTCACTCGATGCCGGTGATGGGGCACCGCTCAACCAGTAGGCGTTTGGCGGATACCGAACGGTGGTCAGACCGCCGGTGTAGCCGCTGCTGTAGGTGAGATTGGAAATTGCCAAGCTGGGTGTCCAGGCGTTGGAACCATCGGTCGTGTTGACGGTGTTGGTCGCCAACCCGTGCCAACCACCAAGTGGATTGTTGCTCTTTTCTTCACCATCGACTTGCCCGGATTGTTCGGCGACGATCATCGTGTTGGATGCGCCGTCGATGCAGTCCCGAAGTCGCTTGCTGCGGAAGACGACGAGCATGCCGTTCTCACAGTACGTTCCACCTTGGACGGCGTTGTCGGCGGAACAAACTGAGGTGCGGCCGGCGGGATCCGGTGTTGCACCGGCAATACCCACGTAATCCGGTAGTTGGCCGTTGCTGTCGGCGTACTGCATTTGAGCGTGGTTGTCCGCCGGGAACGGGCTGGACGGGCACTGAAACGCGGGAACGACAAGCGTTTCCAGAACTTCGTTTCCACCAGAGTACGCATACGAGTACCCCCGGAAGTTGCCGGTGGAGTGGTTCATCGAATCGTACGCGTTTTTCTGTTCCAGATAGGGCAGCAACCCGATTCGCCAGTTGGGTTTGACTGTGCTCTCGCGATTGCCGATCGGAAACGCCGAATGGGTCCCATGATAGTTGTGCAACGCCAGCCCGATCTGCTTCATATTGTTCTTACACTGCGTTCGCCGGGCAGCTTCACGGGCCTGTTGAACAGCGGGGAGCAGCAACGCGATCAGAATGGCGATAATCGCAATCACCACTAAGAGTTCGATCAGTGTGAATCCACTTCGGTGTGGACGGTGTGCGTCAGGCGGGCACGGCATGGGTGGCATCCCAAAGGTGAGAGTTCAAGGCAGTTGTTACTGTCTTCGAGAAGTGTCTCTCGAAGAAGCGGGGGTTGTATACATCTGCAACTCACATGCCGAGACCAACACCCTTCACCCCAATTCCCACAAACCCATTTCACAAAACACCTTATGTCATTCCGCAAAGAACACCGTCGTTTCATGGTGCCTATTTGTGCGGCGAAGTGCCACGAACTCATGCACAACAACTGATTCTTTGATACGTCTCCCTTCCGAGTGATTAGCGAAGTTCCGATGGCAAAAGAAAAACCGCCGGGGAACCGGCGGTTTGACGAGTTGCACCTTGAGATGTGAGTTACCCGATGAACTCCAAGGCGACCGGGTTTGGAATGACACCTGCATCGTGGGCTTGTTTCAGCAGTTCAGCCACAGCTTCGCGGCCGCGTTCGCCGAAGTCGAGCGTCCAATCGTTGACGTACATCCCCACGAATTTGTCGGCTTTGCCGGTGTCCAAATCGCGACCGTATTGCAGGGCGTAGTCGAGGGCTTCCTGACGGTGATCGAGCCCATACTGAATGCTCTGCTTCAGCAATACCGTCACTTCTTCCATCACTTCTTGGCCAAGGTCTTTGCGAATCGCGTTCGCTCCCAACGGCAACGGCAAGCCGGTTCGCTCGTACCACCATTGGCCCATGTCGACAACCAAATGCAACCCCTGATCCCCATAGGTCAACTGACCTTCATGGATGATCAAACCAGCATCGACTTTCTCTTGCTCGACGAGATTCAGAATTTCATCGAAGGGATGAACTTCCGGAGTGAAATCGTCACCGAGCAAAAGTTTGAGCGTCAAGAACGCTGTTGTCAGTGTGCCAGGAACGGCAATTTTTTTGCCGCGGAGTTGTTCGATGTCCATCGGTTCCCGCGTAACGACCATGGGGCCGTATTGATCCCCCATGCTTGCCCCACAGGCGCACAGTGCGTAGCGGTCGGTTAGGTAGGCATAACCGTGCAAGCTGACGGCGGTAAGTTCCAACTCGGCATTGAGTGCCCGACGGTTCAGCGTTTCAATGTCTTGCAGCGTGTGCGTGAACTCGTACCGTCCGGTTTCGATTTTGTCGTTTGCCAACGCATGGAACATGAACGCATCATCAGGATCCGGGCTATGGCCGACGTTAATTTGGATTTTGGTTTCGGTGGCAGTCATGGTGATCTCGGCCTGTCTTTCACAGTTCGAACGGGAGACACGAAATATGGAGAGGGTAGAGAGTGGTGGGTCGAGAGTGCAAGAACTCGATCGTCTCCACACTCGACCCTCAACTCTCCACCTTCGCCGCAACGGCGGCTTGTCGGATTCTAGGCCAATCCGATACGATAGCCCACCGTGTTGAGCTGGAAAGTTGGTTTTCACACCGGATTGGACCGCAGGACGCGTCGATGATTTTGCTCACTGTTCGTGATTTGTCTCGGCAATTTGACCGCGATCCGGTGTTCTCCGGCGTGACATTCGATGTCCGCCCCGGTGAACGCATCGGGCTGGTGGGGCCGAACGGCACTGGAAAATCGACGTTACTCAATGTCCTTTGTGGAATTGATCATTCCGATACCGGCAGCATCGAGAAACATCCTGCCGCCGAAATTGCCAAGCTCGAGCAGGAAGCTCATTTCGAGCCCGGTCGAACATTGATCGAGGAAGCCCGCGCGGGGTTGGCACATCTGTACGGCTTGCAGCAGGAATCCATCGACATCGCGGAGAAGATGGGGACCGTTAGCGGAGTTGAATTGGAGCGACTCCAAAAACGGTACGATGTGCTGCAACACGAACTCGAAAAACACGATGCGTACCACATTGATCACCGCGTCGAGGAAGTTTTAACGGGGTTGGGCTTTTCGCCGGAAGAGTACGATCGGCCGCTGGTGAGTTTCAGCGGCGGACAGCAAAACCGGGCGTTGTTGGCTCGGCTGTTGCTCCGGGCTCCCGAATTGATGTTGCTCGACGAACCCACAAACCACCTCGACATCGCCGCGACCGAGTGGCTGGAAGGATGGTTGGCCCGCACGAACGATCGCGGTTTGATTCTGGTCAGTCACGATCGCTTCTTTCTCGATCGGGTGACGAATCGCATTCTCGAACTGCACGGTGGGAAACTCAACGATTACAAAGGCAACTTCTCCGCCTACTGGCAGCAACGCGGCGAGCGGCAGAAAGTCGCTCAGCGAACGGCCGAGAAACAGCAGGAATACGTCGCTCGTCAAGAAGACTTCATCCGCCGCAATCAATATGGGCAAAAACATGCGCAAGCGGCGGATCGAAAGAAGAAGTTGGAACGGTTGGAAACAGTCGAGACCATTGACGATTTCTTCGAACTTCCAATGGGCTTTCCCAAACCAACGCGAGCCGGTGATTGGGTGATCGACACCGAAGATGTCTCGCAGGGGTTCGACGACAATCCGCCGCTGTTCCAAGATTTCACCCTCCGCATTCTGCGAGGAAACCGCGTGGGGATTCTCGGCCCGAACGGCAGCGGCAAAACGACTTTGCTGCGAACACTCATCGGGGAATTCCCTCCAAAGACCGGCAACATTCGGTTCGGGGCGAATGTGCAGATCGCGTATTACGACCAGCAGTTGAGTAGCGTCGATCCAAGCAAATCGGCAATTGAAGCGACACGCCCCGCGAATAAACCGGAAATGACACCCGGCGAGCTCCGCAGCATTTTGGCCCGGTTCGGCATCCGTGGCGAGCAGGCTCGGCAAGATGTCGGTAGCATGAGCGGTGGTGAGAAAAGCAAAGTCGCACTCGCCAGAATCGCGGCCCTCGATGCGAATTTGCTCATCCTCGACGAACCGACAAACCACCTCGATTTGTGGGCGAGATCGTCGCTGGAAGAAACGCTCAAGACGTACGAAGGGACGATTCTGTTCGTCAGCCACGACCGGTATTTCGTCAATCAAGTGGCGGAAAGTGTGATCGTGTTGGAGCCAGATGGTTGGCGGTATCACGAGGGGAATTACTCGGATTTCACCGCCTTCCGGGAAAATCGTGCGGCTGAAGCGGCGGCCATCGAAGCGGCTCAGAAACCACCCGAGAAGAAACCCGCCCAAACGCCGCAATCGTCCACAGAGAAATCCTCGAACAACAAGAAGCGGAAACGAAAGTTCGCCTATCGGAAAGTTTCCGACTTGGAAACCGACATCGCCGAGACCGAGGAACTCATCGAGCGACTTCAGGCCGAACTCAGTGACCCCGAGACGCATCGCGACGGCGACCGTGTGAAAGAAACAATGGAAGCCTACGACGACGCCACCAATCGGTTGGAAGAGCTTTATGAACACTGGGAAGAAGCGGTGGAGTTGAACTAATGCCCCAAACTTACGATGCAATCGTGCTTGGCGTCGGTGGTGTGGGCAGTGCGGCTTTGTACCAACTCGCTTCGCGTGGACTGCGGGTCCTGGGGATCGATCGCTTTGGCATCGCCCATGACCAAGGCAGTTCGCATGGGGAAACTCGCGTCATTCGACAGGCGTATTTTGAGCATCCCGATTATGTCCCGTTGCTGCGACATGCGTATCGGTTGTGGGATCAACTAGAGAAAGAAGCGGAGTCGGAACTCTTTCACCGAGTCGGTTTGATGCTCTGCGGACCAGCCGACGGCGAAGCGATTCCAGGCGTGAAGTTGGCGGCCGAGCGTTACGGTGTGGATATCGAAACGCTCTCGATGACCGATGCCCAAAAGCGGTTTCGTGGTTTCCAGTTTCCGGAAGAAACCGAAGTCATCTTCGAACCGGACGCGGGGTTTCTCGAAGTCGAAAACTGCGTTCGAACCCACATTGAGCTGGCAAAGCAGAAGGGGGCGCAACTGCGTGTCGGGGAGAGCGTCAAGGGATGGCAGAGCGAATCGAATAGCAGCGTCCGCGTGACGACAACCACTGGCGAATACCACGCCGGTTCGCTGATCATCTCAGCCGGGGCTTGGGCGAGTGAATGGTTGAACGCTCTGGAGATTCCTTTGACCGTCTTGCGGAAAGTCATGCTCTGGTTCGCGGTGCAAACCGCCGAGTACGACGAAATCCAACGCACGCCGGTGTTCTACTTTGAACGCCCTGACGGCACCTTCTTCGCACCGCCGTGTTCCGATGGGCAGACGATTCGACTGGTGAAACACGACGGCGGCGAAACCGTGACCAATCCGTTGACGGTCGATCGGGACCTGAAACCAAACGATGTCAAACCCCTCGTCAAATTCGTCCGCGAGACACTGCCGGGCTTGGATCCCCTCCCGACGCGACACGGCGTATGTCTCTACACCATGTCGCCGGATGGGCACTTTCTTGTCGATCGGCACCCGGATCACGAAAAAGTCGTCTTCGCCGCCGGACTTTCCGGGCACGGCTTCAAATTCGCCAGCGTCCTGGGAGCCGCCCTTGTAGACTTGGCAATCGACGGCAAAACCGACTTGCCGATCGGATTCCTCGGGACCGACCGATTCCAAAACTTATAAGTCCAAATGGACACCTCGCCAGCCTTACGCTTTTGCGAGGAGTGTTTCAATTCCGCCAGTGAGAATGGTATCGATCTGCGGATCGCACCACGCCACACTCACGGCATAACCACCTTGCGGGTACGCTTCCTTGGTCGGAATGTACCACGGACCGCCATCACCATAGGCGGCACATGCAACGAACCGCTTCGGTGCGAATTTCTGTGCCCGCAACTGGTATTCAATGAAACTCTCCGAAGGCAAATGCAGCAGCGAAACATCGTTGACATGCAATCCGGAAAGCGTGATCGGAATCTGTTTCTGATATCGACGAATCCATGCCACCGTGTAGGACGGACGATTGCGACTCACCACACGGTTCGATGAATCCTCGATCTGTTTCATGATCTCGTCTTCATCGAATCGCGGATTCGGCGGCGGCAAAATATCCTCTGTGACCCACGCCAACGATGTGATCGGCTCCGGCTTCAACGCGGCTTCGGAGGCAACCATGCCATCGTAGATTCGTTGAGTCAGAACGGGACGCATTTCCTTGGAGCCATCGTTGTATTTGCCCGCCCCGATGTTCCCGCCGCAACCGTTGAAGTAAAGGTGCGTGCAATTCGGTTCGTCTTTCTGACGACGCTTCCGAGCCAGTCCGCAGAAGTCGGAACTCACGCGACCGTCACCGTAGTAACTCATCGGATGACAGGCGTAGTAATGGCAAGCGGCGATTTTCTCGTCGCCATCGTAGAACGCGACCGTCTTCAATTGCGGATCGATTAACCCTTCCGGCAATTTCTGATGTTCCGGATTTCGCGATGAACTTCCCCGTTGCGAGACCACGGTGCCATCCGGCCCTAGAATGCGACGGTTCCCGGCCACTTTCTTGACTTTGGCTTCACCGCTGGCGATGTGCGTCACCTTCCGAGGATTCTGCACGGCTTCGGCGATGGCTTTCCGTCCCGCGTCCAAGCAGCGATTGAAGAATCCCAGCTCGACGATGTGCGGCAAATCTCCCTGAGCCAACACAATGCGTTCGGCTTCCAAGCATGCAAACGGTGCATTGTGCTGATGGACGCAGTGAACCGTCACGCGATCCACCGTCGTCCCGGCGGCTTCGGCCAACGCGGTTTTCCAAGCCACATGGGCTTCGTTGAGCAACCCCGTCCAATCGACCACACAGAACACGATCGGTTTTCCCGCCCCCAGAAGCACGAAGCCGATCGCTTCGAGTGGGTCATCCACGCCAACCACAGGTTTGATCCAACCACCGCAAAGCGAATGCCCCATCGGTGGCGTGACATCGAACCGGAACGAAGCCAAATGCAGATCGGACGGGTTCTCCGATGAGTCCTCGGAAAACGCAGCGTTGTTTGCCAACCATCCGGCCGATAACGCCGCCGAAGCCGTGCCCAAAAACGTCCGTCGATCAAGACGATGATTCATCATTTCATTCCTACGTTGATCGCGAGAATATCCGCGATTTCTAGCAGATTCAGAGTACAAGAATCCGCGTGAGTCAGTACGCATCAACAATATGTTATCCGACATTACAGCTGTTGAAAACGCCGGACGATAGAGACTGAACTTTCCAATCGGAATTCCATCACAGTGATGTCAACGACGACTCCGGCTGATTCTCGGCGGTGTCGGATGAGGTCGGTTGGGACTGCGAACCAGTGTTATCGCTGAAGACAATACACATCGAAACGAGAAGTGCCGTCGAAGCAAACCAAACGGCCCGAGGAATCGTGTTGCTGGCGACCAGAAACTCGACTTTCTCGCCCGGCAGCAACGTTGACATGCACATCACATAACAGACCCCCGCCAAACCACCGCCGACAACTCCGCCCACAATCGAAGAGAAAACCGCCTTCCATCCGCGAACGACGAAACTCCGGGCCAGTCCCGCACCGAGTCCCGCCATCGCGACCATGGCAGCATGGGCCTGCAGAATGCCTTTCAAATCGCGGATAGATTCGGTCTCGTTTTGCATCAAGTAACTCCCCGCGAATCCGCCGCCGACTCCACAGGCAAGACTGATTACGGCTCCCAGAATCGTTAATCCGATCGCCTTACCCCAACCGACACGGCAACAACACGTGCAGATGCTGAGGGTCACGGCAAGTCCGAGACTCGCCATCGCGGCAACAAAGGCCGTATTCCGGGTTTCGACTTCGATGAAAGAAGCATCGTAACGGCCTTTCACCTCCGCGGGCACATCGGAGGAAAGATCGTCGAACTTCTCCGACAATGTAAACACCGGATAAACAGCCTCGACAACGGCAAACACCACGCCCATCACAGCAAGCGCGGCCAGAACCGAGAGCCATTTCCGTTTCGCAGAACATTCGATCATCAAGTCAGCCCTTTCAATGCAAAAGCGCTTTCTTCGCGGTCGAAAATCGATCGTATGCCGATGGACGCAACTCAGTTCACCGGCCACTCGAATCGAAGAATGCAGAACCGTTTATGCCATAACTCGATACGGGAAACCAGTGTGGATGTGCCGCAAAAGCAAAAGGAAGGACGGCGACAAAGCATTCACGTCGTTTCGACCGGGCGTGGGTCGACTGAGAAGTCGCAATGCGTTGGAGTCATTCAAGCGTCGCAAGCAACCAGAGCCTGTTTCGGCTCGATGATTCGTGCGAACAATATGCTGATCAGACGGGGTTCGATCTGCCTTGCCGGAAATGCGTCGGAACCATCACTCCGGCATCTCAACGGTCTTTTCAACCAAGGCCGATCTCGACGAGAATCGAGATCGCCTCTGGCACAAATGGGGAAACCGGTGGTGTGCCAAGGCATGTCCCACATGCACCCGCCGGTCGTGTCACAAAAAAACGAGACTTGGCTTAGTAATCGCCGATTACCTCGCCGTCATTCCGAGCCCCGAGATTTCGCCACGTTTGCAAATTGATGGAATCACTGACCGATCGCGTCGAACCATCCATCAACAAAACTTGAACAATGCCCGGATGATAGCTGCGAGAAGTCACCGCCGCCCGGACCGCACTGCCGCAACTTTTGTCTTCCCGACAGCTGGTGTAGTCGATGTCGTAGGTATTCGAGCCATCCGTGTGGAGAACTTCGGTATTGGGCGTGAACGTGGTGGTGAAGCCGGTTTGATGGACACGACCATCAACCCATTCCGTGTGACCAGTTTCCGTCTTGAAGCTACCACCAAGTCCGCTGATGGTGCTGGGATCAGTCGGCACAGCGGCGGGACCACTGCCACCATCTCGAAGATACGGAGTGAAGGCTTTGACTTCAGCAAGGCCGATTGTGTTCGAGGTTCCGTCGGTGAAATCCCGAGGCTTCGTTTTACTATTGGGGAAGAAAGCACCATCGCCGCCTTGTCCGGTGGCGGGATCATACACCTGCCAGGTTCCACCATTGAAACCGTAGCAAACGGGGTAGTGAATGGCGGTTCCGCTGGAATCGGTTCGTTCGCGGTCGCCGGGATCGCTTGGGCACAACAGGACGTCAACTCGCCGAGGAGCCACAAGTCCCGCGTTGGTTCCGGCATCGTACGGGATGTTGAAATCGATATTGTTGAACAAGTTGCCTTGTTCCAAGAACGGCAAGATGCGTGCTTGCATTGACCATTCCCCACCCGTGCCGTCCACACCATCGACGCAGAAACTTGGAGGAAACGAGCGAGCGGTATCCAAATAGTTATGAAGTGCCAATCCGAGTTGCTTCAAATTGTTCTTGCATTGCGTACGGCGGGCGGCTTCGCGTGCTTGCTGAACAGCCGGGAGCAACAGAGCAATCAGAATTGCAATGATTGCGATGACCACCAACAATTCAATCAGGGTGAAACCACGGGAAACACCATGCGGACGAACACTGCGAGACATCGCGTAACTCCAAAGGCGGGACGCCAGAAAGATGGAATCCGGGAGCACGCATGGCGGTTGGCTAGCGAGACTTGCCGGCGAATACTGAGACTCTATCTCAGAAACGTGCCACGCAGTCTAACCCGTTTTGACTCTTAGTCAACGCTATCCGCGCGATTTTTGATTCGGTTTTACACCAATGGTGCCCGTTCACTACCAAGCGTACACCCAAGGTCTTCGAGTCGAATCTCCGGCCGATAACCGATCAGCAATTCCGCGCGAGAAAGATCCCAACGTCGCTGGGAACTTTCACCAACGAGCGTGATCAACTCAAACGATGACGGTTCGAGATCCGACCGCAACGCCAACTTGTAGGCACGCATCAAATCGGGAATGGCGATCCATTGGGGACGAATCGGGTGCGTTTGAAGAAGGGGATTGTCGACTTCAACTGGCTTGGCAATCCGTAATCCAAGAATACTCAGATCCCACTGTCGTGCGGCTTCGGCACACGCGACTTCCCCCAACATCTTGGTGATGGCGTACGTGCCAACCGGCTTGGCGGGAGCGTCGCCGGCCACCCACTCTGGGGGTTCGTAGCCCCACACAACCATGATGCTACTGGTGTGAATCACCCGTTTCGCCCCGGCATCGGCCGCGGCTTTTAAGACGTTGAACGTGCCACGCACGTGCACATCAAACCGAACTTGATTGAACGCATCGTCTTCGATGCTGCCTTCCAATCCCGACGCCATCGCCAAATGCAGCACCGCATCGACGCCCTCCATCGCGGCTCGCACGGATGCCGGGTCCGTGATGTCGCAAGAAATCCAGCGTGGATCGTCCATCGATTGAATATCCCCCAACCGAAGGTCGAAATGATCGGAAAGCGACCGGGTCACATGCCGCCCGACAAACCCCGCCGCACCGGTGACGAGTACCCGCATTCCCAACCTCGTTTCTCAACTCACGCCGCATTTTCTTGACGTTGAGCTTCACGGTAAGCCTTGCGAATTTTCCGCTTCTGGCTTTTGCTCAACCCGCGCAGCATATCATCGGTCAACGGCTTCGATGGGTCAAACAATTCGCCACCTGCAGTCCGTAACTCCTGTGATTGAGTATTTGACGGCATCTTGATGACCGATGGTTGCGGGGAATCCGATGCGGTCTCTTTATCTTTATCTGTCACAGACTCCGACGGGCTTTTCGCTGGGGCAGTTTTCGATTCTGACCGAGTCTTCTTCATATCACGAGCGGATTGTTTTGCCGCTGCCGCCTTTGCTTTCGCCACCTGACGTTCTTCCTCTTCCGCCTTTCGGGCCTTTTCTCGTTCTTCCCGTTCAGCTTTCCGTTCGGCTTCCGCCTGGGCTTTGGCTTCTTCTTTTGCCGCAATGGCATCGAGTCGGGCTTGTTCCTTAGCTGCGGCTTTCTCGGCTTTCGCCTGTTCCGCGGCCGCTTTCTCCTCGGCCTTGGCTCGCTCCACTTCGGCTTTTTGTTCGGCTTTCAACCGTTCCTTCTCAGCGATGGCATCGGCCTTGGCCTGACGTTTTTCTTCTCGCTCTTGAAGTTGCCGCTCCCGCTGTGCTTCACGTTCGGCTCGCTTAGCTTCTCGACGAATCTTCCGCTCCGCCCACCAACCAGGAGATGCATCCGACTGTTCTTCCGAAACACTGGATTTCTTCTCCGCTCGTTTTTCCGCACGGGCTTTCAAGAGGACTTCCGGCGGATCGGTGGAAACGTGCAACACATGACGAGCGTGATGCAGCGTCGCTCCGAGAATCGCCCAACCGATCATTACCAACGCGACCGCCTCCGCGAGAATTCGAGCTTCCACCGCGATCGGCCAAGTCCAGAGATCAAGTTTCCAACCAATCGACGCGAAACAACTGGCTCCCGCCAAAAGCAGAAATAGGGAACTCGTTCGTGAAGCCCGCATGTCACGAAGCAGACGCACGGCAATCGGCACCGTGAAAACGGCCATCGGAACTAGCCAACACCACGTTTCCCGATGCGGAAACCGAGCCGCCCAGAGACGGCATACGATTTGGCTCCACACCAAATGCACCTCAGAGATGGCGACACATCCCAGCACGAACAGCGACGTCGATGCCCACATCCAGACTCGGAAACTACCGCTGAAGTCTTTCGGACTGCGAGACCGAATCCAGTAGATCAATCCAGACACCTGGGCGGCGAGAATCAAACACGCGGCACACAACAAAATTGGTAAACGCCCTGACTGCAGATGCACCAACCGCACGACACGCGGGCCATAGTTTGTCGCTGACGGACCAAATTCCACGGCTCCCCAGAGCGTAGCGGCAATGACAGCCAACACCACGAGCACGACCGACCAGATCTTCCATCGCCGTGGCGAAATCAGTTTCCGCAATGGGAAATGTGTGATCTGAAGTTGCGGTTCCTCCACCGGTGGCGATTGCGTCTTCGACCGCCGAGTTCGTCGCGATTTTGGTTTGACCTCATCCACGGCCTCGGTCGCCAAACGGCGGCGGCGGCGATCGTCGAGCGAACGAGAACCGGCGAAACGTGTAGACATAGAAGAACCAAGCAGCCGAAGGGAACGCGAGTCGAGATGGGAGCCTGCTGATAGTGTCGGTCATCTCAGCCAGCGAATTCGCGAACCCCACTCCCACCCGGCACAGCTTCTCTAACCAGGATGACAAACCGGTCCGCGCCAACACATTCAACCGAAGAAGATTCACCAAGACTGCCAACATGACACCACACGCAAACACACGCCCAAACCATGCCATATTGTCACAAACCCAGGTAGCCCACACGAACACCACACTGCCTTTTTGTCAAAGCACTTATAAACTTGAACTAAACAATAGACATTTAACGCATTGAAAACACACACCTTAAACAAACCAACTCAATAAAAAACGTCAAAAAGCAACGCAAAAGAACAATTCGGCACGCGAAATGCATATGGGGATTTCGCAGTGACGAAAAGCATGGTTCAATCGGTCGAAGGACGATCAATGAGCCTTGCTTTGCGGTCACTATTACAGAATGCCAATTTGACAGTTTGTACGTCAAACGCTCAATTAAAGGAGTCCTAGAATGACAAGTCGAACTCAAAAATTTGATCTGTGGCAAGATTTTGGTCAGCTTCAGAACGAGATGACCCGCTTGTTCAGCCGTAATTTGGGAGAGGTCTTCCAACGCCCGGCGATCTTCCCGCTGGTGAATGTGCGGTACAACGATGACGAAGTCGTGTTGACGGCGGAAGTGCCGGGCTTGGAACCCGAGGATCTCGATATCACCGTGACCCGCGATCAGGTCACCCTGAAAGGAACGCGTCAAGCAGACGAATTGCAGGATGGCGAATCGTTCTTCCGACAAGAACGCCCCAAAACCGAATTCGAACGCACGGTGAAATGGCCCGTCGAGGTCGATCCACAATCGCACGATGCCAAACTCGCTAACGGCATCCTCACACTGCGATTGCCTCGCCCCTCGGAATTGAAACCGCAGAAAATCAGCATTCAAGCTGGATAATCAATCGGTTTCGTGCGAGTCACATTTCCAACCATTCAACAATCAGGAGGACATATCCATGAGTGATCAATCCTTAATCCCAACTGAAACTTGCAACCCGCAGATGACAAGCGAAAACGGGACCAGTGCCGACCAAACCAATGGTCCTGTGTTTCGGCCGCATGTCGATATCGTCGAATCCAACGAAGCGATCACACTGACCGCCGACATGCCCGGAGTCGACGAGAACCATGTCGATCTTTCGATCGAAAAAGATGTCCTAACCATTCGTGGCACGGTGACGCCACCGGATTGGTCCGACTACAAAAACGGATACACGGAGTATCGAGTCGGCAACTATGAGCGGGCATTCCAACTGTCGAACCAGATCGACCGAAGCGGAATCGAGGCGAAAGTCCGACAGGGCGTGCTCCATGTTCGTCTGCCCAAATCCCAGCATGCTCAGACACAACGCGTCACCGTGCAAGCTGGTTAATCCGAATCTCGAAATCGTGTCATGATTCCGAGAATCACAGTTTGCCCCCGTCTTCCATCGAAGACGGGGGCTTTTTCGATGGAGTCTCCACTCGTTGAAATAGAAAGACGGTTTTGCTCATGGTCTCGAAGTGAGCGGACCAATGATTTGCGAGCCATTCAAAGGTTTCGATCGCGTAGAACATCACGTGCGTGGGTTCGGTCTTGTAATGCCAACCTGCAAACTGTTCGGGTGGCGGCAGCGGACTGGTCATGATTGCCAACCATCCACCGGGTTTGAGCAGGCTCCACAACCGATCGAGTTCGAATCGCGGACGATGCAAATGCTCGACGACCTCCGTGGTGGTAATGAAATCGTAACAGGCATCGAACACGGATTCGTCGCGAGCAAACGCCGGATCGTAATTCTCTACCAGAAACCCGGCTTCGCTGAACATCACCGATAGCGTGGGACCGGGACCGCATCCGAAATCGAGACCGACTGCCCCTTCCGGTAACCGTTCCACCAGCGGGATGAACACCTTGCTCAGAAACCGGCGATACGCGGGGTCGGCCGGGTCATTCTCGTGCTGTTCGTAGTGGCCCCGTTCCTCGGGGATGGGCAAGAACTCGGATGACGGCACGAAGACCAACTGGCAACGCAAACACTGCCGATACGAGCGTTTGGAATCGGAATGAAAATCTACCACGTCCACTGATCGGCAGATTGGACAAGTGTCATCGTGGGGATCGTTGAACTTCAGGAACGGCTCTGCAGACACGTTTACTTCTCGCCAATAACGTCGACTTCGGTTAAGATGGAGGAAATCGTTTTGCCGTTTCAATTTTCATGGAAGTGACTCGTCCATGCATAATATCGATAAAGTCTTGGTTGGAATCGACGCCTTCAAAGGTTCCGAGATTTCACTCGCGGGGCTCAGTGAACCTAACAGGAATGCGGTCAATCGAGCAACGTGGTTGGCTGGCCAATCCGATGCGTCCATGATTTTTGCGATCGTTGTCGACGCTGCCGGTCCGACAAAAGACGAGTTCCTCGCCAGCGAACCAGGTCAACAAGTTCAAGCATTGCTTCAGGAACTGGAAGCCCATGCGAAGAGCGAAGGTGTGCAGGCGTCATCGCAGTTGCTCTTTGGGAAATCGGCGGTTGAACTGACACGCGTGGCGGTGCAAGAACCTGCGGACATCCTTATCGTCGGTTCCCGGAACGCCGGCCGAGCGTCTCGGTTGCTGTTCGGAAGCACGGCGATGAAATTACTGCGGTACTGCCCGTGCCCGGTTTGGGTGTCGAAACCTGGAGCGGATTGGTCAGACTTGGAAATCCTCGTTGCGAGCGATCTCAAAGACGGATCGGAAGAACTCCTGGAACTTGGAGTAATGGCCGCCAAGTTGGGGGATGCCCGGTTGCGAGTGGTCCATGCGTGCGAACATGAGATGGAACGACGGATGGCCCACGTGGGCGTGAAAGATCATCAGCTTCAGGAGTTTCGTGAGAAGGAATGCCGTGCCGCCGAGCAGATGCTTCACGAGCAACTTTCCCACACGGACTATCGAACGCTCTCGAAAGGTGTGCAAGTTGATATTTGCCAAGCCGACACCGAGAACGCGATTCTCGATCGTATCGAAGAACATAACATCGCCTTACTCGTGATGGGCACCGTGGGGCGATCGGGGGTGCGTGGGATGTTGGTTGGAAACGCAGCCGAGCGACTGTTGCCGCAAATTTCCTGCTCCATCCTAGCCGTCAAACCCGCCGATTTTCAGTGCCCGTTGAAGTGGACGTAAACACCATCGCGTGAGGGTGTCGTTGGCGGTGCCGCCGGATCATGACCAACTTGCCGATCTATCTGGATAACCACGCCACGACTCGCACCGATCCGCGGGTTGTGGCGGCGATGTCGCCGTTCTGGACCGAATGTTTCGGCAACGCGGGCAGTGGGCAACATCGCTTCGGGCAAATCGCGGCAGATGCCGTGGAAAAAGCCCGTGGTCAAATTGCGGACTGTTTGCAGGTTCCGTCCAACGAAATCTACTTCACCAGTGGTGCCACGGAAGCGAACAACCTGGCTTTGAAAGGGATCTTTGCGGGACGCTCTCAAGGGCCAACAGGGCATTTGATCGTCTCCGCCGCCGAGCATCGGGCGATTCTCGATCCCGCCAAACGCCTCCGACGGAATGGCGTTGAGGTAACGATTCTTCCGGTGAATGAACACGGGCGTGTCGATCCGCAGCAAGTCGCCGATGCCATCCGACCAACCACGAAGTTGGTTTCGACCATCTGGGCAAATAATGAGATCGGAACTTGGAACGATGTCGCCACCATCGGGCGACTATGTCGCGAACGCGGCGTGTGGTTTCACACCGATGCGGTGCAAGCGGTCGGAAAAATTCCTATCGACCTAAGATCGCTGCCGATCGATCTCATGAGTTGTTCCGCTCACAAAATCTACGGTCCGCCCGGCATCGGTGCGTTGATCGTTCGGCGGGGACGACGGCGAATTCGACTCACTCCGTTGCTCGATGGCGGTGGCCAGGAGGGGGGAATCCGCAGCGGCACGGTGCCGGTTCCCTTGGTGATTGGGTTCGGCGAAGCCCTACGAATTGCCGGCGAGGAACTTCCGTCCGAAGAGGTCCGAATTCGAGAACTTCGCGACCAACTTTGGACTCGTTTGCAAACGCGTTGCGACTCGTTGATCTTGAATGGTCATCCCACGGAGCGTCTGGCGGGCAACTTGAACTTGAGTGTGCTGGGAGTGGATGGCACCGCGTTACTGGCGGGACTCACCGATGTGGCGGTCAGTTCGGGATCGGCTTGCACCACTCGCGATCCGGAACCGAGCCATGTGCTGCGAGCAATCGGACGCAACGATCAACTAAGCCGCGCGAGTCTGCGGATCGGTATTGGTCGGTTCAACACCATCGCAGAGATCGACACTGCAGCCGAGCATATCGCAACCGTCATCGAACAACTGCGTGACCACAAACGAAAACACACCGAACATCATGCAACGCACGATTGATTCGGTGTGAATGCGATTTCATCTCGGGTTCAACCGATGTCACCTACGGTCGATACGGACCCGGTGCGGGCACTTGGTATCCGACCGGAGCATACGACTGTTGCGGGGTCGGTGCGTACGATCCCATCTCTGCATTGGTCGCCGGGCTCATTGTGGCAGGTGCATGGTAACGATGCCAAAACTGCTGGGAGTAGGGCATCTGCGGTTGCATTCCCCAACCGGCTGCCGTCTGAGATTGCGACAACACATGCTTGTAGTTGTACGGACGAAAAGCTGTGTAGCCACCGTACGCAGGAATTTCCTGAAAGTAACCGTGCAACCACGGCTCTTGGCTGTCGAATGGATACAACTGACCGCCAAACCCGGCACCATCGAAATAGCCGAACTCACTGACACGGCCATTGGAAACCGGACCATATCCGGGCGTTTCGTAGATCGGACCGGCTGAGAACGCCAACGAAGCGGCGACGACGACACTGCTGATCATGTTACGACTCCCAACCGAACAACCACAGTCTGGCAAATAGTGGAGGCGAGGACCACGGGACACAGTCCGATGGTGAACACGGAATTTCGCCTCCATCAGTGTTATCGGTTTCTTCCGGCAACAAACTCCGGTTTCCGTTAGAAAAATTTCGGACGCGGCGACCGTCACCGTCGGAACTTCCGCCGCAGAAATTCCGAAAACCACCTTGGAAACGACTGTTTTTCCTCAAGTTACCACGGTTGAGTTGTACAGTTTCCCTACGGGATACCATCGTTGCGATCGGTTCCCCTGTCTGATGAACACCCCATGAGTCACCACGAATCCTTCGGAGTCGACAGGGCTTTCTATGCGTAAACTGACACACATACTCGCCGGTGGATTTCTCGCAGCAGCCTGCTGTGGAACACTGTCGGCACAGGACGAAGACCTTCCAACCTTGCGGTTTCCGACGAACCCGTTGGTCGAGACGGACTTGCCGCCCGTTCCGCTGACCGACAACAACGATGGCGACGGAATCCCAGAGAACACCGACGCACCGCCGATCACGCGAAAACGGTACGGATCGATTCTGACCAACGGTAGCTACCAACCGGTTCTCGTGCCCGCTGTTCCGACAGAAGGCGAATATCATCAACCGGGAGGTCCACGTGGCGTCACGGGATCGCCGTATTACTACACCGTCGATGGTCGTCGCGGTCCACTCTACAAAGTGCACGACCGACAAGGTGTGCCGTGGGGCCTAAATCACAGCTCGTACGAATATCACTTCGGTCCCGGCCACTACCGGAATGCCGAAGGTGGTCACTACCGCTTCCCGTACTACACCTATCGGGCACCGTGGTACTTTCCAGGCCACCCGATCTACAACCGCGACACCAACCTGCCTTGGTAATCAGCCTCGTTCTTGAGAGTGAGCGAAATCCGCGATGGACGTTTTGTCCGTCGCGGATTTTTTCGTTCACGGCTTGGCTGTGCCATCGAGGAGCGGAAGAAGGAGTTCGCACGTCCGACTGGTCGCACCTTGTTGCGTGAGGACCAACGCTTGAGCACGCTGCCCGATTTCACGGGCGTCTTCCGGATTCCGCAACCAATCGAGAAATGTCGTTTGAAGTTCTTCGGCATCCGCCGCGACACGGATCGCGTTTCCGGTCTGCAACATCTCGACGACACTGCGAAAGTTCTTCGTGTCCGGTCCGACGACGACGGCCACTCCGTATGCGGCCGGTTCAATCATGTTCTGTCCGCCGCGACCGACCGACAGACTTCCCCCCACAAACGCCATATCGGCAAACCCCCAACACGCGGCCAACTCGCCAAGAGTGTCGACCAACACAACAGGTGTCGCATCGGCCTGCGGTGGTGCTGAATGGGATGAGTCGCGAACGACACTCCGACGCACGAGCGGCAAGTTGAACCGCCCGACCAGTTCCGCGACCTCTTCAAAACGCTCCTGATGCCGAGGAACCAACACCAACCGCAGCTTGGGAAATTCATCACGCAACGCCAACCAAATTCGGATGGCAACTTCCTCTTCCGGTGATTGTGTGCTGCCGGCGAGCAAAACCGTCTCGTCGGTTTTCAGTCCCAATGATTCCTGAATGGATTGCGTCGCGGAGTTGTCTCGCTGGGTGTTGATACCATCGAATTTCACCGACCCGGTCACGTGGACGACTTCGCGGGGCGCTCCCAATTCGATCAATCGTTCGGCGTATGTGGGGTCCTGAGCGGCGAGCAAATCAAACCGTCTTAACAAGTTTCGCATCAAGGGACGAATGCGAGAATAGCCGCGAAAACTCCGTTCGCTAATGCGTCCGTTGATGAGTGCCAACGGGATGTTCATTTTCGATGCGATCCGAATAAAGTTCGGCCACAATTCCAACTCGACAAGCACGATGGCTGTCGGTCGGATGCGTCGAAACGCGTGTTTCACGGCCCAGGTGAAATCCAGTGGAAAGTAACAAACGGTGTGGTCGGGGAACTGCTCCTTCGCGACGGCGTGTCCGGTGGAAGTTGTCGTCGAAACCACGATTTCCAAGTCCGGTCGTTGATTGAGAAGCTCACGCAAGACGGTCCGCAGTTGGAGAACTTCGCCCACACTCACTGCATGAAACCAGACGCACGGCCCATTCGTTTCTCGCTCCGGCAACTTACCGAGCAGTTTCTGCCCCCAACCATCCCGGTATTTGCCGGTGCGAAACCGCTTCCAGAGAATCACTGGAGAAATGCAAACCGCGAGCATCAAATACACGCCGTTGAGCAACCAGCCCATCGGGAATCCTTCCCCAAAAATGTTCGGTTCAACGAGTTTGCAACAGGTCGTCGAGCCGGTGACCCACCTCGGCTTCCACGAGATCATCGAACGATAGGTCGTCTTCGCCTCGCTTGTGCAGTTCGATGTAGGCTCGCGTCACTAATTCGATGTTCGCTCCGCGAAGGTACGCACGTTCGAGATCCGCAATGCGTATTCGTACTCCACTGTGGGCGGCTAGGACCGCGGAGTCAATCACGTGGTTTGGGTTCACGCGACGCAAACGCATGAGGAGAATTTGCGGCAGCGAAATGGGCACTCCCGCCAGAAATGCCTGCAGCCAAGGCCGAAACAATCCTAGAACAAAGACAAAAAAGGACGCAAAGAGAAACAGAACACCCACCAAAATAGCAATGAAGACTGGGTCCATCGTGTACCTCGAATTCGACCGAATCAGTCACCCAGAACCATTGTTGAACGGCGGGCTCGATGTGCCGTTACGCACCTCCACAGCATTTCTTGTACTTCTTGCCGCTCCCACAAGGGCAGGGATCGTTGCGACCAACTTTTTCGCCGCGATTGACGATCGGGTCGACCACTTGATCTTCCTGACCGGGCAGGGGGCCTTCTTCGGTTGGTTGCTGTCCGCTTTGTTGCTGAGGTTGCGGAGCGGCGGCGTGTGTCGCGGCGGTGATCGTCCACAAGGAACCGACGAATTCCGGACTTTGTTTCTCAAGCCGGAAGATCGCCTGCGTGACTTGCTGACCAATTCGGTCCCACACGCCCGCGAACGCCGTGCGGCCTTGTCGTTTGTACTCGACTTTCGGGTCTTTCTGAGCGTAACTTTCCAGCCCGATCGTGGATCGCAAATGATCCATGTAGTAGAGGTGATCTTTCCAAGACTGGTCCAAAACCTCTAACAACAAAGAGCGTTCCGCCTGAGCAATTTCCGGCCGGTAACGACTTTCGATCTGCTCTGCGAGGCGAATCCGAGCATCTTCTTTGCTCAGGGATTCCAACTCAGACCGTTCGATTTTTACATCGAGTTGTTTGTCCGCGAAGCTGCACAGTTTGAGCAATGCATTCTTGTCGACCGGATGGCCATTGCGTTCTTCCTTGCCACCGAATCCGTACGCCTCGTCCAGCAACGCTTCGAGTTCGTCACGGACTCCCGGATCGATCATATAACTGCGGCTACGTTCGGCCAACAGGGTTTCGATGTCCGTACGCGATTTGCCCTGGAGCGTTTCGGGATCAATTTCGGTTTCAAACCGATCCGAGGCCCATTGCACAAGACGTTCACGTGCCACCTTTTCGCCGCCGGTTTGCTGCGGATTATCCGACAGGAAGTTGGTCATCCCGACGGCAACCGGGAAGGTGATTTCCTTCTCGCGGTAGAGTTCGCGGATCTTTTCATCCACCAGTGTGCAGGCTTCGTCGACCTCGAGGTTCTCGAATTCGCTCGGCTCGATGGTCACGGTGAACTGTTGGTTCAGCCAACCGCACAACGCTTTTCGGGGATAATCCTCGGCGAGAAACTCGTCGGCCAAACTGAAATCGAGTTTGGCGATGGCTTCGTTCGCCCGATCCATCAGATACCGGAAGACGTCGTCGCGTCCGATCTTCTTGAGCTCACGGTCATTGGTGTTGAGCCCCCAATGCCGATTGGCCCATTTGGAGAGTGCCAACCAATTCCACTCGCGTTCGTTCTCCTCGCCACCGGGGAGGTTTTCGTCGATTTGGTCTTGGAGGAGTTCCTCACTTTGCCGTTGCGCTTGGTCACGGAGGAAGTCATCCAGTTGCTCGCGGTCCATCCCACGGACTTCGTTCGGCTCGACGAGAATCCCGAAGGCCTGCCCAACCCAACTGGCGATGGATTCCCAACGGTACATATCGTCCAGAAACTCCGGCACCCACTTCTCGACTTGTCGATCGACCATCTCGAGAATCAGACCCCGACAGTTTTCGCCGTCGAGAATCCGTTGCCGATAGGAGTAGACCCGCTTCCGCTGGTCATCCATGACTTCGTCGTATTCGAGCAGGTTCTTCCGGATGTCGAAGTTGCGTTCTTCGACCTTCTTTTGAGCCCCTTCGATCCGTTTGTTGACGAAGCGGTTTTCGATCGACTCGCCTTTTTCCATTCCGAGTCGTTGCAGAACGTTTTTGACCCAATCGCCCGCGAAAATTCGCATCAGGTCATCTTCGAGCGACAGATAGAACCGGCTACTACCGGGATCGCCTTGCCGACCAGATCGCCCACGAAGCTGAAGGTCAATCCGGCGAGATTCGTGGCGTTCGGTGCCGATGACGTGGAGACCACCGACCTCGGCCACCTTCACGCCTTCCGCTTCCATGCCCTCTTCTTTAGCGATGCGTTTGCTGGTTTCTTCCCAGACTGATTTTGGCACATCGATCCGTGATTCATACGCCTGCTTGAGTTCGTCCCACGCCATGTGTTCCGGGTTACCGCCAAGGATAATGTCGGTCCCCCGACCCGCCATGTTCGTGGCGATGGTGACGGCTCCATACCGTCCACCTTGGGCGACAATTTCGGCTTCCCGCTCGACGTGCTTAGCGTTCAGCACGTTGTGTTTGATGCCCGCTCGATCGAGTTTCCGTGACAGCAACTCGGAATTCTCGATGGACACCGTACCGACCAAAATCGGACGGCCGGTCTTGTGAACTTCTTTGATCTCGTCGATCACGGCGTCCCATTTTTCATCTTCGGTGCAGAAGATGACATCAGGATTTTCGATCCGTTGCAGCGGTCGGTTGGTGGGAATGCTGACAACGTCGAGTTTGTAGACCTTCCAGAACTCCGCGGCTTCGGTCATCGCGGTCCCGGTCATCCCGCCGAGCTTCTTGTAGAGCTTGAAGAAGTTTTGCAGCGTGATTGTGGCGAGCGTTTGGTTCTCGCTTTTGATCTTCACGCCTTCCTTCGCTTCAACAGCTTGGTGCAGACCATCGCTCCACTGCCGACCTTCCATCGCCCGACCGGTGTGCTCGTCGACGATGATGATTTCCTGCCCTCGCACCATGTAGTTCACATCTTTTTTATAAAGATGGTGAGCCTTGAGCGAGTTGTCGATCAGGTGCGGCCACTCCATGTTTCCGGCGGAGTAGAAACTGTCGCCTTCCTTGATGTAGCCATGTTTGGCGGCGAGTTGCTCGGCGTGGTGCACACCGTCTTCGGTCAGGTGGCAGCTGTGCTCTTTCTCTTTGACTTCGAAATGCACATCGCGTTTGAGTTCCCGCGCGAGGCGATCGGCTTTCGAGTACTTTGTAATGTCATCATGAGCCGGACCGGAGATAATCAACGGGGTCCGGGCTTCGTCGATAAGGATGTTGTCGATTTCGTCGATGACCGCAAAATCAAGCGGTCCCTGAGCTTGCAACGATTTCGTCGGTTTCATGTTATCGCGGAGATAGTCGAAACCGAACTCGTTGTTTGTCCCGTAGGTGATGTCGCAAGCGTAAGCTTTCTGACGGTCAGCGGAGTTCATGTTCGATTGAATCGCACCGACGGTGAGCCCTAAGCCATTGTAGAGCGGCGACATCCATTCCATGTCGCGGCGGGCGAGATAATCGTTGACGGTAATCACGTGCACGTGACCGGCGAGAGCATTCAGACACGTCGGCAATGTCGCCACGAGGGTTTTCCCTTCCCCGGTGACCATTTCAGCGATCATGCCTCGGTGAAGAATCACACCCCCGACAACCTGCACATCGTAGTGCCGCATCTTCAGAAATCGGATTCCCGCTTCGCGAACCGCTGCGAAGACCTCGGGCAGAATGTCGTCGAGCGTTTCACCTTGAGCCAAGCGAGCACGGAACTTCTCGGCGGATTGCCGAAGTTCTTCGTCGGTCAGCTTTTGCACTTCCGGCTCAAACTTGTTGACCCGATCGAGAATCGAACCGGGAACAATTTCCACGTTGCCGTCTTTGTCGCGTTTGTAGCCGATCTCTGCTACCCGGCGTTCGTTCGACGATCCGAACATCCGAGTGATGGCCCGTTCAACTTTGGCGGTTCCGGCGGTAAATACGTCGCTGACGGTATCAAAAAATGACATGGCCTAGACTTTGCCTGAAAAATCGAATCCCTGATCGAAGCAATCCGTGCGGGTTTGGCATAAAAACCGGCCTCGCAACCCGCAATCTTCCCGTAGCTTAACTGAAATGACTATTCGTTGTCACCGCAGGAATCTTGACAACTCTTTCCATCCGTTTCCAACGGGGCTTCTGAAAGTTTATGCGTGATGCGGCAAACTGGTCAATGTGTGATAAAAGCGAAAAAACAACCAAACTCCCCAGCGTGTGTGACTTTCCAGCCGGCCAACTGAGGACAAATCGGCCACAACTGGGCCAGGAATCTTGAGCGGTTGCTTGGCAGGTGCGGAGCGAAGCGCTAAAACGGAGGTCGTGAGTGCCGTCGCAACAGCAAGACAGCGACGAGACACTCCCTCCAAGAATTCTCAGGGAACAAATTCATGCAGCGATCCCCAATTTTCGCCTATGTGACGGCTCCCGATCACGAAACAGCGGTCCGCATCGGTCGGGCGATCGTGGAAGATCGGTTGGCGGCCTGTGCGAATGTGATCGACGGCATGACTTCGGTTTACCGTTGGAACGACCAAATCGAGGAAAGCTCCGAAGTCGTTCTGATCCTGAAAAGTACCGCCGACCTGACGACATCGCTCACCGAACAGGTGCGGAAACTCCATCCGTACGATTGCCCCTGCGTCGTGACCATCCCAATTCAGGGCGGTGACGCGGAGTTCCTCGAATGGATCTCCCAAGAGACTCGATCACCTTAGAACGTGTCTCGCCCGTTTAAAGTGCCCTACAACAAGCTCTCTCAGCGAACACATAGCGTCAGCCACTGCACCAAAACAAGACATGGTCGAGTACCATGGAACAACAGAAAGACGAACACCCTATGCGTAGCGACAACCGAACAGCCGACAAGATTCGCCCCATTCGCATCGAACGCGGTTTTGCCTCGGCGGCTCCCGGCAGCGTGCTGATCTCCGCCGGCCAAACAACGATTTTGTGCACGGCGAGCGTGGATGAATCCGTTCCGCCGTGGAAGATGGACCCCGAAAACCCCACCGGATGGTTGACTGCCGAGTACAACATGCTTCCCGGCAGTACTTCACCCCGCAAACGTCGTGACCGTTCGAAAGTCGATGGACGAACGACGGAAATTCAACGCCTGATCGGTCGCAGCTTGCGAGCCGTTGTCGACTTTGAAGCTCTTGGGCCGCGAACAATCACGGTCGATTGCGACGTTCTCCAAGCCGATGGCGGCACGCGAACCCTTTCGATCACCGGCGGATTCATTGCCCTGGCTGATGCCATCGCCGGGCTGCGGAAACAAGGTTTGCTCGACAAACCAGTCCTGACGAACAGCGTGGCAGCTGTCAGCGTCGGAGTGTTCGGGTCCGAAGTGCTCTGCGACTTGGATTACTCCGAAGACGTACGAGCCGACGTGGACATGAACGTAGTCATGACCGGCAGCGGCGACTTCATCGAAGTCCAAGGAACCGCCGAAGGGGAACCATTTTCCCGAAAATTGCTCGATGCACAATTGTCAGTCGCCGAAGACGGCATCCGCCAACTCACACGGCTCCAGCAAGAATCCTTGGGAGAAAACTGGCCTCTCTGAAGAAGTCTCCGCCAGAGAACCAAAACGCACGTGGCGGCAAAAATCGCCACAAACCCTTTACATCGAAAGAGTTACCAAATCGCACCAAGATAGCGAAACAGCGAAGGAGTGCACGAAAACGCCAGTCTGGGTAGATGGCCGATGAAGCCACGCCGGGGCTCGTCTGCCCGATGGTCCGTGTCAAACTTTAAGGAAAATTGGCCTCTAGACAGGTTTTGCAAAAATTGCTAGATTCCCCGCGCTTCTCCATCCGGCCAGACGACCCCCCGCGTTGATCAGTGGTTGACGACGCGTTTTGGTGATCGCTGGTGATTACGAAACGAGCAGAAGGGAGTCTGTTGTGAGAATGCGAAAAGCGACGTGGTTCCTCACGGGATTAATGTTACTCGGCATGTGCGTTCCGGCGGCCTGGGGTATTGACAAACCGGTTCGCGGAAAACGGTATCCGCTGACGAAACAACATGGCCCATACATGATTATGGTCGCCAGCTTCAAAGCCCCACCGAAAGAACGCCGCACCTCCGAAGGGCTCACGCCCGAGCAAGCCGCTGACGAACTCGTGTACGAACTTCGGCAGATTGGAATTCCGGCGTACGTATTCTCACGAGATGAAGACCTTGAAAACATTGACACGATCGACCGTCTCGGTCGTCGACGATCGATGTCGTACCGGTCACAACAAGAGCAATTCTGTGTGCTCGCCGGGAACTACAAGAGCATCGACGAGGAAAGCCGCAGCGGAAAAATCGCTCATGCCACCCTCGACTACATCGAACGTAAGTTCGAGCCGAAGTTCCTGACTGATCTCGACAAAGACTACATGCAAAGCCAGCAGGCTTACGGCAAGAATGTGCAAGTCAAGAAGTTGGCCAGCGGCGGAATCGTTCGTCTGACACCAGCGAAAAAGCGAAAGAACAAAAAAGTGCTCGCCGGTGCGTTCCTCACGCTCAACCCCATGCTCGATCCTGAGGAAGTCAAGAACCGCACCTTCGACCCGTTGTTGCTGAAGCTGAACACGGGTGACGAACTGTCGCTGTTGAACAACTCCGGCAATTACACACTCGTAGTGGCTTCATTCTACGGAAAAGCCACGAAGGCACACGTCGGGGCAACCGGTCTGGCAAAACTACGGGAAGCGGCCAAGAAATTCCAAGTGAGTGACGCACTCGGCCAAGCTGCCGTCGATGCGTGGGAACTCGCGAACGCCATTCGCCAAGGGAATTTTGTGGTCGATGACGACCCATCCCAACCGCCCAAACGACAACCGATGGAAGCTTGGGTCTTTCACGACAAGTTTCGCTCCGTCGTGACCGTCGGTTCTTTCGACAGTCCGAATGATCCGAAAATTGCTCAGTATCAGAAACTCTTCCAAGCCAAATACAAGGAACACGCTCTCACCAAGCGGCCGTTCCTGACCGCTGAAACTGTCACGATCCCCGCGATTCTGCAAGAGGGACAAATCCCAGAAAAAAGCTGGCTCTGTGACCCCACCCCTCAATTGGTGGCGGTTCCCAAGCCAATCCGCTGAATCGATTGATCGAATGTTAAAACAAACAGCCCGCCGAATTTCGGCGGGCTGTTTTCGTTGCGTCATTGATGCTTCGGAAATTTCCGGTTCAATGCATTCTGATCAAACGGCACGTTCTCGCGAATGTCGTGACTGCAAACCGGGATCAGGTTCAGGCTGGAACGTGCGTGGCCGATCGTCACGCGGAGCGTAACCAGGATCGGTTGCGTTACTTGGCGAATCGATTGCTGAATCACAACCGCCAGCACTGCAATCCGTACAGCCAGGTGTCGAGCAACCGCCAGGGCAAACCGTCACGGGAACCATGTTGCAAACTTCGTAAGCCACTTGCCGTGGAACACATTTCGCAACCATCCGCGTGCAGGTGGTCGCGATTTGCTTCGGCACACATCGAGCAACCCGACGGGTAACAGTGTAAGGAACTTTCTTCGTCACACAGAATGGCACTTTGCGGCAACGAGTTTCTTCAACATAACGGCAGGTTCGGACCGGAATTTTGCGGGTCCGGGTTTCGCAAACCATTCGACAAGTCCGAACTGGCACGCGACGTGTGTGTTGCTGTTGCACCATTCGGCAAACACGAACCGGAATCTTTTCAACCACTTGCTCGGGCACCATGCGACAAACTTGATACGGCACCTTGGTGACAACGACCTGCGGAACATACCGAGTGACCTGAACTGGACACTGCCGCCGAACCACGACCGGTTTGTATGTCGTGCAGGGGACTTGTCGACAGACGACATTCGGCACGTAAACGCGTCGACAGGTTGTCACGCCGGGACATTGCACCATGCAAATCCGTGGGCCTCGGCATGGATCGCAAGTCAGTCGTGGCAACACGGGACCTGGAATGTACCGACGCTGCGTCGTCCAGCAACCACGATCCTCGCGAACCGTGCGATAAGTTGTCACAGGCTGCATCACCGTGTGGCAACGTTCCTGCATCACGGTTTCGCACACCGGCTTCATCACCGTGCGTCGACATTCCCGTTCCAGGGTTTCCGTCACCGGACGCATCACCGTGCGGCAGCGTTGCCGTTCGATTGTCTCGTAAACCGGACGGCTGGTGGTGTAGCATTCCTCGCGGTAACTCACGTCCCAAACCGGTCGCTGAACCTGATACTGCTCTTCCCGACAAGTGGTCTCGTAGACCGGTCGCCGAACGGTGTAGTTCTCTTGCCGATAGGCGGTCTCGGTGACATTTCGATAGCAGGTCTGCTGCACATTGTCGTACTGAGTTTCGTAGACCGTGCGATTGACGGTGTATTGCTCGGGCTGATAGCACGTTTCGTACACTGTGCGGTAGCAGGTTCGCCGCTCGACTCGGCATGCCGTGTAGCATGAAACCGGTTGGCAAGCTACGGGAGGGCAGCAACGGTAGCTTGCCGCCCCACAATATTGGGCGGAAACTTGCGTTGGAGTCTGTAACATCGCAGCGAACGCCACGATGCAAGTCATATTCATTATTCTCATGGTATTTACCTCTTCACAATGCGAGTGTCCTCGCGTCCCGTCCGACATGACAGGAAAGCAGGCAATTCGGAATGCACCGCCTAGTGGGATTATCCTCACAACATGAGCGAGTAGCAAAGGAATTGACTGGCCAACGGCCAAGAAAGTCGAACTCGGTCGGGTTAACGCGACCAGCAATCAAGGGTAAACCGCAGAGCCTAGGAAACTTGAGTAAAGCTGGGAGATTTCAGCTGAAGGGACTCGATATTCTGCAACATGTCCGCAAATTCGACATGTCACGTGTACTCAAACGACACCAGATATCGTCGTAACGAAAATGCTTGCGAATCGAGTGCTAAATCGGAGAGGTGATACCGATTGGAAGAACTAGGTGAATGACCGAGGTGAATAATTTTTGCAACAGACTGGAACAGTCGCGGAAGACAACCGCCGCGATCGAGACCCCATCAATATCCGCGCAGCGACTCACCGGTCGCTACTACGAAAGACGAATGGGGCTCAACCACAAAGTTCGGACCGCGTGTTAGAACGGAGCTTGAAAGCCCATGACCTGGAAACGAGCCAATTCCATCGTATCGGCTAATTTCACCGCACTCAGGCTTTCATAGCTGAGGACAACTTTCCGAGCCCCCACGCTATCGGGGCGGTCACGTTCGACGAGCAGCAGGCCGCCGGAGATTAAGAAGTTGATGAAGTTAATTGACTCACCGAAGGTCGTCACCACCACGCCTTGGCGGGGAATACTTTCCGGCCAATTCTCGAACAGATTCCGCCATGCTTCGCCCGCTTCCATTCGAGCCTCCTTGCTTTGAGTGGATAAGTGGATAGGAGTGGCAAACAAGACACAAAAAAAGCTCGAGAAGCTTGTTTAGCTACTCGAACTCAAATTTGCTCGGCGTTGTTGATAGAAACGCCAACTTGTGAGTAATGACCCCACGGGGATTTGAACCCCGGTTACCGGATCGAAAATCCGGTGTCCTGGACCTGACTAGACGATGGGGCCAGCGTTTGCGTGGAGGTAATTTAGCAGTTCCACCGAAGGAGTCAAGCCAAGTCACCGCGTTGAACGGTATGGAAATGAAAAATTTATTTCCGAGGTCAACCGCCGCCTGATGACCGCTAACTTTGACACGATCCTTTGGACTCAACCGCCTGTTCCAAACGGATCATTTCAAAGACTTCTTGTCGGTGGATTGGGACTTCGCGTGGTGCTTGAATTCCCAGCCGAACTTTATCTCCGCGAATTTCCACCACCGTAATCACGACATTATCGTTGATCACGATGCTTTCGTCTTTTTTCCGTGACAAGACCAACATGTGAGGGTACTCCGCAGTTCATCCGGGCTGCCATCACCGCTTGGCGAAATCCAAACGTATGGAGAAACATTGAGCCAAACCAATAGCGCAGCCCAAATCCAACACCGCAAGTCTACGGAGCAATGCAACATCAGTCAACGGACTGAGTCAAAAAGACCAGGGGGAAATCTCGAAATTCTCTGAAGAAAACGAGGGTTCCCACCGGTTCCGAATTGGCAATCGTCATCGCAAAGCGACTATGCCATTTCTTTGAGCCCCTTCAAAGCTCGGACTTTCACAACATCCTGAGCCGGTTTTGGCTTGGACATCATTTCTTCGCCGGTCGCAGGGTTGCGGACTTTGCGGGCAGGCTTGGCGTCCTGGTGCAAGACATAAATCTTCAACAAGCCAGGAAGGTTGAACGTTCGCGGGCCCTTTTTGTTGCCGAGTTCTTCGCTGATCAGTTCGGTCAGTGAATCGAGGACACCGCCAACTTCTTTGCGGGACAGCTCTGTGCGTTCGGCCAATTCGTTGAGGATTTCGGATTTGGTTAACGCTTTTTCACGGGCCGGCGCTTTCTTTTTCGCCATATCCTACTCCAGTTGTGTTGGGTGCTGATCAAAGGTTGGTCTTCACAAGATCGCCGAATGGCGTGTTGGTAGTTAACGGAAGATTTGGCGACTTGTCAATGAATGCCAGTGTTTTTCCACACTTTTTACGCGAATACCACCGTAAACACGGCCGAAGTCTCCTTGAAGACTCATGTCTTGTTCAACTTTTGGGAAAGGTTACGATTTATTTCCTAGATTTTCCCTGTCCATACGGATATCCTCTCCAACACCCACGAGCAGTCCCTAAGTCGTGCGACCGGGTTTGCACCACGCGACTCGCAACGACCGGCCCATACCACCCTGTTTCAGAATGCCCATATCATTCAAAACACGGGCGACTCCATATTGACCACTGGCGTTCGCATGATTTTTTTTCCAATCATCGTCAAGGACAGACTTTGATGAAGGACATCCTCCAATTTGGTAAGCAGCGATCCGCATTGATTGTGGATCGGGATCGAGTTTGGTGCAAATCGCTCACGGAACGCTTGAACGAAAGCGGTGCGCACGCCACTGAATGCCAATGTGCCCGCGAGGCGTTGGCTCTTGTGATGCAACAACGCCCAGACATCGTTTATTTGGACCTGCTACTCCACGATGACGCGGGGCAACTCAGTTCGGGCGGTTTTCTCCTGTGTGACCAACTCCGACGCTTCAACCCAAATATCCCTGTGGTTGTGGTCACGGAAGTCGATCTTCCCGATGCCCGCGTGCTCGCGGACAAAGTGGGTGTCTCTGCTTACTTCATCAAACCAATCGATCCCCGAAAACTCATTCGAAAAACGGCTTCGCTGTTCGATCCGTCGCATACACGATCGCTGAATTCCCTGTCGAAAAACTCCCCGGAGCGGGTCTCGTTTCGCTGTTACTGCGGACGTCGGTTTCGCATGTGCCCATCGAGACGCCGTGAGAAAATCGCTTGCCCGGAATGTGGCGAATCCGTTGTCGTCCCGGCGTAAAAACGACGCCTTGTAGGACAAGTGAATTCAAATTCCACTTGCACGATATCAGTAGATCCCATTATAAACAAAGGTGCGGATCTCCAGGATTCGCCTGCCATCCTCCTATCATAACTGAGCCCTTCACATATTCCCATGTGAACGTCTCCACGATCAGTGTGCAACGGAGTCGATTCATGGCCACCTTGATTATCCAATTCGGCAAACACAAAGGCCGTCGCCTACCGGTTCCGCCCAAGGACTGCGTGGTCGGAAGGGATGCGGGATGCTCGATTCGGCTGGGATCGCCTGATATCAGCAAGCGACACTGCGTTGTGCGAACAACAGCCCGAGGACTGCTAGTTCGTGATCTTGGTAGCCATAACGGCACGTTCGCCAACGACGTCCTCGTCACGGAGCCAACGCTCCTGGAAGTCGGAGATGTGCTGCGTGTGGGTACGATTCCCTTTTTGGTCGCCAAGGAGTTGTCGAAGGAAACGGTCACCAGCAAACCAGCCGCCGAGCCATCTCAACGACGGACGGCGAGGCCGGAACGCAAATCCAAGTCGGGGGAAGATGAAATCCTTGGCTGGTTGACCGACGAAGAAGGTGACGGCCGCGACACGACAATCATCAGTGAAAACGGAATTGACCCCAACGCCGATTCGGATTCCGAAGCCGTACCCGCCCACGAGACGGAACAAGAAGGCTCGCTTGTTGCCCAGGCAGCGGATATCATTCGCAGATGGCGTCAAGAACATGGGCAAACAGGTTAATCCTTCGTGCGAATTATTTCCGGTCGTTTCCGTCGTCGAACACTGCAAGCCAACCCAGGCATGGTCACCCGTCCGATCACGGACCGGATCAAGGAAATTCTCTTTGAGCGACTCGGCCCCGAGGTGGTGGAGAACCGTTGCGTAGCCGACATCTTTTCCGGAACCGGCACGCTGGGATTGGAAGCGCTCAGCCGCGGTGCATCGAGCGTCGTGTTTTTCGAGCAGGACTTGAAAGCCTACGAGTTGCTTCGTGAAAACGTCGAGAAACTCGGCGTTCAAGACGAAACACTGTGCTGGCGGACCGATGTGTTTCGCACGTCATTCCGACCGAAAAACGTGGACGAGATGCTGCCGTTTGAACTGGTTTTCTTTGATCCGCCGTACAAATTGGTGGAAACAATGCAACCGGGGCGGCCGCTGTTCAAGTCGCTGCGTCGTCTGGCACGCGATACCGTGACCGCTGATGACGTCCTCATGGTGTTTCGCACGCCTGCGGATTCCGTCTTTTCCATGCCCGAACCGTGGACACGCGAAGACACCTGGCAGAAATCTGGAATGGATCTCCACCTCTTCAGCAAGACGACCGAGGTAACAGAGACGGCCGAGGTGACAGAGACAACAGACACAACCGAATCGACCGAGAGTTGACGCCGGCCGGTCAAACCACTGAAATGTCGGCATGAACTTCCTCCTGACAAACGATGACGGTATTCACGCTCCCGGTTTGGCCGCGTTGCAAGAGGTGGTCTCGACGCTGGGCGATTTCATCACCGTTGCACCACACGAGCACCTGTCCGGTTGCAGTCACCGAGTCGACACCGGTTCGCCGCTGTTGGCTGAGTCGGTTGCGGACAATCGTTACTCCCTGACCAGCACACCCGCCGACTGTGCCCGAATCGGTTTGACTCACCTTGCCAAAGACACGGACTGGGTCCTTTCCGGAATTAACGACGGGGGAAACCTGGGAGCCGACGTCAACATGTCTGGCACCGTGGCGGCCGTTCGGGAAGGAACTCTGCTAGGAAAGCCGGGGATTGCATTTTCCCAGTATCGCAAATCCCGCAGCGATTTCCCTTGGGACGCCCTAATTCCGGTTGCTCGGCGAATTCTGCTCACACTGCTCGAAACACCGCTGCATGCGGGCGCGTTCTGGAACGTGAATTTTCCGGATGTCGGTCGTGAAGCACTGACGCAGTGGGCGGAGGCGGATCAAATTCCCCTGATATACTGCGAACTCGACCCGCACCCGTTGCCGGCTCTCTACGAAGCTCACGAAGACGGCTACATTTATCGCGGTGTGTATGGCGAACGTGATCGGGTCTCGGGACGCGACATCGACGTGTGTTTCTCCGGCGGAATCGCGGTGACACAGATCCTGCCTCCCCGATCACTGAGTGCCGAGGAAATTGAAACACTTCGCCGAGACGCTTCGAGTAGCTAACGGTCAATCGTCGACGCGAGTCACACGAACCGCTTTGACTTCCGGCAGTTGTCCGCCCTGAATATTCGCCCCGCGAATGATGAGCCGCGTTTCCGCCGGCTGCAATTCAACTTCTCCCAGCGGCAAACTCTTCCACTCAAACTCCATCACCTCTTTCCGAGCAATGCGGTCGGGAGCTGGAACGGGTTTGGGGTCGTGCGGCTGAGTGATCGTCTCTGACAACGATTTGTCACCGATCGCGACGGTCAATTTCGCTCCCACTTGCGACTTCGGACATTTGTAGTCAAGCGACACCGCATACCGCCCCGGTTCGACGACTTCGACCGGCCACCACGGATAACTTTCGGTGTTCGTCCAGCCGGAAATCCAATCGTTCGCCCAACCTGCCGGACCGAAGTACCGAATTCCCTGCCCCTTCGCCGGATGTAAATACGCTTCGTGCCCTGGCAGAACCGTGGTGGGTCGGGCAGACAGACCAAGCGGAATCGGTAACGGCTCAAAACTGTCTTGCGTGACGTCCTGATAAATCGTCTCGTACGCTTCACTCAACTCGTCGACGACACTAGGATGCTTCTTCGCCAGGTCTGTGTTCTGCGACGGGTCGGTTTGCATATCGTAGAGTGTCCAGTTCGCTCCCGGATTTCGTCGGACCAACCGCCAACGCTGCGTTCGCACCGCGCCTTTCGATCGCTTGGCGGAACTCCCGAAACCGCGAAAGGTGAACAACTTGCGATCCGGCCAATTGTCGGCAGCGGTCTGGTCTGCGAGCAACAACGGTGAAAGGTCGAGTCCGTCCCACTTGCCATGCGAACCGGCATCGACGCCACAGAGACTTACCAACGTTGGTAGCAAGTCGATGTGCATGGCGATCGGTTTCACGAACCGCCCCGCGGGAATGCGGTCTGGCCACCGCACGAACAACGGCACCCGCACGCCACCTTCGTCGACACTCCCTTTGCGTCCCCGCATGTGACCGTCATACCGATCGGTGTTCGCTCCGTTGTCGGTCAAGAACAGCACGATAGTGTTCTTCGCTAAATCGAGTTCGTCCAACTTCGAGAGCAAGCGACCCAGGTTGTAGTCGATGTTTTCGCACATCGCATACGCACACTTGGTCGTCTCTGGCAGGTCTTTGTGGGCGTATCGCTGCCAGTACTTTTCGGGAACCTGCCAAGGTGTGTGCGGAGTGTTCATCGGCACGTAGCACAGAAACGGTTGGTCGTGGTGCTTTTCGATGAAGTTCAAAGCGTGATCCGTCAACACATCGATAATGAATCCGTCCGACTGAAACTCTTCGCCGTTGTGTTCAAGCGTGGTGTTGAAGTAGTTGTTCCAATGCCCGGCACAGAATCCGACGAACTCCTGAAAACCTTGCCCATTCGGATGCCAAGGATAATGCCGACCGTTGTGCCATTTCCCGAAACACCCGGTTTTGTAACCATTGGCGGCGAAGATTTCCGCAATCGTCACTTCTTCGGTCCGCATGTTCTCTTCGCCACGAGTCACACCATGCGTGCGTGTCCGAAGGTTGTACCGCCCGGTGAGCAAGCTCGCCCGAGTCGGTGCACACACGGGGCTGACAAAAAACCGATCGAACCGCGCTCCGGAAGCGGCCAGAGAATCCATCACCGGCGTGTTGATGTGCGGATTGTCGTGACTATGGACATCCCCCCAACCTTGGTCATCGGTCATCACCAAGAGAATGTTCGGACGCTGAACCGGTTCCGCCGCCAGACCGAACCGCAGTCCACACAGGATGCCCATACCAAGTAATGCGAATCGAATACCAGAGCGCATCGGAAGCCTTTCGAACCGACCCAAGAGTTGAGGAACGAATCCACAATGCCGATCTTTGGGATGAACTTCAACCGTTCCCGGACCGAGCCACTCGCTACTCGGCGTAAAGCACCCAAACTTCGTCGCCGTTGACGAACCGCTTCAAATCGTCTTCGGACTCAACTTCTAAAAATGAGTAGGACACCTCGATTCCATTCGGAAGTCCACCGCCCTCGGCATCGACGCTGACCAACTTCCGGATCCCTTCAAAGGTCAGATGAGCCGGACGATCGTCACACGTCATCGCGTTCGAGCCTTCCGGAAGCTCGGCGGCAGCGGTGCCTTTCACGCGTGCATCATCGGAATCATCCGCCTCAACCAGATAGACACATTCATGCACGGGGTAATTGCTTTGAACCCCATCGTCATACCGGACCAGAAAAACCGCATGGGCGGCGTACCAAGGCATTTCTCTCCCCTTCACAAAAAAACGCATGCTCTCTTTCTTCAAAGAGCATGCGTTTCACGATGGATGCAATCAACAGAACCGTGTTCAAACCAACGGGCACGACTCGGCAAATGACGTTCTCACCTGAGATTCATGCGAAAACACCGAGTTCGACCAACTTGGTTTTAGACTTCCTTGGAGTCGATCCAGGTCATCATGCTACGGAGTTCTTTGCCGACTTTTTCGATCTCGTGATCCCGGTCGCGACGTCGAGACGCTTTGAACGCGGCTTGACCGGCTCGGTTCTCGAGGATCCATTCTTTGGCGAATTGACCTTGTTGAATTTCGCTAAGAATCTTCTGCATCTCGGCTTTGGTTTCTTCGGTGACGATACGAGGACCGCGGGTGTAGTCGCCGAATTCGGCCGTGTTGCTGACCGAGTAACGCATGTAGTTTAAGCCGCCTTGGTAGAACAAGTCGACGATGAGTTTCAGCTCGTGCATGCACTCGAAGTAAGCCATCTCTGGCTGATAGCCAGCTTCGACGAGAACTTCGAAAGCCGCCTTCACCAAAGCGGACACACCACCACAGAGCACAACTTGTTCACCGAACAGGTCGGTTTCGGTTTCTTCGGCGAAGGTGGTTTCGATCACACCACCGCGTGTGCCGCCGATGCCTTTGGCGTATGCGAGGGCCAATTGACGGGAGTTTTCGCTCGCACCTTCAGCGAGAGCGATCAAGCTCGGCACGCCGCCACCTTTTTCGTATTCGCTACGAACGAGGTGACCCGGTCCTTTGGGAGCCACGAGAGCGGCGTCCACGCCTTCTGGCGGCTCGACCTGGCCGAAGTGAATGTTGAACCCGTGCGAACACAGCAGCAAGTTGCCGGCGGACAGGTTCGGTTTGATTTCCGCTTTGTACAAGTCGCCTTGGACTTCATCCGGCAGCAGGATATTGACCAAATCGCCCTTCGCGGTGGCTTCGCTGATCGGCAGCGGCTCGAAACCGTGGCTGACGGCCAAATCGTAATTCGCACTGCCTTTACGTTGTCCTACGATTACATTCAACCCACTATCCCGCAGGTTCTGAGCCTGGGCATGGCCTTGCGAACCGTAGCCGAGAATGGCAATCGTTTTGTCTTTAAGCAGTGAAAGATCAGCGTCGTCTTCGTAGTAAACTTTGGCAGCCATGGTTAACCAGGGGTCAGGGTTCAGAAAAACAGGTGTCAGCAAACAGAGTTCAAGTTACAGCGGTTTTATCAGAAATGGTTGCGGATTCTTGATCATTGCCCCAAGCATTCGGCCAATTTCCCGGCACGCCATGCTGAGGTTCTGATGTTGTTCGAGAGTGATATATTTGCAGTCTTTGGCGAAATCGAGCGAGGTTTCAGTCTCGGCGTTCTCGCCATCGCAGTCGGTCAACTTACTCAGGAAATGGGCCTCGTACCGTCGTTTCGCCCAAGCCTCTCTCAGATTGTTGCAGACTGACCGTGAGGATCGTCGAATCTGAGAGGTCAAAGCGTAGCGTTCTTCGACTGGAAATTCACGCGACAACCAAAAAATCGTCATCGCTGTTCGGTACGCTTTCCGGTAAACCGTCAACTCCCTGACCGACTGAACCGCCACGATCGAAGCTCCCAATGCTACACGGTCTCGGCTTCCTGCTTGCTGCCAACTGATTCCTGTCCACCGTCACCTGGTTCTTGATCCAGTCCTTCGGTGATGGACTTTCGGCGACAGATGGCAATGCGACCGGTGCGGGCAAGCTCGAGAATGCCAAACGATCGCATCGCGTCGATGAAGGCTTCGATCTTCTTTTCCTGACCGGACAGCTCGACCACAACATGCTCGGGCGAGACATCCACAATGCGGCCGCGGAAGATGTCGGTCAGTTCTTTGACTTGTGTCCGGTTGCCGTCGGTGGTTTGCACTTTGATCAACATCAGATCCCGTTCGACATAATCGTCGTTCGAGTAATCTTCGACGCGAACCACTGTGACAATTTTTTCCAGTTGTTTACGTACTTGGTCGAGGACGCGATCATCGCCATTGACCACAAAGGTAATCCGGCTGAACTCTGGGTTTTCGGTTTCGCCGACGGCCAAACTGTCGATGTTGAACGCCCGCGAAGCCAGCATGCCGGAAATGTGGGCCAGCACACCGGGCTGGTTAATCACCAGGGCGCTAAGAACGTGTCGCATGTCTTCAACCTTTGTTGCCACTCAATTTTCGAGCTGGCAATTTTCAAGAAACTGTCCATCATCTGTGTCGATGGACATCCGAACGGGAGCCACTTTCGTGTCGGACCTTGCCCGTTGTTGTGGAACGCACAGTGTAACGCCGAGATCATCCCCTGACAATCAACTCCCCAAGTGTCTCGATTCTTCCGTCCGGACAATCTACTCCGAATCAGGTTCGCCGGAAAAAACGGGATTTGCGGGGGTGGCCAGGGAGTGATAGAATTCATCTCCTGTTAACCTGATGGGTGTGGGCACCTCAGGCGGTTGGCTCACGCGGTTCGGAACACGCTACTATGAATGCTCATGACAATTTCTGGATGTGGTCGATTCCATTCGGCACCTGGTTTGGCGTGCGTGTACGAATCAGCATTTGGCTGCCGCTGATCGTACTGTACATCTTCCTGCGTCTCCCGTGGCCTTTGAATTTCGCGTTGGCGGCGATCGGGTTCGTCTCGATTTTGCTGCACGAGTTCGGGCACATCTTCGCCGCTCGCCTCACCGGTGGTTCCGGGGAAGACATCCTCATGTGGCCGCTCGGGGGTTTGGCATTTGTGAGACCGGCAAATTCGACGTTTGCCCAGTTACTCACACATGGCGGCGGGCTCCTCGTCAACCTAGCGTTGTGCTTGCTGGCGATTGTCCCGGTTTCGCAGTCCGGTTCCTTGGGAGCGGCGTTCTATCCCTTTCTAGTACCGATTCACAACATCACCAGTTGGCCACAGGACGTGGCGATACTGACTTGCTGGCTCAACTGGGTTCTCATCTTGTTCAACCTGATTCCAGTGATGCCGCTCGACGGTGGTCAAATGGTGCGGTCGATCGCGGCTTCGCATGTTGGAAGTCGTCGGGCGGTCGAAATCGGCACGATGGTCGGTTTTGTTGTTGGTGCGGTATTCATGTTGATCGGGATTTTCGTTCCTGATGGAGCCACAATTCGTGGGGCCTCCGTGGTGCTGTTCGGATCGTTGATCTTCATCTCGAACCTCATCGAACGACACCAGATGCAACAAACCGACGTCTACGATGATTCGTTTCTCGGCTACGATTTTTCGCAGGGCTACACCAGCCTGGAACGCGAAGAGGGTGCCGAACGCCGACCAGGACCCATCGCCCGGTGGCGGAAACGTCGACAGGAAGAAAAAGAACAAAAACGCTTGCTCGAACAGGCCGAAGTGGAGCGTGAACTCGATACACTTCTCGAAAAAGTTCACACCCAAGGGATGCAATCGCTCACCGAGAGTGAAAAACGGCGTCTCAAAAAAGCCAGCAATCGCTATAAACAGAAGGGAACGGGGTCAGAGTGAGCGGAATCATTGGCGATGCCAAACACGCCGCCTTGGAGCCGTTGCACCTCGGTTCGGTCCGGTTGGAAACTCCCATCGTGCAGGCAGCACTAAGCGGATATAGCGACGGTCCGATGAGGCGAATTGCCCGCCGAATGGGGGCTTCGTACACACTCTGTGAGGTCATGCTCGACAAATTTCTCGTCGAAGCAAGCCGCAGTCGTAAGAATCGCCGTCACCTAGAGATTGCCGACGAAGAACACCCCGTCGGCGGCCAACTCATGGGAGCCGACCCGGAACTGTTCGAACCCGCTGCTTTGCGGTTGGTCGAAGTGGGTTTCGACGTGATCGACATCAATTTCGGTTGTCCGGTCAAGAAGGTCTTGGGGCGGTGTCGTGGCGGTTTTCACCTCAGCCAACCCGAAGTGGCCATTGAAATCATGCAGCGTGTCCGTTCGGCAGTGCCGGCGGAAATTCCCGTCACCGTCAAAATGCGACGCGGAATCGACGACACGCCCGAAAGCCACGACCGGTTCTACCAGATTTTCGAAGCCGCGTTCGACAACGGTTTAGCTGCCGTCACCGTTCACGGTCGCACGGTGACTCAGCGGTACATCGGCCCGAGCAAATGGGAATTCCTGCGGGAACTCAAGGCGTTCGCCGGCGATCGTGTGGTACTCGGCAGCGGCGATTTGTTCGATGCAGCTAGTTGCCTACGAATGATGGACTACACCGGTGTCGATGGTGTGACCGTTGCCCGCGGTGCGATTGGTAACCCTTGGATCTTCAAGCAAGTCGCACAACTTGCCGCCGGGCTGCCGATCGAGATTCCGACGTTGCACGAGCAACGAAGCGTCATTGCCGAGCATTTCCGTCTGGCGATCGAACTCTACGGCCCCGAACACGGTTGCCGTATGATGCGGAAATTCGGCGTGCAATTCGCAGAACTGCACCCGGAACCCGAAGCTGTCCGCGATGCTTTCGTCAAATCGAAACAGCCATCACAATGGATGGCTGCACTTGATCAATGGTATTCCGAAGACGCACCCGGTCGTGTTCCGCCGATCGAAGAACCAAATCCGGTGTGTGAATCACCGAGTGCCGCTCGCTAACGCGGTTGGCTCGTTCTATCTCGTGTCCACAGCAGCGACTGAGGACCGTCATACGGGCTTGAAGGAACCTCTACTCCGATTCCGCCTTGGACTCAGCTTCGTGTTCTCCAAGCTCGCTCGTTTGAGTACTGTCTGGGCTTGGGAGATCATCCCACGGACCACGATGGATGTAGTCCGCAAAGGTGATGGTGAACAGAATCGCCAGGAACATGAATCCGGATGCCGCAAAGCATTGCCGAAGCGGTGTTGCGTATTTGACTTGCATGAAGAACAGCAAGATCAAGATGGCTTTGATCGTGGCGATGACCAACGCAATTGTCAGGTTGAGAAACTCGCCAACATCGATCAACGACGCTCCATAGGTGATGATCAACAAAAAGATCAACGCCCCGAAGACTGCGTAGTAGGTTTTCTTCTCAACAAAATGATGCGACATGATGGTATTGCTGTCTAAAACAGTTACGGACGCCCAAATGACCGTCGAGAGCCGTTTGCCTTTGATCGTTGCTGGTTCTGTCTCGTGGAGGCCCGAAAGCATGGTTTTTTCGAAGCCCACCACTCACACAGAAGCCCAGAATCCAGTCTAGCGAATGAGATAAAGTAGCGGGTACAGGAAGACCCAAACGATATCCACAAAGTGCCAATACAGCCCGCACATTTCGACCGGCGTGTAATACTCCGAGGAGTAGGAATTCTGAAACGCCTTGTACGCGTAGATGCCCAAAATCGGAATGCCGATGATCATGTGCAATGCGTGTAAACCGGTCATGCCGAAGTAAAACGCCATGAAGATCCGTACGTGCTTCGGCTGCACAGCCTTGCCATGAGCGACAATCGCTTCCGCATGTTCGATCGCGGCTTCATCACCCGACTCTTGCGCGGCTTTGAGTTCTTCTTCGCCATGTTCCAGTAGCAGTCGTTCGTCGTCCGCCAAGTGGAAATTTGGACCGGGAACGAGGTGATGCTTGAACTTCTCGTAGTACTCGAAACTCTTCACTCCGAGAAAGATCGTGCCCAAAATGATCGTGATCACGATGAGCTTGCCAGCACCTCGGGAGTTGTTCGTCTGCGCGGCATGGACCGCGAGCACCATCGTCAAACTACTACACAACAAGAACAGGGTATTGACGAATCCTAAGATTCCGCCAATGCCATGACTGAGGTGCAGGCTCCCCTCGATGAATGCCAAGGGGTACGTTGAACGATAGATGGCATATCCCGCGAAGAATCCGCCGAAGAACATGACTTCAGTGGTGAGGAACGCCCACATACCAAGATTCGCGGCTTCGAACTGCTGTTCGGCGTCGTCGAAGTGATGCGCGACATGCGGGTCGTGTTCGTCATGATCAGTCGAGACAGTCTCAGTGGCCACTCGCTGACTCCTCTGTTGTTGTTTCAGGAATGTATCCCTGATTCATCTTGGCGGGATCGGCTGGTTCGCCGCGTTCGGCTTTCCGTAGTTCTTCGTCCAACACATCGTACTCATACGGCCCTCGCGTCACGATGGGAGTTTGGTCGAAGTTGAACGTGGTGGGCGGAGAAGGCGTAATCCACTCCAGACCGGTTGCATTCCACGGATTGCTGCTCGCTTTGGGACCGTACCGCAACGACCATAGCAAATAAATCAACGGGATTAAGTAACCAATGCCGAGAATCGAAGCCCCAGCGGATGACATCACATTCAGGATTTGAAACTCTTCCGGATAGATGTGATATCGTCGTGGCATCCCCAAGTAACCAAGCAGGAACTGAGGGAAAAACGTGAGGTTGAAACCGACGAAAATAATCACGGCGGAAACACGAGCCCACCACTCTGGATACATACGGCCTGTCATTTTCGGCCACCAGAAATGGATTCCGCCGAGGTAAGCCATCACCATCCCGCCCACCATCACATAGTGGAAGTGAGCGACCACAAAATAGGTATCGTGCAGGTGCACGTCCAAGGCAATGTTCCCCAGGAACAATCCGGTGAGGCCACCGATCGTGAACAACCCGATGAAGCCCAAGGCGTACATCATCGGCGTGTCCCACGTGATGGAACCTTTGTAGAGCGTCGCGGTCCAGTTAAAGACTTTAATCGCCGATGGCACGGCTACAAGCATCGTCAGGAACGAGAACACAATTCCGACATAGATGCTTTGACCACTCACAAACATATGGTGGCCCCAAACGAGGAACCCAAGCACGGCAATCGCCAAACTCGAGAACGCAATGAATGAGTAACCGAAAATCCGCTTGCGGGAGAAACAGGTGATCAACTCACTGACAACGCCCATTCCCGGCAGAATCATGATGTACACAGCCGGGTGGGAGTAGAACCAGAACAAGTGCTGGAACAACAGCGGATCACCGCCAAGGTTAGGGTCAAAAATCGGAAACCCAAACGCACGTTCGATCGCGACGAGCAAAATCGTAATCGAGACAACAGGCGTCCCGAGCATGATGATGACACTTGTGGCATACATCGACCACACGAACAACGGAAGTCGGAACCAAGTCAGTCCGGGGGCTCGCATCGTGTGAATCGTGACGAGGAAGTTTAGCCCCGTCAAAATGGACGAAAACCCGACGATAAACACACCCACAGCCATCACCATCACATAGCTATTTGTGAAGGTACTACTGTAGGGTGTATAGAATGTCCAACCGGTATCGACACCCCCAATGATGATCGACACCAATGTCAGAATTCCACCGACCATATAGACGTACCAACTCATCAAGTTGAGTTTAGGAAACGCCAGGTCTTTTGCACCGAGCATCAGTGGTAACAGGAAGTTTCCTAACACCGCCGGCACCGACGGAATCAGAAAGAAGAACACCATCATCACGCCATGCATGGTGAACATCTTGTTGTATGTCTCGGAGATCAAAAGATCTCCCTTCGGAGTCATCAACTCCAATCGCAACGCGACAGCGGCGGCCCCTCCGACAAAGAAGAACAGCGTGATCGAAATCATGTACATGATCGCGATGCGTTTATGGTCGACAGTCAGAAACCACGACCAAATATTATAGCTCGCGTTGAGATAGTTGCGTTTCGGTGAAATCGCGGCTGCAGCCATGACTATTAAACTCAAAAGGTAAAGTCTGCGAGTCGAATCAGTTCGATTTACTCGTTAGGTTTCTTATTGTCGTAAGCGGCTTGGTCAGCCTTTTCTTCGAGTGACTCCAAGTAGGAAATCAATTGGAGGACCTCATCTTCACTGACTTCATTCGCAAACGTCGGCATGACGGCTTGATGACCGGCGGCGATTTTTTCGTTCGGGTCGAAAATCGATTCCCGGATGTATTCCTCATCGGCCACAATTCGCCGACCACCGTTTAGGATTCGTTCTTTCCCGAGAATCCCCACCAGCGACGGACCTCGTCCACCGCCATCATGCAGGTGACAGTTGTTGCAATGATACTTCTCGAACACCTCTTTACCGGCCACATCGGCTGGTTCACTCGTTTGTTCATTGAGCCATTCGGCGTAGTCGGCGGCTTCCATCACATGGACCGTGCCGATCATCTCGGAGTGGCTCGTGCCACAATACTCGGTACAGAACAGGTGATACTCTCCGACTCGCGTCGGCTTGAACCAAACATAGGTGTACCGGCCTGGCAGCACGTCTTGTTTGATACGAAAGTCCGGGATGAAAAAGCTGTGAATCACATCCTCGGAAATCATCTTCATTTCAATTGTTTCGCCCACGGGAATGTGCAGGTCGTTGATTTCCTGCTTCCCGTTGGGGTGCTGATTCTTCCACATCCATTGTTTGCCAACAGTGTAGAACTGCTCATGCTCCGCGGGTGTGCGTTCCATTTCCAAGAACACGACCACACCCCAGCCGAACATGACCATGGAAATCACAAGCGGAACAATCGACCAACCGATTTCAAGCAGCACGAACTTACTGCCATCGAGTTTCGGTTGTACGGCGTTCGGGCGGCGTCGGTATTTGATGGCAAAGAAGATGATCAACGCGCAGATCAACGCCACAAAGAAAAACGATGTTGAAACGAGGAACCAGTTCAACTGATCGTATTTCTCCGCGAAGGACGATGCCTGTCGTGGGTATAGCCGAAATTCGCTTTCCATATCGGTCTGCTTTTGACGAACGAAAAATCAAAATCGAGTCTATTGGAGCCTCAACGTGGAGTGCCGAGATTACTCGGACGCCACCGTATTGGTCGGCACTCGCTTCTCGCGGCGGAGATGATAAATCACATATCCCGCCAGCCCGATCACCATGGCGATTCCGCCCAATCGGATCGCAGTGAGGACGGCGAATCCATACTTCCCACTTGCAGGATCGTACTGATAGCACAACAGCAGGATGTTATCCGTGACCGTGCTGACTTCACCGTTTGATGCCTCAACAACCGACAACCGCAAGTCACGATATTGAACGCCTTGCAGATACCGCGAGACAATTCCTTCGCTCGTCAGAACAATTAGTCCGGCCGAGTGGGCATACTGTTTGGTCAACGGATCGTATTGAAACTGAAACCCGACGGAATCGGTCAGCGTGCGAATCGCGTCTTTCTCTCCGGTGAGGAAGTGCCAATTCGCCCCCGCTTCCGGTTTTCCATACGCTTTCAAAACGCTTTTCTTTTTGCCGGCGGCCAACTTCGGCCCTTCACGGGAATCGAAACTCAAGGTGATAATGTCGAAGTCTTGGCCAATCTCAAAGTCGATGGCTCGTAGTGTTTCGAGCAGCCCGTCCATTGTCATGTTGCACAACATCGGGCATTCGAAGTACACCAAGTTCAAAACGACGGGGCGATCGTTTTGCATCAAATCCGCCAGTTGAACTTTCTCACCTTTGGAGTTCGTGAATTGAAGATCCAACGGCACTTGCGAACCGAGCCGTTGCTCCAAACTTGCTGCCGATAGCGGATCGAGAATCGACGATTCAGCCGATGCGTCTTTCCCGGCTGCAAAGAGCAGAGCGATTGCGATCAGAAGTAATGTCAAACGAGGTGTGTTCATCAGTTTTCGGACTCCTCGTTCTCGGAGTTCGAATCGTTGCCGCTCGCGCTCCCGGTCAGTTGCTCAAATGCTTCGAGACCTTCGGACTCCAACAACTGCATCGCCCGATCCAGTGGAATTCGAGCAATGTTGTTTGTGCGGTCGACCATCACAGTTTCGGCCAGTTGCTTCTTCTGTGCGGCGAGCATTTCACGATACATTTTGGCTTGCTCCGGCGTCACACGCGGTGATGGCGGAACTGACGAAGTGTCCCAATTTGGTGCGGGCGTCTCCGTTTCGATCGCATCGGGAACCGGTTGCTCGATCAGAAAGCTCGCGAGGAACAGTGTGAACACGATCAACACACCAAGGCTGATCATGGAAATTACGACACCGCGAACCCCAACAGATATTGGTTCGTGACCGCCTTCATCGTGCGTGGAATCAACGTGCGACGAGTGGGAGTCAGCCATGGGTGTGCTCCTCTTCTTCGGTGGCGGTCAGGTCGAATAGCCCTCGCGGTGCATTGAGGGTGTCGTCCGTGAGAAAACTCGGCAGCTTCCACAAGAAAGCGGCCATCCACAACCCACCAATTCCGACAACCGCGAATGGATCAGTCCAGGCAATTTGGAAACCGCTTCGTTCCAAACTTGGCACAATATTCCAGAACACGTCGACCAATCGCATGACAAGAATGCCGATGGCTAATCCACCGAGCAGTTTCGGGGTCTGCTTGAAGCTTCGCGAAACCAGACAGAAGAACGGCACGACGAAATGGAACAATCCCAACAGGATCGAAACAATCGCCCAACCATGTTCCCGGCGAATCAAGTACCAGGAAATTTCTTCCGGCAGGTTGCCGTTCCAGATGATGATGTACTGCGAAAACGCGAAGTACGTCCAAAGCATGATGAACGCTAACAGCAATGTTCCCAGGTCGCCCAGGGTGTTGCGGGAGGCGGAATAAATCGTGACATCTTTACCTTTGAGTTGGAACGGCAACAACGCTGCGACTGCCGCACACAAAGCAAACATCGCCACGCCACCGCCAACGATGACCAACGCTCCGTAAATCGTCGAGTACCACAGCGGGTCCAGACTCATAATCCAATCGAACGATGCAAACGTCGCCGACAGAAACAGAGCGAGCAACCCCATACCGCTAATGAACTTCAATCCTTCGGCGTTGGGCAATCCGGTGGACCGCATTTGTCGTTTGGTGGCCGTGTTCAGTGTGAATGCAAGGAATAGCCAAATGCCGAAATAGATCGGCGCTCGCATCACGAAGAACGGCTCGTTGAGGAAGAATTGCTTCTGTTCCAGCAAATGATTGCTGTGAATGTATTCTTCATTCGCCCAGGGGAAGATGTATCCAATGCCGAGATAAATTGGCACGGCCAAGACGGCCAACGGTAGGATCGTCGAAGAAGCCGCCGCCAGCATCGGCCGCACCGAGACGCCCCAATAGCCACCAACGAGTTGATGCAAAAGTGCCAACCCCAACCCACCGATGGCGAACTGCCACCAGTAGATGTAGCCGAGCAAATACGACTCGTAGAACGAACGCGGGTCGGCAAACAATGCCACGCCGCAAACTGCCAACGACACGACACCAGCGATCAGTGCGCGTGTGCGAATCGTGTTGATTTGCTCGATCAACGGAGGATGTTGTGAATGTTCAACTGTTGTCGACATCAGCCTCATGCCTTATCAAGGCTTTGGTTGTGGCTCCCGTGGTCTAAACCGAAATCATGACTGGCTTCAGAGCGTCACTCGCATCGAGATTGATGCGGCAATCACCACTGACTGACGAGTCGAATTCAGGTTCGGAACAACACGAGGGAACGTTACTCTTTGCTCTCCGGTGCGGATTGCAGTTTATCTTTCAAGTCGGCCGGCAATGCATCGACGGACGCATGATGGCTCAATTGCAATGCTCGAATGTACGCAGCGATGGCCCAGCGATCATCCGGGGGAATTTGCGAGGCATATGGATACATCCGGCCAATGCCGTTGGTGATCACACCGAAAAAGTGCCCTTCGCCCACGCCCCGCAATCGCTCGCCATCGTCGCCACTGACGAAGGATGGCGGTCTTGGGAATCCCCGTTTGACGACCATGCCATCAGCGTTGCCAGAGATTCCATGACAGGGCATACAGAAAATCTGATATCGCTCCTGACCACGGGCCAGCAATTCTTTCATTGTCTTGCCGTCCAACGCCCGATCCGGAAGCCCGCGAACGGGTTCACCGTCAACTCGGCCGGTGAAGAATTCTTCGTCGACTTTGAGTTTTCCTCGGGCAACAGTGCCGGAAATGATCGGGCGGGACGATTGCCCGTCTTGGAAGAATTCGCTCGCTTCCAACGGTTCGTACCGCGGCTGATCGATCATATTTTGATCGCAGCCAACCATCGCTCCGAGAGCGAGCAGTCCTAAACCGAATTGGATAATTCTGGAATCCATTGCGTCTTCAATTCTGAATCGAAAACCGAAAGCACGTTCTTCCGTCGGCCCATCGACTGAAGTCGGCGGGCGTTCAAAATATCTATTGAGGGACTTCGTAAATCGCCGCCGGTTCCAAACTTTCCAGGAACTCCCGCGACGACTGCATTTGAAATTTCTCGTCTCGGGATTGGAGACACAAGAAAAACTTGTCTCGGCTTGCGCTGGCAAACTCGGAAATGTTGAACACCGGGTGATGCGGTCGAGGCAGCCCGTTCAAACCGAGCATTCCCAACACCGCGCCAAACGCTGCGGAAAGCACAGTCAGTTCAAACGTGATCGGAATAAACGACGGCCAACTAAACAATGGCCGCCCCCCGACGTTGAGCGGGTACTCGATCACCGTCAAATAGTACTGCAAGCCGAATCCGCCCAATCCGCCGAGCAAACCCGCCGTTAGCACAATCAACGGAAGTTTCGTGTGACGAAACCCCATAGCTTCCGACAAACCGTGAACGGGGAACGGGGAGTACGATTCAAACCACCGATACCCGTGCTCTCGCGCCTTGCGTGTGGCGGCGATGAGATCTTCGGGTTCGTTGAACTCCGCCATCAGCCCGTAGGTTTCAGGGTCCCATTTAGTGGCCATGCCCGTTCCCCCCTTCTTCCGTCTCCAACAATTCACGCATTTCGAAGATCGAAATCGCAGGCAATAGTCGCACGAAAATGAACAAGCAAGCGAAGAAGAATCCGATAGTGCCGATGTACAACGCCCAATCCCAGAACGTCGGATAATACATATCCCAAGACGACGGCAAGAAATCGCGGTGTAAGCTGGTCACGACGATAATGAACCGTTCCAACCACATGCCGATGTTGATGATGATCGCGATCACGAACAGCATCTTGGAGTTCCGACGAACCGCCGGGAACCAGAGCAGTTGGGGAATCGCAATGTTGCAAGCCAGCAATGACCAGAAGAAGAAGGCGTATGGCCCACCCATCCGGTTTTCCAGCATGTAGGCTTCGACATCATGACCACTGTAGTACGCCATGAACGCTTCCATACCGTAGCCGTACGCGACGACCAACCCGGAAGCCAGCATCACTTTCGCCATGTTGTCGAGGTGGCGATCGGTGATGAAATCCTTCAATCCATATGCAACCCGCAACGGTATACACAGCGTGAGCACCATCGCGAAGCCGGAGTAAATCGCCCCCGCCACAAAGTAGGGCGGAAACACAGTCGCGTGCCAACCGGGGATAATGCCAACTGCGAAGTCGAAACTCACGATCGTGTGCACCGAGACCACCAACGGCGTAGCCAAACCGGCGAGCAGCAAATACGCGGTTTCATAGCGTTTCCAGTGCCGAGCCGATCCTCGCCATCCCATCGACAAAAAGCCGTAAGTGATCTGTGAGAACCGTGTTTTCGCACGGTCGCGGAGGGTGGCCATATCCGGAATCAAACCGACGTACCAGAACAGAGCGGACACCGTGCCGTAGGCCGTCAACGCAAATGCATCCCAAACCAACGGGCTGCGGAATTGCGGATAGATGTCCATCGTGTTGGGGTACGGGAAAATCCAATAGAAATATTGCGGTCGCCCCATGTGCAACAGGGGATACATCCCGGCACAGGCAACGGCGAATAGCGTCATGGCTTCCGCGAATCGGTTGATACTCGTCCGCCATTGTTGACGCAGCAGCAACAGCACCGCGGAAATCAGCGTTCCCGCGTGACCGATCCCAACCCACCACACGAAGTTGACGATCGCAAAACCCCACCCAACCGGGATATTGAGGCCCCAAACGCCGACACCGTACTTAAACAGCACCGCCACGGAGAGCATCAGCAACATGACCAACGCAAAGCTGACCGCGAAGCCGAGAAGCCACTTCCAACCGACCCCCTGTCGGAGCGTCAAACTGGTGATCTTGTCCGTCACCGACCCCAAGCTGTGACCCGGACCGATCATCGGATCGGCGGATGAATGCTGGGCGTCGTGTGAAGACGAGTCTGGCGAATGACTACTCATATCGTAACTCGAAGGCCGTTGGGATTGCCGTTTCTGAACCCATCAACTTTGTTTGCCACAACTCCGCAAGCCGTGGCTTCCAAAAACAATCATTCCGTCCGGCTCGTCGAGCCGTGACTTTCATTCACTCTAATGGTGAGCCGCTTCTTCGCTTGGTTCCAAAGCTGCTAGCTTCGGATGCAAATTTCTCACAACCGCCCCGTAACGGGTTCGCGGCCGTGTATTCAACTCTTCCAGCAACCCGTAAGTTAGCGGGCTTTCATTGGCCTGACTGACCAAGCTCGACTCATCGTTCAAATCGCCAAAGATAATGCTCTGAGTCGGACAAACCGCCTGACACGCTGTGACGATTTCACCATCCTCGATTCGACGGTCTTCTTTTTGCGACTCGATTTTGGCGTGCTGAATTCGTTGAACGCAGTAATTGCACTTCTCCATCACACCCCGAGACCGCACAGTCACATCCGGGTTCTGCAGAAGTTGTAGAACCGGCGTTTCCTGGACCGGCTTGGTGTACTCCAAGAAGTTAAACCGACGCACTTTGTACGGACAGTTGTTCGAACAGTACCGCGTACCGACGCACCGGTTATACGTCATTTCATTGATGCCATCCGGACTATGCGTCGTGGCATGCACGGGACAAACGATCTCACACGGTGCTTGTTCACAATGCACACAGGCAACTGGTTGGTGATCCGCCGTCTCCGGTTCTTCCGGGTCGCCGGAATAGTAGGTATCAATTCGTAACCAGTGCATTTCCCGTCCGCGGGCGACTTCGGTCTTACCAACAACGGGGATATTGTTCTCGGATTGGCAGGCAACCGTGCACGCATTGCAGCCAATGCACGCACTCTGATTGATCACCATGCCCCATTTGTAATCGTTGTATTCCTTTTCCGGATACATGGAGACATGCGGCTCGCCGTGCCCGACGTGCATGAACCCAGGATCATCAGGAGATTCCTGCAACTCTTCCAAGGAACCCGACCGAATCAAATGCCGGTTTTCCATTTGGAAGTGGTGCTGCGTTGTGGCGAGTACGTATTTCTCACCGGCCGATGCCAGCTTCACACCGGAAATCATCCACGGTTCTTCGCTGGTTCGCAATTTGTTTGCATTGAAGCCCGCGTCATCACCGACTCGCCCTGCATGAGTTCGACCATAACCCAAGTGCAGCGTGATCACACCTTCCGGCTGACCAGGCAACTTCATCACAGCGACATCGAGCGTTCGTTCGCCGTGCGTGAGCGTCACCATATCGCCGTTTCGCACACCGAGTTCATCGGCGGTTTTCGGGCCAATCAAGGCCGCGTTATCCCACGTCAACTTCGTGAACGGCTTCGGAAGCTCTTGCAGCCAACCGTTGTTGGCGAACTCACCGTCGCGAATCGTGGGATCAGGACGAAACAGAACCGTCAGACCACCAGCCGATTCCGGCAACTCGAAACCGTCAGCACTCGCAAAGCCCACTTCCAAAGCGACGTCGACCGGCTCGGGCTTGGGCAGCGAAGTTTCATCACCCGCGACAACCCCGTTATGAAGCGACTCCTGCCAGAACGCCTCGAACTTGTCACCCTTGTACTGACTCGCCCAATAATCCTGCACGGCAGTGAAAGCCGTCGTGGATTCCTCACCCAGCATGAACGCCAAAATCTCGGTGACATTTCGACCATCATAGAGTGGCGAGATCAACGGCTGCATCAAGGAGACCGTGCCGTCATAGGCTCGAACATCGCCCCAAGTCTCCAGGAAATGAGCCATGGGAACGTGCCAATGACACAATTGCGACGTTTCATCGCGATGCAAACCGAGATGAACTCGGAACGGGACATTGTTCAACGCATCCGCGAATTCAAGATCCGCAGGCGCGGAGTAGACCGGATTGCCGTCGAGAATCAATAACGTCTCGACCTCGCCAGTCCGCATCGCCTGAACCAACGCCTCGAGCGACTCTATATGACCAGCCTCATGGCCAACCAGCGGCTCGATGTACTCAACCGTCTTGCCGATGTTACCCAACTGCGAATTGATCGCGTGAGCCAACGCATGAACAGCGGGCGGTTGCGATTCACCCGCAACAACCAGACTCGCACCACCTTCGGAGACGCGGTAATCCTTCAGATCCTCAGCGACGGCGGCGATCCATGATTCTAGTTTCTTGTCCGCGTGAAGATCCGGTTCTTCGACATTCACACCCACACGAGAAGCGATCGCCATCGCGATTTGTGCCAAACGCTCCGGACTAACCGCCAGCCGATGATCCGCCTTGGCCCCTGTCAATGTCGGCGTACACTCAATCGCATACATCCGACTCATCGTCAACTTAGTGTCACCGTCACTGCCCATCACATTTCGACGAGCCATGAAGTCACGAGCCGCCACCATACTTGCGGGGCCGGACTGCAAGAAGTCCGCATCGAGTGAAAGCACGACATCCGCTCGATCGAAATGATGAATCGGCTGCACGTCCTGACCAAACGCCAACATCGCTCCAGCCCGAGCATGATCATTACAGACCGACTCGTACTGATGCCATTTCGCGTTGGGATACTTCTTCAGCAACCGCTGAATCTGATCGCGAACCGTCGGCGAGGTCACATTACCAGTCAAAACCCGCAACCCACGGCCCTGATTCGCCTGCTGACCACGAATCTCAACTCGCAGAGCCGACAAGAACCGCTCCCAGGTCGCCAACTGCCCACGGTCGAATACCGTTTGACCACGATCAGGATCGTAGAGCTGCAAGATCGACGCTTGAGCAAACACATCCGTCGCACCAGCGCGGATATCATCACCCTCGCGACCATGCCCCACCGGAACAGCGGGATGCGATGGATTGCCCTCGACTTTCGTCGGACGCCCCATATGACTTTCAACCAGCAACCCCGTGCCGAACCCAGCCAATGGCATAGCAGTCGCGAAGTACAACGGCACACCGGGAATCAACTCCTCCGGCTGCTTGACATAGGGCACAATCTCTTCGTGAGGCTGGGAAGCATTACAGCCGCTCAAACCAGCCAACGCCAAAGACGCGCCCATCACCGTCAGGAATTCGCGACGAGAAGCATCGTCCGTCCACGTATCGGCGGACGCTGGAAACTCGTTGCGAACGACATCTTGAAACTCTTCGGTGTCGGCCCACTCATCGAGCGTACGCCAATACTCCCGACCACGGGCAACCCGCAACCGCTCGCTAACTGATTGATTTTCGAATCCGTTTTTCCGAGGCATGACTCACCGATGACAAGCCGAGCAGTGGGTTTTGGGATGCTCTTTATGAATTCCGTAACGTTCCAACAAACCGTCTGCGATCGCCGCCATATCACCCGCACGATCATCGTCGGCGGCGACCTCAGGAAACTCACGCTTGAGATACTCCTGAAAATCATCGCTCTCCGAAAGCTCTTCACGCGAACGAAGCGTGAACAGAAACTCTCGCGGACGAATATTCTTCTCCGGGTTGCGGTGGCACTCCAAGCACCACTCCATATGCAGCGTATTCTCACGCCACATCAACGGCATCTTATCGACTTCCCCGTGACAACTCACACAGCCAATCCCCTTCGCGAGGTGAATACTGTGATTGAAGTAGGCATAATCCGGGACGTCGTGAACCCGAGTCCAACGCAACGGTTTCTCCTCCGTTGTGTTCGCACTCCGGAAACTCTCAACGACGGGCACGAACATTGACTCATCGCGATACAATTGCGAATGACAGTTCATACACGTTGCCGTCGGTGGCACATTGGCAAAAGACGAATCTTCCACACTCGTGTGACAATAACGACAGTCAATCCCGATGTCGCCCACATGGTGAGCATGACTAAACGGAACCGGTTGAGTTTGGATAACGTCTTCTTCGGTCGAATATGGCGAACGATAGAACGCGTAGAGCACGTAAAAAATCGCTGCGACAATAAACGCCGAACCAAAGATGCTCACCCGTGAAATCGTGTTGAAACTCGGATGAAAAACTTGCGGCATCCGCCTTCTCCGTGAGGCTTCCCATTAACGTGGGGACAAATCGTCAGACTGAGTTCCGCTGGAACACAGGTGAGTATAGGAATCCCTCGTCGGAATACCATATGAAGGAGCGTCGAACCCGGCACTTTCCCGGAAAAACTCTCAGTCAAGATCGGTACGGCTGTGAAATCCACTGTACGAGCCTGTCGTTTTCTCAGTCCGGCCAGTTCCAGTTTTTCAGGAATGAGAATTTTCAATTGGCACACTCGATGCAACGTGAATTCCGTTACAATTCAAACACGCCTGCTTGCCGAAACGACTTAATGGGATGCAACTGATGAACTGCTCTCGCCTACTACTCGCACTTACACTTCTCAGCAGCCCGCTCGGCGGCAGCTTGGTAACGGCAGCCGAACTTAGCCCCCAGGTGCAACAAGCAGTCGACCGCGGACTCAAGTTTATTCTTGGAAAAGTCAGCGGTGCTTCCCCAGGTCAAGACACCATCGGCGCATACGCCGCCTTGAAGGCCGGAGCCAAACCGGATCACCCCGCGATCGCAAAAGTGACCCAGAAAGTCACTGCCGCCGTGCAAGGCACCCGCTACCAACCGCGGAACACATCCCACAACTACACCACCGGCGTCGACTTGATGTTCCTCGAAGCGGTGGACGCCAAGAAATACAAGACAGAAATCGAAGCCATTGCTCGCCACTTGCTCTCGACTCAGTTACGACTTGGAGCGTGGCACTATTTAAGCAGCAGCGGTGGCAACGGCGACACCAGCCAAACCCAATACGCACTGCTCGGACTCTGGGCCGCCAAACGCGCAGGATCAAAAATTCCGTTGCACGTCTGGGACCGTGCAGCCACTTGGCATATCGTCACACAATGCCGCGACGGCAGCTTCGCTTATCACCCCAACCCGAACGGCAACAACAATGGCGGGACGCTCGCACTAACGGTCAACGGAATCAGCAGCCTGATCATTTGTCGTATGCAACTCTACCCGAACGCCGGCGAGATCGGTTCGGGACGCGGTGGCACACCAGCCGGACAGGAAAACCAAGAAGACAAAGCAGATTCCAAGAAATTTGGATTCCTCGAGCAAGTGGACATCGACGAAGCAGAGTCCGAACGAGAAAAAGAAGCCGAGCCGGATGGCCCCGTCCGCACATCACTGGCACGCATCGACGCCGCGATCGAGCGAGCTTTGTCTTGGGTCAATCGCGCTTATCTCTCGCCACGCCCACCGGAATGGCCGATGTACTACATTTACGGCCTCGAACGGATGGCCGCCTTCGCGAACATCGAAACAATCGCGGGACGCAACTGGTACGACGACGGCACCAACACACTCCTGAGGCTGCAACGCAAAGACGGCGGCTGGCCAGGACAATCCAGCGATCCCGCCACAACAGGCTTCGGGCTACTGTTCCTTACACGGGCAACCGCCAAACTGCTCGGCCGAAAAGTGATCACGCCACAAAGCGTGGGCTCGGGACTGCTCATTGGCGGACGCGGACTACCGGACAATCTTGGCCGCGCGGAAATTGAAGACGGCAAAGTCAAACAGCAGAAAGTCGTCGGACCGCTCGACGAATTGCTGGCAGAGCTGGAAAAACTCGACACCGCAAACGTCGCCTCCGCGCAGGCCGCGGTCGTCGACCAAATCAAGATCGGCAACAAAGAAGACCTTGTCGGCCAAACGGAGAAGCTCATCAAACTTGCAGATGATCCGCGACCAGAAGTCCGCCGCACCGCGATTTGGGCCATCGGACAGACGGCGGACATGGGGTTGGCCCGCCTACTCATTGAAGCCTTAGATGATGAGAACCTGGATATTCTCGTCGAAACTCAAGCAGCGTTGCGAACCCTGAGCCGACTACCACGTGGCCAGAACCTGCCCAACTCCCCCTGGAATAACCTTGCCGCCGACGCCACCAAAGCCGAACGCACGGAGTCACTGAAGAACTGGAAACAAAGACTCCGCGATCGTTGGCGACGCTGGTACATCCGCACGCGTCCTTATGACCAACGCAGCGATCTCTTCCTCGAAGTCCGCTCGAAAGACTAGACCGCAAATACGACTTTTATTTCCATGGCAAACAACGAACGGCCGTTGTTACCGCACACCCAAGCAACAGAACCCGCTCGAAGCCCTACGAGAACACGTCTAGTCTCGCGACCCCAGTGTCACCGAAAGCTCCAATACATCTTCCTCCCGCTGCACAACCATGGACAGCACATCGCCTGGGGAGTGCTCCGCGACCAGATTGGCGACATCTCGAAAACTGCTAGCAGAGACTCCGCCCACATTCAAAATGTAGTCGCGAGGTTCCAAGCCCGCCTTCTCAGCCCCACCACCCGGAACGACGGCCACCACCAAGAATCCATTCGATTGCTCGACGCCCTCGACTCCCATGGTGGCATTCCCACGACGGACCACGGCCACATCAGGCCGCTCTTCCTGCAACTTCGCAATCGCGTCCGGCGAAACGCTCGTATCGGGCGTCACCTCAATGACCTGCAGCCCCGGTATATCGAGAACATGCTCTAAGCCATCTTCACCGCCACGCCAATTCGCATCCAACACCGCAGTCGTGGCTCGGCGGAAATCACTCTCTAGCGAACCACCCCATTGCGATGGATCGATTCGCACGGACCCGCCCAGTTCCTCAAACCGAGCCGCACACCGATCCAAACGCAACTTCCGACTCTGACTCCACGAGGCCAACGTCAACGCGGTCACATCGGCATCGGGCGAATTCTGCAATTGATCGAGAGCTTGCTCGGCGACCGTGTAGTACTCGGGACGCGACGAACGGTAAAACTCATGGAGCACCAGGAGAACAGATTCCGCCTGAAGACTGCTGCCATGCAATGCGGTTTCTACGAGTAGCGGACACATCTCCGGCCCAGCTTCCAAGAACCGTTTGATTGCTTCTTCTCGAACCCCTTGATACTCACTTCCCAATGCTTGAGCCCATTCAGATGGCTCGTCGCCGACAAGTTCGTTCACAGGTGGCGCGGAAACAATAATCGCCACACCGACCAGCCCTAACCACAGCAACGCCATGGTGATAGGCCGAATGGTAGCAATAATCCACGTAGCAACAGTTCGCATTTCGACACGCCTCCCGCCGGAATCGGCAAAGGAAAAGGGGAGATTGTCAATTGTGAGCCGAGCAACCCGATTGAGCGCATGCCGACTCTAGATCGAAACCGATCTTCCATGCAGGTGCGAGCGTAAAACCACGTATGATCGCGAGAAACCACGCACACTACACGACATCATGAATCAATGTCGTCTGCGAGGCTGACAAGCAACCCAAGCACGGACCGAGAACGATCCAGCTGAGATTACAACCCGACCGGGCATCAACTTCGCGGTACTGTCATTTTGAATGGGTCAAGAGCGTCTGCAAGAACATCATCGGGAAGAATTCCTTGTTCCTGACACAACTCTCGAATGGTTTTTCCACTTTTAAACGCTTCTTTGGCAAGCGCGGCCGCTTTTTCGTAACCGATGTGCGGGTTGAGACTCGTTACCATCGACAAACTCTTCTCAACCGCTGCCTCACAAGCCTCTTCGTTCGGTTCCAGCTGCTCGATGCACAAATCACGAAAGGCCTTTACTGCCCCTGAGAGGATCGTCACGCTCTCCAAGACCGTCTGCCCCATCATCGGCATCATGATATTCAATTGGAAGTTGCCACCGGCAGCACCGGCGACCGTGATCGCTTCATCAAGCCCCATCACCCGGGCAGCAACCTGCATCAGGCTTTCACACATTACCGGATTGACTTTCCCCGGCATAATGGAGCTGCCTGGCTGAAGATCCGGAATTTTCACCTCATAGAAGCCACACCGAGGCCCAGATCCGAGCCAGCGGACATTATTCGCCAGATTGAACATCGTCACGGCGACAGCTTTCAACTGGCCATGACACTCAACCAGTCCGTCACGCTGCGCATTCGCTTCGAAATGATCACTGGCTTCGACAAAAGGAACGCCGGTTTCATCGGCGAGCACCTTGGAAACTCGATCACCGAACTCGGGATGAGTGTTGATCCCAGACCCAACCGCCGTCCCACCAACGGGCAGTTCAAGAATCGCCTGACACGCCTTCTCGGCTCGGGTAATCGACAATTCAACCTGTCGAGCAAAACCACCGAACTCTTGGCCTAATCGCAACGGAGTCGCATCCGCGAGGTGCGTTCGCCCGATCTTGATGATCCGATCCCAGGCTTGAGCCTTATTGCTCAACTCTTCGTGCAACGCCTTCAACGCCGGCACGAGCCGTTTCGTGATCGCCGTCCCGACGGCCACATGGATCGCTGTGGGGAACGTATCGTTGGTGCTTTGCCCCATGTTGACGTGGTCGTTCGGATGCACGCTCTTCGCCGGCGCGAATCGATCTTCGCCAAGCAATTCGACCGCACGATTCGAGATCACCTCGTTGCAATTCATATTGCTCGACGTGCCGGAACCCGTTTGATACACGTCAATTGGGAACTGATCATCCCATTTCCCGACCGACACTTCCCGAGCGGCATCCAACATGGCGGCGACTTGCTCATCCGACAGGGGATTCTTCCCGGTACCGGTGAGTTTACCGAGATCGCGGTTGGCAATCCCACAAGCGAACTTGACCAATCCCATCGCTCGAATCAGTTCCGACGGCAATGTTTGCCCGGAAACGGGAAAGTTCTGCACAGCCCGCTGTGTTTGGGCGCCGTAATATGCTTCGGCGGGGACTTTCACCTGACCCATCGAATCCTGTTCGATGCGGAACTCGCTCATGGGAATCGACTCTAAGGGGTTTTAATCCCGGCTGATCCAAGTTGGAAAACCGAGTGTTTTTGGGCAAGAAAGTGTGAACACAGTGTTAGTAACAACAGTTCAACCAATGGTAATGAGTTCTTGACGCAACACAATCCTGCGAGTTTTAAATTTTCGGCGAAAAGTGGGGATTTGAATCAGTAAGTCACGTCAATGCTCGGACATTGTCAGCGGTTGGACTCACGGAAATCTCAAAACGGGCCGCGTCGACGTCTCCCAAACGACAAACCCGACTCAACGCCAACTGCTTGGCGTCAAAGCTACTCACCACACCACTGACCAACACACAACCACTCCCAACTTCAACATCCAAAGTACTAAGCTCCGGGTGTCCATCACATTGCAGCGATCGAAGAACTTGACGACGCAACATCTGTCCGTCAAGTTGGTTACCACGTGGGACCGACATCGTTTCATCCCAAAGAAAGCGTATGGGAATGCCAGACCGCTGAGGGTCATGACACGAATTGTGATTTGTTATCAAATGTAGTGCCGTTCGAACCTTTCCATGAAAATAGGATGGGATTTCCTACCACGACCGATGCACACGGTTCGCCGACCGGAGATTGTACCGTACCTGTCAAGACCCGTCTCGTATTTTTTGATTGAAAAGCAATATGTTCGCTGCTTTTCCAAACGGCCAACAACTGGTATGATGTTGACCAAAGCTTCACCAAAAGGGAGCCATATCCCTGTAATTGTCAGGGGAATGGGTGCCCAAGTTTTCTTATCAGGCACAAACCAACCGGTTTCACATCACTAACCGGTTGTCAAGAGAATGAGTTCTTTCGATTCACTGGGGCTTCACCGAACGCAACTCATTACAGAAACTTCGAGTATATGGGAATGACCACGCGATCGAGTTCTTTGGATTCTTCACAGCCATCCGTTTCCCGAGTGCTGATCGTTGATGATCACGAGATTGTCCGGCAAGGATACCGACAAATCTTGGGCAACGATCCCAGTTTAGAAATTTGTGGCGAAGCGGCCACGGAAATGGAAGCCACTCAGAAAATCACCCAACTCAACCCGGACTTAGTCGTGGTTGATATCTCGCTACGCAATGGTCACGGGCTGGAAATCTGCAAGCAAATCCGGGCATGGAACGAGCAATCCGATGCGAGTTCGCCATCGCCGATGAAGTCGCTCGTCGTTTCCGCCCACGACGATGAACTCTACGCCGAACGGGCTCTGCATGCGGGTGCATCGGGATACCTCAACAAAGGTGAGACCGGTGAACGACTCGTGGAAGCGATTCACCGAGTCTTGGAAGGGAAAATCTTCCTTAGCCCCAAGATGACCGAACGCATCCTGAATCGGCTCATTGCCGGCCAACAGGATGAGTATCAATCCCCAATGGATACACTGACCGACCGGGAGCTGGCGGTTTTTGAATTGATCGGCAAAGGGTTGACGACGAAAGAAGTCGCCAGCGACCTGGAACTCAGTCCGAAGACGGTCGAGAGTTATCGGGAGAAGATCAAAGAGAAGCTCAACCTTCCCAATGCTAACCGCTTAGTGCGAGCCGCCGTTCAATATGTGCTCGAAGACGCATAACCGATTGATGCAACCGCACGCTCGCGTGTGTTCTACATAACGCTAATGATGCGGAGACTTGTTGGACCTCATAGAGACCGGTAGGGTGACATTCCCACACCGAAAGTCTTTTGAAGGACCCATCAATGCTTCGATTTGCGTTTGTCACGATCGCAGTCCTGTCCGGTTTCGGCAGGGTCGTCTTCGGAGCCGACCCCATCAATACCAGAACGGACACTCGCCCGAATGTCATTGTGATTCTGACCGACGACCAAGGCACACTCGATGCTGGTTGTTATGGAGCCACAGACCTACAAACGCCGAGCATTGATCGGCTCGCCAAACGCGGGGTGCGATTCACCCAGTTCTATGCAGCTGCTCCTGTATGTTCGCCGAGTCGCGCTGGATTGCTAACCGGTCGCTATCCGATTCTCGCCGGAATGCCAGGAAACGCCGGCGGGCCTCCTAACGAAGGCGTCAACGAACTGTCCGATATGGAAACGCCGAAAAGCGTCTGGGCGAAACAAACCACGATGGCGGAAATGTTCCATGCCGCTGGTTATGCGACTGCTCATATCGGCAAATGGCATTTGAACATTCGCAACGGTGAGCGTCCGCTCGACCAGGGTTTTGACTACTCGTTCGGACACATGGGCGGTTGCATCGACAACTTCACTCACTTCTTCTACTGGAGCGGCCCGAATCGGCATGATCTCTGGCGAAACAATGAACGCATTCGGGAACCGGGACAGTTCTTCCCAGACATGATGGTCACAGAAGCGTCGGAGTTCATCAGCACGAATCGCGAAAAACCGTTCTTCATATACTTCGCGATGAACACGCCGCATTACCCGTATCAGGGTGAACCGGAGTGGCTCGAGACCTACAAAGAGGTGCCATACCCCCGTAACTTATACAATGCGTTCGTTTCCACGTTGGATTCTCGCATCGGCCGATTGTTGGATCACGTCGACAAACTCGGACTGACAAACGACACGATTATCGTGTTCCAATCCGATCATGGACACTCGACCGAATCACGTGCCCATAACGGCGGTGGCAACGCAGGACCGTATCGTGGTGCGAAATTCAGTTTGTTCGAAGGCGGTATTCGTGTGCCGGCAATCATTTCTTGGCCGGGCCATCTGCCCGAAGGCGAAGTTCGGAATCAACTCGCCCACAGTTGTGATTGGCTACCGACGGTCGCGGAACTGTGCGATGTGAGGACGCCTCAAAATATTGATGGCCAAAGTCTCGTGCCTGTCGTTGTGTCCGCCGAAGTAAGTACACCGCACGACACATTGCATTGGACGTTTGGTAACAGTTGGGCGGTCCGCCACGGCGACTGGAAACTCATCGCCAACCCCCGCGACACCTCCAACAGGGGCCCACTCGGCAAAGAGGACAAACTCTTTCTCTCGAACGTCAATCAAGACAAGTCGGAGATGGAAAACCTTGCTCGGAAGAACCCGAACACGGTGAAAGAGCTGAAAGCCCTGCACGATGCCTGGAGCCAAACGAAAAAATAGGGGCGAAATCGCCCCCAAGCAGGTTCGCTAGGTCGCTTGTGACCAAAGTGCCGACTATCGTCGAACCTTCAAGTCAAAGTTATGGCTTCCATTATCACCATCTTTTTCCACCGTCGCTCCGATCGGAGTGTTGTATGGATCATTGAAGTGTTCCGGAAGTTGGTTGACGGCTCCGACATCGGTGGCCATTTCATCTTTCGGAACGGGTGAACCATCCGGCATCAGGATTTGAGTAAACAAGACTCGATACTGACCGGGGGCTGTCCCGTCCCGACCCTGCCGGGTCTGCAATTGATAGGCTCCGGATGCATCGGTGGTCGCAAACCCTCCAGTACCAGGAGTCCCCTCAACTGGAAAAAAAGCGACGCTGATTCCTTCGGCCGGTTCTCCGTTGACAGTAATTTTTCCGGAGACCGGAACAACTTCGTAATCTTCTCCCGCACTACCCCCGCAGCCTGACATCATTACAGAAATGATGACAGCTACACCGAATCGGCCCAATTCAGACATCTCAATTCGCTTTCAGTTTTTTCGACAGGGAACGCCAACCCAAAGAAACACAATCGCTAAAAATTACCGACGACTTTGAAGTCGCCGGTAACGAGTCAATAACAATCTACGTCAGCCCTTAAAGGAGTGATCTTTAATAGTCGCCGAGGACCTGTCCGTCTGCGATGTAGGCGAGATTGTTCCGCGTTGAGGGGTCAATCGTTTCCGACACAAATCGCACGGCCCCATCGGCGAGAAGAACTTGTGCTCCACCAGGATGCAGACTGCCAACGGTGCTCCAGTCTCCGAGTCGGCTAGCCCGTGCGCCGGGTCGTTGGAATGGCGGGCTGTCCCATGAACAGCAAACCGTGAAGTTGATTCCGCGACTGTAAGTCAGGTCGACACCAGCACCGACCCATTTTGAGTAGCCCCATGTCTGACCGGTTCCGTTCCAGACGTCACGCAGCGTTTCGCAGACCGCAACCGTGTTGCTTGTTCCATCGACAATGTCTCGTAACTTCGAGGACGTATCTGGCCCAAACAGTCGACGTGTTCCCTGCGATTCGTCTTTCCATTTGTTCGCCCAACTGGAAACCCGACGGACACTGAAATCGTAGTTCGTGTAGGCACCACCTTCTGCATTTTGTGAGCCGGAGATGTAATAAGCCGAACTCGTGCCGGTGTAGTGTGTTGGTCCCGCATCCGATGGACACAAAAATGCATCCAGTGAGGTTCCGACAACGATATCGTTCGCATTTCCAGACTGACCTGGTTCCAACCCACCGGGCACTGATGATCCGTTACGAGCTGTCGAGGCCGCTAAGTTGAAGTCGAATTGCTCCGCGAGGTTGCCTTGTTCAATAAACGGCAGGAGCAGCAACCATCCGCGATGATTCTTGTGGAACTCACCGCCGCCCGTATTGACCGCTGCCGTACCACTTGTAAATGACGAACTTGCGGATACAGAGTAGGGAAAAGCATTATGTGTGTCGTGGTAGTTATGTAACGCGATCCCCAACTGCTTCATGTTGTTCTTGCATTGCGTACGTCGGGCCGCTTCACGAGCCTGCTGCACAGCGGGCAGAAGAAGAGCAATCAGAATTGCGATGATTGCGATAACAACCAGCAATTCAATCAACGTAAAACCGCGACGGGATGAAGTGTGCCGCATCTCGACCTCCGACAGAAAAGAAGCGTTAGTTTGAGACTAACTGTACGATGTGTAACACGGATCCAAAGAATTTCGATCCGAAAAGTGAATTCAGTGTACCAATCTTTGTTTACTTGTAAACAATTTTTCTTGGATTTATTGAATTGTTCGTCGCAGTACTCTTGATCGGACACTAAGTATTCACGAATACCACGGTTCTTACGACATGACGATTGTGAATACAGTTAGCAATGGGAAACGCCTTTCACTAGAAGTTGCTTGTCAATCACAAGACTTCGGGAGAGCGAACCACTTGAGAACCCGCAAACTCCATTCTCAGTTTGGCTATTGCCTATTCGTTTCGGGTTCGTACGATAGACGGTTGTTGGTCTGTCCAGAGATGACGTTCTTTGATCCGGAACGGAGACCATGCCTTTGGAACTTGCGACTCAACTGTGTCGGCGACTGAACTCAATATCCGCTCGAACCGATGCCGGACCGCTGACCGTCTTTCTTCCCAAACTTCTGCTCACGACCCTTCTGGGGTCGTTTTTTATTGCGCCGACGGCAATCGCGGCGGACCTTTCTAAAGCTCAAGAGTTTTTCGAAACCGGGCAGTACGCAGAATGTATCGCACTGACCGGGGAAGCCATCGAAGACCGAGATTTCTCGGAAAGTTGGCGAACACTCCGGATCGAAGCCCAATTGGCAATCGGGCAATACGCCCCTGCATTGGAATCGTTGACGGCGGCTTTGGAACGTTATCCGCATAGCATTCGACTGCGATGGTTGGGGCGAGATGTCTACCGTTACAACGCGAAGCCCGACGATGCCGAGCGGATGGTCGTGGAATTGATCGAGAAAGTTCAACAGGCGTCGTGGCGGTATCGCAATGTGGCGGATCGGTTGGTGCTGGCTGAGTTCCTGTTGGAGCAGGGGGCCGATGCGAAGGAAGTGCTGCAAAGCATTTTTGATCAGATCAAGAAAGATCAGCCGAACTTGCCGGATGCGTTCATCGCCAGCGGGGAGTTGGCGCTAGCCAAGCACGACTACGGACTCGCCGCCACAGAGTTTGAAAAAGCCCGGAAGTTGGATGAAGACGATCCACGAATTGCGTTTGGATTGTCTCAGGCATACGCCCCGAGTGATGCCGAAAAAGCCCAAACGGCTCTGCAACAAGCATTGGAACGGAACCCCAGGCATGTGCCGAGTTTGCTGTCACTCGTGGATGATCAAGTCGACGCCGAACGCTACGAGACCGCTCACAAAACCCTTGCGGAGATCGAAACGGTCAATCCGTTGCATCCGAAATTGTGGGCGTACCGGGCGGTGTTGGCTCATTTGGAAAACGAACCCGACGAGGAGCAAGCCGCTCGCGAACGCGCGCTGTCTACCTGGCCGACGAATCCGGAAGTCGATTACCTCATCGGCAAGAAACTCTCGCAGAAATACCGGTTTGCCGAGGGTGCGAAGCGTCAACGGCAGGCATTGGAGTTCGATCCGTATTACCTGCCCGCGAAAATGCAGCTATCGCAGGATTTGCTGCGACTCGGCCAAGAAGACGAAGGTTGGAAACTTGCCAGCGAAGTTTTCGAGCGGGATGGCTACAGCGTTGTTGCTCATAATCTTTCGATATTGCATGACCATCTTGATGATTTCGCGATCTTGAAGTCCGATGGTTTCCTCGTCCGGATGGATGCCCGCGAATCCCGAATTTACGGTTCGCGTGTATTGGAGACGCTCCGCCGAGCGAAAGCCGAGTTGGCAAGCAAATACGATGTCGAATTGCCCGAGACGGTGTTTGTCGACATCTATCCGAAGCAGCAGGACTTTGCGATCCGCACGTTTGGTTTGCCGGGAGGTGCGGGGTTTCTCGGCGTGTGTTTCGGGTCGGTCATCACGATGAACAGCCCGGCTTCGCAGGGTGCGACGCCTGCGAATTGGCAGTCGGTGTTGTGGCACGAGTTCTGTCATGTCGTCACGCTGACGAAAACCAACAACCGCATGCCACGGTGGCTCAGTGAGGGCATTTCTGTTTATGAGGAACGCCAAGCAAACCCCGCATGGGGCGAGTCGATGAATCGGCAATACCGGGAAATGATTCTCGGTGAAGACCTCACACCGGTCAGCCAATTGAGCGCCGCTTTTCTGCGTCCCGAAACACCGATTCATTTGCAGTTCGCGTATTATGAATCGTCGTTGGTGGTGGAATACATCATTGAGCAGCACGGTTTGGACACGCTGAAACAGATTCTCGTCGACCTCGGACGCGGACTGCCGATCAATGAATGTTTGGAACGCACAACCGGATCGCTGACGGCCCTTGATGCGGACTTCAGCGATTACGCTCGCAATCGCGCTAAGAATTGGGCACCGGATGCAGATTTTGGCGATCCCGAATTGCCTCGCTCCGCTGATCTGAAAACGCTAGCGAAGTTTGTCGAAGACCATCCGAAAAACGTTGCCGCGTTGCAGCGGTATGCCACGCGACTCGTCGCTGGCGAACAGTGGGAGACCGCGGAAGAAATTCTGACGCAATCTGTAGAACTCTTCCCCGAACGCACCGGTTCAGAAGCGGCACTCGCAATGTTGGTCCGTGTGCATCGCGAGCAGGAGAACACGGACGCCGAACGAAAGACACTCGAACGCTTCATCGCTCTGAAAGACAATGCCTGGGATGCTTCGTTGCGATTGGCGGAACTGGCGAGTGAGCGAAAAGATTGGGCTGCGGTCCTGTCCCATGCCGAGCGGGTCTTGAGCATCAACCCATTGATCCCGGCCCCGCATCGGTATTTGGCCGATGCCGGTGAACGCAGCGGCGACGACGACCGGGCACTCACCGGTCTGTTGGCTCTTGCGGAGATGGAACCGTTCGATCCGGCGGCGTTGTCTTATCGCACCGCGAAATTGTTTCAACGCACCGGCCAAACCGATTCTGCCCGCCGACACGTTCTGCAAGCCCTGGAAGAAGCCCCACGTTACCGGGATGCCCAACGGTTGCTGCTTGCGATTGTCGAGGGACCGACTGAGACACCGACTTCCACCGACCCTCCACCCGCGATCGCGGAGGATCGGACCCCCAACCCCGAGGACCGACGATGAACCGTGTCCGCAATTCTGTCATGACCTTTCTGATCGTGCTTGTGATCGGGAGCATCGCCTGGGCTCAATACGGGCGCGGATGGCGTCGCGGTCGGGTTGATCCTTCGCAAATCGACCCCGCAGACATCGACCGCAATGGCGTGCCAACTTGGGAGAAAGACACTGAGTTCCAACAGGATGTCTTCACGTTTGCCCGCATCCACTACACCTCCTACCGGGATCGTCCCGGTCGCGGAAAGTGGGACACCGATTGGCCCGATAGCGATCTGAATTTTTCATTCCGACTGCAACAACTGACCTCACTCAAAGTCGATCCGAACGGCAAGATCGTGCGGTTGGATGATCCGGAGCTGTTCGACTACCCCTTTATTTACATCATCGAACCCGGCGAGATGATGCTGACCGAACCGGAAGTTCAAGGCTTACGGCGGTATCTGCTCAACGGCGGATTTCTCATGGTCGACGATTTCTGGGGCGAATACGAATGGGACACGTTTTATCAGAATCTCAAACGGGTCTTCCCCGATCGCGAACCCCAAGAGTTGCCGTTGGAGCATGAAATTTTTCACTGCGTGTACGATCTGACCGAGAAACCTCAGATTCCCAGTATCAACCATTACCTCAGCGGTCGCCGCACGGAACGGTGGGACGCGACTGAAGCCCACTACCGCGGTTTGTTCGACGACGACGGCCGAATGATGGCCATCATCTGTCACAACACGGACCTGGGAGACGGCTGGGAACGCGAGGGTGTTGATTCCGGTTACTTCCACGAGTATTCCGAGAAGTGGGCGTATCCGCTGGGGATCAACATCGTGACCTACGCCATGACGCACTAAGAAAAACCGTTGGGTCTCACAAACCCAAACGTCATGCAGTGGGGTTTCATTCTTCGGGTGCCGGCTCACAGAGTTGTGGCACACATTCACTGTCAATTTGCTGCCAATGGAATCGGGATCAAATATCGTGAACGCTGGCGAATCCTACGACGATGAACAAGCCGCTGTCGAGCAAATTCGTAGCGGGCGAGAGCGGATTGAAGCCGAGTTGTCCAAGGTCATCATCGGGCAACGGGAAGTGACGGAGCAACTCTTGCTCAGTTTGTTTGCGGGCGGTCACTGTTTGATCACCGGGGCACCAGGGTTAGCAAAGACGCTGCTCGTGCGGTCGGTCGCTCAGATCTTCCATTTGAAGTTCCAGCGGATTCAGTTCACGCCGGACCTGATGCCTGCCGACATCACCGGCACGGAGATCTTGGAAGAAGCCGAGGACGGTCGTCGACGGTTGCAGTTCGTCAAAGGACCGATCTTTGCGAACGTGATTCTCGCCGACGAAATCAACCGCACCCCGCCGAAAACGCAGGCGGCTCTTTTAGAAGCGATGCAGGAACACCAAGTGACGGCGGCGGGCGTGCGGTATCCGTTGGAGGAACCGTTTTTCGTGCTCGCTACGCAGAACCCGATCGAGATGGAAGGCACGTACCCGCTGCCGGAAGCCCAGCTTGACCGTTTCATGTTCAACGTGCAGATCGATTACCTGCCTGAAGACGATGAAGTCACCGTCGTCACGCAGACCACATCGCGGAAACCCGAGCCGATCGAACCGCTCTTTACGGGCGAGGATATCCTCCGGTTTCAGGATATTGTCCGTCGCGTCCCGGTCGCTGAGGACTTGGTGCGGTACGCGGTGCGTTTGGTCGATGCCACGCGTCCCGGGCGTTCGCATACGCCGGAGTTCGTCAATAACTGGGTCAGTTGGGGAGCGGGTCTGCGGGCGGCTCAATATCTCATTTTGGGAGCGAAAGCCCGAGCGTTGTTCGCCGGTCGCACGCATGTCGCAATCGAGGACATCCAAGCCCTCGCCCACGCCACGCTGCGACATCGTGTCCTGGTCGGTTATCGAGCCGAAGCCGAAGGTGTCTCCGTCGAGAACGTGATCAGCCGACTGTTAGAAACGATCGAAGTGCCCAAGCAATGAGGTTCCCGAATCCATGTGTGCTACGGCTCTGTGAGCCGTGCAATGTGTCAGCGTCGATCGAAAAACACGGCTCACAGAGCCGTAGCACCCTAGCAAAATTTCATTTATGAATGTGAGCACCTCCGAACCCACGACCCCGAATCCGACACGATCGGCGATGGCGTCCGATCCGGATGCGTTAATGCGGATCAAGAATCTCGAACTGCGTGCGAAGGCGGTTGTCGAAGGGTTTCTGACTGGTTTGCATCGCAGTCCGTATCACGGGTTTTCGGTGGAGTTTTCGGAGTATCGCCAGTACTCGCCGGGCGACGATCCGCGTTATCTGGATTGGCGATTGTTTGCCCGCAGCGATCGCTACTACATCAAACGCTTCGAAGACGAAACGAATTTGCGGTGTTGGTTGTTGGTCGATCTCAGTCGTTCCATGGGATTTGGGAGCGGCGACCACACCAAAGCCGAGTACGCCAAAACCGCCGCCGCCACACTTGCGTACTTCATGACGTTGCAACGCGACGCAGTCGGCATAATGACGTTCGACGAAACCATCCGCGAATTTCTGCCGGCCCGGTTCCGCACCGGTCACATGCGACGCTTGATGCTCGGTCTGGAAAACAGTTTGGGTGGCAAGAACACCGACCTGATCACTCCCATCGAACAGATGGCCGATCTGGTCTCGAAACGCGGACTCGTCGTATTGATCTCCGATGTCCTCACGCCGGTCGAACCGCTGCGGCAAAGTCTTTCCTACTTGCGTTCGCGAGGACATGAAATCGTTCTGCTGCGAGTTCTCGATCCCAGCGAGACCGAGTTTTCCTTCCGCGATCCAGTGATGTTTCACGATCTCGAATCCGGCCGGGAAATCTACGTCGACCCCGATGCCGTCCGGGAATCGTACTTAAAAAACTTCCACGAACATGCGGCTTCTCTCCAGCAGATTTGTGACACGTTGGGAATCGATCTCATCTCCGTACCCACCACGCAGCCGTTGGAGTACGTGTTGTTCGACTTCCTCAACATGCGGATGCGACGCAGTCGGTCGGCGGCGACTCGCTCGGCGAATTTGAATGCGGGAGGGCCGACGGCATGAACGTATTGTTCCTGTCCTTCCTTGCAGGGACGGCGGCGGTCGCGTTTCCGATCGTCTTCCATCTCATCCGCCGCACACCGAAAGGTCGGCAGGAATTCAGTTCGTTGATGTTCCTTCAACCCACGCCGCCGCGATTGACCCGTCGCAGCCGTTTGGATGATTGGTTGCTGTTGCTGCTGCGGACCGCGGTGATCGTGCTGTTAGCACTCGCATTTACGCGACCGTTTTGGCAGACCGCAGTGGAACTGTCGGCCGACGATGTTCGTGGAAGACACGTCGCGATTCTGGTCGATACCAGTGCCAGCATGCAACGCGGTAAGTTATGGCCGAAAGCCATCGCCGAAGCGGAGAAAGTTCTAGAGGAACTCGAACCCGCCGATGTGGTCGCGTTATGGACGTTCGATCGCACGCCCGAACGCATTGTGGGATTCCCGGATGAGCAAGCCAAAGACGCCGCGAAACTCAACCACGAACTTGTGCGAGGCGAGCTTGCGAAGCTGGAACCGTCGTGGCGGACGACGCGGCTGGGTGATGCGTTGGTGACCGTTGCGGAACAATTAACTGAAATTGAAGACAAAGACGACGAACCTTCGGCACCGCAAATTGTGTTGATCAGCGATCTCCAAGAGGGAGCCGACTGGCAAACCCTCCAAGCGTTCGAATGGCCCGAGCAAGTCCAAGTCGATGTCAGGTCGCTCACACTGCCGACTCCATCCAATGCGTCGCTGCAATTGCTTACGCGAACCGATTCGGACGAACCGAACGCTCCGCCAAAAGTCCGCGTGCACAATTCGTCAGACTCAACCACCGAACAATTCAGAGTGCGTTGGGCAAGTGCTGATTCGCTTGCCGATGGACAAACCGTGAAGTTCTATGTGCCACCGGGTGAGAGCCGTGTACTCTCGGTACCGCGTGATCAGTCCACGAACGCCGATCGTTTGGTGCTTACCGGAGATCACGCCGAATTCGACAACACGTTCTTCGTGGTCCCACCGAAACAACAACACGTCCGCGTTGCCTATTTGGGTGACGATGCAAGTGACGACCCTCAAGGCTTGTTGTACTACTTCGAATCGGCTCTCGCCGAAACTCCTCAACGTCGCGTGGAAATCACGAAAGTCGACGCGAACGATCCATTGCTCATTTCAAAGAACGCCGCTGACTTCGTATTGGTGACCGCGAAAATCACGGATGCGGAGCAAGCCGCCCTCGAACGCTATTTCAATGACGGCGGAACGGCTCTTGTTGTTCTGCAAGACTCCGAAGTCGTGTCATCGTTTGGCCCCTTGTTGAGCGAGGTCGTCACCGAATCGGAAACCCCGACGGTCACCGAAGATGATTATCAGTTACTTGGTGAAATCGACTTCTCTCACCCGCTGTTCCGACCATTCGCGAATCCGCGTTACAGCGATTTCACCGCCATTCGATTTTGGCAAACCGTGCCGATCGACTTGCCAACGGAATCGTCCGCGACCGTCATCGCCCGATTCGACAATTATCGACCGGCGTTGTGGGAACAAACGGTTGGCGAGGGAAGATTGTTCGTCCTCACCAGCGGTTGGCAACCGAGTCACAGCCAGTTCGCCTTGTCCACAAAATTCGTCCCGTGGCTGGAGGCGTTGCTGTCGTTGTCTGTCGAACCGACATCTTTGCAAACCAGCCCAAGCGACAATCAAACCCTCACGCTGCCGGAGAACCCGAACAACGAAACGCGGTTTGTCGAAACTCCTGGCGGCGAACAACTTCGCGTCCCGAAGGACGCTACGGAAATCGAAACCGCGACGGCACCAGGGATTTACCAACTCGTTAGCGAATCCGGTCGGCAGACCTTCGCGGTCAATGTGCCGCACACGGAGAGCCAAACCGCTCCGTTCGACTTGGAACAACTGGAACAACTCGGCGTTTCGATCGGCGTACAAACCACTCGCGAGGAAGAGTACGCTCGACTGAGTCGGTTGCAGAACATTGAACTGGAAAACCGCCAGAAACTTTGGAAATGGTGCATCGTGGCAGCTTTGGTGTTGATCGGTCTGGAAACCGGTTTGGCCGCCTGGCGAACGCGTCGCACACATTCACCAAAAACGGATCAGCCTGAATGACGGGTTCCCCAATCGTCCCGCATTCAACCATAATGGACTCGTGTGGGATCAAAAACTCTTCCGGAGACATCTCATGATCGACCGTCAATTGGCCCGCCGGTTGGAACCGGTCGCTCGTCGACTGCGACAACTCCGCCTCTCCCATGGTCTCACGATCATTTGGCTGATCGCGGCGAATGTTGCCGTGGTCGCACTTTGCCTCGGACCGGTTTCGAGCCGGTTCACGTTCGGATTGATCGGCACCACGTGCGTGATCGCGGTGATCTACGCTTTGTGCGTTTGGCGAATGACGATCAACGACCGGCGGTTGGCCTGGCGAATCGAGTCGAAGTATCCCGACCTCAATGCCAGCTTGCTGACGGCGATCGAACAGCAACCGAACCTAGCGAATGGCCAATACGGGTATGGATACTTGCAACAAGACGTCCTGCGGCGAGCGCTCACGCACTCCGAACTTCACTCCTGGAAAGATAGTGTACCGAAGTGGCGAGTTTGGGCCGCTCATTTGGTGAACGGGCTGAGCGTGGCTGTGTGGATTCTCTTGTTGCTCGCGTTGTTCGATGTCGAACGGTCGTCCGCAAACACACCGGACGGCTTGGCTTTCGAGGATGTCAAAGTCACCGAAAACCTTCCGTATGAACTCACTGTGGAGCCCGGCGATGCGGATATCGAACGTGGCAGCAGTTTGCTCGTGTTGGCACGGTTCACCGGTCCGCTGCCACCCGATGCCACACTGGTGACCGAAGATGAAACCGGCAACAGTCGGCAAATTGCACTCGCAAAAAGTTTGGACGATCCGGTGTTCGGTGGGCGGATCGCGGCGGTGGATCGACCGCTCACCTACAAAATCGCGTTCGCGAAGCAAGAGTCTAATCCGTACCAAGTCACTGTCTTCGAGTTTCCAAGATTGCAGCAAGCCGACGCAAAACTACACTTCCCCAGTTACACGAATCAAGATGACAAACTCGTTCAAGATGTCCGGCGAGTATCGGCTATCGAAGGCACGGAAGTTACGCTTGTTTGTCGACTCAACAAGCCGGTGCGTGAGACACAGCTCATTGAAGACGGTCAAGAACCCATCGTACTCGTCGCCGATCCTGATGAACCGACCACGGTGCAAACCACATTGACGCTCGACCGCTCTCGCCGATTGGAACTCAAGCTCACCGACAGTGAGGGCCGACAAAATCGAGACCCAGCGGAGTTCGTCTTGAAAGCCTTACCGAACCGTCCGCCGGACTTGAAACTCACGTTCCCCGCGAAAGACATGCAGGTTTCACCGATTGAAGAACTCAATCTGGCGGCGAACGCTTGGGATGATTACGGACTGAAACGCTTCGGTCTCAACTACAACTTGGCCGGCAGCGAGGGCCAGGAAATTGTGCTCGCCGAAGATGTCCCCGCGAAGGAACGACTTGCCAAGGAACACGTGCTGTCCTTCGAAAATCTCGCCGCCGAGCCGGATCAGTTGGTGTCTTACTACTTCTGGGCGGAAGACATCGGTCCCGATGGCGAGCGGCGACGGACATCGGGCGACCTGTATTTCGCCGAGGTGCGGCACTTCGAGGAAATCTTCCGACAGGGGCAGCAACCGACGGCGTCTCAACAACAGCAGCAGCAACAACAGAACGGGGGTAACGCGCAGCAAGCACAAAAGTTAGCCGAGCTGCAAAAGCAGATCATTAATGCTCTGTGGAAAATCGTGCGTCGCGAAACCCGTGATCAACCCACCAAGAAGTTCGCCGACGATCTAGGTTTGGTGCTCGAATCGCAAATCTCCGCACTCGAGCAAACCAAGGAACTCGCGGAGAACCTCCAAGACGCCCAATCCCAAACCTATGTCGAGGCCGTCCAACAGCACATGCAGGAGACAATCGTCGAACTCGGTACAGCCCACGAGCAGGCCATCCCAGAGAAGTTGCAACCGGCACTTGCGTCCGCTCAGTCGGCGTATCAGGCATTGCTCAAATTGCGAGCGAGAGAGCACGAAGTTGTTCGCAGTCAGCAACAACAATCGTCCAGTCAAAGCAGTTCGAGTTCGTCATCCAGCCGTTCACAACAACAGTTGCAACAACTGGAATTGGACGACGACGAAAACCGCTACGAAACGCAGCAAACCGCCTCGCCGCAGGAGACGCAGGAACAGCGGGAGGATCGGCAAGTCCTGAACCGATTGCGGGAACTCGCCCAACGACAGAACGATCTCAACGACCGCGTCAAGGAATTGCAATCCGCTTTAGACGAGGCCCAAACACAGGCCGAAAAAGAGGAACTTGAACGACAGCTCAAACGGCTCCGCGAGGAACAACAACAGATTCTGCGAAACATGGAGGAACTCGATCAGCGGATGACCGAACCGGGCAACCAAGAACGCATGAACCAAGAGCGGCAACAACTTCAGCAAGCCCGCGAGAACGCTCGGCAATCATCCGAGGCATTGCAGGAGGGCATGGTCTCGCAAGCCGCCGCCGAGGGCACGCGAGCCGAGCAGGAACTCCGCGAATTGCAGGACGAATTCCAACGCCGCACGGCGAATCAATTCAATGAAGACGTCCGCAAAATGCAGGAGCAAGTCCGCAAGCTCGAACAGCGAGAACAAGAACTTGCCGAGAATCTCAAGGAAATGGATCAACCAAAGCAGCCATCGAATTCACTCCGTGGCGAATCGAAACGTGAGAAAATCGCGGAGCAACTCCAGCAACAGCGACAAGACCTCAATGACTTGCTCGACCGCATGCGAGAAACCATTGAGCAAGCCGAAACCACCGAACCGCTGCTCGCCGAGGAACTCTACGAAACCATTCGGAACACCCGCCGCGAGAATCCCGAGACGGCTCTCGAATCCGCCGAACGGTCGTTCAATCGCGGTTTCGTGGAAGACGCTCGACAGCAAGAACGGATCGCAGACCGAGGCATCTCCAGTCTCAGGGAAGGCATTGAAAAAGCCGCCGAAAGTGTGCTTGGTGATGAAACCGAAGCTCTCAAGCGAGCCGAACAAGAACTCCGGCAACTCTCCCGCGAGTTAGACCGCGAAATCGCCGAAGCCGACCCGCAAGCCGTCGAAAATCAAGCCGGTAACAATTCGCGAGAGAATGCAGAATCCAATAACGCCAACAACCAAGATGCCGAGTCCTCGCAGCAGAACCCAAGTGGCCAATCCTCGTCATCGCGGAGTCAGAGAAACCCAAACCAAACCGAAGGCGAACAACAAAACGCTTCCGAAAACGGTTCCTCACCAGAATCCGAACAACCAATGCCGAACGGTCAGCAATCCCCGAGCGGTGGGCAGTCGCCGAATAATGAGGAATCACAAGACGGTCGTCAATCATCGAACGAGGAACGGCAACCGAATGACGAACAATCGCCAAGTGGACAACAATCCCCCGGTGGGCAACGCTCGCAACAATCGTCTGAGCAACAACAACCCGGTCAAGCGAATGGCAACGGTGGGCAACCATCGGGCGAGTCGCAGCCGAACGGTTCGCAACCATCCCAACCCCGTCCCGGTCAACGACCGAACGGTGGACAACCCGGAGAGCGTGGCGGAGATGATCGCAACTTGGGACCGGCGGGAATGGGTGGCTTGGACCAGTTATTGAACCCGAGTGGCAACCGTCCGCCAGCGCCGCTCACGGGTGAGGGGTTTCTCGATTGGTCGGACCGTTTGCGAGACGTGGAAGAGATTGTCTCCGATCCGGAACTGCGTGCCGAAGCCGCTCGTATTCGCGACCGAGCCAAGGCGATCCGCAAGGACTTCAAACGCCATTCGCAGCCGCCGAATTGGGACGTCGTCCGCGAGACCATCGCCGAACCGCTGGCCGAGTTGCAGAACCGCGTTTCGGAAGAACTGCTTCGCCGGAGTGCCAAGGATGCTCTCGTTCCACTCAACCGCGACCCCGTGCCCACGCAATACGCGGAGCAAGTGCAACGGTACTTCGAACGGCTCGGAACAGGTCAGGAGTAAATCGTGTTGCCAGAACTTCCAAATTATTGGGGTGCCCTCGAATGGCGACCGTTCGCGATCACCGCAGTCGTCGTGTTGGGAGTGTTGTTGCTGTGGTCATGGACGCGAACACACGTCGCGGGATGGGTCCGAATCGTCGGCGGCTTGGCGAAACTTTTGGCAATCGGGTTGTTGGCGGTGATTCTCGTCGAGCCGATGCGGAGCGAAACCAAACCGCGTCCGGGGGCCAACGGCTTCGTGATTTTGGCCGACAGCAGTCAAAGCCTCACAATTCACGATCCCGACCAGCCAACCACACGAGCCGAACAACTGAAATCCAATCTCGATAACGAAACCGATTGGCAAACCGACCTCGCGGCCGACTTTAAACTGCGACGATATGAAGTTGCCCATCGACTGCGATCGGTCTCTGATTTTTCGGAAATCGCATTCGACGGCACGGAGTCCGCGTTGTCTTCCGCGTTGCAATCCGTAGCCGGTCGGGATTCGACACGTCCGACCGCGGGCATTCTGCTCTTCACCGATGGCAACGCAACGGATCTCTCCGAGACGTTCCAGACCACCGACATGCCGCCGGTGTATCCCGTTCTGCAAGGCGATAACGAATCGCCACGGGACATTAGCATCACCCGTGTCACGGCCGCACAAACGAACTTCGAAACCGCACCGGTCACGATTGCCGCCGAGATCGTTAGTTCCGGCTATGCGGGAAAATCAATCACGGCGCAGTTGCTCGATGAACGCGGGCGAACTCTGCAAGAGCAACTCGTGCGGAATGTGAAAGACGACCACGCCTTCGCCCTGCGGTTTCAAATCAAGCCGTCCAGGCGTGGTGTCTTGTTCTACACGGTGCGAGTTTTCGAGAAGGGCGAAGCGGAGCAATTCGACAATCCCGAAGACAGCGAAGAAGCCACGCTCGTCAACAACACACGACTCGCCATGGTCGATCGTAGCGGTGGACCGTATCGGGTGCTCTATGTAACCGGTCGCCCGAATTGGGAGTTCAAGTTCCTTCGGCGAGCCCTCGATGATGAACCCGAAATCGAGTTGCTGGGACTGGTGCGGATCGCCAACAAGGAACCGAAATTCACGTTCCGCGAACGCGACAACGGCAGCAACCAGTTGTTTCGCGGATTTGATCAGAATGAAGAAACCGCCGAACAATACGACGAACCCGTGTTAGTTCGACTCGGCATCGAAGACCCCGAAGAACTTCGCGACGGGTTCCCGAAAGTCGCCGACGATTTATTCGGCTATCACGCGTTAATTCTGGACGACTTGGAAGCCGACTTCTTCACGCAGGACCAGAAATCGCTGATCCAGCAATTCGTTCGGCAACGCGGCGGCGGGTTTTTGATGCTTGGCGGACAGGAGTCGTTCGTCAAAGGGAAGTACGCGCGGACGCCAATCGGCGAATTGTTGCCGGTGTATGCCGATCGCGGCGTCAACGAATCGCCGGAGGAGAACTACAAACTCGTGCTGACCCGCGAAGGTTGGTTAGAACCGTGGGTGCGGATGCGGTCCACTGAAACGGAGGAACGCAAACGTCTCGGTTCGATGCCGCCCTTCCGAACCGTCAATCGGGTCGCGGCCATCAAACCCGGTGCGAGCGTGTTGAGTCATGTGGAGTCGGCCAGCGGTGCGATTCACCCCGCATTAGTGGTGCAACCGTTTGGGCAAGGTCGATCGGCCGCGATGCTCGTCGGCGATTTATGGCGTTGGCAACTCACTCGAAAAACTGAAGCCGACACCGATCTGCAAAAAGCCTGGCGACAGATGATGCGGTGGCTCGTTGCGGAAGTCCCACAGCGAATTGAAGTCTCCACTCGCCGCAAGACCAATGCACCAAGCCAACCGATCGAGTTGCGAATCAAAGCGTTCGACGAACGTTACCGTCCGCTCGACAACGCAACCGTCAACGTGAAAGTTCAAACACCGAACGAGGAGACGATCGATCTGGCTGCCGAACCGATGGCGGCACTCGCCGGGGAGTATCAGCTGTCATTCGTCTCCCGGCAACCGGGGGCATATCGGGCGACAGTGCAGGTGAAAGCCAGCGACTCCAGCGATGTGGGCCAACGCGAAACCGGTTGGATTTCCGAGCCGGCAGCCCAGGAATTTCAAACTCTCAAACCGAATCGCGCATGGTTGGAACAAGTGGCCCGTGAGACCGGTGGCGAAGTCGTTTCGGCCGACAACTTGGACGACTTCGTCCGCGACTTACCGACTCGAAACATTCCCCTGACCGAAACTCGAATCGACCCGGTCTGGCATAATTGGCCCGTGTTTCTGTGTGCCCTCGGTTTGTTAGTGACGGAATGGGGCCTGCGGCGATGGAAAGGTTTACCATGACGCCCCCTGTTTCCAATTGACCTGTGAAAACCTGACGAGCAATCACACAATGATCGGTACTTTTGTTGTCTTGATGCTAGCTTCGCTTGCCACTCAAGCGGATGCACCAACGGTGATCGTCGTCACCGGCGCTCCAGGAACCGAAGAATACGGCACCGCATTCAACACCTGGGCGGACCGCTGGCAAACTGCTACCGAAGAAGCGAAGGCCCAGTTCATTCGCATCGGCGATGCATCGGATCAAGACGACCGCCAAGTTCTCCAGCAAAAACTCAAGAAATTGGAGGATTCGAAAACGCCTGCGGTGTGGTTAGTGCTGATCGGGCATGGCACATTCGACGGCACACGGGCGAAGTTCAATCTGCACGGGCCGGATGTCACCGCCGAGGAACTCGCAAAATGGCTCACGCCACTACCGATGCCGTTGGCGGTCATCAATACCGCATCGGCCAGCGGGCCGTTCGTGAATCGTCTCTCCGGTCCGAATCGCGTAATTGTCACCGCAACCAAAAGCGGCTTTGAACACAACTACGCCCGGTTTGGTGACTATCTCTCGCAAGCCATTTCCGACGCGGAAGCCGACCTCGACAAAGACGAACAAGTTTCATTATTGGAAGCATTTTTGGCGGCTTCCTCACACACGAATGAGTTCTACAAGCAAGATGCCCGCTTGGTTTCCGAGCATGCGTTGATCGACGACAACGGCGACGGCCTCGGCACACCTGCCGACTGGTTCCGCGGTTACCGTGCGATTCGCACCGCCAAAGACGGAGCCCAAGCCGACGGCCTACGAGCGAATCAATTCGTCCTCATCCGTCGCGGGGATGAGGCGAAATTGTCGGAAACACTGAGACAAAGACGAGACGAACTCGAACGCCAAATCGCTGAACTTCGCGAGAAAAAATCATCGCTCCCCGAAGACGAGTACTATGCACGTCTCGAACCGGTGCTGATTGAGTTGGCGAAACTCTATCAGGATACGGAATAAGTGTAGGCTGGATCGAGACCCAGCACTGGCGGCAAAGATTTGGTAAAAGTGCTGGGACTTGTCCCAGCCTACAAACTTAAAGAGATTACGCGCGGATGCTGTCGATCTTCGTTGGAGTGCGTTTCTCTGGGCCGAGGTGTTTGGGGACGTTCATTGTGGTGAGCATGGTGTTGTAGACGTCGAGACCTTCGGCGTTCACGTCGAGGATTTGCCCGGTTTTGAATCGTCCACCGGCGCCCGTGCAGGCGTGGAAGATGCCGGAGAGTTCGCGTTTGATGTCGTTGTGGCGGCCGTCGCCGGATTCTGTGGAAATGGTAATCAGCGAGTTTTCGAGGATCGTCTTGCCGTTGGCGTCGATGGAATCTTTTCCGTCGAGTCGTGAGAGAAAATACGCGACTTCTCGCATCTTCATGTGGGCGTGAGCACGGAGTTCTTCGTTCTTTTTGTTCTCACGGAACTCGTGCCACCACTCGTGACTGCACCCGCCCGAACCGCTTTTTCTTCGCTGGGCTTTGTCATTGAACTCGAAGACCTTGCGGCCGTTGTATTCGTAGTTGCCAGTGAGCCGAATGCGTTCACCCGCCGCGAGGAACGTCAGTGAACCAAACCGTGTGCGGTCGGTTTGAATGGCCAGGGCGTACAAGTCCGCCATGAGTCGCCATTCGCTGGTCAGTTCTTCGAGCGTAATGTCGATGCCCTCGCCGCCGGGGTCCGCGGTTCCGCCGTGCGGGATTTTCGAGTTCGGTGGAAGCGGCGGGGCGTCTTCGGTTTTGTCGTTCATCGCGAACGCACGTTGTTCGTATTCGCGGATGCGTTCGAGATGTTCGGCGATGCGGGTTCGCGAGGTGTGACCGAGCGGCGAATTCTGTCCGGTGTAGAACCGGTATTGGTCGACGACCGTATCCAAGACGCTGCGTTTCAGACGTTCCCGACGAGCATCAGGACTGCCATCGGTCGGGGCGAGACTGCCGAACACACGATCGAACAGATCGCGTGGTTTTTCCTGCATCGTGGCGGCGACGGTGCCATCGGGGTTGTAACTGTGCACGTACCGACCGACGCGGCTGCGACGAAAGAAGGTTCCGCCGACGAGCGTGGGCACCATTCCGGCGGGCAAGCCTTTGGGGTAGGCGGCATGGCGGATCATTTGATCGATCGACCCGCCACCGGCTTTCGCTTCGCCATCGGGCGGTTCGGCGGTGAACGCGGCGGCGGCACCGTCGTAGTGGGCGTTGCTGCCTTTTTCGTCGGCTCGCACGTGATCTACGCCCCGCATGACCAGCAATTTCTGGCTCAGCGGTTTGAGCGGTTCGAGCACGCCGTCATAGCCTTCTTTCTGTAGCGGTGCGGGGATGCCGAGTCCGAAGAACACGTTGAATGCCCGAGTCGGAACCGTGTTCGCATCGGCGGCGTGAAGTCGCGGCGTCCACATTTCCTCCAAGAACGGCAAACCGACCGTGACCGCGCCCATGCCTTTTAAGATGGTTCGCCGACTGATGGGGTGAGAATTCATTACGACTCTTCCTGTTGGGTGCGGGTGGTTTGGACAAGATCACTCATGACAATGGCCGAAATCAAGCTGGCATATGTGCCGCCGTTCTTCTGGGACTGCTGGTGAATTTCCTTCACCAACGGTGCGTCGGCGGCGATCAAGGGGCGACCGAGGGCGAATTGTGTGACCTTCCAAGTCAGACTTTCTTGCACACGTTCGCTGTCGGCGAGTCGGTCCATCAGTTCGGCCGAGGTTGTGTACGCGATCGGTTTCGCCGTGCCGGGGAACAGAATCGTTCCGTCGCTCCGCAACGGGTTGCCGTGCTCGTCGCGTTCGTGCCACGCTCCGATGCCGTCGAATTGTTCCAGTCCAAACGCGAGCGGTTCGAAGCGGACGTGACAGACTCCGCACCTCGAATCGCCGATGCGTTGCTCCGCGATGAGTCGTTGGGTGAGTCCGGTTTTTGTGGGCGGCGGAGTCGTGTTGACGCACGGCGGCGGAGCGTTGATCGTGCCTCGCAATAAATCGTGGAGCACGAACAATCCGCGGGCCACCATCGAGGCTTCATCACCGCCGATCGTGAGCACACTACCCTGCGTGAGCAATCCCCCACGGTGCGGAACATCGGACAAATCGTAGCGAGCCAGATTATCACTTTGGGGTTTCAGGTCGTAGAACTTTGCGAGTTCCGGCGTGGCGAACGTGACTTGAGCGTTCAACAAATCGGATAATGGACGGTTCTGTTTCCATGCGACTTCACGGAAGAACGCGATTGTTTCCCGTCGCATGTCGTCTGCTAACTTCGGGCTCCATTCGGGGAAGCGGTCTTCGTTGGGACGGAGATTTCTCAGCCGATCGAGATTAAACCACTCGACGAGAAACTGTTCGGAACGATCGATGGTGCGAGGGTCTTTGATCATTCGCCGAAGTTGCGATTCGATCTGCTCCCGTGAACTCAAGCGGCCTTGGTCGGCGGCCTCGAACAATTCACGATCCGGCGGAGCGCCCCAGACGATGTAGCTCATGCGGGAGGCGAGTTCGTAACTATCGAGCAGTCGTCGCCCGCCGTCGCCGCGTTGGTGTTCGATGCGATAGACAAACCGCGGCGACTGCAACATGGCCTGCACGATGTAGCGGATGGCTTCTTCGAAATCGCCGCCGGCACTGGCGACGGTCGTGGCGATGCCGCTGAATTGGTTGACTTCGTCCCGATTGAGTGGGCCGCGAAAAAGCCACTTTCCCATTGCGGCGACATGGTCACGCATGGTGTCGTCAGTCGAGAGTTTACGACTTTTGGAAAACTTCGCCGAGAACTCCAGCACATTCATCCGGTTGACAATGATTTCGGCGAGCTTGCTGTAGGCTTCGATGTGTTTTAGATCGATTCCCAGATTGTAAGCGGTGTTGCGGAAACCGTCGGCTCGCAGATCGGGTGGCAAAAGTTGCTTGGCTTCCTGGCTGATATCGACATCGACCGCCGCTTTCACGGTAGCGATGTACTCCGGCAAGGTCAGCCGTTGTACCCACACGTCACCCGCATGGCCTTCGTTCTTGTAGACGACCGGATCGATGGCTTCGCTAGTCCATTCGGCTCCCTCGTCGAGCCACTTTCGCAGTTGTTCTTTTTCGTCATCGGAAAGCGGTGCCCGATCATGCGGCATTTCATCCTTGGCGACGAGTTGCCACAGTTCGCTGTCCTTCGCATTGCCCGGTGTGATGACGTTCCCCCGATCTCCCCCCGCGAACGCAGCGGCTTTCTTCGAGAGATCCAAACCACCTTGGTGAATGGCGGAATCGTGACATTCCAGGCAGTGTTCCGCGAACAACGGAGCGATGTGCGTTTCAAAGCGGCTTGGGCTTTTTCGCGTTGCCAATGGAGAGGATGTATTGGGATCCGCTTGGCTACCGGCCCGGAACTTCTGAAGGACTTCGTTCGCTGACAACGCGCGGTTGTAAATCGCAACGGCATGGAACTCGCCCAACCAGGGACGATCGTTCGATTGCTCATTCCCTAAGATCAGTCGATAACCCCGGTCCCAATTTCGCAGGTCTCCCGCGACGTTCCGGTTGGCGCTTTGCCGACCGTTCACGAACATTCGGGTCTGCCCGCGTGGGTCCCGTGTGAAGACGACGTGTGTCAGTTCCGTTTTGAGTGACTTCGCAGGTGTACTGGTTGAAGGAATGCCGTTGGTGCTGGTGCGGGTGGATCGCAAGCGGGCGTCGTACTGGTCTTTTTCTTGCCCCAACGTGAAATTGCGGTGACTGGTATCCGACGAGATCGACACTACTCGAGCCGGTCCGTCTTGGGATGTGTTCGCCGGCTTCACCCACGCCTCCACGCTGATAGCATTCGACTTGCGAACGGCCTCAAACACTTTGGTCGCTGGCTGCTTGGAAACGATGCGAGTCGCTGATCGGATCGTGAGATGATCGGCGGCCCAACGCACGTTGCTGGGCGAATCAATGATCAAATCCAATGGGTTGCCGACACCGCTGCGGTCATGAACCACGTTGCCTTTGCCGTCACGGAAATCGTACCGAACGAGCAAACCGTCTGCCGCTTGCGTCTGTGTTGAGGTCAGAATACTCAGAAGAACGGCGAGCAGTCCGAGACGGAATCGATGCGTTTTCATGTCGACACTTTGCGGAACGCGGTGGTCGGAACCAACGAATGGGTCCGTTCAGAATACCAACTTCCACAACATCCTCAAGCAGCTGCCGTCAGATTGAGGATGTGTCGCCGTCTCTCGTGAATTCCGAAGACACGCCGCACGGTCACGCGTCGGATGCCATTTCGGCAACCGAATTATGGGGAAATTACGTGGTTCCAACGAATTTCGACACCGGATTCCTGCCGGACGGACGGCCACCGTTCGGCTGGGGCAATCGTGAGGGTCCGATATCGTGGATCATCACGAAACGCGGCGGTTCCTGCCAAATGGCGTCCGGTGTCGATGGATTCCAAGATGCCGATTCGCTCTTCTTTCGGAGAGAATCGGACCGACACTCGCTGACCGATTTCCAATCGCGCGGCTTTCGCGGCTTTGAGTTCCACGCGAACTTTGGGATGGTCGGTATCTTGAATCGTCATAAACAACGCATTTGCTGGCAGCGTGGCCTCCGGATTGACATGCACGCCCGCGACGACACCGCCAGTCGGAGCGGTCCATGGTTTCGCTTCGGCAAGCCGCTCCCATTCCGCGAACGCGATCTGGCATTCCTGTTGCTTCGCGATGAGCTGATCCAGTTCAAGCTCTTTCCGAATTTGCGCGGGCAGTTCGAGACGTTCCCGTTCGAGTTCCTGTAACTTCGAAGACGGTTGCGACGTAATCCCTACCGTGGCTGCACTGAGCCCGAGAATTTCGGGGGTGCCCAATTCCGTTTCGTCTTGGGTCTTCAACCGCTGGATCACATCGTCGAGTTGTGCCATACGAAGATTCAATTCCGATTCGTATTGGCGGGTTCGCTCGGCAACCTGTTCGGTGGATTCTTGCAGTTCTTTTTCGAGTTCGTTGCGGTAGTTCCAAGCCGTCTCATCCCGAATCTCGGCCAGCGTTTGCCCTTCATGCACCGTTTGCCCCGAGTGAACGGGCAACGCGAGCAACGAAATCGGCGACTCGGCAGTGATATGAACTTCCGGAGCAAGACACACACCCCGAGCGCGTTCCACAGGGCCGGCTTTGCTCCAGCTGACGAAACCGCATCCCAGTCCGAACGCGAAAACGATGGCGAGAAAACAGACCTTCGACGAAGGTTGTGGGGTGAACGACTGCGTCGGAACAGATGGAACGTGAGACGTGTAAGACACGAATCGACTCCCGGATGTCTGATGCTCCCAGAGAAATCAGGAGCAGATCGGATCATGATTGGAAAGGAGGAGATGACGGGTTCCAGAGCGCAACCCGCAAATCCATGACATTTGTATGTGTCGGCCCCGTGATAATCAAACTGTTTGTTTGTGCAAAGAACGGATAAGAATTGTTGATCGCCAAAAATTCGTTTGGATTGAATTGTTTGTGAACGGCGGTTTCGCGAGTTTGCTCATCGGCGATGGCTCCGGCGGCATTGGTGGGGCCGTCTTCACCATCGGTTCCGCCGGAAAGAATTGCGAGGTGATCCATCCCGGTGTCCCAGAATTCCATCAGAGCCGCCAACACGAGTTCCTGATTCCGCCCACCTTTCCTCGGTAACTCGGTCGACGCAAGATGCACCACCGGTTCACCGCCACTAAGCCAACATCGTTTCGGTTCATCGGGAGAAGCCGATCGTGAGAACTCCGCACACTGTCGAGCCAAATCTCGACCGACTTCACTCGCAACCCCTGCATGATCCGTGCCAAGCACTTCAATTTGATAACCCATCGTCACTGCTTGTGCCGCTGCGGCGTCTACCGCAACACGATTGTTACCGATGATGCAATTTCGGACGCTGTCAGGAATGGGCAGCGGATTGAAATTCCGTTCCCTGTGGTGCAAAACCTGCCAAATTGGTTCCGGAACAGACTCCCGACCGGGATCGAATTTTTCCAACACGGCGAGGGCAGCGGTCGGTGTGGATGAGTCTGCAACCGTCGGACCGGAGGCAATGATCTCCAACGGATCGCCGATGACGTCGGAGATGATCAGCGAAATCGTACGGCCTGCCGACGATCGCCGTGCCAAACCGCCGCCTTTGATCTGTGAGAGTTGCTTGCGAACGAGATTCAATTCCCCGATCGTCGCGCCGGATCGCATCAGAAACCTTGTGACGGTTTGTTTGTCCGCGAGTGAAATGCCGTCAATCGGGCAGGGCAACAATGCGCTGCCGCCGCCGGAGATCAACACCAAACATACATCGTTCGGCCCGAGATCGGAGATCAATTCCAAAATCTTCCGAGAACCAACGACGCCCTGTTCCGTCGGTTCGTTCACGCCCGCCGGTCTCGCGGGATGAAGTTGAATTTTTCGCAGCGGTCGCACACAGTCTTCCGGCACATTGACCCAACCGGAGAGGTGATCGAGCAACCCCTGCGAGGCGAAAAACTCCTCGACCGCGGCCGCCATTCCCGCTCCGGCTTTCCCGGCTCCGACGACAACACAACGCTGAAACCGATCACGTGGAATGGCTTCGTCGGCGATCGTCAGCGAGGCGGAATCCGCCGAAAGCACATTTGTGACCAACCGTTGCGAATCGACGGCGGCAACGCCGGCTTTCCAAATTGTGAGAGCATCATCACGCAGATTCGTCATTCCATTCACGATCCTGTTCATGTGCATGCCCGCCGGAACGCATCAGGACGGCGGAAATGTCCGGAGCACTTCAACTCCGTCGATTTTCCACTCCGAAGCGGCATTGAGTTGCATCGTCAAGGCGAACACAACTCGCGACGGCTTTCGCGTCAGGATACACCGAACGACCGCCGTCTGCCCATCCAAACGGACATTTTGAATTGTCCCGGTGATTTCGGTTTCCTGCTGATCGAACTTCTGCCAGACATCATCGGGGGCCGCTTCGGAGTTGCGACGCATCTCCTCGGCCATCAACGATTCCAATCCTGCCCGATCGTTGGCGAGCAATGCCGAGATAAACTTTTCGGCGGTCTCGTGGGCCGTCCATTCGGCTCGCCAGCGATCCGCACCGTAGGCGATGAGCGAGACAGCGGCGATTATGATCGCAGCGAGCAAGACGCGTCCCGTCCAATTCCACATGCCATCACCGCTGAAAATGTTCCGCGCAAAAAAAGACCCTGGCGATGTTCCGACCAGGGCGTTCGTCGATTCCGTTGATTTCCGGTGGGCTCGGCGGCAATTAGGCCGAAGACCGCATTCGCCAGTAGGTTGTCATGACTTCAAACACATCCGCGGGAACTTCGACTTCGTCGTCGGCGAAGTCATCGAGCCAGGCTCGGTTGTGTTCCACGGCATCGCTCAGGATGCGGGCCATTTCTTCGAGACGCACACTCACGCGAGGTTCGGGTGCGAATGCCGAATTGGCGGCTCCTGTAAACAGACGTAATCGTGGTCGCATGCAGCGTCCTTCTGCGGAAGAAACTCAAGCCGGTAGGGACCCAACCGAAGTTCTGTGCAACTGGTGTCCTCAATCTTCAAATCCTTCATCATCGTTATCGGTCGAGATTCGAATGATCTTCATGAAAAATTCGATTACACAACGATTCAAGGAATTGGATCGAGAGTAGGGAATTTAGGGAAAGTTAGCCGCGAGACGTCGGCACCGGGACGGTTGGCGGAACGTCTGGGCCCTTGCCAATCCGTAACCTGCGAATTCGCCGCCGAACCGGCCGCCGAACCGGTGAACTGGAAGCGACCGATCGCAAAATCCTCGACGGAAAGAAACCGATCATTGGCGATCTGCCAGGCTGCATCGGCACTGGCACGTCCCACCGCGATGGTTCCGCCATCACCCAACAAACTGCCGGGACCAGCGATGCGGAGCGTCTTGACGAGTTCGTTCGGTTGCGGAGACTGCCAACGCACAATCGCACCGCCTTCGTTCAACCCGAGGAGACAGTCTGTCAATGAGAGTTGAAGCAGCGTCGATGGCATGGCCCGATCGGCTGACCAATCGAGCAGCGATTGTCCGTCACGAACGGTGACGGACTCCAACCGAATCCGCGATTGCACCGGCGATTCCGGTTTCGCCACGCGAAGGAGCGAAGCCGCATCGACGAACAACGAATTCTGCAACCGAACGTGTTCTGGCAACTCGGCGGCGGTAAAAACCGATCCCGAGGAAAAATGACAATCCCGCACCAAGACTTGGTGTTGGCCTGCCGAATCGAGCGGTTGCCAATTGATGAACGAGGTGGTCCCCTCCGCAACGGTGCTTCGGAATCGACAGCGATTCAGCCCGAAGTTTTCCGCCTGAAGTTCCATTGCGACCGATGTTTCCGTCCCGACGTCTAGACTCTCAAACGTGACGGTCGTCGCGGTGATTTTCCAGGCGGTGGACGTGATCCGTAACCGCGCCGGTTCTGTGCCTACCCCGCGGACGGTCAACGGTCCGACGGTGTTGATCGGCGAAACCGAGTATAACTGTCCGCCTTCCAGTTCAATCACACCATTGGCATCCGGCGAAGGCAAGGGCAACGCCTGCGGTGCCGGTTTGGGGCTGGGTGTTGTTTTCGAGGCGTCGTCGGTTGGCTCGACCGGTTTGTCCGCGGGAACGGTAGGCCTCACAGCGGACGGAATGTTGACCAACCACGATTTCAAACCCGCATCGGACATCGTGACGGCCGCGCCAGAAACACAGAGCAGCATGGCGGCGACAGTTTTCCATCGTCCGCTGGATGTGTCGGTTTTCTCGGGACGACCGAGCGCGGCCTGAAAACTTTCTCGAAAACTGCGAATGATATTCCGGTGTCGCGGACGAGCGGTGCCCCACCGATCCCGCAGTTGTCGAAACGATGACGGCCGCCGATTCGGGTCGGGGTCTGTCAAAGCATGAATGATTTTCGCGAGCGGTTCCGGCGTTTCGATGGCGATTTCCCGGACATCCGGAACGCGTTTCGAGGTGTGAGCTACGAGTTTCGCCAACGGATCCCCCGTGGGATACGGCGACCGTCCCGCCAACAAATGCCACAACAAACACCCCATCGCGTACATATCCGACGTTGTTCGACACGGTTCGCCAGTGCCGATGCGTTCGGGAGCGGTGCCGTCGTAACGGTTGGGAGTGGTGCATTCGGGAACGGTGAGTTGCGGCCGAAGAATCGGTGTCAAACCGGGATCGACCAACACCGCTTGACCGTCCGCCGAAATCCGCACGTTCTCCAATTGTAAGTCGCCGTGCAGAATGCCCGACGTTTCCAATTCCGCCAGTGTTTGCACCATCTGCCGGGCGATGGCCTCCACGACATCCGCCGGGAAGCGTCCGCGTCGCGTGAGCAACTCTCGCAATTGCGGACCATCAGCAAACGGGCTGACGGTGATCAGTTCCTCACCGAAATTCAGCACCGCCACCGGCCCAACCGCTCCGCCATGTCGGACTCGCGGAAACCGCTGAATCAGATCCTGTAGTTCTGCCGCCAGACGTTCGCTGTCCGCCTTGGGACAACGAGACCGTTTCAAAGTGACCCGTCGAGACGCGGACCGATCTTTGGCCGAGTATGTCACGGCTCGTTCACTGGAACCAAGCCGGTCCACCAATACCCACGGACCGACGGTGAGATCCTCGAAGCGATATTCCTCTAGCAAACTGGCCTGGAATGGAGTGAGTTTGCCACGTCCGACGAGTGCATCAATCCAAACCGAATCGAATGCCGGCAAATCTCGCGACAACTTTCGCACACGACCACGACATCTCCGTAGATCGCCCGGCGTGCATAAGCCGAGCTTCAATAATTGTTGCCGAAGTGGTGACGACAGCGGTTCCATCGCATTTGCCCAAGACCGAACGGATTCCGTAACCGCGATATCGCAGATTCCGGCCAAACGGACAAGATCAGCTTGGAGACGATTTGTCGTAAGTGACGTTGCTCCGTCACGATGTGATTGCGTCGCGGGGGCGGATTGTTCAGAATGCGAACCGATCCGCGAAAGTCGTGTTCTGGATGACGCAGTCAAGTTTTCTCGTCATCCGCAACCCACCGAATGTCACCGCGTACAGTTAGTCATCTTGGAAAGGCTTCCACGTGAATACTCCCGCTGAAACGTCCGAAACACCTGCAAAGAGAAGCGGTGGTCATGGATTGGGACCGACATTAGCCATCGTTGCGGCGATTGTGCTTGCGGTGATTGTGGCGTTGATCTTTCCGCACTTTGCGGCATCGCTGAAAATTGGTGGCGATATTTTCCTCGGGCTGCTCAAAATGCTCGTGGTGCCGTTGGTGGTAGTCAGCGTGATGAGCGGCGTCTTGGGTTTGGGAGATGTGCGAAGGATCGGACGCCCAGGGGGAATGGCGGTTTTGTACTATCTATCGACGACCATTCTCGCGGTGGTCGTGGGTTTGGTGGTGGTGAACATCGTTCAACCCGGCAAAGCGGTGAATCAATCCGAACTGGAAGCCGCCGCCGATCAGAGTGAGGAGGCAGTCGAAGCGCGTCAGAAAGCTGCCGCCCGAAAGGCTGCGGATGAAGCATTGGCAACATCGCTGCAAGCCAAAGACGATGCCCAAGCAGAGTTGGACCGCGCAAATTCCGCACTTGCCGAAACGCCAGACGATGAAGCACTGCAAGCCGCAGTCGAACAGGCCAACGCCGATTTGAAGGCCGCCAATCTGGCCGTCACTCAGGCGGAACGTCAGAAACGAGATGCCGGTGAGGAACCCAGTTTGGGGCGAATTCTCGAAAACCTGGTGCGGATGCTGTTCACCGATAACCTGTTCCGCTCCGCAATGAACATGGATTTGCTGCCGTTGATTCTGTTTAGTCTGTTCTTCGCCGGATTGCTGACCACGCTCGGCTCCCGTGTGGATGCAATCACGACACTCGTTGAGCAATTCAACACCGCGTTGATGCAGTTCGTGTTGCTAATCATGAAGACGGCCCCGATCGGGATTTTCTGTCTCGTCGCCGCTCAGTTCGGTGAAGCACAGGCCGAGGATCGTTTGGGCACCGTCATCGCACAGACTCAATCTTACTTCATTACCGTGTTGATCGGTTTGGCCGTTCATGCGTTTGTGACGTTGCCTTTGATTCTCTGGCTCGTCACACGTCGGAACCCGTATCGATTCATGCTAAAAATGGCGAAACCGTTGTTGACGGCTTTCTCGACTGCCAGTTCCTCGGCGACGTTGCCCATCACATTGGAAACCGTGATCGACGATGCGGATGTTTCACGCGAATCCGCCGAATTCGTGCTGCCGTTGGGCGCGACGATCAACATGGATGGCACCGCATTGTACGAAGCGGCGGCGGCAATCTTTATCGCTCAGGCAATGGGGGCAGCCTTCGATCTTACATTGACCAAGCAAATCGTCATCGCGGTGACAGCCACGCTCGCGGCCATCGGAGCCGCCGGAATTCCCCAAGCCGGGCTGTTCACCATGATTATCGTCTTCAACGCCGTCGGTCTACCGGTGGAATACGTGGGCTATATTCTCTCAGTCGATTGGCTGTTGGACCGCTTCCGCACGGCGGTCAACGTGTTTGGTGATTCGGTCGGTTCGGCGGTCGTCGATGGCAGTTTCCGCAGTGCGATGAACGAACCGGTTTCGTAGGACGGTTCTCTGTCTTTATCGTTATCTTTCTGATGGGGGCAGGCGGTCTCGCTCAAAGACCGTCGGCCATCCATCGGCAATTTTGAGACTCGCATTGTGGCCGATCATACGGTTCGGCATAATACAGCCCGTTCTAGAATTATCCGCTGAATTGGAGGAGCAGTCGTGTCGGAGGGACCGGGCAACGGAGCCACCAAAACACCGCAGGACTTCCAAATTCGGCACGTCGATGTCAACTTAACCAAGAAGACCACCGACGTAACGCAAATTCCCTGCGTGGATTACGAAGACGCATTCGGGGGAATGGCTCGCGGGTTCAAGCTACTTGAAAGCTGCCCAGTCAACGATGCGTATGCTCCCGAAGCAACCTTGATCATGAATCTTGGTGTCCTCAGTGGCACCGACTTCATGACCGGATTGCGAACGTATTTCCATGCGTATTCACCATTGAAGATGTCGCTCGTGGGGAAACCCTCTGCGATGTGGTCGGCGGGCAGTGGGAAATTCGGCACGAAATTGCGGATGCTGGGGGTCGACGAAGTCTGCTTCACCGGACGATGTGAATCACCCAGCCTGTTGCGAATTTCCAAAGGCGACGACGAACAACTGCAGTTTGAAATTCTCGACGCGAGCCACCTCGTCGGTTTGCGGACGAACGCCAAGATTCAAACGCTCCATCAGCAATATCCGAATGCTCATTTCGCGGTCGTTGGTCCGGCCGGTGAAAACTACAACGCCGTCCGGTTTGCCGCCATCGCCCTGTCCACAGAGAACCAACTTAAAAGCGGCGATCCCAAAGCCCGTTGGTGCGGACGTGGCGGTATGGGCGGCGTGATGGGTTCCAAAAATCTGCTCGCCATCGTGGCCGACATCAAAGACGTGCAACTGCCCAAAAGCGGCCCGGAACTCAAAACGATCAACCAGGAAATCGCCCGGGGCAAAGGCTCGGCACGATTTCGAGACAAGAAAAAGAACAACGGCGGCGGCGGAACCTGGGCGAATTACGAGGCACTCAACCCCGTCCACGCCATGCCAGAAATGAACTTCGTTCCCACCGGAACCGCGGTTTCACTGCCGTTGCATCGACCATTGGTCGAAGAAATGGAGCCGCTGCTGGTCAAGGACGAATCTTGTTTCCGCTGCGGAATCAGCTGTCACAAAAACGTTTACGACAAGGAAACGGTCGAGAAGAACGGCAAGATGAAAGAAGTGCCCGGCAAGTTTCGGGCAAAACTCGATTTTGAACCGCTCAACTTGTTGGCATCGAACATCGGCATTTTCGATATCCATCAATCTTGCGAACTGGTGGAACTCGTGGACGAGATGGGGATGGACTCCATTTCCTGTGGCACCACGCTTTCGTATGCGATGGAGTACAACAATCGACACCGGGACAAGCCCATCGCGGGTGGACTCCGCTATGGAGATTTCGAAGCCACACGGGACGCCGTCATTGCGATGGGCGAAGGACGACTCGAAGAACTCGGGCAGGGCACGTTGCGATTGTCCCGTCATCTTGGCGAAACCGGTTACGCCATGCAGGCCAAAGGCGTGGAATTCCCAGCGTATTTGCCGCAGACAAATCCGGGATATCCCTGGGCACTCGCCGGCGGGCATATGTCGATGAAGACCTATTTGCTCCTGCTCTACGAACGCGAAACCAACATGGAATACTGGGTCGACGCCATCACCAACCCCAAACGTGGTTTGGCGATCCTGCGTGACGACTTCCTCGGTTCCTGCAAGTTCACCGGACTGCCCAACGATCAGATGGCGACCGCCATCGAGACGGTGTCCGGATTGTCGTGTTCGCCGGACGTTCTGGAAAACACGATCCGTCGTGTGTTCCTCAGAGGCTACAAGTTGGAGCGGATGCAAGGTTTCGGTGCGGACGATTACGTGATGCCCGCCGAATCACTCCAAGAGTATCCACAAATCCAACTGCCGTACTTCAACACTCCGGAGTTCTTCGAGGAACTCAAGAAACAAGTGATCGCCCGGTTCGACGAAATGCTCGCTGCGGAAGAGTGGTAACCGGTCGCATTTGGTAAGCCAAACGCAACCCGGACGGTTCAAGACGCGTTACGCTTCCGGCAGTTCGAGGTAGATGTCTTCTCCCTCGATACTAACTGCGAAGATCGCATGGACCAAGTTCGGGTTCAAACAGTGCCGACCGGTCTCGACATCGAATTGCCATCCATGCCAAGGACAGGTAACGATGTTGCCGTTCAACTGCCCCTCACCGAGCGGTCCGCCGGCGTGAGGGCAAACACCGTCCATCGCGTGCACGACGCCGTCCACATTGAACACGGCCACCACTCGCCCGCTGACGGCGAATTCCCGGCTGGTCCCCGGTGGGATCTCACTGACTCCAGCAATTCGGACACGCTCGGCCACAATCACGTTCCTTCAACGGCGACATTGTCGAGATGACTTCAACACCCGGCTCCCAGCGGAGGCGGACTGCTCATGGTAGACGATGTACGCAGGAAAGTTGAGCGTCGCACGATTCCTGTCGTCGTTTACCATTCGTCGTTGAATTTTTGTCCGTAGCTATCCACCGAACGACCAACGCCAAACTGTTCTGGGGGACGGGAAAGAACTCGCAAACTCACGGAATGACCTGCACAGATTCCTTCACACAGCAGATGGGCTCCGAAATCGTCATCTTCATCAAACGGCAACGCCTGCCAATGCAGGGACGAGATCGAATCGAACAATGAGTGCAGTGACAAGATGTCGAAGGTGAACCGAGACCAACTCAGCTGCCCATCAGATGGGCCGCCTTGCATCTCTGTCTTCGAGACAAACAAAGTCACCTCCCAGAGTGCACCGTTGGTCCAATAGTGACAGCCCACCGGTGCCAAGATGTCGATCGGCAAAATTTCGCCGGCGACAGCATCTGCAAGTTCGGAAAGCCATTTTGGAGGGTTAGCCATGGGAAGTCAGTGTGTGGTAATCGTGGCTGAGCACTTAGGTTGGCGAGACAAGACGGTTTTGGAAATCCTTGCGGAACTCAACAGCTCCGTTCACAATGGTGGGAAACGAATCGTTGCGTGAAGCGTTACTGAACTAATATCTTGGGGCAAGTTAAATGCCAATTCAATTCCAATTCCCGAAACATCGATAAACTGTTGACAAAACACAACATTTGTGAGCCAACACCTCCCAGACCGGTTAAACACCCCAAACAACCCCTGCTAACTTGCGAGACATTTTTGTTTCAGCTTTTGAACACACCTCCCAATCTGCGGCCTCTCCCATAGGAAGATAACAATGCCTTTGCGATCTTCTGGTGATTCGGAGATTCCGCTCGATCCGACAGCACTCGCACAGTTCGGCAAGCTCGAAGTCGTCGCAAGACTCGTGGTGGAAGGCTTTATGATTGGGCAGCACAAAAGCCCGTTCAAAGGCTCCAGCATTGAGTTTGTGGAGCATCGAAAATACTACCCCGGCGATGAAATTCGGCACATCGACTGGCGAGCCTACGGCAAAACCGGCAAGTATTACATCAAGGAATTTGAGGACGAAACCAACCTGAGGTGCTATCTCGTTGTCGATGGTTCCGGCAGCATGGGATACGGGCAGAGCACGCTTTCCAAATTTGATTACGCCCGCTACTTGGCCGCTTCGCTCGGCTATTTGCTGCTCACGCAACGAGATGCGACCGGCTTGATGACGTTCGACACGGCCGTCCGAAACCGATTCGAACCATCCGCGAACCCGCAAAGTTTTCGGCGACTTGTCGAAACGCTCGAAGACACTCGGACCGGTCGTGAAACCAGCATCGCGAAAGTGCTCGCAGACCTGTTGCCGTCCATCAAACGGCGAAGTCTCATTGTCTTTCTGAGCGATTGTTTCGATCGAATCGCCGATTTCGCAACCGCTCTCAAACTGTTCCGTCATGCACGGCACGAAGTGATCGTTTTTCACATTGTGGCCCCCGAGGAAGAGGATTTTCCGTTCAGCCATCCCACGCAGTTCCGAAGTCTCGAACGGGACGGGCATCGCATCCTCGTCGACCCGCATCAACTTCGAAGCATGTATCTCGAGCAGTACCAGAAGTTCTGTGACGACTTGGTGCAAACGTGCGGGAAGATCGGCGTCGACTATGAAAAACTCGTCACTAATCAGCCATACCACACCGCGCTTGGCAAGTTTCTGGATTACCGTGCCCGACGCAAAGCCCAGAAACGGTAAGGAATGATCGCGATGAGTGATGACGAACGTAACTTGGTCATCTACGCGCGTTTGGCGGCGGCATCGCAGGCGAAACGGCAGTTGGCTGGTCGTGACCGTTTTCTGATTCTCGCCGGAGTTGCCGCCACACGGGCAGGTTGGCCAGCCATCGCCGAGGAAGCGCGACGATTGGTGCAGCAGAACAACCCTCGTCATCTCATCGGTCAATGGGACACCTTCGGCGACGCACTTCGTAGTGAGGATTTCCCCGTTTTCCTCAAACAACTTCAGCGAATTTGTGGCCCCGAACAGGCAGACCACTTGCTGCATTCTCTTCGATCCGATCCCACAATACCGCCAGAACCGCAGACCGATGACCTCGGCACCGCCATTCTCGCGATGTGGTCGACAGCTGACGTGAAGGAGTGACCCGCTCCGGAAACCGTCTTGAGCGGAATTCCTATTTCTCCTATTCTCCGCGAGCCTGTTGGAGTCCAAGTCCACGTTGTGCGCATCGCACCTTTTCCGGAAGGTCGACTGCGAAATAAGACTTTGGATGAGCACGACTTGGGTGCCGAACATCGCCACATCAAGATGCCCCTGGGAGAAACCGATCGTGACGGACCATGATCAACGGATGGCAGTGGAAAACCCGGCAATTGCCACACATTCGCCGAACCATCGTCGGTGGCGGATTTGGGCGTTGATCGGGATTTGCGGGCTATTCCTCTTGGTGTTCGAGATTGGCCGTTACCGCACGCTGACGAAACATGAAAGCTTCGTCGCTGTTGTCTCACGTGGCATGTTGACCAGCGGCGATTGGGTGGTCCCTCGATTCGCAAACCTACCGCGATTGAAAAAGCCACCGTTGGCATACTGGACCGCCGCAACCTGGAGTGCAGTCTTCGGAACGCATGCCGAGTGGACCGTGCGGCTTCCATCTGTTCTGGCCGCGTTGATGCTGGCCGGTTTGCTGGGATATTGGGCGAGCCGATGGTACGGACACGCCGCGGGAGTCGCCACGGCCCTGGTACAACTCTCCGCTGTCTTCACGATCGACTTCGGACGTAAAGCCGAGGTTGATATGCAATTGTGTCTTATTACCACTACGGCGTTATTCCTGATCGGCACTTACCGACCGGGGGAATCGCGTGTCCGATCGTTTTGGCGATGGGCCGGGGTGTTGTCGTTGGTGGGGCTGTCCTGGTTGGCGAAATTCCACTACGGCCCCGCGATGATTCTGTCTGTCTGCGGGGTGTGGTTCGTCTCACAGCGTTGGTGGCGATCGTTTTGGAATCTGCTGAATCCCTTAGGGTTACTCGTCATTCTGGCTGCGGTTCTGATTTGGCCTTATCTCGTCCTTCGACAAATCCCGGATGCCTGGGAAATCTGGCAAGCAGAAACTGTTGGGCGGGCAATCGGTCAGTTGGGCCGACAACCGGTTTGGTTCTATCTCCCCCAAGTGGTTGCGTTGATGCTGCCTTGGTCGTTGCTACTGCCGTGGATGTGGCCTCGGAGTTTGCAACGCCTGCGACAAGGTGACGAACGCGAACGCTTCCTGTGGATTTGGTTCTGTGTTCAATTCGCCATTTTGACAGCGTCGGCGTTCAAACATCATCACTATCTCATGGCCGCACTGCCCGCCGTTTCACTGACTTTGGGACGGACGCTCTCCGAAGTCGTGGTGGAACTGCGAAGTGGACAGCGACAATTCTGGCGGGGTTGGGTGGTTGTCAATTTGGTCAGCGGTTGCGCAATAACCGCGGCGAGTTCGGCAGTCGTCGGTCGAAAATGGCCTCATTTGGTGCTGCCGACGGGCGTGGCAATGGCATGCTTATCGGTTGGATTGCTTGCCGCCTCGGTGTTCTTCGTGCAACGACGCTGGCGATCCGGATTAGTCTCCGTAACCGCTGGTTTTGGAGTGTGCTATGTGCTTGTGATGGGCTGGATTTTTCCAAGTCGTGATGGTCGTCTGGCCGATGTCCGGTTCGCAGCGGAACTGACAGAGAAGTCACTGCCCGCACCAATTCGCGTCTACGGACTGAAGGAACATCCGGTCGTCTATTATCTGCCGGAATCAGCCGCACGAGTCGAGGAACCCAATCGACTCAGCGAGGAACTTGAGTCTGCCGGTCGTTTGTTGGTGGTCACAGCAACCAGCCGGACCGCTGAACTGAGTCGAATCGGTGAATGCCGAGTTGTCCAACACGCTCGACACGCAAACGACACCGCACCGGCGAAAGGCGAACCGTTGGCATTGTTCGAACTCCGGGTCTTGGAGCCAGTCGATCAATTGGTTCCGCCAGCCGTCGCGGAGAAAGCAATCCGAAATCGTCACCGATAATCACGAACGGCTGAACCCCTTGAGCGGGAATCACACACCAGAGCGACGTTGTCGCCATTGATCCAACGTGACCGCCGCAATGATGATTGCTCCCAGAATCACCTTTTGATACGACGTGGGAATTTCCAGCGTGACGCAGCCGTTCAGGATGGTCGTCATCACGATGGCACCGGAAAGCGTCCCGAGGATGGAACCGCGTCCGCCGTTCAAACTTGCTCCGCCGATCACGACAGCGGCGATGATCTCCAGCTCTTTGCCCATACCGGCTTTCGGATCGCCTTCGCCGTTGAGAATCGCAAACTGAAACAATCCCGCCACGCCGACGAACACCCCGGCCAACGTGTAAACCAACACCCGCACTCGCGAAACCCGCACACCACACAGGTGCGCCGCCTCTTCGTTCGAGCCGATCGCAATGATCCGGCGACCAAACACCGTGAACCGTAGCACGATCGCGGTCAATACGGACAGAATGAACATCACCCATACACCGCTGGAAACACCGAGCCAGTCGGGAATCGGATAAGGCGTTTGGAGGTTTAACACCCAATCGGGGGCTTTGCCGAAGGCACGAATTGGCGTGTCATCCGACAGAATCAACCCAAGACCGAAGAACATGGTCATCGTGCCCAGCGTGGCGATGAACGGCACCACTCGTAACCCGTTGATCAGCAATCCGTTCAGCAAACCCGTCCCGCACCCGGTGAGCAAACCGGCTGTCAATGCGGCGGCGGTGCCGTAGTCTTCCCGAAAGAACCACGCCGTCACCGTTGCGCACAGTGAAATTGCGGCCCCGGCAGAAAGATCGATCCCACCGGAAATCACAATCAGTGTCATCCCGAGTGCCGCGACTCCAACAAGCGAGGCGTCTCGAAGAATCTTTTGAACCGTTTCCACGGTGAAGAACAGAGCGTCTTCCGGTCGGTCGGCGAGCAGACGGTCCGCGATGCCGAAGATGGCGTAAACAACCACCAACCCCAACAACGGACCGAGCAACGCACCCAGCCGACGAATGATCGAAACTTGAGCGGCAGCCATTAGCTTGGAACGGGGTAGGGGGTGTCGAGACGGTGTTGCGGATGAGCGTCCAAATACTCGGAGACCTTGTCTTCCCGCGAAATGGCGATCGGCAAAAATCCGAGGGCCTGTTCCAGTCGTTCGTTCGGCTCGGCACAACTGAATCGCAGAAAACCGGCTCCGGCCTGTCCGAAACACTCGCCGCCCAAGCACGCGACGCCGAAGTCCTCGTCCGCTCCTTCAAGCAAGTACAACGCCAACCCGTGACTGGTGATCTTCAACCGATTGCACACCGGAGCGACATTCGGGAACACGTAGAACGTGGATGTCGGCTCGATGGTTTGGAAGCCTTCGATCCGGTTGAGGCCGTTGGTGAGAAGCTCCACTTTCTCTTGGAACTTCTTCATTGTGGAATCGCGTTCAGCGTCATCCTGATTGAGTGCCGCCGTTCCCGCCCGTTGAACAAGCGCCGGTGTGCAGGACAGTGTCGTGTTCACCATTTTGCCGATGGCTTCGATCACATGCGGAGCCGAGACGGCAAATCCAAGTCGCCACCCACTCATACTGTAAGATTTGCTGAATGTGTACGCTGCGACACACTGATCCATCATTCCCGGCTGAGCCAACAGCGAATGATGTCGGCCCTTCCACACCATATGACAATACGGTTCATCACTGAATACCGCGATGTCTTTGCCTCGCACGATGTCGGCGATGTTCCGAAGATCGTCTTCGGTCGTCACGCCGCCCGTTGGGTTATGCGGTGTGTTCAGAAAGATCGCTTTGGGTTGTTCGCTGTTGTTCACGAACTGGTCGATATCGTCGATATTCGGACGGAATTCGTTTTCCTGTTTGAGTGCCGAGAGCGTGATACGTCCACCGCGACGCTCGATGTTCGGCACATAGGTCGGAAAATACGGGCTGAACACCAACACGCCGTCACCTGGGTTGACGAACGCTTCACAGAAAAACTGCTCGAAGACCTTCGCACCGGGACCGGCGACCACGTTTTCACGCTTCGCGGGGATGCGGAACTCCCGCTCGACCATTGCGGCGGCGGCATCACGGAATTCTGGCAAACCGGGTGAGGGACAATAGTGCGAATGGTTCTGCTCGATCGACTCAATCCCGACCGATTTCGCCGAAGCCGTGCTATCGAACGGGCTATCACCGATCTCCAGTTCGACCACATCCTTCCCATCCGCTTTCAACGCCTTGGCGACCGCCAAAACGGTAAACGCGGTTTCCACAGTCAATGATTTCGCAAACTCACTCAGCGTGGCCGACACGATGTATTCCTCAAGAAGCGCAATAGCCAGGGGACAGAACGAGCCCCCAGTATGCCCGCAGACACGACGCAACGCAATCGCGTGGAATCACCCCATCAAGCTTGATCGCGGTATTGGTGACACGCGGAACCAGTGAGCACGTCCTTCGAATAGGGAATCTCGTTTCGTCCGGGTGTTGGAATCGCCTGGACGACTTGCCGTTCCGACGTCGCCAGATCGATGATGGAATCATCGGAGACCGGCACTTTTTGCCCTTGGGAATCCCTGACCAACTGCACGATCGGTCGATCAAATTTGCCCCGGTTGGGACGCAACACTTGGGCAACACTTGCATCGTCGAGGGTTACAAAACTCCCGATCGGAAAAAGACTAAACGCATTGAGCAACGCCGTGATAACTTTGGAATCCAAAACCCGCTTCGACGCCAACTGAAGCAAGCACTCGACCGCGCCGTAAGGCATGATGGGGTTCCGGTAAGACCGTGGCGACGTCAATGCTGTATAAACATCCACAACATGCAAAATGCGGGCAAATGGATGAATCGAGGAACCCTTTCGCCCCCGTGGGTATCCTGTTCCATTGAGACTTTCGTGTACCTGATAGACCACTAACGGTACGATCCCTGGAATGCCTGATATTAGAGTCAAAATATCGAGGGTGTGAATCGGATGCTTTTGAATTTCCAAGAACTCAATTTCCGTCAGCCGTCCACTCTTTGACAGAATCTCTTCGGGAACACGGGTCATTCCCCAGTCGTGAACTAACCCGCAAATCCCTAGCAATCGGACATTAGAAACGTCAAATCCCATTTCGACGCCGATTGTCATCGCCATCAAAGACGTTTGCAACGCACGCTCGCTCAAACCTTGTTTATCGGCACTCATCGCAATACTTAACACATGCTCGTTGTCCTCAGCCATATCCGTGAGATAGGTCGCAACAAGTTGTGCAATTTGCTTCCCGTTGAGCTCCTGCCCATGACCAACCTCGCGCATCATTGAGTCGAGTGACTCTCGAGTCGCCTGATGCTGCGTCAGCAACTCCTCGCGGCGTGATGCATCAAAGGGTTTCCGACCGTTGGAAACCATCTGGCCTTGCATTGCAGGGCCATCATTTTTAACAAGCAACACGCCCTGATCGATAATCGAATCTAGTCGTTCGATCAGCTCTGAAGTCGTCCCGACAGTTTGACGCCCTTCAATGTCGGAAACATCGAGTGTCACATTCCCTAAGTCATCCGGATTGATACGAACATTGTCTTTACCATAGGAGGCGATCCGCTGCTTGAGTTGAGACGTGATCGTTGTCCCTTCCGCGACCAACAGCACACCGGCACTATTGAGAAGTGGATGCCGCAACTTGGTCCCTGTCAATAAGTCAGCGATCTGCACAGAGACACCAGGCAAACTGGCGTCCCGATCGGACTCGGAAATCACAGGTTCAGATACTAGGGATTCGGTCATCGGAAATGAGAGAGTACAAGAAAGTAATGTTTCATCGTCATTCGGAGCGAAGCGATGACGCAAAGGTCGCCACAGCAGACCATAGTTCATGTGCTAGGCACGAATGAGACTTTTTCGCAATCCTGGTGAAAAGAAACAACATCGTCACGAACATCATGTAGTCTAAAACGAGCAACCAAATCATTCGACCACATACGAAACCCGTTAAATCGTTGTAACCGGAGTCCTCATCAAACTCTTAGCCCGAATCCCAAGATAACAAAACGCAACAAAACGCAGCGTAAGCTAGTTTAGGAACGAATTCATCCCACTCTTCATGGACTCATTCTCCCTCACTGAATTCCTGATTGGCAACAACGCAATGACAACTCAAATCAGCCAAACATCACGCCTGACAGCGGCTATTGTGAACCCTCTTATGGGTTCCACTCGAGACGTATTCACAATGATGCTTGGTTGTGAGCCTGTTCGGGAAAGTCTTACGCTAAAGAATTCTGTGGTCCCGGCCTTCGACCTCAGTGCGGTCATTGGAATCACAGGCGGAGCAACCGGAACCGTCGTTTTTAGCGTGGCCCGCCAGACGGCCTTGAATATTGTGGAACGCATGTTGGGGACGAAAGTCGAGGAAGTCAACGCCGATGTCCGAGACGCCATTGGCGAGATCACGAACATGATTGCCGGGTCTGCAAAAGCCAAATTTGAACAACTAAATCTCTCGATCAGCACCCCCAATATCATTAGCGGAGCTGACCACGAGATTCATTACCCGACTTCGATCAAACCGATCTGCCTCAACTATCAATCCGACGTCGGCAAATTCTGTCTTGAAGCCGGTTTCGCACCAAACTAGCATGCACGATCTGTGCACTCCATTCACTCGAATACACTCATTTCCAATCTTTACTTGGTTATATAGAAAGACCACGCTCATGCGAGCACTAGTTGTTGACGACTCAGGAACAATGCGAACCATCATCAAGCGAGGACTCTCTCTGCTGAGTGTCACGCAAGTTGCAGACGCTGAAGATGGCGTGCAAGCACTCAGTCTCTTCAAGTCCGCGGAGTTCGATTTAATCCTGAGCGACTGGAACATGCCGAATATGGACGGGCTGGAATTCCTAGAGAACGTCCGAAGTATCAACGAGACAATCCCGTTCATCATGATCACCACGGAAGCGGAGCGATCACGAGTGGTCTCGGCAATTCAAGCCGGTGTTTCAGACTATATTGTCAAGCCGTTCACAGTGGATGTCTTGAAAGCAAAACTCGACCGTTGGATCCCTGCAGCGACCTAATCCCCCAGGGGAACGAGGTCGACCGTGTGTGGCACCCCAGGGCCACTAGCATCCTTGATGCTAGGAAGACTTGCATCCTAACAAGACACATTCTTGCCAAACCTCAACTGTTGGTAAGGCGGCAGGATGCAAGAGTTCGACTGATACCGGATATGAATTAGTCACTATTGAGAGAAGAAAGAACGGTTCTGTGGTGCAGCAACCAATTCGTATGTTGGTCGTCGATGATTCGCTCCTCTATCGCAAGATTGTCCGCGATGCTTTGGAAGCGATTCCTGGCGTCGAGGTCGTCGGCTCCGCAGGTGATGGAATCGCCGCCGTGGAGAAGATTGAGCGGTATCGCCCCGACCTCATTACACTCGATCTCGAAATGCCACGAATGAACGGAATTGAGGTTCTGGACCAACTTCGATCTCGCCAGTGGTCCACGAAGGCAATCATGATCAGCGGGGCCAACCAGTCGGACGCTGAACGCACAATGAATGCCTTGCGTCGGGGAGCGTTTGATTTCATCGTCAAACCGCGGACCGATTCCATCGAGCATAGCCGCCAAAAACTGATCCATGATTTATCGGAGCGAATCGAGGCATTCCGTATCAAAACACAGCGTGTCCAACCGACGATTCCGGTTCCGGCGAAACCCGCGAGTCTTCAAGAGTCTTGGCGGACTCGGGCATCGGGAACAATCGAGGCCGTTGCCATTGGAATCTCCACGGGGGGACCGGATGCACTTCGACAGCTAATCCCGCAACTCCCAGCGGACTTCCCGGCTCCAATTTTGATCGTTCAGCACATGCCACCGATGTTCACGCGGTTGCTGGCTAATGGTTTGAATTCCTCGAGCGCATTGAATGTTCGAGAAGCTCAATGCGGGAACCCGATGGAACCGGGCAATGTGTATATCGCACCGGGCGGCAAGCAGATGAAAGTCGTCAAGATTGGTGACGATGTCCACGTCAAAATCACCGACGATCCGCCGGAAAATAGTTGTCGACCGGCCGTGGATTATCTGTTCCGCTCACTGGTTCCTGTGTATGGCGCGAATACGCTCGGCGTGATCATGACCGGCATGGGGTCGGACGGTTTGCACGGCTGTCGCGAGTTGAAGAACGCGGGCGCCAAAATCATGGTTCAGGATGAAGCTAGTTGTGTCGTCTTTGGGATGCCTCGGTTTCCGATTCAGGAAGGACTGGCGGACGAAGTCGTTCCCCTGCAAGACATGGCCACTCGGATTCAACGCAGTGTCGCGAGCAAAAGTCTTGTTTAGTCCGTTCGCACGACTTGCCATGCGAAAATTTCTCTTGGATTCGGTGCAGAGCGTTACGCCCGCCGATCTGACAGATCGAAAAAAACAGCAATCGGGATGCCTTCCGAATTGTTTTTGATGGATCGAGTTTCATATACTACCAATAGATTGGAATGCTTTGATCCGTTGGTGGTAAGTCTTGATGAAACGATTTTTGCTCGGTTTGAGCTTTCTTGCGTGTGTTTCCCCATTGGCTGTTGCGGATGAGTCGCAATGGTCGCGGTTGGAATTGACGCCGAAAACCATCACGCTCCGCGGCCCTCATGCCAAGCAACAACTCTTGGTTACAGCTTGGGCATCGCAATCTCTCCGTCGAGACGCCACCCGGGATGCGGAATTCGTGTCCGAGAACCCCCAGGTCGTCCGCGTGGATGAACATGGACTGTTGCAAGCTGTCGGTGATGGCACAACAACAGTCCAGGTGCGTGTCGCCGACTTGACCGCGACGGTTCCTGTGAAGATCACAGAAACAAGTGCCCCATTGCCGGTCGATTTCGAACGTGACGTCCAACCAATCCTGACCCGGTTCAGCTGTAATGCCGGGGCGTGTCATGGAAAAGCTCGTGGACAGAACGGATTTCAACTCTCGCTATTGGGGTTCGATCCGAACTTCGACTACGATGCCCTCACCAAAGAAGCACGCGGTCGGCGGGTGTTCCTGCCGGACCCGTCACGAAGTCTTCTGCTGACCAAACCCATCGCCCGCACGCCGCACGGTGGCGGAAAGCGTCTTGATCCCGAGGGCGAGCACTTTGAAACGCTCACCCGTTGGGTGGAATCCGGAGCCCCGCGTGAACTTCCCGGTGTGGCCAAATTGGATCGAATCGAAGTTTACCCGACCGAACGCATCCTGAAGAACGACGACTCGCAACAACTTCTCGTCACCGCCATTTATGCGGATGGCACACGCCGAGATGTCACGCGACTCAGCTCGTTCCAGTCCAACGAATCGGCGATCGCTGCCGTCGATAAAGATGGCGTGGTCACCGCCGGAAAACTCACTGGTGACGCCGCCATCATGGCTCGGTTCATGGACCAAATCACGGTCTCGGAAGTCGCGGTGCCGCTTCCGGGGCAAGTTCCAGCAGAGTTCTACACGGAATTGCCGAAGCAAAATTTCATTGATGGTTTGGTCTGGGACAAACTCCAGAAACTCGCGTTGAAACCCTCCGAACCGGCTCCCGATCACTCCTTTCTGCGTCGGGTGTATATCGACATCATCGGCCGCACCCCGACCGCCGACGAAGCCCGAGCGTTCTTGGATGATCCGTCGCCAAACAAACGCAGCGAGTTGGTGGACAATCTGTTGAACCGCCCCGAATTCGCTGAGCATTGGGCGAACAAGTGGGTCGATTTGTTGCGGCCGAACCCGTATCGCGTGGGCATCAAGAACACGTTGAACTATGACTATTGGATTCGACAAAAATTCCGCGAGAACACGCCTTGGGATGAATTCACACGGGAATTGCTCACGGCTCAAGGCGGCACGTTCCGCAACGGAGCGGTCACGCTGTTTCGGGATCGTCGTTCCCCCGACGAATTGACGACGATGGTCAGTCAACTCTTCCTCGGCGTGCGGCTGGACTGTGCGAAATGTCATCACCATCCATTTGAGGTGTACGGGCAGGACGATTTCTACAGTTTCGCGGCTTACTTCGCCAAAATTGGTCGCAAAGGGAAGGGACTGTCTCCGCCAATTTCCGGTTCGGAAGAGATCATCTACACCGCGACTAGAGGTGACGTCAAGCATCCGCTCACCGGCGAAGTGCTTCCACCGAAACCGTTGTTCGGCGAACCGGCAGACATTCCCACTGGCACCGATCCCCGAGTCAAGTTGGCCGAGTGGATCACCTCCGACGACAACCCGTTCTTCGCAAAGGTCATGGCCAACCGTATCTGGGCGGACCTGATGGGCACGGGCATCGTCGAACCAGTGGACGATTTGCGAGGTACAAACCCACCTGCCAACGAACCACTGCTCGATGCTCTCGCCGAAGATTTCCGCGAACACGACTACGACATCAAACATCTGGTGCGACGGATTGCGAACTCCTACGTTTACAGTTTGAGTTCCCTACCGAACGATCGTAATTTCGTCGATACGCGGAACCATTCGCGGTATTACCGGCAACGGTTACGGGCGGAAGTGTTGCTCGATTCGGTGGCTCGGATCACCGGCAAACCGAACTCGTTTTCGGCGATGCCCGACGGTTCGCTCGCCAAGGAAATTTGGACGCACCGTGTGCAATCTGATTTCTTGGATGCCTTCGGTCGTCCCGATCCGAACCAAGACCCACCCTGCGAACGTACCAGCGATACCACCTTGGTCCAGGCGTTACATTTGATGAATTCTCGCGATTTGGCCGCCAAAATCACCAGCGACAGCAGCCGCGTTGCCGAGTTGGCTGCGAGCGACAAACCGCCCGAATCCATCGTCGAAGACCTGTACTTATGGGTGTACGCGCGATTTCCTTCCGATCAAGAGCGACAAATCGGCGTAAATTTATATAATCAAGATGGACGAACCCGCCGAGCTGCAACCGAAGATTTACTATGGGCGCTGCTCAACACCCCGGAATTCGTCTTCAAGAACTGAACCCACCTTCCTACCACCCCCTGCCGAGGCCCCCATGCCAATTCATCGAAACTGCGAGGGAATGACTCGCCGAAGTTGTTTGCAACTTGGTTTGACCGCACTCACCGGCGGTGGTTTGGCCCATTCGTTGCGGCTCAAAGCGTCGGCGGCTCCCACCACGGAACTCGCCGCTCCTGCCAAGAGTGTCATTCTCATTTGGCTCGATGGCGGACCATCACACTACGAAACCTTCGATCCGAAACCGACGGCCCCCTCGGAAATCCGGGGCGAATTCTCCGCGATCAACACCAGTGTGCCGGGCGTGCACTTCTCTCAGCATTGCACCAAGCTTGCTGCGATGATGGACCAAATCTCGGTCATTCGCTCCATCCGACACAACCAGGGGAATCACGGAGCGGGCAATCACTACATGATGACCGGTGCTCCGCCGCGAATTCCGGTCGGCTGTGGTGCGTTCGTCAGTTTCCATCCGAGTTTGGGGTCCGCAACGGCCTACCATCGGGGCAACAACGGCGGACTGCCGTCGTACTTCTCGTTGCCAAAAATGTCGCGATCGGGCGGCCCGAACTTCCTCGGTGCGAAGTATGCTCCGTTCGTGGTTTCGGACAACCCATCCAGTTCGAACTTCCGCGTGCGTGACGTCGCCCTTCCCAACGGATTAACGACCGACCGTTTCGCGAACCGCACCGATCTTCGAAAGCTCGTCGATCAGTTGCCCCGCATGAACGAAGCCGCCGCGTCCGATCCGGTGCCAGCTCTCGATGAATACTACGAACAAGGCGTGGACTTGGTGACCTCGCCGGAAGCCCAAGCTGCATTCCACATTCAAAGCGAACCGGACGAGTTGCGAGACGAGTACGTCCGCGATGGTTTCGGTCAACGGGCGTTGCTCGCTCGACGATTGGTCGAAGCCGGTGTGCCGTTCATCACGTTGTACGAAGGCGGTTGGGACCATCACCGCGGTCTGTTCGATAGCTTCAATAAACGCATGCCGAAGGTTGATCAAACCGTCGCCACGTTGATTCGTGATCTTGATAACCGGGGGATGCTCGATTCCACACTGGTCGTGATGCTCGGCGAATTCGGTCGCACACCGAAAATCAACAAAGACGCCGGTCGCGATCACTGGTCGAACGCGATGTCCGTCCTCATGGCCGGTGCGGGCACACCCGGCGGCACGATCGTCGGGGCCACCGACCGAGCTGGGTATTCTGCGGTTGATAACGTGAAAAGCCCCGAAAATTTCGCGTCCACCATCTACAGCAAACTCGGCATCGATCCGAATACCATCCTCTACACACCGCAAGGTCGTCCGACCCACTTGGTGAGCGATCCCACGCCAATCACCGAGTTGATGTAACCCAGAGCAACGCGGTCAAATTTGTCGGATGCATACCGCACGTACCAATTCCGAGCGACAACGGGCAACATTCAGTAAATCGATGAATCAATTCCATTCGGCCCTGGCCACCTGCCTTTTGTCCGTTGTCCTCAGTTGCCCTGCGTTTGCGGCACCGCCGTCAGTGACGGGATTCTTTCCGGCGGGAATGCAGGCGGGCACGACGGCCACGGTTACGGTCAATGGCAAAATCGGCGATCGCCCCGTGTCCGTGTGGTGCAGTCGCGATGACCTCTCGATCGAACTAGACGAGAAGAAAAGCGAGTTCCGCGTCACCGCTCCGCCAGAAGCCACGCCGGGACCATGTTGGATTCGGTTGTCAAACGCGGAGGGGGCATCGTCGGTCCGGCCGTTCGCGGTTGGCACACTGAAAGAGTTCAACGAAACCGAACCGAACGAAACGCCCGAAAAAGCGAACACGTTGGAATTGTCGCAGATGACGGTCAACGGTCGGTTGGCGAAATCAGGGGATGTGGACACGTTCTCGGTATCGCTCAAGACCGGTGATACGCTCGTGGCTTCGCTGGCCGCGCATGAGTTTGGTTCGCCGATGGACGGCGTGTTGCAGGTGCTTTCGCCGGAAGGCTTCGTGTTGCTGCAGAATGATGATGCACGCGGCATCGATCCGCTGTGCGTTTTTCCGGTTCCCAAGGACGGCGTGTATTCGGTCCGTGTGTTTGCGTTTCCGGAGACACCGAACAGTTCGATTCGGTTCGCTGGCGGCAGCACGTACATCTATCGACTGACTCTCACCACCGGTCCATTCCTCGATCATGTCGAACCCATGGCCGTCACTTCCGATGAAACGCCGCTGAAACCTGTCGGATGGAATCTGCCCAAGGACTTCAGCGGTTTGACGGTCACTCGGGACAATCTCAAGAAAACAGCGATTGTCTCTCACCCGATGGCTGCCGGGTTCATTGGTGTGCCGATCGTTTCTGTACCGACTCGGGTCGAATCACAGGAAGCCAACACGATCCCGATTCCCGTTTCGATCCACGGTTCCATCGATTCACCAGGTGACACCGACATCTTCAAGTTCGACGCCAAGAAGAACGACACACTCGTCTTCCGAGCAGAGTCCCGTGCGTTTCGTCAGGAACTCGATCCGGTCTTGCGATTGCTGAATGCCAAGGATTCGGAAATCGCTCGCGTTGACGACCCCAAACGCAACGAGTTCGATGCCGTTCTGGAACGCAAAATTCCCAGCGATGGAACTTACCAGATCGAAGTTTCGGATCTGTTTGGACACGGCGGGCTGCGGTATGCGTATCAGTTGCAGATTGCCCCAAAGACCGCTGATTTTTCAATGACCGTCGAAGCCGACGCCTTCGCGGTGAAAGCGGGTGAATCGTTAAAGATCCCGGTCACGATCGCACGGGTGAATGGTTTTTCAGCCGTCATCGAAGTTGCGGCGACGGGACTTCCCGATGGGGTGTCGGCGAAGCCGGTTCGTTCGGAAGCCAAAGGCGATTCTTCGAAGAAAGTCGAATTGGAATTGACCACCGCGAAGGACATGACTTTCAACCAACCATTCCAGATCGTCGGCAAACCGGTCGACACCGACACGGTTCAAGAACACCCCGCAACCGCGACCGCACCGGGAGCATTCTCCCCGATTGCGGACCTCTGGCTAACGGTTCGCAAGCCGTAACGATTCGTTGGCTATCATTTCGAAAACGTGGGTGGCAGGGTCTCGCAACGTTCGAATGCTTCACCATGGCCACTCAAAGCCGTGGGTATGCCATACTCCCGCTGAAGTTGATGCAGATTCTGATCGTTCACGAAAGCATCGTGAGCGGGTTCTTGCGGTTCTCCAACGGGAACAAGACCGGCTTTTGTTGTCGATGAGATTCAAAGACGGCGGCGATCATCTCGATGGAATCACGTGCGTCTTCCACATTGCACAATGGTTCCCGGTCGTTCTCGATCGCGTCGAGTAAATCGCTGACGATGACCGGGTGAGCACCACGGTAGTCGAAATCCTTGAGCGTTTCCGGTTCACCGGGACCGTTGGAGGTAATGGGAATCCAATCGGCATCGCTGCGAGCGGCGGACCATGTCGGGCTTTTCAACCAGAGCGCGGGTCGAAGATAACCGGACTGCATTTCGATCACGCCTTTGCTGCCGAAGATCGACAAACCAAACCGCGACGGTCGTCCGCCGGCATCTTTGTGGGAGTTGAAATAACCGGTCACGCCGTTCGTGAAACGGTACATGGCATCCACACCGTCACCGGCTAATGGGCCGATGCCTTCGGGACCGTCTTTCACATCGGTCTTGGTCACTCGCTCGCCGTTCTGTGTGACTTCGGCGAAACACCACTCGACTTCTCCACCAATGGCCTGCATCAATTCGAGAGCGTGCGAACCGAGAACCCACAGATCCTCGCTGCCGCCGCGTCGGTCTTCTTTGCCACGTGCGCGAATCTCCAGCACTTCGCCAATGGCACCGTCTTGCAGCATCTTTTTTACGATCGGCAATTGTGGCGAGTAGTGGGCGATGTGAGCGATCGTGAGCCGCAGGTGTCGCATTTGGCAAGCCTGCACGATGTCGTCCGCTTCGGCGAGCGTGCGAGTGAACGGCTTCTCCGTGTAGACGTGACAACCATGTTCGAGGGCTGTCATGATCATGGCGTGATGTTGGTCGATCCATCGCGGACAGACAGCGACGATATCGAGTTTTTCCTTCGCAATCATCTCCCGATAATCGGCGTAGCCGGTGTCGACTTTGAGCTTCTTCAAAGCCGCCTGCAAACCAGACTCGTGGGCATCGGCGACGGCCACGATGTCCGTTCGCGGATTGGACAACCAAGCCGTATCCATGCCATGCCCGTAATTTCCACGCCCCGTGTGCCCGATCACGCCCACTCGGTATTGCTTCTTCGATTCGTCCGGCATGGAGCGACTCCTACAGTAGTATTGAAACTTAGGCGATCCTTATCGTAACGGCTTTGTGAAGGAATTGCTTGCCCGACTGAACGACGTTCTGGTACCGTTTAGCATCAAACCACACCTCAACCTTTCAATTTCCCTTAGGATTGAGTCGATGGATCATCTACGAAAGTCGCGCCATACCGGTTTTACGCTGATTGAGCTGCTGGTGGTGATCGCCATCATCGCAATCTTGATTGCTCTGTTGCTGCCCGCGGTTCAGCAAGCTCGCGAGTCCGCACGACGGACGCAATGCAAGAACAACCTCAAACAGATCGGGATCGCGTTGCACAATTACATTGACTCCAACAAAGGCGTGCCCCCCGCTGCGGTGCTGCCGTTGAACTCCACGTTCGAACCTTGGTCGGCTCACACGCGGTTGCTGCCGTATCTTGAGCAAACGAACCTCGCGAATTTGATCGACTACGATGTGAGCCCCGAGTTCACTGGCAACCCGGAAGCGTGTGCCACTCGCGTGGCGGTTTTTGTCTGCCCCAGTGACCCCAACGATCGCCCGCGTCCCACTCCCACACTTACCCACTACCCGGTGATGTACGGTTTCAACCAGGGCACTTGGTTTACTTACGACCCAGTTTCCGGCGAGGTTGGAGATGGAGCGTTCGGCAACAACCGGGCGTTTCGGCCAGCGGACATCACAGATGGACTGACTAACACGCTCGCGGCGGCGGAAGTCAAAGGATTTCAACCGAATCTGTGGGACACTTACATGCCTGCCAACTTGGGTGTGGCACCACCAGCGACACCAGCAGATTTGGCAGCGCACTACGGCGGCACCTTCGACTCCAACGGTCATACCGAATGGGTGGAAGGCGATGTCCATGAAACCGGATTCACAACCACCTTCACTCCGAACACACACGTGCCCTACACTGACAGTGGCGTCGAGTACAGCATTGATGTCACGTCCGTCCGCGATGGGGAATCCGCCAGTTCGCCAACGTACGCGGCGATCACGGCTCGCAGTTATCATCCGGGTTCCGTGAACGCACTTCTAATGGATGGTTCCACGCGTTCGGTGAGCGAAAACATCGATCTGACTGTCTGGCGAGCAATGGGCACGCGAGCGGGTGGCGAAACGGAGTCGTTACCGTAATGCGGAATTCTCGTCGAGCCGGTGAAGCCAAATGGATCGTGATCGCGGTAATTGCCTTGATCGCGATCATTGCGTGTTACTGGTATCTCTCGAAACCGGCGACGCAGCCGGATGTTGATGAAGGTCGCGTCGTCGCGGACACTTTCTTCACGCAGATTCAAAACGATCAAGCTGTCGAAGCGTGGCAATCAACGACGGCGGAGTTCAAAAGTGCCGACGGTCGCGAAGCGTTTCTCCGTCTGCTGAAACGGCGGCCGTTTTTGCAGAAGCCGTTGGAGTTTGAATCATCGAAAACAATTACTCTCGGTGAGGAAGACCGCACGGAATACGTGTTCAATTCGCCGGACGCACCGAATGCCTCGATACGAGTCGTGATCGCGAGCGAGTCGGACACATGGAAGGTTGACCGGCTTGTGGTCGAACCGAAGGACACCAATTAAGGATCGAATATGTTTTCGCAGAATCATCGACCGTTCCCGGAATTCAACCGTCGCGAATGGCTCACAAGAGCCGGAGCGGGAGCCGGGCTCTTGGGGTTGGCGGGGCTACTACATGATGAAGGCGTGTTGGCGGCGAGCGATTCGACTGATCGGTCACTGAATCCGATGGCACCGCAGGAAACCCACTTTCCACCGCGTGCGAAACATGTGATTTGGATTTTCGTCAACGGCGGACCGAGCCAAGTCGATACCTGGGACTACAAACCGGCTCTGGAAAAGTGGGACGGCAAATCGATCAAGGAGTTCGACGAAAGTTTTAAAGACACGACCGGCTTTTTCAAGAACGCCGTCGGTGGGTTGATGAAGTCGCCGTTTCAGTTCACTCCGCGTGGCGAGTGCGGCAAACCGGTTTCGGAAATTTTTCCGCATCTCGGTGAGCATGTCGACAAGATGGCGTTCATTCATTCCGGGCATACGGAATCGAACAACCACTCTCCCGCGTTGTTCATGATGAATTGCGGTCTGCCGCGAATGGGCTTTCCGTGTGTCGGTTCATGGGTCACATATGGACTGGGCAGCGAAGCCCGCGACTTGCCGGGGTTTGTCGTGATGAGTGATCCGAAGGGCAGGGGATTGCCGAAAGGTCATGCGGCGAATTGGGGAGCGGCGTTTTTACCAGGTGTTTATCAGGGCACGCATTTGAAGCCGAAAGGTCCGCCGATCGAAAACCTATCGCCGCCCGCGAGCAGCACTCCAACGACGCAACGAAGCCAGTTGGATTTTCTCAAGAAGATCAACGAGATGCATCGCGAGCAGTTCGCCGCCGAAGCGGAATTGACGGCACGAATACAGAGTTTCGAATTGGCGTATCGAATGCAGTCCGCCGCTCCGGAAGCAATCGATTTGTCCGCCGAACCGGATCACATTCAGAAACTGTATGGACTAAACGAAAAAACCTGCGGGCACTTTGCGGCTCAATGTTTGACCGCCCGACGGATGGTCGAACGTGGTGTGCGGTTTGTGCAGATTTATTCCGGCGGGATGGAAAACCAACGCTCGTGGGACGGGCACGCGGACATTCACGGCAATCATTCGCAATTTGCCGGCGAGACGGATCAGCCAGTCGCCGGCTTGTTGACCGACTTAGCTCAACGCGGACTGCTCAACGACACGCTCGTGGTATGGTGCGGTGAGTTTGGGCGGTTGCCGATTGCTCAGAAAGGCAAGAAACCCGGACGCGATCACAACCCCCACTGTTTCACCGCATGGATGGCCGGCGGTGGGGTCAAAGGCGGCGTGAGTTACGGTGCGTCGGACGAGGTCGGTTACAAAGCCGCTGAGAACAAGGTGCACGTGAACGATTTGCATGCCACGATTTTGCACCTTCTGGGCATCAATCATGAGCAATTGACGTATCGCTACAACGGTCGGCGGTTCCGATTAACCGATGTCGCAGGGCATGTGCTACACGACATCATCGCGTGAACGGATTTCGTGGAAAGACACGCGCAAAAAAAGCACGCCTCGAGAGCGATACTTCGAGGCGTGCTTGCTGATGTCAAATCGACCTAATCTCTCACGTCGATATCGCCGATGGTGAATTCTTTCTCACTCATGCGGCCTTCCATTTCATAGGCAGATTCCCAATTCGCCTCGAAATCGTGAGAGCTTCCGCCTTCTTGCTCGTGAAGCCGTTGGCAGTTGATGCACAACGGGGTGAACGGAAGGGCCTTGAGGCGTTCGATGGGAATCGACTTGTCGCACATCTCGCATTGCCCATAGCGACCGGTGCGAATTTGTTGGATAGCTCGTTCGATTTGCTTGAGTTCGCGACTCTCTAGCTCGGCGATGTGAGTGTTGAGCTCATCCGATTCACCATCCAAAGCGGCATCGCAAACATCACCACCTCGCTCGAGACCCACGTCGGAATCTTGGGAACGCTCGAACTCGCGAAGGAGCTTCTTCCGGAGAGCGTCTCGTTTGCTGATCAAACGCTCGTGAAGTCGGAGTAGTGCATCTTTTCTCGCCATGAGTACGTTCCTTCCTCCGGCACGAATCACGTTCGTGTTACTGGGTGATTCCGTGCGTCGCAGAGACGTGTTTAGGAGAAATGGGGGGGCGGACGATGAACTATAGGCCGGCCGAAACAGGAAGGAAATTTGCGAATCGTGAAAATTCTGCCGAAATCTCAATTCTCTTTCGCTCGGCAACTGATCTCGTCTTTGCCTCCATTCCACATTCTTTACGTTGCGGAACGGACGTTTGTTGGCAAAAAAGGCAGCGACAAACGGATTTTCGGAATTCTGTCCGGCATAACCGGCAAAGGTCGACGAAAATCAGGAGAAGAGTGAGCAGATCAGACGCTATGAGACGACAACTATTCAGGCCATCACGGGGGTCGCTCGTCGGATTCGCAGCAACCGAGTCTCTTGGGTGTCTAACTCTTGTGGTGGCTGAGACTTCGGATCAAAAACGCTCGCGGAAGTCGAATATGTGAAGGTGTCGTCACGTTCCGCCATCCAGATTTGCGGACTGCCTTCCCATCCACGGGCGAGGACCAAGCGTTGACGCGGTGCGTCCCAAATGGCGGCTGCCCATTGTCCCCACAGATACCGGAAAGCCGCTGGTCCGCGAGCTTGGTAGAATTCGAGAAGCTCTCGAGGAACTAAAGGGTCTTGGGCGTGTCGATGGGATTCGCCCCATTGGGGTTGTCCGAGGACGGTCGCACACATGGTCCCGTCGGCATTTTGGACCGGTTGTCGCTCCGCCATCGTGACAGGCTTGAGACGCGTGTGGATCAGGGCGGCTTCACCGAGCAGAACAATTCCGTTACCGGTCCCTCGCTGCAATTGGTGGAGTAGTTTCTCGGCCTGAATCGAATCGACTCGGTCACCATCGTGCTTCAGAAGACCCGCCATTTCAGCCATCGTTTTCGCTCCGATTCCTGCCGCCCTCGCGGGACTACGATCGTGATCTGCGAAACGATACGTCGCTCATCCCCTACGTCAATTATTCCCTTCCATCTCGAATTTCAAGATGTTAGATGTCCTACCGATTACGATACCTGAAACGGTTGTAAGATCTACCCAAAAGTTCAACGATGTACATTTTAGGGAATTCCCCGAACGATTCGCGGGCCAATCCACCGGGTTAGCCAGATGGGGAGTTTTTGCCACACCCGAATCGCGAGGCTGAATTTCCCGTTGTCCGGCCGCATCTCGTTGGCGTTACCTTTGCGAATTAAGGATTGCCAAATGGCGGGTGCTGCTTGGGCTCCCCATTGTTTTTTGAAGCGATAGGTTCCACTTCCTTCGGTACTTCGACCGAAATCGAACGTGTGCTGGCTGCGTTCGACACTGCGACACAGCAAATGCCAATACATTCGCATGTTGACGCCGGTGGGATTGAAATCGCGGATGGTGCTCGCACTCGGCACTTGCGTCACGCCTGGGCCGTGAACCAACAACGCTGCTGATGCCAACTGGCCTTCGTAGTACACGGCACAGATTTCGGCATCGTTCGGGAACGCGGTGAGAATGCCCTCGAACAGTGAACGGGGAAACGGTGGTGTCCCCAGGTCTCGCATATTCCGGCAGAACACCTGATAGAAGTCGTCGAGCAGTTCCGTTCCTCCCCACACGGCGACGAAGCGTTTGTCATTGAGCGGCTTGCGAATCTGGCTACGAACTTTGGACTTCAGATCGTTCCAGAGCTGTTCGGTCGTCTCTGGCAAGGCGAGTCGCATGTGAACTTTCGAGGTATTCTCGGCGTTCAGGCGGGGGTGTTCGTGTCGCGTTTCGTGTCGCAACTCTAGCGAGCGAACATTGAGTTCGTCCGCCAATTGCGTGGCCCGATCGATCAGAGCGTTCGCGAACTCCGCTGAGTCTGCCAGTACTCCCCCGGTGTTCAAGTACGGCAAACTCACAAGAAACCGTCCGAACAGCCACGTGTCCAACAGTGACAACGGCAGCACACCGACGATGTTCTCACCGGCATACGCCGTCAGAAAATGTGGATGTTGTTGCATGCTACCGTGCAAGATCTCTGACCATTCGCTTCGCAGCAGGAAGCCAAGATAACCGTGCTGCGTGAGATACTCGTCCCAACCCGTGGGGGCCGTCTGCGAAACAATGATTTTCGGCGTGATTGTGGCAATGGCTGGTGGTGCAGTTCGCAAGGAGGTCATAGTTGGCTCGATGGAAATGTCGGAAAGACGAGTCTCGGAGTCCGCTGTGTCAGAGGGTTGAACCGACAGTCAACGGTTCCGGTGTCGGTTTGGTCTCCGGGGTTGGCAAGACATCGCGATAGACATCAACCAGAGACGCCATTCGTCGGGCGAAACCGAATCGCTCGACAACAGTTTTTCGAGCCGCGATTCCGAATTCTGTTCGACGATCGGGAAACAGTACCATCGTCCGGAGGGCATCTCGCAAGTTGTCCCACCGTCCGGGTTCGATCAGCAGACCGTTCTTTTGGTCGTCGATCGCTCGCGGTACTCCGGCAATTCGGGTCGCGACAATAGGCAATTCACAGGCCATCGCTTCCAGAACCACGTTCGGCAACCCCTCCCGCAACGAACTCAGTGCGAATATGTCCAACGCTTGAAAAAATTGACGCGGATCAGACAAGTGCCCCATCAGATGAATCCGGTCTTCCAGACCCGCCGACTGAATCTGTGTGGCCAGTTTTGCGTGTTCACCGCCTTCGCCCCCGATCAGCAAGCCGACATCACGACCTTCCCGGATCAACTCATTGACCGCCTTGATCAGCAAATTGAATCCTTTTTCCGGAGACAACCGCCCGAGGGCACCGATCAAAATGCGATTGCTCGGAACATGGAATTTCGCTTTTGCTGCCTCACGTGAGAGCGTACGTTCGTAGTCGTCCGCTAGAATGCCGTTCTCGACGAGTTGCACACGCTCTTCGGACACACCGGCCGCCAAACAGCGATCCACCAAGTCCGGCGACACGCACAACACGCGGTCGTACCAACGCATCGACCAACGATCGACGTGGTAATAGACTTTCGATCGGTGAGTATTCGTCACCCAGCCATGCACGGTGGTGACAAGTTTCATGGGGTGCAGCTTCGCCACCGCCAAGCCGAGCGCGTTGCTTTTGTAATCGTGACCATGCCAGATCGTGACGCCACGTTGCCGACAAATCCGCACCAAACGGTAAAGCACCCGAGGATCGAACGGGCCACCATCGGGAACGGAAAGAATCTCCGCGTCAGCCAACTCCGCCCGCTCGACGAGCGAAGCCCAACCGGGATCGTTCGATGGATGCATGAAAGCACATGCGCTGTCGTAACCCGCATCCGCCAGAAACCGGGGTGAATTGAGAATTGTCTTCTCCGGTCCGCCGCCAACTCCTGTGACAACGCGAGTGTGCAGCACGAACGGACGGCGTGGAGTTTCATTCGGCATGGCTTACAGTCTCGGTAGGAGTAACAGAAATCTCAGCGTGCGGCTTCCAGACGGATTCCAACACACGGGCTTTTGCGGCCCAACTTTCGCTGGTCAGTCGTTGACGGGCGGTTTGCTGACCGACCGGGACATCGGTGTAGATGCGTTCGATCACACGATCCGCAAACGTCTGGGGTGTCGTCACGGCGTCCAAGCAGTCGTCCCACTCCCGAACAGCCGGTAACTGCCGTGTGACCACAGCTCGCCCGGTCGCTAAATACTCTTTGAGTTTCAGCGGTTGCATGGCCCGCGTGACCGGTTCATCGACGTATGGCATGATCAGAACCGATGCCTTGGCTGCCCAACTTGGCAACTCCGCAAACGGCACCGGAGGATGCAGCTCGACCCGCGACAACCGCGAGAGTTTCGGATCGGGATCTTGTTGCGGACCGAGCAGCACAATCGTCCCGCGATCGAGTCCATTCGACAAAGCTTCGAGGAATTCGACATCCATGCGGCGATCAATCACTCCCCAGAACAAGATGATCGGTTCTTCCCGATCCGCCTGCGTCGGTTTTGGACTGACTGCATTTCGCCAGTGCTCCAAATCCACGCCGTGCGTGAGCATCATCGGCGACCGACCGTGACTCACCGCGTGATCCTGCAACGTCTCGCTCACCACGATCACATCATCCGCCGCTTGCAGCATGTCCCGATCCATGTTGGCGAGCGTATCGCCATCCAAACCGGGCCAAACGCTGAAGTCATCGACGCAGTAGTAGACCCACTTCGCCACTGGCAACTGACCAGGAAGGTCCGCCGTGATAGGAAGTGTCGTCAACGCAATGACAGGTTGCGGCAGCGATTCCACGATCGGTTTCAGTTGGCGAGTCAACAAGGCCCGATTCCAACGCCGGTCCCGTGTTCGCGTGAACCATGGCCACATGCGAGGGTTGAGAACCGTCAGATTCTGCGGTGTCGATTCGGTATCGGTTGGTTCGACGTGTCGCCAATCACGGAGCTTCTCCCAAACGCGTTTGGCCGTCATCCAATTCAGTTTCGGCGTGCGGGTGCCGATCGTGTTGACCCACACCGTGGATGTCTCGGGAAGCAACCGTCGCACGAGGTGTTGGCAACTCGAAGGGTGCCGTCCCCAATCGTCGGAGAACACAAGGAGCGAAGGACCGGCGGCGGTTTCGTTAGACATCGGTCATCTCCTCGTATTGGCTGCGGTAGGCGTTGAGCATCCCTTCGAGTGAGAAGGTTTCATATGCCTTCGCTCGGGCATTTTCGATGAGCGTGTCTCGCAGCGAAGCGTCCGATGAAACCGTGAGAATCTGTTCGGCGATTGCTTCGGGAGATTTCGGTGGTGCGAGCAATCCTGTGACTCCATGCGTGACCATTTCACCGACTCCACCGACATCGGTCGACACGACGGGAATGCGGGCAGCCATCGCTTCGATAATGGTCAGCGGAATCCCCTCGCTGATGCTCGAAAGCAAAAACACATCCGCCGCCGAGAGCAGCCGAGCCACGTCGGTCCGTGTACCCAGGGCCCGCACATTCGACGCCAGCGAATGCTCCTTGATGAACGAGCCGATCCGCGGGCGTTCTTCACCATCACCAACCAAAACCAATTTGATGTCCGGCCGCAACTTCGACAGCGACCGCACCGCCTCAAGAGCCGTGAGATGATCTTTGAGCGGATGCAGTCGAGCGACCATCATCACGACCAAGTCGGAGTCGGCCAGACTCAGTTCCTCGCGGACTTCACTTCGCAGATTGGCATCGGTCGTGCCGAACGCGGACAGATCGACACCGTTGTAAATCACCTCGACACGTTCGCTCGGCAGACCTTCTTTTTCGATCAAAGCGTCGCGTACGGACGCCCCAACGCCGACCAACCGATCGTCGCGTTTGAGCAAGAGTCGATTGCAAATCACCCGTTTGGTTTTGCGGACATCGGGATGATGCCGTCCGTGTTCGGTAAACAGAATCGGCAACCCTCGGCGTCCCCGACGAGCGAGCATCGTTTGGAAGAACGGAGTGTATTGATGAGCGTGCACGAGTTGCACATTCTCTCGTTCACAATACTCCCACAGACGTTTGGCACATTGCCGATCGACACCGGGCTGCCGGCCCAACACCTCGACCGAAAAACCTTCCGATTGCAACGTTTCACCAACCGGGCCGAGTTCGTCCAAGCACGCGAAAACGAAGCGAAACTGATCCGACAACCGACGCGACAACGTGGCGGCCAGCAACTCCGCACCACCAACATTCAAACTGTGTACGACTTGGCAAACCGTCGGTCGCGAGTGAGTGGGGGCAATCATTCGATCAATTCCGGAAAACAAGCGAACTAAGAACTAATAAGAAATCTAGAGGACACGAATTTCGTCACTAAGCTTTCGACCGCCAGCGTCGCGGGTTCATCATCCGCAACGCGATCGACGCCCATTGGGTCGGTCGTTTGAGCATCGCTTTGACACGTGTTTTCTGAGGGACGAACGGAACACGTGGCGGATATGATTTCGTTGGCAACGGACGACTGATTCCGAGTGTTTCGACACCGTCACGGAAAGACGCATCCCGGGCACCTTCGGTCATCAAGACCGACACGCATCGAGCGACCGTGCGATTCTCGAACCGATTCAAATCGCTCCATGCCCGATCCGCCCATGCATTTCCTTGCTCACAAAGCTTGCGACGAAGTTCCGCGTCGTCGGTGTACCGAGCCGCCCAACGCAACACGTTCGCTTTTCGCATCTCCTGAGCCGCCCAGGTTTCATTGGGGTAATCCAATTCGTCCGCCCGATCGAGCCAAGGACTTTCGTGCTGCAACATCCAACGGACATAGTGCAACAGCGAAGCTCGTGCGTAATCGAAGGCATCGTCGAACTGTTCGGATTCGGTTTTCAGATCGAGATATTTCGCGAGAGACGTCAGAAACACAACGTAAGACCAACGCAATTCCGCATTGAGTAAATCGAGTGCGGTCACATCGTCATCGGGATGTACGCAACGGGCGATCAGCGTTTCCGCGAACGTGAGGAAGCGATCTTCCCCGGTGAGTTCCCAGGCATCGAGACACGCATTGAGTGAATTGCCCGCCCCGCGACCCGGAACTTGGTTGTCCAGACCACACGTCGCCGACGCGAGGCCGGTCGGACCGTCATCGACCACACCCAAAATTGTGCGGCGACCATCGTCCATGCGGATCACCCAATCCGCCAACCCGATGACCGCTTCTTTCGCCGCCATCGACCCGGTGAGATAGTGATACGTCAACAGGCCAGTGGTGTAGTTGTGTTCGTTACTGGGACCGCCGCCGTAATCCTTTCCATCCGGCCGATTGGCCCGCGAATACGTGCGATGCGTCGAGGTCCGGGCGTGCTGAAAGTGATCGGTATGCCAGAACATTCCGCCCGAGTAGGCGGCCTTGTCGGCCTCGGTGTGATAAATGTCGATATCCATCACATGCCGAGCCAGCGGATCGAACAACTCCCACCAGGTCGGATCTCCTGTCCGAGTGAGTTGCAGGATGCCGCCGAAAACCAGATCGAACTGATTGTTGTAATGGGAAACGATCGGGGCCTCACCCGCGAACTCGGCTTGTTCGTGGTCGGCTCGAATGTCGCCAAAGTTCCGCCAACCGTACTCGTCGGTGATCTCCCGCCGTCGCGAAATACTGTGCATTCCGCTGAGAGATTCCTTCAAATACGGATCGACTCGCCCGACGGAGTCGCTACAAGTCACCGGTCGAAAGACCCCGCAGGTGTCAATCCATCCTGATGAGAGTATCGCGCGAACGGGCCGGTGAATCCATTCGAGGGATTGCGTTTCGTCGGTCGCGGACGTGTGCAACCAAATCGTGTGAGTTTTTCGTTCGCCACCCTGGAGTTCGTGTCCGCCCGGCCAATCCTGTGGGAACAGTTCCACGATCACGGTGTCATCGCAGACCCGCAATGCCTTCGGAAACTGCTGCCAGAATTCCGGCACGCCGCACTGCAACATTTGATTCGCGTTTTGAATCTTGATGATCGGTTCCGCATGGAGTCCTTCGATCGCCGTCGGTTCACTCACCCGATATCCGCGGTACCGACTGGGCACGCGACCGGTACGATCAACGTGCGTTTCATTCCGCCAGTTTTCTCCACCGCTCGATTCTTGATGCAGGTGAAATTCGACTTGGTCGCTGTCCTTCCAGAACGTGCCCGGCTCCAATTGCCATGACAATTCACTCGACGAATCCGCCAGAATCGCGGGAACTTCAACCGCGAAATCCTGAAAGAAGACCGAACCGGGATCGCCCAAGTCCCACAGTCCGCCTTGGTGTTGGGCAGCCTGAGGATTGTGCAACGTGACATCGCATCGCACGAGACCGGTCGCGGGAAAGACATCGATCCGCATGGCAACCCGCAACGGGTTCTCCTGCAATGCACCGATCGCATGAGCCGACCACCGAACCGGACCAGTGGCATCCCAGCTCACGGACTCCCACGTTGTTGCCACCGATCGTCCCTCGTGATCGTGCAGCTGCAACGCAATTGGCAGCAACGGCCGATCGTCGATTTGAAGTTGCAGGCCACTTGCCATCGGCGTCATTTCGACTTTGGACTTGGCATCGAAGGTGTCCACCGACTCGGTGGTGATCGACCATTCGGAACGTCCCGGTTCGATGTGGTCCGCCACGAAATCCACAAGGACCCACTTCGCGGAACCGTCCGGCCATCGCGCGAGAATTTCCGTCTGGGCCGAAAGTGCTTGTCCGGACGAACCGGTGACGCTCCAACCGTTGCATGTCGTGACTAACCCTCTCGGCAGACACACGCCGTGCGAGATGGGCACGTCTTGTCGTTTGCAACGGACGGGATTGGCAAGCGTGAAGGGGATTGTCGTGACGTTAGAGCCTGCGACGAGCTCTGCCGGTTTCCCATTGACGAGGGGCGAATTCATTTCAGCACCGCCTTTGCGGAAGAATCATGAGAAGCAGGGGAAGATCCGTAAGTTTCCAACCAACGCCCGAGAACGAGCAGCGTCCACAACATCGTTCCGTGTCGGCCAATTCCCGACTGATGTTGTCGTTCGAGTCGGCGGACGGTGTCGGCTTGCACAAACTCGTGAAGTCGGCAACCGTCGGCGAGCACATAGGCTTCGCATTGATCCCGGAGCGGGCCGCGTAACCAGGTATCGACGGGAATCTCAAATCCCTGTTTCCGTCGATGGGCTAATTTCGGCGGGAGACGATCTTGATACAGTTCCTTGAGCAACCATTTCGTTTCGCCATCGCGGATTTTGAACTGCGAGGGAATCGTGGCGGTCAATTCAAGTAACTCATGGTCCACAAGCGGCGGACGAACTTCCAAACCGAACGCCATGCTGGCCCGATCGACTTTGGTGAGAAAATCGTCCGGCAACAGCACGTTCGTATCGACTGCGAGCATTCCCGCCAACGTGTCACCGTTGCCGTCGGGGTACGTCGCGGCAATGTCGAATCGCGGCTCGGCATCGGTGAACGCATCCGGGCGAAGCAGCCGATTCAGCCATGCTTCGTCGCGAATGGCGAGGGTATTGCGATAGGCGTCGGCAGCCGATCGGGAAAGGTTTGTGAGTGCCGACCGCAATCGCAACGGTCGCGGCAACCAATCTGCTTGAGGCCAACGGGACGCCATGCGAGACAACACTTGCGAGCGAAACCAGCTCGGCAACCGTCGTCGCCAGCGGTCTTCTTTGAGATCATGCCCGTACCGACTGTATCCGCCGAATGCTTCGTCGCCACCGTCTCCCGAAAGCACCACCTTCACCGCCTTCGCCGCGACTTCCGCCACGCACATCGTCGGCACAGCAGAGGCGTCCGCGAATGGTTCGTCGTAATGATGAATCAACCGATCCAACCCGGCGACGGCTTCGGCTCGCACGATTTGTTCGGTGTGTCGCGTTCCGAATTGCTCGGCCACTTGCTTGGCGTACGGAAGTTCGTTGAAGGCATGTTCTTCGAAGCCGATCGAAAACGTTTGCAACTCCGTTCCCGCGGCAAGGTGCGAGACAACCACACTCGAATCCAAACCGCCACTCAGAAACGCCCCGACCGGAACATCCGCGATGCGATGCGCCTGAATAGTTTCGGTCAACTTCGCATCGACTCGCTCCTTCCATTCCGCGAGCGATGTGTCTTCATCTTCCTGAAATTGCAACCGCCAATACCGTTGCGGTGAGACACGCCAATTCGCGGCGTCGATTCGCATCCAGCACGCCGATGGCAACTTGCGAATCTTCTGGAACACGCACCGATCACCGGGAATGATTCCAAATGTGAGGTAGTCGCGAATTGCCGACGAAGACAGCGACCGATCAATCCCCTCATGAGCGAGAATCGCTTTCAGTTCAGAACCAAAGACGAGTTTTTCTTCATCCTGGTAAACGAACAACGGCTTCTGCCCGACCCGATCACGAGCCAGGAACAACTGGTGTTCCCGCGAATCCCAAATGGCGAACGCGTACATGCCCCGCAGATGGTCGCACATCGCGGGACCGTGTTCCTCGTAGAGATGGACCAGCACTTCCGTATCGGACTGCGTTCGGAACCGGTGCCCTTGCGTTTCGAGCCGTCGCCGCAGCTCGGCGTGATTGTAGATTTCCCCATTGAAGACAACTTGTACACGATCGTCTTCGTTACCCATCGGTTGACGACCGCCTTCGAGGTCGATGATCGAAAGTCGCTGGTGCACCAACCCGAGCGGCCCATCACGGAAGGTTCCCGCTCCGTCCGGTCCTCGATGTGCGATCGCTTGGCCTAAGTTCTCGACGGTCGATTCTTCGACGAATCTGCTCGGGTCTCGATACAAAACCCCCGCAATGCCGCACATTCCACGCCTCGAAGTTCAGTCACGATCCCACTGTCTCCGAGTGCAAACGCAATGCGTCCACTACGACTCGAAGACCAAGTGCTACGCAACTTTATCCTCAAGTGAGGAATGTGCCGGGACGGAGGCGGTGCGAGTAGGTAGTTTCCCGCAAGTTGCCTCAGCGAACGCCGAGTTCGGCGGGTGAGAGATCTTCGGGGGGAGTTGCGGAATCGGATGATTCGTTGCGAAAACGAATCACTCGGGCGGGCACACCGACGGCGACGGCGTAATCCGGCAACGGCTTGGTGACGACGGCACCGACTCCGACGATGCAATGACGCCCCACATTCGCCGCAATAACCGCTCGTTCACCGATCCAAGAATCCGCACCGATCGTCACCGGCTCGTACACGCCGGGTTGTTCGCGGATGGGGATGTCTAATCGCTCGGTGCCATGCTGTCGGCAACCGTTCATGACCGACACGTTCGAGGCAATCAGCACGTCTTCTTCGATGGTCACATCGCCCAAGGTGCAATAGCTGCCGATATACGCATTGCGATGCAATCGGGCGGTCGGGTGGGAAATCGTGGTGCCGAAGGAGACGCACACGTTCGCCTCGCACGCCGGCAACACCTGCCGATAAAATCCCCGCCGTAACGTCACGCCGATCGTGCCGGGAATCAGGCTGACGGTTTGCGACCAAAACGAAAACGTACTCGTTCCGCGACACATCCACGCCGCCGGTGCCATCAGGATGACCGCGATGCAGTCGACTAGAAATTTCAATCGGGCACGCATGGCTTCACTTGGAATCGGTCGCGGTTTTGGGTTGAACGTTCAGCAATTCCACCGGGGTCGTGAACAAGTTGCTATTTGGAATCAGTACGAGACCGTTCGAGGTTTCGATTGTGGTGTAACGCAAGTCGATGTCCGTCACCACACCTTCCCAGCCAGACACTTTGATGCGGTCTTGGCGTTCGAACGGTTGGTAAATCAACAAGAGCATTCCCGAAAGCACATTCGAGACGATGTCCTTGAGGGCAAACCCCAACGCAAACCCTGTCAGACCAAGACCACCGACGAGCGCTGCGACATCAATCCCTAATGTGCCCAACACCGTGATAATTGCACAAGACCAGATGACGCCTTTGGTCATCTTCACAATGAAATCGATCACACTGACGTCAGCGTTCTGCGATTCAAGAACCCGACGCACAATTCGGACAATCACCAAGACAATCAACCACGTCACCGCCAAGATGACAGCCGAAGAAATAATCTCCGGTAGAAAATCTTGAAACTGTGATTGCCAGTCTTGCGGCGTGTTTTCTTCAGTGGCAGCGAAGAGCATTTTGGTTTCCGATCGGATCAACAGTTCGAGAAGCGAGGCAACGTCATCATGTGACGCCCCATGTTACGCTGCCAGTCTCCAATCGCAAACGGACGGCCGACGGGTTAGACGGATTCGAGTGTGAGTTCCCATTGCTCGCGGAAGTTTTGCAGGAACGTTTCGCACACCGCTTGCCAAGCGGTCGCGTCGACGGTTTGTGTTTCGTCGCTTGCGAATTGAGTCAACGTGGATTCGAACGCGTCGCGAAACTGCCGTCCAACATTTCCGTAGACCACATCAATGCCCGATTCCGTCGAGGCAATCCGTCCGGAGCGTCCATCGAACGACTCCTGAGTCGCCAGACGCTTGAAGTGTTTCACCGCTTTATGTAGCTCGAAGGCAGATTGCCCAACCTGCTCGCTGAGGGACTGTTCGCACCAATTTTCCGAGAAGTCCAAGATCTCGACCAACATTTCCTCAGCAGATTCCAGCCGAGTGTTGGGGAGCATCGTTGTTTCGGGGTTGGTCCAGCGGGACAATTCGTAGTCCAGTCGGCCCAGCAACGAGAACAGAGCTTGCTCGTACTCGGTGGGCTCGACGACGCTGTGTTCGCGGGTTGGCTGTGAATTATCGGCATTCATGAGAGACACATTCCCACAAGATTGTCAGGCTTTTCTCGATGTTGTCGCGGTTTCCGAACGGTTCGCGTCAGGCGTGTGCTGACCAACCGGCTAACAGGAGGCCACGTGACGGCCGACTTTGGCGATCAGGTTTTCCCAGGAAACCGGCTTGGAAAGCGAACCGGCACAACCACTCAAACGACCACGCATCCGGTCAAACAGTTTGTCCTCGCCGGAGAGCAACAACACAGGGATGTGTCGCGTTTCGGCATGCTTCTTGATGGTCTTGCACCACTGATAGCCCCCTACGTTCGGCGTAGCGGAATCGACCAAGATCACATTCGGCTCGATGTCGGAAAGATGCTCCAGTGCATACGTCTCGTCATCCGTCGCTTCGACGTCGTAGCCGGCTCGTTGCAATGCCAGCGTTGCCAACTGCCGAAATGTCGGGCTGGCATCGAGCAGCAACACGCGGGGCGTTTGGGGTTCGGGATTTGCTTCCTCGACGTCGGCGTCGGATTCATGCGCGTCAGCCGGTTCTTCATTCAGGACTTCGACCACTTCCAACATCTTAAGAGGTTCATCGTCGGTGACTTCCAAGACTTCCGGTTCCGCGGCGAGTTCCAGGATCTCACCGACTTCGGAATCATCGAGTTCTTTCCATTCTGATTCGGAAGACTCAAGAAGTTCATCGACCGACCATTCATAGGTCTCACAGTTATCGTCGCCCGTGAGTTCGTCGTCCTCCGATTGGTCCTCATCTTGGTCCGCGGATGGCTCGGACCAGTGCGTTCCCTGAAGATTACCAGGGTTCGGAGTCGATTCGGCTTCCGCGACTTCGCTGGTCTCCATGGGAGCCGGTTCGCATTCGTCCGCGAGTTCGCCGGACAGCGATTCGAGCCAGCGTAAACCCGCCGTTACCGTTGCGTTGGTCGGAGCCACCTCGGCGGCCTGCCGAAGTAACTTCGCGGCTTCGGTTGGCGAGTCCGCCACCCAGGCTAACCACATCCACACATCCGGGTTTTGTGGATCGTCTTGCGATGCCTGTTCAAGATGCAACCGGGCCAACAGACGGTGTCCGTCACGCGCGGTTTGAATTCCTTGTTCCAGAATCTCCGAGCCAACATCTTGGGACATGCACTCACTCCTCTCAATCTCGATATGACTCGGACCTTGACCGCCCACGAGCGGAGTTCCGAACATCTAGAGATAAGGTAGGTTGTGATTGCGTATGCCCAAAATGCGGAACCGGATTTCCCCCCAATTTGTCGGCAAGCGAAGAGGAACAGGGTCAATGAATCGATTCTAACGATCCCGCCAGTTCAGCGGTCCATCGCCGTTGCAGGTCGGCCACACTCCACCGGCAACGGTTCCCGAGCAGATGTCACTTCGTATTTGTCGCCCCAGAAGCCAACGTGGGAAATGAAGATTTTAAATCGAGTGTGTCGCCGGTCTCCCGTTGCAATTCGAGCAACGTTGCAAAAAGAGAACGCATCTTCGATTGAGAACTTGGCATGTCGGCGAGATTCTCGAGTTCCAATGGGTCGTCCTGCAAATTGTAGAGCAACGCCCGGGAGATTTTTGGATAGAGAATGAGTTTGAAGTCGTCTTCAATCACCGCACGTTGCAGTTGCAGATAGGCACAGTAGATGGCGTCGTATTGCTGATCGCGTTCGCCTGTGATGAGCGGAAGCAAACTGCGGAACTGCACGTAATCCGGTTTTTGCACACCGGCGAGTTCCAACGCTGTGGGCATCACGTCCTGCAAATACACTTGAGCGTCGAGTTTCTTGCCGATCGGGACACCGGGACCGACGACGATCATCGGCACGCGGATGCTGTGATCGAACAGATTCTGTTTGCCCATCAAACCATGTCGTCCGACGGCAAGACCGTGATCGGCGGTGAAGAAGATCATGGTGTTCTTGTCTTGTCCGGTTGCTTCGAGCGTATCGAGAATCCGTCCGATTTGCTCGTCCATGTGCGTGATGATCGCGTAGTACTCCTGCCGATGCACCTTCACCGCGTATTCCGTTCGTGGAAACGGCGCGAGTTTTTCATCCCGCAGACCTTTGCCGGCTCCCATCGCTTCTTTATACGGATACTCCGGCACATAACTTTCCGGAACGGCGATGTCTTCGAGCGGGTACTTCTCGACATATTCCTGCGGGCTTTGCCGGGGATCGTGCGGGGCGTTGAACGCGATGTACATGAAAAACGGGTTGTCGCTTTGTTTCGATTGCCGAAGAAAACCCTCTGCATCGTCGGCCACGACTTCGCTCCAGTGTTTGCCGCCCTTCCAAAACCCATCGAACTGCGTGTCCCACGGTTTCCACTCGTCGGTTTTGCCTTCGATCGGGCGGTTATAACCTTTCGGTGTTTGATTCGGCATACCGCCGCGAATGTGTCCCGCCGTATCAAACGCTTTCGCGGCATCGGTTCGCACGTGCCATTTGCCGGTGAAGTAGGTGTCGTAACCGGCTTCCCCCATCAAGACCGACCAAAACCGACCGGCTTCACGTTCGGCATCAGTCTTTTTGTAGACTTTCTCGGCCTTCCACAAAAACCGCCCGGTGTTGAGCATCGTGCGACTCGCCACACACACCGCACCACTCCACGAGCCCATATTGTAGGTCCGCGTGAACGTCGTGCCCTTAGCGACCAACCGATCCAGATTCGGTGTTTCGATTTCCTCGTTCCCAAGAGCCGCCAATGTGTCGAAGGCTTGATCGTCCGCAAATAGGAACAGCACATTCGGACGTTCCGCCGCCGTAGTCGAGGACGCGAAAATTCCGGTCAGAATGAGAATGGCAAGGGATTGAAGAGCGGAGCGCATGATAAGCCTCAGAATAGAACTCGTTGAAGAAATCCCACGCTATCGCGGACGCTACAGTGCGTCAAGCAGTTCGCAGACCATCGTGTTCACCAACTGCCACGAGTGTTGTCTCAATGCGAATGCACGCGAGGAACGACCGCATTTGAGAACGCCACGAACCTTTCGTCACAATGGGGCATCCGTTATGTGTTGGACGTTCGAACTTTCATTCCAGTTCTTGCCTCTCTGTCCTCAACTCATCGCCGAGAAAGGCTTCTGATGAAAACCATCGTCATTTTCAGCGGGGCGGGGTTGTCGGCGTGTAGTGGGTTGCCAACGTTTCGCGGTAGCGGCGGATTGTGGGAGAACCACAAGTTCGAAGACCTCGCCGAGCACTCCGCTTGGTTCCGCAACCGTGAACTGGTGCTGCGATTCTACGCCATGCGGTTCAATCTTTACCGTGAAGCCATTCCGCACGCCGGTCACGAGGCGATCGCCAAGTTGCAGGAGCATTTCCGCGTGATCAACATCACGCAGAACATCGACGATTTGTTGGAACGGGCCGGGTGTCAGGAGGTGATCCACTTACACGGTTCGATCAACCGCAAGAAATGTGAATGGCACGCCGACATCAATCCCGACTCCGACAACCGCTTTTGTTGTGACTACAAAACCGTCGCCGAGTCGGCCGTCGAACTCGGTGACATGTGCCCGAAATGCGGTGGACAGATGCGGCCGGATGTCGTTTGGTTCGGTGAAGCGGTGCGTCAAAGTGAAGAGGAATTAGACCTGCTGCATCGTACTCGTCAGAAGTTGGCTGACGAAGACGGTATCTTTGTGTGTGTCGGCACGTCGGCTCGGGTGTATCCAGCAGCCGGGTTCATCAACTTCTTCGCCGATGCCTCGCAAAAGATTTTGATCGATCCCGACCCGCCTGCTTTGGAGGAGTTTCAATGTCTTCGAGGAATATCCAGCGAAAAACTTCCCGAACTCGCCGACCATTTGATTTCGGAGACCCGGCATGAGTGATGACATCAATTTACGATCGACCGACGGAGGCGTGTTGCTGCCGGTTCATGCCCAACCGAAAGCCAGTCGGAATGGGATCGTCGGCGTTCACGATGGCGGCTTGAAGGTCTCGGTCACGCAGGCACCGGAGAAAGGCAAAGCGAACACCGCGTTTATCAAGACGCTCGCAAAATCTCTGGGACTGCGGAAAAGCCAAATTCAACTCGTCTCGGGAGAGACAAACCGCTCGAAGACTTTTCTCATCACCGACATCACCGCCGAGGAATTGCGATCGCTGATCGCGTCTATTTGCCCCGATTGACCCATCACGCGGTGATCCGCACTCCGCGTGCGTGCAACTGGCCAGAGATTGAGCTAAACTGAGCGAAACCAAAACGACAAGAATTCGTTCATCAGAAAGCTCCTCGAATGTCCACTCCCGAAGAGACCACCGCCGAATTGGAAACGATCGGTCGCGTGCTCGGTCGGACTCCCAGCGGCGTGTTTATTCTGACCGCCACCGATGGTGAAGGCCATGCGACCGGTATGCTGGCCAGTTGGGTGCAGCAAGCCAGTTTCAATCCGCCCGCCGTGACGATGGCCGTTAACAAGTCGCGGTATCTCAACGATTGGCTCACCAAATCGCCGCACGTGGTGCTGAACCTGGTTGGAGCCTCGCAAACGAGTTACCTCAAGCACTTCGGCAAGGGTTTCGAGCCTGATCAACCGGCCTTCGAAGGGATCGACACCGCCGATACCGCTCACAATGTGCCCGCACTCGCTGGTGCGTTAGGGTACCTCGTCGGGAAGGTGAGCAACAAAATCGAAAGCGGCGACCATGTGGTTTATCTCGTCGAAATCGAATCCGCCCACGCCGGCGAGAAGATTGACGAAGACAAGCCCATGGTCCACATCCGCAAAAACGGATTTCACTATTGATGGAACACTCGAGTGCTCTGAAGTTCGGGTGCCACTGGCACCCGAAGACGTCGAATGTGACAAAACCGAGATCCCTCTGAGACACCCGTCATGACCGCTGCCACCGCGTCCGCGTTTCTTGATCGACTCCGTGAAATTGTTGGCGAAGACGGTCTGCTCTACGATCCGGCAGAATTGCTGGTTTACGAGTGTGATGGCTACGTCGTCGAGAAGAAAACGCCCGACGTTGTGGTCTTTCCGACCACGACCGAACAAGTCGTGAAGATTGTTCAAACCTGCAACGAACATGATGTGCCGTTTGTTCCTCGCGGAGCCGGTACGAGTTTGGCTGGCGGATGCCTGCCGATCGGCGGTGGCGTGATGATCGCCCTTACGCGGATGAACAAGATTCTCGAAGTCAACCTGCGAGATCGGTACGCCGTCGTGGAACCGGGTGTGGTGAATGTGCATCTCACGCGGCATCTCGCAGGCACGGGTTTTCATTACGCACCGGACCCGTCCAGTCAGGGGGCGTGCACAATTGGCGGGAACGTGGCGACAAACTCCGGCGGTCCGCATACGTTGAAATATGGCGTGACGGTCAACCATGTGCTCGGCATCGAATTCGTCCAACCCGATGGCACGCTGACGGAGATCGGCGGCATCGTGGACGAACCCGGCGCGTACGATCTGACCGGTTTATTCGTCGGCAGCGAAGGCACTTTCGGCGTGTGCACGAAAGTGATTGTCCGTCTCACGCGTGATCCGGTCGCGTATCGCACGATGCTCGGCGTGTTCGAAACCGTCGCTGACGCCACGCACGCGATCAGTGATATTATCGGCGCCGGCATCATTCCCGCCGCTTTGGAGATGATGGACCAAGGCATCATCACCGCCCTCGAAGATGCTTTCCATTTTGGTTTTCCACTCGATGCGGGTGCGGTGCTGCTGATTGAAGTCGACGGATTGGAAGTCTCCGTTGATCGCGAAGCGCGGGAGATCATTGAACTTTGCAACGGCCGCAATGCCCGCGAAGTTCGCACCGCCGACACACCTGAAAAACGCCAACTGCTTTGGAAATGCCGCAAGCAAGCGTTCGGGGCGATCGGTCGTCTCAGCCCCAGTTATTGCACGCAAGACGGCGTCGTTCCCCGCACGAAACTCCCGGAGATTCTCGCCGCCATCACCGAAAGCGGAAACCGACATGGCATCCGCGTAGTGAACGTGTTCCATGCGGGCGACGGGAATATCCATCCGATTCTGCTCTTTGACGAACGCGACCAAGACCAAATCCGCCGCGTGATGCTTGCGAGCGATGAAATCCTCTCGAAGTGCATTGAACTCGGCGGCAGCGTGACCGGAGAGCATGGCATCGGCGTCGAGAAGATCAACTTTATGAGTCAACTCTTCACGGAAGACGATTTGGCCGTGATGGACGACGTCCGCAAAGCGTTCAATCCCGATGGCCGATGCAGCCCCCAAAAGATGCTCCCCACCGCCGGTGCCTGCGGCATGGAACATCATGCCCCCATCGAAAAATCCCACCCCACCCGCCGCGCCGCGATGTAATTTCCCATGCCCGAATTCACGCCCTCAACGACACAAGAACTCAGCGAGTTCCTTCAAGCCAATGCCGCCGGTGAACGCCAAGCGTTTCAGATCGTCGGTGGCGGGACGGCGTTGGAGTATGGATGTCCGCTGTCGAAACCGGTGACGAACATCTTCCTGAAGAAGTTGAACCGCGTCATCGATTACCCCACGCGAGACATGACAATCACCGTCGAAGCGGGGATGACGATCGCAGAATTAACGAAAACACTGCGGGCGGAGATTCAGGAATTGCCAATCGATGTGCCTGATCCCAAGTCCGCAACGGTCGGGGGAATTCTCGCGTGTGATGTGTCCGGTCCGCGTCGGTTTGGTCATGGCACATTACGGGATTTCCTCATTGGTGTGACGGCGGTGGACGGGCTCGGCCGCACCTTTCACGCCGGCGGTCGTGTGGTGAAGAACGTCGCCGGTTACGACTTGTGCAAACTTCTGATCGGTTCGTTCGGGACACTCGCGGTCATCACGGAAGCGACGTTCAAAGTGCAATCAATGCCTGTCCCGATGGCGGATGCGTGGGAGTTGATCGGCTTTGATGATCTTTCCCAATGTGATGCGGCGATTGCGAATCTGTCATCGTCAGCGTGTCGACCGGTGGCGGTGGAAGTTGTCAATCAAAAAGCCGCTCGGATGATGGCCGAAGCCAACGAAGAGCCGTTCCACTCGACACCCTGGGGAATGGCCGTGATGATCGAAGGCAGCGAAGCTGACGTGCATTGGCAATGTCGTCAATTGCAATCCGAATGGGAGAACCTCGACGGACGCGTGTTGCATCCGCTACGTGATTACCGTCGAAAAACTTGGCCACCGGTGAAACCACAGTCGACCGTCCGCGTCACGTTGCCGCCATCGAAGTGTTTGAACTTTCTCGAAGTGGCCGACGCGATGGATGTGGCCCTCTCCGCTCATGCTGGTGACGGGGTCGTCATTGGTGTGCTGCCGAATGATTCCGCACCGTCGCTCGTTCAACAACTCCGCGAGAAGGCCCACGAACTCGGTGGACGCCTCACCGTCGAATTGTGCCCAAGCGAATGGAAAAAGGAACTGTCGGTGTTTGATCAGTCGGAGTCCACGTTGCGGTTGATGCGGGAAATCAAATCCAAACTCGATCCGTATGACGTGTTAAACCCCGGTCGATTGTTTTCGTAGAAGATTGGTCGTTGTAGGGTGCGTCGTGACGCACCGCAATTCCGCGCGAGATCATGGTGCGTCACGACGCACCCTACGCCGGGTCGAAAGTGAAAATGATGAGTGAAACATCATCGACGGAAACGCAACCATCGCCGGACTCGTCCCCCCTCGGGGCAGCGATTCCGTATGATCGGTTTCTCGACTGTGTGCATTGCGGGCTGTGTACGTCCGCGTGCCCGACGTATCTGGAAACCGGGAATGAAAATGACTCGCCCCGCGGGCGGATTTACCTGATGCGAGCCGTCACCGATGGTCGGTTGCCGATGAGCGACACCGTCCAACGGCATCTCGATTTGTGTCTCGATTGCCGAAGTTGCGAGACGGCGTGCCCATCGGGTGTACAATACGGACGGCTGATCGAACCGTTCCGCGTGGACTTGGAACAAGCCGAAGACAAAAAGAACGGTGGCCCCGGTTGGTTTCGACGAATCGTGCTGTATGGGTTGTTTCCATATCCGAACCGCATGAAATGGGCGTTGCTGCCAGCCCGATGGATGCAGAAACTCAAGCTCGATCGATTCGCTGAAAAGGTCGGTTTGACGAAACTTCTGCCGACACCGTTGCGGCGGATGCAGTCTCTGCTGCCGCCGTTGTCGGCACGTCCGTCGAAACTCCCCACGGTGCTCCCGCCGATCGGACCGAAGCGGGCAAAAGTCGGTCTGTTCACCGGCTGCGTGGCGGAAGCGGTGTTCGCGGACACCAACCGGGCGACCGCTCGGGTGTTGCAGGCCAACGGTTGCGAAGTCGTTATCCCACAGGAGCAAAATTGCTGCGGCGCGATTCACTACCACAGCGGTGCGGCAGACCCGGCGATTGACTTCTTCACCCGCAACCTGAACGCATTCCCTGACGATTTGGACGCGGTCATCGTCAACGTCGCCGGTTGTGGTTCGATGCTTAAAGACTACGGGCATGTCGCGAAGGAACTCCGTCCGGATGATTCCCAATTGCAGGAATCGCTGACGAAGTTCGCCGGTCGAATCAAAGATGTCTCTGAATTCCTCGCCGAACTGGGACCGATTCCGCCGACGCATCCGGTGCCGTTAAAAGCGACCTATCACGATGCCTGTCACTTGGTCCACGCGCAACAGGTCCGCAGTGCACCGCGGGAATTGCTGCAACTGATTCCCGAATTGGAACTCGTTCCGTTGACGGAATCGGACATCTGCTGTGGAGCAGCGGGGAGTTACAATCTAACCGAACCGGAGATGGCGGACCGTCTTGGTGCTCGCAAACGAACGAACATTGAAGCGACCGGTGCGGATATCGTGATCAGTGCCAACGCCGGTTGCACCTTGCAAATTGGGGCGGAATTGCGAAAGAATGGGAAACCGCTGCCGGTCATGCATCCAATCGATTTGCTCGACCGCAGTTATCACGGTTCCGAGTAGTCGTCTGCATTCGAGGGAAAGTTCATGGCCGAGAACACCATTCGTGACGTCTTCCCCTACTTGCGAGTTCGCAACGCAAGCGATGCCATCGAGTTCTACAAGAAAGCGTTCGGAGCCACCGAGAAATTTCGACTGAGTGAACCGAGCGGACGAATCGGACACGCCGAACTGGAATTCGGCACGTACGTGGTCATGTTCTCCGACGAATACCCGGAGCACGGCATTCAAGGACCGGAAGCGTTTGGTGGTACAGGGTCTTCGATTCATCTGCATGTGGACGACGTCGACGCGATGACACAACAAGCGGTCGACGCCGGTGCGAAACTCGTGATGGAACCCAAAGACCAATTCTATGGCGAACGGTCATCGAAAGTGCTCGATCCGTTCGGGCATGAGTGGTTGCTCGGTTCGCACATCGAAGACGTTTCCCCGGAAGAAATGCAACGCCGGTGGGACGCCATGTTCGGCGGAGGCAACTAATCCGGTTCGAACTACCATGCGGGATCGATCATTTCCGCGTTGAGAATCTCCCACTGACGAGCGAGATGTTCGAGTTTGTCGGCGTGCTTGGTCGCCAGGTTGGTGCTTTCGGCGATGTCGTTCTTGAGGTTGTAGAGTTCCCACTTCGGAACGGAGTTTCCACGACCGTGCCGAACGATTTTCCAATCGCCCGCTCGGAATGCCTGTCGCCCGCCAATACGCCAGAACAACTGCGAATGGGGTGGTTCCGTTTGGGAGCCCGTCAGGAATGGCAACAAGTTGACGCCGTCGGTCGATCGGTCGACTTGCCCACTCACCGCACGGAATGTGGCCGCGAGATCGAGCGATGTCACGGGATGGGTGTAGGTCTCACCTTTCGGTAACTTGCTCGGCCACTGCATCAGAAAGGGAATTCGAATCCCGCCTTCGTAGACGGAACCTTTTTCGCCACGTAGCGGAGCGTTGCTGCTTGTCAGTTCGCGAGTCGGTCCACCGTTGTCGCTTAGGAAGACCACCAGGGTGTCGTCTCGAATGCCGGTCTCATCGAGTTGCCGCAAAATTCGCCCGACCCCATCATCCAGGTGAGACAACATCGCCGCGAAAATCCGACGATGAATATCCTCGATCCCCGCAAACTTCTGGAGATAAGAATCCGTTCCTTGCATCGGACTGTGGACCGCATTGTACGAGACGAACAAGAAAAACGGTTGCTGATGAGATCGGTCGATGAAGTCCACCGCTTCCCGGGTGATCGCATCGGTCAGGTGTGCGGTTTCTTGGACTGGCTGACTCCCACGGAGAATCGGATTGTTGGCGTTATACGCCGGTTCGAAGTAGCCCATGTGTGTCGACCAAATCACGCGGCCATCGTCCGAAGTCCAGCGGCCTTGTCCACCATCGGGGAGCGTTTTTCGACGTAGCCAAGTCTTCACGCCGCTCCACGGATGCGGAACGAAATAGTGGCCTTCATGCATGAAACCGTAGAATTCATCGAAGCCACGACGATGAGGATGAAACTTCGCCGTGCCGCCGAGATGCCATTTCCCCACCAAACTGGTGGCGTATCCCGCGAGTCGCAAATCATCGGCGATCGTCTTTTCACGCACCGGCAACCCGACATCGGGATCTTCGTTTCGGGCTCCGATTGGGTTGAATTCGAAGCCAAACCGAGTTTGGTATCTCCCGGTGATCAGCCCCGCTCGCGATGCCGCACAATACGGTGCGGTCACGTAGCCGTCGGTCATCCGCACTCCACCGGCCGCGATGGAATCAATATGCGGTGTGGGGATCTCCTCACCACCGTAACAGCCCAACTCCCCGTATCCTAGATCGTCCGCCAGGATCAGCACGATACTCGGTCGGTCAGCGGCGACCGCGATGTTGCAACGTTCCATTCCCGCCCAACACGCAAGCAAACCGACGGCAAGCAACCTCGCAAAAGGAACGCAGAGATGCGTGCATCCGAAGACTCGAAGCATAGCCAGACTCGCAGAAACGGAGAGGGGATTTGAACGTGTTTCCTATCGTCGGGGTTGTCGATAGAATCACCCCGGCCATACTATCAGTCTTGAATAGTCCATCTCAACGGAGGACGTGACGATCGATGAAATCATTCTCCCATTACCCCGCAGACATGACGCGGGCCTTGCTGGATCGTTGGGAGCAACAGGGTTTCTCTCGGTCTTTGCTGCCCAGTCGGGAGTTGTGCGGGCGTTTGCTCGATACCCTTTATCAAGCAAGCTTATTGCGGGAGGAGGGCAATCACGTTCGGTGTCGAGTCCTCATCGCGGAACCTGAAGATTTCGACGAACAATTGCAATCCGGCGGCAGCCGACTGCATGTGCTCCGGTTCGCTCAGCCCACCCGATTGACGCCTCACGAGTTGCGAAAACTCTCCGAAGCGGCGAACTTCTATCGGTCGCTGTTGGCGGTGAGTGTAATCGACGATGAGTTCTTCATTTGGGGACAGATCGTTACCGGCACCGACTGGGTGAACCGCAGCGAAAGTGATCGGCACCGGGAATCGTTGCTGCCGACTCGTTTGGTCGTGCAGTGTTTGGGAGCCGGTCATCTGATCGCCGGTTGCGGTGATTCGCGAGTGCTGGAGTCGGCGAACGGAAAGATTTTGACCGATGGTTTTGATCCGTTTCGCTCCCGATGGTTGCCGCGGCGGTTTCAATCGTTTCGAACTTCGTTGCTCCGACAACTCGACGAAATCGCCCCACCGAACTCGACGACGGAAATTTGCGATTCCTTCGTCAAAGATGTGGCCCAAAGCGTCATTCGACAAACGCTGCGGTTGGTGCGAGAGAACGGTCACGGCGGGATGTTGATTTACCTTCCCAGAGAACACGAAAGTTCGGTGCCTCTCGACGATTGGTTCCGGTTCCGCGTGCGGTTTCGCGAGGACGATGCCACGCAGCGTTTCCACAGACTTATGATCCGCTTGATGATCCGTGGACGTGAAGTCGGTGCGGCCGCCGGCTTGCAGACCGTTCGTTGGGAGGATTACGGTCGGCTTGAGGATCTCGAACTCGTCGCGCTCGATCAGGCATTGATTCAGTTCAGCCATTTCTTGGCCGACCTCATGAGCATCGACGGTTCGTTGGTTCTCGATCGTGGGTTTCGACTCATTGGTTTCGGGGCGGAAATCCTCGGAGACACACCGGTGAGGGAAATTCATCGAGCGTTGGATCTCGAAGCGGGGCAATGCGTGGTCGAACCGGCAGATTCCGGCGGTACGCGGCATCGGTCGGCCTATCGCTTGGTGGCTGGTATTCCGGATGCAACGGTGTTGGTCGTTTCACAAGATGGGGACGTCCGGTTCGTCGCCCATCACAAGAAACAATTGACCTACTGGCCTTACTTACCATGACGAAGAATGCAAAATCATGACCTACCGAACCGATCTCGAAACGGCATTTCCCACGCTATCCGCCGACGAAATGAGTTGCCTGGAGCAACTCGGTCGCGTCCGAAGTTTCGCCGACGGTGAGGCGTTATTTTCGAGTGGTGACAAAGATTTCTCGTTCTTCGCGGTCAAGTCGGGAGCTGTGGTCATCATTGAAGACTCCACGGGGCAAGCCCACGAAGTCGTGACGCATCTCGCGAACACATTCACGGGAGACGTCGATTTGCTCACCGGTCGACCGACGGTTGTTTCGGCTGTGTCGCGGGGCGGGTGTGAGGTGATCGAAGTCGACGCCAAACGTATCCGGCGGATGCTGAACGAAATCCCGTCACTCAGTGATAAACTCCTCGAAGCGTTTCAAACCCGACGAAACCTGCTGGAACTAACCGAGTTTCAGGGCATCCGCGTTGTCGGCGAACCACACTCGAAAGAGGCATTGCGACTCCGCGAGTTTTTCTACAAGAACAACGTGCCGCACACCTTCTTCGAATGTGATACCGACGACGGCCGACGATTGCTCACCGAGTTCGATGCGACTCCGCAAGACACACCGATTCTCGCGTGCAGTGCGCGTGTCGTGCGGCAACCGTCGTTGGCAACGGTCGCGGAGTGCCTGGGGATTTCGCGGGAAATCCCGGACGAATTGTATGACGTTCTGATCGTCGGTGCGGGGCCGGCGGGTTTGGCGGCGGCGGTGTACGGGGCATCCGAAGGACTCAAGACTTTGGTTGTCGATCGCGTCGGACCGGGCGGGCAAGCGGGGCAGAGTTCAAAGATCGAAAACTACATGGGGTTCCCGTCCGGTCTGCCGGGAGCCGAACTGGCCCATCGCGGATACCTGCAAGCACTCAAGTTCGGAGCGGAATTCACCGCCCCGGTTTCCGTCGTGTCGATGACAACTCAAACGAACGGCGAACACCATCTGAAATTCTGCACGGGACAGGTCGTGCGAACCAAGACCGTGCTGATTTCCACCGGCGTGTCTTACCGCCGCATGCCCATCGAGAATTGCGAGCGGTTCGAGGGTTCGGGAATTTACTATTCCGCAACCAGTGTCGAAGCGAGGGTGTGTCAGGATGGAACCGCAATCGTGGTGGGAGGCGGAAATTCGGCGGGACAGGCGGCGATGTTCCTCGCCAGACATGCCCAACGTGTCAAAATTCTGCTGCGTGGCGACAATCTTCGTAAAAGTATGTCCGACTATCTGGCCGGTCGAATCGAATCCGCCGAGAACATCGATGTGTTGCTTCACACCGAAGTGGATAAAGTCCTTGGCGAAAACTCACTTCAATCCATCGCCATGCGGAACAACAAATCCGACGCCCGCGACCACATCGATTGTGCCGGCATGTTCGTTTTCGTCGGAGCCAAACCACACACGGAATGGCTCCCTGATTCCGTCGCCACCGATGACAAAGGTTTCGTCCTCGCTGGGCCGTCGATTCAAAACCACGAACTGTGGACACTCGATCGCCCACCTTGCGAATTGGAAACGACATCGCCCGGTGTGTTCGCCGCGGGAGATGTTCGTAGCGGCACCACAAAACGATGTGCCTTTGCCGTCGGTGATGGAGCACTCGGCATCACCTGTGTGAATCAGTACCTCAGTTCACTGTGAGACAGAGTATTGACGTTTTCACAATTCAGCGAACAATACCACTCGGTGACGAACGCAGTTAGACCGTAGGAAGAAACGTCATGGCGGACACGGACGATAATACACAGACGGAATTACCGGCCGACGGGCACGTGCACGGGCGGTTGTCGGCGTACGCCGAAGCCCGGGAACTGCCGACCGAACCTGGCGTGTATCTGATGAAGGACTCTCAGGGCCGTGTGATTTACGTTGGCAAAGCCGTCAATCTTCGTAGTCGCGTGTTGAGTTACTTTTCGTCGCAAGCGGCCGTCGAACGCAGAACGGCGGAGTTGGTCAAGGAAATTGATCACATCGACCATATCCCGACGGATAGCGAAGTCGATGCGCTCTTGCTCGAAGCCCGACTGATCAAAGACATTCAGCCGAAGTTCAACACCGACCTCAAAGACGACAAAACATTTCCGTACTTGCAGATCACCACCAACGAGGATTTTCCCCGCATCGAGTTCACCCGCAAACCGGAAACCAAAGGTGTGAAACTCTACGGCCCGTTCACTAGTGCGGGCCAACTTCGGGGTACGATTACGGTTTTGCAGAAGATCTTTCGCTTCCGCACCTGCACACTGGATATCGACGAGCAGGACGAGCGTTGGCGGTGGTTCCGACCGTGTTTGCTCGCCAGCATCAACCAATGTACCGCACCATGCAATTTGCGGATCAGTCAGGAAGACTACAAACGCGACATCGCCCGACTGCGAATGTTCCTCGATGGCAAGAAAGCCAAGGTCATCAAGGAACTGCAAGCCGAGATGGCGGCGGCCTCCAAGGAACTCAAATTCGAAAAAGCCGCACGCTTACGAGACGACATCAAAGCGTTGGAAACGATTCACCTGCGTGGCGATCTGGAACAACATGCCCAACCCGAGGCGTTTTATGTCGACCCGAAAAAAGGTCTCAAGGGTTTGCAGAAGATCTTCCAACTCCCCGAGATGCCACGCGTGATCGAAGGGATGGATATCGCCCATTTGCAAGGTGGGGAAACCGTCGCGAGCTTGGTGCAATTCATTGATGGTCTGCCGTTCAAGCATGGTTACAAACGGTTCAAAATCAAAACCGTCGACGGCGTGGACGACTTCGGTTCGATGCGGGAAGTCGTGTCCCGCAGACTCCGCCGCCTGCAACAAGAACACGGAAAGTTCCCCGATATTCTGCTCATTGACGGTGGCAAAGGGCAGTTGAATGCGGCACTCGGGGCGATGGAAACCATCGGCGTCACGCCACCACCGCCATTCGTCATCTCGCTCGCCAAACGCGAGGAAGAGGTGTACGTTCCCGGCGAAAGCGAGCCGCGAAAACTCAGTCGGCATTCGTTCGCATTGCGATTGTTGCAGTACGTTCGGGATGAATCACACCGGTTCGCTCAGCATTATCACCACATCCTGCGTCGGAAAAGCACCTTCGGCGAGTGAACGATGCCCCCGTGTGCCACGCCCCTGTGAGCCGTGTTGACCGACAAACTTGAGAACGCACGGCTGACACAGCCGTGGCACGCATTGGTGCAGGGTTCAAAAGAATTTGCTGTAGACGTTCTTCGTCGACGCGATGCCAGCGGAGAACATTTTCAGTTCGTTCGTTGGTGAGAGCAGTCGGCACCCCTTGTCGACGAGCATCTCGCCATGTTCCGGAGACACGCAAACTGCCCCCCAACTCTTGCCATGATTCCGGCACGCCGCCGCAACACGGTCGATCGCTTCGAGGCATTTCTCGTGGAAGAATTGCCCCGTCACGCCGAGCGCCTGACTGAGATCACTCGGCCCGACGAACAGGGAATCCACGCCTTCGATGGCCGCAATTTCGTCGACTTCATCCACCGATGACAGTGTTTCGATCTGAATTGCGATGTAGGAATTCTTGTTGGCTTGCTCGCAGAATTCCGCCGGTGGCGTGGTCGCGTACTTCCCGTCGTATCCGCCGGTGTTCAACCCGCGACATCCGTGCGGGTAAAATCGGGACCACTGCACAAATTGTCGGGCTTGGTCCGCGGTGAAAATCTGAGCCGCCATCACACCACCGGTGCCTGCTTCCAGACACTTCGTCACCAGGGCGTAATCGGTGGGGGCAATGCGGGTGAAAGACTCCAACCCAACACTCCGAACGGCCAAGCAGCCCACTTCCAATTCCGGCATCGTGAAACCGACGTGTTCGTGGTCGAACCACACGCCGTGAAAGCCGCCTTGCATGCCGATCATCTGGAGCAAGTTGTGGTGCATCGCCCGTCCGACACCGGCAATGATCGTTAGTTCGTCCCGCTGGAGCCGCTCGCGAATTTGTTGCATGAGACCCGAATTCCCACATTCCATGACTAATCAACGAAGTTTGAATTGGAAGCCAGTGTGCACGGACCGCGTGACGAATTCCAGTCTGTCTGGTACGGTGAGCGGAGATGTTTGTGCGAATCGCAATTGATGGATTTTCGGAGGGTCAGCTTGTGAATCTGCCGCAGCGGCTTATTTGTCTCGGGATATTGGTGGTTGGTTCGGGATGCGGTGGCGGCGAATCACCAGCCGAACCGGAAGCGGCTACACCAGTCGCACCGGCCGAACGCCCGTCTACGTCGAAGTCGGAGAAGCCGGATGGTTCCTCACAGACGCGTTCGGTGGAGGAATTACGAGTTGAACTAGGAGCCAACGAGAAAGCCGAATTTGTCGAACGGGGCGGGCAGATTGTCGCGGTGAATTTGTACGATTCCGGCGTGACGGATTTGGCCCCATTGAAAGGGTTGCCGCTGCGAGAACTCGACCTGCGTGGATTGCAGGTTTCCGACCTGTCGCCGCTCGCTGGGATGCCGTTGGAAGCGTTATTCGCGGAAGAAACCCAGGTTTCGGATTTATCACCGCTCAAAGGACTACCGCTGACAAAGCTTTACCTCAGTGCAACACCCGTCAAAGATTTGTCGGCACTGGAGGGGATGTCATTGCGAGAACTGAATCTCGTGGGCACATCGCTTGAAAGTTTAAGCAGCCTGCCGGACACCAGTATCGGAACCTTGTGGTTGGTCGACACCAAGGTGAAAGACCTCTCACCGCTCGCGAACCGCTCGATCACCAGTTTGGACATTCAAGGCACGCTCGTCGAAGATTTATCTCCGTTAGCAACGATGTCATCGCTGCAACGATTGAACATCATCGACACGCCAATCACCGATCTTTCTCCGCTTTCACGGTTGGCTCTTCAGCGGATTCTGCTTACGCCAGAGACCATCAAAACCGGTTGGGGCGTCCTGCGAGACATGTCGTCATTGCAGGTGATCGACACGCTACCGCTGCACGTGATTCAAGCGGAAAACCGCCGCCCATTGACGGCGGCACAGTTTTGGGAGAGTCACCCGAAATTATTACCATGATGGTTCCCGTGCGGAAAGTTGGCGTCCATGCCCCGTATTGACCGGCATCCTACCGATCACGGATTCCACACGGTTCCGATTTGAATGTGATGAAGCCACTGACTTCATCACATTCAAAACCGAATTATTCCAGCATGTCTTGCGAGAGTCGCAAAATTTCGGTTGGTTCGAGTTCTTTCTCAAGCCGCCCGACGTTGTGGCATTTGCAACAAAGCCGGTTCTGGTTCTTCGCAAGCTTCGAGGAAGTTCTCGAAGACCTGCATGTCGAGGGCCGAAGCGGTTGTGTTTTCCGGGTGCCATTGGACACCGAGACAGAACCAATCGTCGCTGATTGATTCGTAAGCTTCGATCACTCCGTCCCCGGCAGTTGCGGAGACTTTGAAACAATGGGCCAACTGATCGACGGCCATATGATGCTGGCTGTTCACACGGATTTCGCCAGGACCATAAATCTTGTCGACCCGCGTGCCTGGGACGATATCAATGATGTGCCGGAGACAGTTTTCGACGGTATCGCGGTGATGGAACGCCTTCGGAACGTCTTCGGTCACGTGTTGGTACAGAGTTCCTCCGCAAACAACGTTGAGTTCTTGCATCCCCAGTCCGATGGCGAGCACCGGGATTTTCATTTCGACAGCCAAACGGCACAGACGACGGTCAAAGTCTTCCCGGCGATTGGGCATCGGTCGGGTTGATGGGTGAGGTTCCAATCCCAGGCGGATTGGATCGAGATCCAATGCACCACCGGTAATGACCAAGCCATCCAGCATTTCCAAGTACTGTCGCAGGTCATCATCGCTGGCCAGTGGTGGAATCACCATGGGGAGACCACCAGCCGCCGTCACGGAGTCGTAGTAACCAGAGTTGATCCAGGTGAGTGGAATGGAATCCTTACGAGCAGGACGAAAATCAGCGTTGATACCAATCAGTGGTTTCCGGGCCATGGTCGAATCCTTTCGGGGGCCGATGCACATCCAGTGCATCCGTTTCAGTAAAAAAACGACAAGCTAACGGGAAGCTTGCCGTCATTACAGCTTCGTATGTTCGGTGCTCAACAAGATCCCAACGCCGGTGAGTGATTTTGCAACCACTGATCGAAAATCAAGTCCTGCGATTTTCATGGCCCGGCCCTGGTTGAAACGTTCTTCGCATGGTGTTTGCGAAGAGGTGTGTTTGATTTTGTTGACGCGAGCGATCTTAAAAACTCCGCCCCCCGTTGTCCACAAATTCGCTCATTTTGAGGATAACCCGAACAATTCCTACCAGATGTCGGGGTCCACTAACCAAGCGTCCACACCTCTGAATTTGCACGTTCTTCGACGCGCAATACCGTAACCAATGCTCAAAGCACGCTTTAGGGCAAATACTCTTCTTGTGATGTCTGTTTTAGAATTCTGGATTGGCTTGCGAAAGAAATTCATTTTTTTGAAACTTTTCAACCATGACCAAATTACCAGTCGGAACATCACGCCATACACAAACGAACACACCCCTCTTATGCTGCTTCATGGCCATTCAATTTGTCGGCGACTTTTTGGAGGTCGGCTTCAAACGCAGATTGCATATTGGCTCTTGCGTCGGGGTCGGGAGCACGGAGTAGAGCAGAGGGGTGGTAGGTGGCGATCGTCAGTGGTGACCAATCGGTCTCAACGAATTCACCTCGTTGCCTTGTGATGCGAAAGTCACGACCAATGATCGCTTGAGCCGCCGTCGCCCCCAAACACATCACCACGTCCGGTTTCACCACATCGATCTCTGCTTCCAGCCACGGTTTGCATGCGGCGATTTCACGGGCTCCCGGTTTCTTGTGGAGCCGTCGGCGACCACGCGGTTCCCACTTGAAGTGTTTGACGGTGTTCGTGATGTAGACCAAATCGCGATCGATCCCAACGGTTTGCAATACGTCGTTTAAGAGTTGCCCCGCTGGTCCGACGAACGGTTCACCCTGCAAGTCTTCCTGATCGCCGGGACATTCGCCGACCATCATCACGCGTGCCGATGCCGGTCCTTGGCCGAAAACCGTCTGCGTGGCTTCCTTGTAGAGATCGCAGCCTTCACACGATGCGGCAGCGTGGGCGAGGGTTTCCAAGGTCTTCGTTTCCGGCAGAAAATTCGTGGCGGACATCGCGAATCCTTCGGTTTGGGAGATCATTGTTTGAACGCGTCGCGGAGCATCGGCGAGCAGATCGGGAATGATTTTGGTTTCCGGCAGCGTCGGCCAATGCTTCATAGGCATCTCCGCCCGCATCGCTTTCAGTTTAATCCGAGCGGGGTTGAAGATCGCTCCGTAATAGGTTTTCCACAGGTCTTCCAACTCGTCTGGCGACGGAGCTTCCGATGCCGGCACGCCGTCGCCATATTGCAGTTCCTTCGCGGTGGGGTCCCAAGTTGCGGATTCGTATGGTGTGAGAATTGTCCAACGCATTTCCGGGAAGCGACGCGAAAAGAACGGAGCCGTCAGCCGCAACACGTAATGATCTGGACGATGCCAAGCGACAAAATATTCTTCACCGTCCCGCTGCACCGAACGAAATCGCACGAAAGCTTTGGTCTTGTGAGCTTCTCGGCGGACGGCTGCGTCCATCTTTGTCAGTGAGAGCACGTCGTCATCGGAGCTGACGTCAAGCAGATGCCGCTCCCCGTGCGTCATTCGCCAGAGAACACGATAAAGCAGCTCCCAACGTTGGGGATCTCGATGGGCCGCAACCTTCTTCGCCAACAAAAGAAACTTGGGAGACACCGTAAACGGCTTGGCGATCTGCTCGCGGGTTGGCAAGTCGTCCGATTCTTCATCCGCGAATAGCAATGTGTTGGTTTTCTGCCAGCGATCGTGCCAACGAATGTCGTCGGGGCGAATACCGGATTGCAGCAGCTCCCGCGCGATAGCCCGCCACTCTTCAAAGAACTTTGCCGACCGCGTGATCATACTTCCCCCGTCAACGCCGACCCCGCGGCATCGAACAGCGTGAGTTGCCGATGTTTTGTCTGAACTTTTCGACCGAGATCCAAACGCTCAAGGTCTTTCAGCCCCGGATTGTGCCCATCCGCCAAAACGAACGGCGATGTTTTCTTCATCACCACACGGAGCTTTTTCAAATCCTCGATGCGGATCCGTTTCCAACGTCGCATCTTCAGAATTCGAGTGACGTTTCGGGTCCCGATACCGGGTACACGCAGGATCGCTTCACGCGGAGCCGTATTGAGATCGACCGGAAAGAACTCCCGATGTCGCAACGCCCACGCCATTTTCGGATCGTGTTCCAAGCTCAAATCGGGTTGGGCATCGTCGACAATTTCGTCGACATTGAAGCCGTAAAACCGCATCAGCCAATCCGCTTGATAGAGCCGATGTTCCCGCATCAACGGCGGAGCCAACCCCGGCAAACGGGCGTCCGCGTGCGGAATCGGACTGAACGCCGAGTAATACACGCGTCTCAATCGATGATCGCCGTACAACTCGCTCGCGGTTCGCAGAATGCCCGCGTCCGGGGTATCGGTGGCTCCGACGATCATCTGCGTGCTTTGTCCGGCGGGTGCGAATCGCGGAGCTTTGAAACCGGCTTTGCGATCGGACTGAATTTCGTCGCGTCGTTGCCGAATGTGACTCATCGCCCCCGTAATCGTGGGTTTCTTCTTCTCCGGCGCGAGTTTCTTGAGGTCCGATTCGGTCGGCAGTTCAATGTTCACACTCAACCGATCCGCCCATAAACCGGCTTCTTCGATCAACTCGTCTGCCGCTGCGGGAATCGTCTTGAGATGAATATAACCACCAAACCCATGCTCCTCCCGTAACGTGCGAGCGACATGGATCAGCTGTTCCATCGTGTAGTCGGAATTCACAATAATTCCCGAGCTCAGGAACAACCCTTCGATATAATTCCGACGGTAGAAGTCGAGCGTGAGTTGCACAACTTCCTGCGGTGTGAAGCGAGCCCGTGGCGTGTCACTCGTCACGCGATTCACGCAGTATTGGCAATCGTAGATGCAATAGTTTGTGAGCAGAATTTTTAGCAGCGAGACACATCTTCCGTCGGGCGTATAACTATGACAAATCCCCATGCCTTCGGTGCTACCCAGCCGACTATCTTTCCGCGTAGACTTCGCACCGCTGCTAGCGCAAGATGCATCGTACTTGGCGGCGTCCGCCAGGATTTCCAATTTGGCGTTTCGATCCATGAACAACCCGAATCATGATATTGAATCAAATGTGCATTGTCGTATTGTAGACCGCGCAGTAAACGTGACCATCGCGAATTCCGAAAAGTTTCGACCAATACCACTCACCCGATAATCTTCATGCCGTTCTGGAATCCATTTGCTCGCCGTTCGCCCGTGAAAGTCCATGCGGATCTGGTCTGGCTTACCCCACCGGTGAAGCATCGGGGGTTAGTTCTCGACTGGCAACGCCGCACGCAAACGGGGCTGAGTTTGGTCGCTGCTCACTTCCCGGAAACCCTCGCGGTAGTCGAAGCGGAGTTCGACAATGCCGGCATCGAGTTCGATCCGCAAAGCGGTCCGATTCCGATGTCCGAATTCGATCGCCGGACGTCCTCCCTGGAACCGCAACCCATCATGACATCCCTGGTCGATTGGTTGCCGACAGATGATCTGGGAAGCGTTCAAACCGACGATTCTGCTCACATATCGATCTTGATCGCCGAGCGTCATTTTTTAGCGGATCGAGATGCCGACGTGCTTCAGTTTGCCGCCGGACTGCGAAACCCCTGCGATGTGCAATTTCACATTTCCGTAGGTGATCCGCTGTTGGCCCCGTTCGCGGGGGAACAACTACGGGACATTCTCAAAGCGATGGGACTCGATGACCGAGAGGCGATTCGCTTGCCATTCGTCAATCGTCGCGTCCGTCACGCCCAACGACACTTCGCCAAACACGCCCGCAGCGATGGTCCCGCCAAATCCCCGTCCGACTGGCTCGACCGCCACTGCCCGACTTTAGCCTCGTCAGCAATCGACTGATCGCGTAAAATAAAAATTGCACCGTACACATTGCGAGATTTAGTACACACCAACCATTGGTGGATTCCAGCCTGATTTCTCCCTCCTCCAGCCCAATCATTCCAATGCTCTCACCACAATTCACTCGTCGTCAAGCGTTAACCCGTTGTGGAATGGGTTTTGGGGCGTTGTTTGCCGGTCAGATGTTGGCGGAAACCGGATCGGCGGCCAGCACGAATCCACTCTCGCCAAAGAACCCGCATTTCCCGGTCAAAGCCAAACGGGTGATTCACCTTTTCATGAACGGTGGACCATCGCAGGTCGACACATTCGATCCGAAACCGCAATTGACGAAGTATCACGGCAAAAAGTTGCCGATCGAGAACCTCAAAACGGAACGGCCGACGGGAGCGGCGTTGGCTTCGCCGTACAAGTTCAAGAAGTACGGCGAGTGCGGATTGGAAGTCAGCGAGCTATTCGCCAAAACTGCTAAGAACATCGACGACATTGCCGTGATTCGTTCCATGCACGCTGATGTGCCCAATCATGAACCTTCACTGATGCTGATGAACTGCGGCGATGCCCGGTTGATTCGCCCAAGTGTCGGTTCGTGGCTCACCTACGGATTGGGAACCGAGAACCAGAACCTGCCAGCGTTTATCGCGATGTGTCCGGGTGGCTATCCGATTCAGGAATCGCAGAACTGGCAAGCCGGTTTCCTGCCGGGTATCTATCAGGGAACGTACATCGACACGAAGCATACGCAGATCGACAAGCTGATCGAACACGTCGAGAACAAACGCATCGCGGGACCGGAACAACGTCGACAACTCGATTTGTTGCAAACGCTCAATGCCAAATATCAAGCGTCGCGAGTTCACGATCCCGTTGTGGAAGCACGCATTCAATCCTTTGAACTTGCCTACCGCATGCAACACGAAGCCGCTGATGCGTTCGATATCTCACGGGAGCCGAAGCACATCCTCGATGCCTACGGCCCTGGCACCCAAGCGAGGCAAATCCTCATTGCCCGCCGACTCGTCGAACGCGGTGTGCGATACGTGCAGGTCTGGCATGGAGCCGGTCAGCCGTGGGACAACCACGACGACATTGAAGTCAATCACCGTCGACTCGCCAAGCAATGCGATCAAGCCATCGGGGCGCTTCTCACCGACCTAAAACAACGCGGATTGCTTGACGAAACGCTCGTGATTTGGGGTGGCGAGTTCGGTCGAACGCCTGTTGTCGAAATGCCGAAGAAGGGCAGTAATCAAGGCAAGATCAACGGTCGCGATCACAACCATTACGGCTTCAGCATGTGGCTCGCCGGTGGTGGTGTGAAAGGTGGGCAAGCCTACGGAGCCACCGACGAATTCGGTTTCAAAGCCGTTGAAAATCGTGTTCACGTTCATGACTTGCACGCGACGATTCTCAAATTGATGGGCTTCAATCACGAAGAATTTACGTACCGCTACGCCGGTCGCGATTTCCGTTTGACCGACGTGCATGGACACGTGGTCGAAGACCTCATCGCGTAAACTACAGGTAAGAAAGCAACGTCAGTTGGCTGGTTTGAGCCGCGATGCGAAGTGTGGCATCCAACGCGATTTGAATGTTGTTCGTTTGCGTGATGATTTCGGTTAGATCAGCGTCGAACTCCTGCGAGAGGTCGCTTTGAATTTGCACTTCGCGATCAGCCAGCCGATTGGCGACAGTTTCTAACACCTTCAGATCCGCTCCAACTTCGCCACGCAGGGCGTTGAAGCGGTCGGCCTCATCGTTAAACAAGGGTTGCAAGCGGTTCAACTCGCGTTGATCCCCCGTTCGCAGTGCCTCTTCCAACCGCACAAGGATTCCTAGCACACCCGGTGGTTCCTGCGGATTCTGATCAGTTCCGATCAGAGGTATCGCGGGGTTAGTACCGTTCTCTTGCCCCGCAATTCCCAAGGCTGACGAAACCGCGTTGTCCTCCACGATTAACGGCCCTGTGCTTACACCGTCATCGTCGGTCAACGTAATTCCATTTCCCACAGCATTCAGCGACGCCACCAACACACCGGGATCGACGGCGTTGATCGCATCGAGAACTTGCTGCACCGTCTTCGTTCCCGCCAAGTCGACTTCAACTTCCGTCCCATCTCGCCGTTGAATCCGCAACGGTATTCCATCATCGACCGGCACTCCGAGTCCACCATCCAGTTCCGCCAGTGCAGTTGTGCCCGTTAACGTCCGCAAACCAAGCAGCGTGGCATTCTGACCGCCGTTCTCTCCGATCGAAAAATCGACGCCGCTCACTCGGCTAGCCACGATCAATCCCCGCCCCGTCGAATCGATGTCCGTAACGAGATCAAGCCCGGATTTCTGCAACTCGTTGAACACGTCTTCAATCGTCGTCGCGGCGGAAAGATCGACCGTCACCGTTCGATCACCCTGCGTGAGTTGCAGACCGGTTCCCACGGTGGCTCCGATTCCCGTGCCGCCGTTCAGACTCGAAAGTTCCGTTTGCATCGTCAATCGAGGATTCAAATCACCGCCGTTGATCGCTGCAACGGCCGTGCTATTGATTCCCAATTGAGCCGCCGCTGCAGAGCCCGTGACATCACTCACCGCCACGGTTCCCGATGAAGGCGTCAGCCGCAAACCGGAACTTGTGGCCGGATCGACCTCCACCGTCAACGTGATCGGACCCGTAGCGAACGCCGCCTCCAACCGCGTTTGCACATCTTCGATCCGCCGAGCACCGACAAGATCAACGGTTTCCGTCTGCTGATTCACGCCGTCATCGACTGTGACTGTGACCTGACCCAAGTCCACGCCCAACCCACCATTGAGCGAATCAATCGCCGTCTGCAACGTGAGCGCCGGGTCCGCATCAATCAAGTCGGGCTCGGAAAGCGAAGCAAACGCCGTAATGCCATCGATGTTGTTCGCGATAGTCATACCAGTATCAACGCGGGAATCAATCGCCAAGCCGTCCCCCTGATACAAGACCGCACCAGAGTCGGTCAGCTCAAACGGCGGTGACTCGGACTGACTTCCCCCGAATAGATAACGACCGCGAAACTGAGTATTCGCCGTTCCAACCATCCCGCGAATCAACGACTGCACATCCTCCGCCAGCGTCAATCGCTCCGCTTCGCTGAGAGTGTTGCCACTCCCGGTGAGCAGAATGGACTTCGCTTCGTTCAGCCCGTCGCTCACCGATTGCAATGCCAACTCGCTCGCCGAGAGAAACGAGGTGCTCGTTTGCACGCTAGTTTCATACTGCGAGTGGCGTTCCAGGGTTCGTTGAAACACAATCGTTCTGATCGCAGCCGTGGGCGACTCACTCGGCAAAAAGAACTTCTGCCCACTCCCCGCTTGGTCCTGCAATCGGGCTAACAATTGCTGACTCGATTGCAGATTCTGATTCAGTCGCTGAGAAACCAGCGAGTTCGGAATACGTCCGGCTAGCAGCGGTCCGATAGTCATGATGGCACAGGAATCAGAGACTAAAATTCAAGAACGCGGTCACAGGAATCACGTTACAAATTCAGCATGACTTGCATGAGTTCATCGACTGTCGAAATGATTCGCGCAGCCGCTTGGTAGGAGTGTTGAAACTCAATAAGCTTCAGCGCTTCCTCATCGAGACTCACACCGGAAAACTGATCACGTTGGCTTTGCAAAGAATCGCGGTACGTTGCCAATCCTTGCGACAATGTTTCTTCGGAAGCTGCACTCTGGGCAACATCAGTTACCACACTTTCATAGAACTCTGTCAGAGTACGCCCGTTGAATCCCTCGACGGGACCGTCTAGGAACTCCGCCAATCGACTCGCATTTCGACCATCCGAAGGACCACCGCCTTGACCGGTCGCTAGCAAATCCGCGTTCTGCACAATTGCGGCATTCACACCGATACTGCTTGAATCCGCACCCGTAAAGAACGTATTCAGGCCCAGACCCGCGAGAACACCACTTGAATCATTCGCAAACGAGAACGTGTATCCGGAAGCTGCATCAAGTTGCAGTTGCCCGCGAGGCGTCACTGTTGCCGAGAGATTCGGTATCGCATCGAGCGTAGCTTGCAAGTCGTCAAGCGATGTATCAGCCCCGATTCCATCCAAATCAATCGGTATCGTGGTGGTTTCTACGAGCCCAGTCAATTCGTTCTGGATCTTGACTTCGAACTCGCCATGCTCGGGGGTGGTGGGCAAATCGACAACGTTAAGTGCCGCACTCGTATCGCTGACTTCGTTTAACGATGTTAGCGTCGAAAAAGCAGCCGTCCCTTCACCCGATGCATGCAGACGGTTGAACTCGGATATCAGACCGCTGGCAAACTGATCGAGCTGTTCAACAAAGCCTCCGAGAATGTCATCTCGTCCCTCAATGAGACCACGAATTTCGCCACCCGAACGACTTACATCCGCCTGAGTGACACTTACAACAACACTGCTAGTCACAGTCCCATTTTCACTAGTCCGCGTCACCTCCAAGTGTTGTGTTGAGCCAGTTAACAAAAGATAGTTCGAACCAGAATAAACATCCACAGTCCCACTAGGATTCTCTCGAAAACGAACCGGGACAATCTCTGCAAGTCGCGACATAGCCGCATAACGCTGCGACCGTTCACCGCCAGCATCGCTCGAAAAATTACTCGCAGCTTCGAGACCGGCAATCCTTGGATTGAGTCGCGCGATCTCATCAATCAGCCCATTGGCTTCCTCAACCAGCGATCCAATACGTCCCGTTTGATCTTGTTGCAGCTGATCGACGCGCGCACGCAGATCAAGAATATCGTTCGCCAACTCCTGCCCTTGTTGTACCGCGATGGACCGTAGCGAATCCGACTCTGGTTCGTCGGCAAGATTCGCCAAGGACTGCTGGAACTCACTTAAACTCGTCGACAGATCACTGTCACCAAGTTCACGAAGTTCAACCTCAAGTTGCTTATAGATTTCTTGGCGAGCATCCGCCGCGGCGGCATCGGTTGATGCAGAGTATAGTCGCCCCTCAAGATAGAGATCAATCTGTTGCTGAACGCCTTGCCCAAGGACGCCGATCCCGAACAGCAAGTTCCCGTTACTGTAGGAACCACCTGTTTCGAGGGCGATCTCCTCGCGAATATAGCCGGGCGTGCCGGAATTCGCGATGTTCTCGCCGGTTACTTGCACGCCGGCGCTAAACACCTCGAGCGAACGCCCCGCAGTACTTAACGTTCCATTCAAGCTCATGGGGTTTCACTCCAGCCAACTCGATTGGTTTCCATCACGGTCATGCGGAGGCATCCAAGATGGCACCGCCACTCGACGGGGGATTGGCCGATGGACCATAACCGACTGTTTTTCGACCGTTCCTTGCAATCAAGTGCAACAATTCAGACTGATGACGGTGTGCACCTTGAACAACGACCCACTGACGCCAACTCTGACGACGAACTCGATCCGAAGATTTTTTGATTACTGAGAGTTGCTCACGCCACTGCTCTGTCTGTGGGCATATCACTTGTTGAACCCAATCCGAGATTGACTTAACCGATGGATCACTAGTTCGGACTTTATTCAACCATGCCTCACGGTGACTCAATAGTGACTGAAGACGCTCAACAACTTCACTTTGCTTCTGAGCAGATGCCTGCAGACCAACCGCATCCGCTGCAACTAGCAATTCATCCTGCTGGGATAGAATCGCTGCGAGTTCCTCATTCGTAGCGATCAAACCACTCAGCAGGTGGTCTAACTCGCGAACAAGTGATTGATCGAGTGGCGGCGTCATAGGAATGGCTCCAATATTTTCAAGGCCTAGGTCAGTGACACCGGTTTGATTTATCAGATCGACGAAATTGAACGGGAAACTTGGGAAGTTCCCGTGGCCTCGAATGTTTTCAAGGACGAATAACCAGCCGATGCCTCACTTGCAGCCCGTTTCACCGAAGCGACCGTTTGCCCCGTCCGTTGCGATTCAAATGCCTGAAATAACGGCTCGGACAAAGCCCCCCCATGCTTCTCAGCTAGGTCATCCGCAATCTGCTCGTCAAACTGGCCTTGAAAGATCCGTTCAGCCTGTCCGCCGTGAAAGTAGGCGGGCTCACCTTGGGCACTCCGTAGTGACTTGATCATCTGACGGAAGAACGTCCCCGAGACAAATTCTTGAAACGCTTGACGAACTTCAGCCTGCTCATTGGGAGCTTTCGCAGAGGGCATTTGTGCGGTATTGATTAATGACATTATCTGCATCCTTGCAAAGTGATAGCCCTGAATAAGGTACTAGAGCATCACTAGACTCAAACTAGCCATGTTCCTGGAAGACCGCATGCAGTTTCCCAGTTCGATGAAGTTCCCGAATGATTGCAATCACATCTTCGGTCGGCACACGAAGCTGGTTGAGCGCCTGAATTAAGTCATCAAGACGCTGCGGTGCCGCCTCGGTGGTATCGTCCACAAGGGGAACGAAACGACCAGGTATTGGCCCCACTGGCAGTGGATTCGCCCCGCCAACTTGGACTGTCAAATTTTTGTGAGAGATCACAACGGGACTAATTTCAACCTCACCCGTCACAATAATCACACCCGTTTTCGCATTGACTACAACTCGTGCTTGAGTATGTGGATTTTCGATACTAATCGCGAGAAGCAACGCGATAAACTGGACGGGGTCGTCATGGTATTGCTCGGGAATCTGTACTTGCACAACACCGGGCCCGCTCGCCTTCGCAAGCCGGGAGTACCGAACCTCAAAACCAAATTCCGTGTTGATAGCCCGCGCGATTTCGTTGGAGCTGTGAAAACTCGAATGGGCAGCATCGAGTAGCAATGTTACCCGATGCCCGTTAGCCGCATCGTGAAATAGACTTGGAAAGTTGTGTTCAAGGACGACTCCGCCAGGAATCTTTGCTGTAGTCTCTTGCCCGGCTTCTTGGATAAACAATGGTCCAGACACAAGTGCGAGTGCGACGTCTTGGGCACGTGGATCGGTTGATGTCAACGGTGTGATTAACAGCCGCCCGCCTCTTAGACTTTTCGCCCCCATGACGGAACTCACGTAGGCATCCAGACGTTGTCCTTTTCGGAGTCCCGTCGCGGGCACCGTGGCTTCGACCATGACCATCGCAACATTTTTAGCGTTCTGAAGTTCGGTCACAACCGTGGGCGCATTCATGCGTTGAAGTGCGGCTTGCAGTGCCCGCATGGCTGGCAGATTGCTTCCGCCGTCGCCAGTTCCTTGCAATCCAACGACTAACCCCATCCCCGTGAGTTTAACTTCCTTTTGACCGTAGATCGTGCAAATGTTCTCTAAACGCACTCGAGCCGATGCACGATTAGTCATCGTGACAAGGACTAGCAATCCAAGAATGAGAGTGAAGCGTTGCATGAGGGACTTGCAGATTGACTAGAGACTCAAGTTCATTATTTAGACAACTAACACCAAGTTCGCAGCGACTCTTAGAACGGGAAGATGAAGTCAAGGAGTCGAACACCCCAAGCCCGGCGGGTACTATCTTTCACCCGTCCGGCTAAGTTCTTCGTAATTTTCAAGTTGGCAATATTCTCACTGAGTGCTGTGTTGTCACGGTTGATATCAACGCTACGAACCGTTCCGGTCAGTGTGTATTCCCAAGCATCGTCATTAGACTCGATGGTCTTCCGGGCTTCCAAAACGAGGTTCCCGTTAGGTAGCACGTCAACGACGGTTGCAGCGATGCGGTAGATAATCTCTTCGCTTTCGAGAACACGTCCGGTTGCATCGAGACGCGCATTCAATGTGGTATCGATGGCTGGTGAATTCTCAGCTGCGTTTGTGAGATTTCCATCTTCACTAATTCGCATAAACTCACCGATTTCGGCCAATAGTGATCCTCGTCGACTCCGGTTAAACCGTGAATCGACAGACACTTCTGAGATTTCTTTCACAATGATCGTGACGATATCGTGGACATGAATTTCTTGCGGCGGTGTTTGTGGGATAAAACAAAGTGAGTGGTGTTGCATCAGCAGGGGTCGTTCGAAACCGATGTATCCCGACGGTGGAGGAATTGGACGTGCCGGTGGCAAACCTGACGGCCGTTGCTGCTGATACGGATTGACTGAGGGATAGTTCCCGCGGGGTGCGTATTGGTTTGGCGGTGGATAGTTGCTTTGTGGCGGCAGCATGGAACGCCCCCCGGAGTTGTAGGGATCCGCATACGGATCTTGCTCCGGTGGCACACCGCCGTTGGGATACCAGCCTTGATCTTGACGGGGTTGATCAATTGCAGGAGGTGGCGGAGCCGGGTTTAATAGGTTTGGCTCGTTTGGCTGATATTCGTTCTCATAGTTTGGACGATTGTCGTAGGGAGCTTGGTTGCCGGGACGATTGTCACCGAAGTCATACGCGGGTGGTCGGGGCGGAAACTGCGGCGGTTGTGCCAACGTGGCTCCCTGACCGACGCAAGCAATCGCGATCGACACCCCAACATAGACGGCAGTGAGTTTTTGTCGGATGGGCGTTGTCATCATCGGTTCACTCCTGCTTGCATTTGGTTCACGGGAACCGATTTGGCTGGTGAAGTGATCTCGGCGGTGTGAACCCCGGTTACACGAGCGGTCAGCCGGTCCCGACCGGTCAAGCTCGCGACCGTGATTGCTTCTCCCAACGCACCATCATCGAGAGACTTCATCTCACGACGTACGGTGATACCTCCGCTCCGAACTGTCACGGTCACGATGTCCCGAGAACGCACCAGCAGAACCCGTTCCAGGTCGTTGACTTCTAAAGCTTCGCCACGACGAATGGCCCGTTTCGTTTGTCGTCCGATGACGTTTGCAGGATCGGTAATCGCGTTCGGATCGTCCGGTCCCTGGGACCACGTCAGATCAGACGCTTGCACGAGGTGTCCGCGTGGGAGGTTCTCGGCGACGGTCAACACAAATGGTTGAATCGTGATTTGGCAGCGAAGGTCGAGACGGACCGCTTCCCCAAGCGAGTCCGTGGTGATCGCCGTCAGTGTTTGCGGAGAATCGACCGGCCCTTGCCAACCGGAAAGGTGGATATTCTCGCTGGCAATCATCGTTCGGAACGTCTGGCCGGCGGTCGGTGTGATCGTGTCGTTGAGGAGCGATACCTTGACGGTCTCCAATTGCAATTCGGGCCAACGCTTGCGAATAGTTTCGTGAATGGCCCGGACGAGACGTTGTTCGACCTGATGAATTTCGCGACGTGATGGCGGACCTTGTGTATCGCGTGGCTGAGACCTTGAAATGGGTCCCAATACTGCCGCTTGCATCACTTTGGGTGACTGAACGCGAACCACACTGTGCCCGGTGAATTCAACGCTTGCGAGATTGATCCCGACGGCTCGCAATCTCGCTCGGACATCCGCAAACGGGAACGGCTTTTCCGTTCCTGCGGCCGGCGCGGGCCCCAAGATGGTTTCCCGCAAACTCTCACTCACCGCGGGATCCACATCACTGACTTCCGCGATGTCGCCCAATGTAACAATCGTACCGTCAACCGTAGCGGTCTCATGGAAACGCACAACGGCGGCATTGCTCACCGCGCATACCGAAAAGACCAGGCATGCGGCGACCATCCCAATTTTCGATTCTCGATTGTCCATCCTTGACCCTCGAATTCGAAAGACCGCCGCAACACAGAGCCTGCTGCACCCAAATGCAAACTTCTGTATAGAGAGTTTTGATTCGGTCGTGTGAGCAAGAACTGTTTTCCCCAGCGATAACAAAACGCTGGCAGCGTGAATAAAACGACTTCTAATCTAGTACCGTCGCAAGTTGGCCACCAATTGCAGGCTTTGATCGGCGGCTTGTACGACTTGGCTGTTCAATTCGAAATTCCGTTGAACCTTGATGAGATCCACAAGCTCTCGGACGGGTTCCACGTTTGACGATTCCAAGAAACCTTGTAGTAACGTTCCTCGGCCTTCGAGACCTGGTTGGCCGACGAGTGGTTGCCCGGAGGCTTCCGTCACCGAGTACAAGTTGTCGCCCTGTTGCAACAAGCCTTGAGGATTGATGAACCGTGCCGTTTCTATCTGCCCCACTACACTGAGAGCATTCTGCCCGGCTTCACGGACACTGACGGAACCATCGGAAGAAATCGAAATCTCGACGGCTTCCGGCGACACCGTAATCGGCGGCTCCAACGGGCGGCCGCGTCCTGCCGACTGCGTGACAATTTGACCGTTGGCGTTCAAACTGAATGCCCCCGAGCGGGTATACATGATCTCGTTGCCGTCCTGAACAGGGAAGAACCCATCGCCTAGAATGGTGACATCCAATTGACGTTCAGTTTCCAGCGGACTGCCTTGGTTATGGTCGACGGCGGTCGCATCCACGCGTGTTCCCAAGCCAACAGCAACGCCCGTGGGGGTGAGTTCCCCTTGAGCATCTTGCGCGCCTGGCAACTTGAGTTGTTGATAGTACAAATCGGAAAAGTTCACTCGCGATCGCTTGAATCCCGTGGTTCCAGCGTTCGCCAAATTGTTCGCGACGACATCCAGATTGGTCTGGAATGCTTGCATCCCCGTCGCTGCCGAGTGCAGTGCTTGTAGCCCCATTTCGCCCCCTTTGGATACCTCTCGTCAACTTGGATTGTCACCCTGATCAACCGAAACTGCTACCGTCCCGGCACGGCCTGCAGCAATCGTGAGAGCGTTTCGTCTTGTAGCTTCAGCAAGTTGAGATTGGTCTCGAATGCTTTCGAGGCGTCGATCATATGGACCGTTTCCGAGATCGCATTGACGCCCGAACCTTCCACGTAGCCTTGTCGCACACGAGTGGCGGGGCCGGCGGCTTCGGTTGGTCCATTGGTGACGAAGTGGTTGTCGCCGATTTTCTGAAGATCAGCGAGCGACTGTGGCATCACCACATCCAACTGAGCCAACGCGGTTTGCACACCGAGATCGTCCATCGCGGAAATCACACCATCAGCACCGATGGAAATTTCGGTGGCATCGGGGGGGATGACAATTGGCGAGCCCGTGGTATCGAGCACGCGTTCTCCCTGCTCGGTCACGAGTTCACCGACCGCGTTTTGCGTCAGCGAGCCATCCCGCGTGAGAAACTCGTTTTGCCCATCGGAAACCCGCAAGAAGCCTTGGCCTTCCAAAGCCACATCGAATCGAGCACCGGTCTCTTTCAGCGAACCGTTCTGAAAATCGGTGATCACATCGGTAATTGATGTCCCGCCGGTCACTCGTTCCAAGTGCCGGGGCAATTCGTGAGCGGTTCCATGTTCGACATCGAACGGATGATACGTTTGAGCGACCGCCAAATCGCGTTTGAACCCAGAGGTGTCGGCATTGGCCAGGTTGTTGGCGATCACGTCCAATCGTTTCGATTGAACCTGTGCCCCCTGAGCCGACAGGTAAAGTCCGTACAGCATAGCGATAGTTCCAATTTGGCAAACACAACGTGTCCTACCAAACAGGATCGACCGCTACGACCCGCATCTTGAGCCTAAACCCTCCAGCTTCACGCTGCGTCGATCAGGTGGCCGTCTTTGAGTTCCTTGCGGACAGGAAATCGGCCTGCCAAATCCATGCTGTGGGTCACGCAAAGTAACAATGTGTTTTGTTCTTTGGCGATCTCAAGCAGCAGCGATCCCACACTTTCGGCGGTTTTTTGATCGAGATTGCCGGTCGGTTCGTCGGCGAGCAGCAACGCCGGAGCATTAATGAGCGCGCGACAGATTCCGACCCGTTGCCGTTCCCCACCCGAAAGCTGGGCAGGGCGGTGCGTTAAGCGTTCGGAAAGGCCCACACGGTCCAGCAACTCTTTCGCCCGCGTTTCGGCTGCGTCATCGGCTCCCTCACCGGCGAGTCGGGGAATCAGGACGTTCTCCAAAACCGTACACTGCGGCAAGAGGTGATGGTCTTGGAACACGAAGCCTATGTTGGCATTCCGATAGCGAGCCCGTTCCGTTTCAGACCCGGTCAGGACATCTTGGCCGAGAATCTTCACATCGCCGGACGTTGGTTCATCGAGTGTTCCGACGATATACAAAAGTGTGCTTTTCCCCGATCCGGATGGCCCGGTCACGACGACGCTTTCGCCGCGTTGCATCGTCAAATTGAGATTCCGCAACACGGACAAATCCCCACCGGTGGTGGAGAACGTCTTCGTCAGGTTTTCGACCGCCAAGTCTGCCGGTGCGTCGCTCATGACTCGCTGTGTTCCTCAAGTTGACTGGTGAAGGCTTCGGGAATCTCGATGGACCGCATAGGTTCGCCGGGACGGAAAATGCAGCAGACGGTTTTCATCTGTCCGCGGGCAATCCGAGTTTCGTCTCGCCAGAATTCGTAGTTAATCGTCAAACTTTTCACGCCGATGCGTTCGACCGTCACGCGAATTTCCAGAACATCTTGATAGAACGCTGGCGACTCGAAACTGCATTTCGCTGAAACTCGCGGCCAACCCCAGGTGGAACCGTCGGGGCGTTTCTCCATGATCGACAAACCGAGCGAGTGCAGGAATTCGTGTTCAGCGACTTCCATGTACCGATAGAAGTTCGCAAAGTGGACGATGCCCGCCAAATCGGTTTCGTGGAATTCCACGCGATGCGTCGTGGTGAACGTGCTGGCCATGTCGGTTAATTTCGTGGAACTTCAACGGGAGTGAAAAAACGATCGATCGTGTCCTGACGGGGTGCCGGCGTGATCAAGCTGATGACGATGAGGGCCATCGCGGACGCACCGCACATCGGAGCGACCGGATGAAAACCGAACCACCGATAGTGGGCGTTCAATCCGTAGTCGGCCTGAATGAACAACGGAACGCCCACCGCGATCACCGTCAACACGCACGCATACGCTCCCCAAACCGTGGTCCGTCGCCAATACAGACACGCAAACGCAAGCGGCGTGAGAGCCGCGAAACCGCTGAAACACCAAATACCCAATTGGAACAATCGGGGCAGTTGGAGCAAGCTCAATCCGTACACAATCGAAACGATTCCGACAATGAAGAGCCGGGCAATCCACACGATTTTGCGTTCGTCGTATTTGTCGCGTCCACCGTAATGCAACACGATGTCCTCGGTGAACATCGTGCCAAGACACAAGAACTGACTGTCCAACGAAGACATAATCGCCGCCAGAATTCCCGCTGCCAGCAAACCACCAAGAACCGGATCGGTCAGTCGAGCCACCATCACGCCGAGGACTGCGTTCGGTTTGAAATCGGGCGGGAACATATTGTTGCCATCCGGTCCGAGAATCGAAGTCGCCCACACCCCGAGTAATACGCAGGGCAGCCACACGATCAGAATGAACACCGGATGAGCCACGATCGCCAATTTGAACGAGCTGGCCCGTTTGGCGGTGAGCCAATGTTGAAAAACATGCGGGAACATTCCGACCGACAGCGGAATCAGCAGGAATGAAAAGAACCCCGGTTGGCCGAGTTCGCCGAGTGCAAGTTTTTCCGGATGTTGCTTCAGAACCGCCGCGGTCGCCGCTTCGGCTCCGCCGATTTTGTCCGAGATTGTAACGAACGTAACCACGCCGAGCGTCATGAAGACAAGGGTTTGAAACGTGTTCGCCCACGCTGTTCCCCGCATGCCGCCGAAGAACACGTAGGTCAACACGACCACGCAAATCACGAGTGAACCCAGCCACTTTGGAATGGCACCGTCGGTCTCGGGGAAGATTTCGGGGAGTGCCCCTTTGGTGACAGCTTGCAGCATATCACCGGCGGGCACAACGCCGATCAACAAATAGACCGCCACCATCGCGACCAACACAGGAAACAACGCCAAACCGATGCCGTTACTGTCCAAGCGGTCGCGGAAGAATTGAATTTGGGTCGTGTAGCCGTACCGTCGTCCGAATGTCCACAGTCTCACGCCGAGTGTAAAGAAACACAGCGAATGCACGATTCCACTGGCCGAGGCAAGGATCGCGTATACGCTCACGCCAGCTTTGAATGCCTCACCCGTCGAGCCGACAAGTGCGAAGCCCGTCATCGTGGTGCCGAACAGGGACATCAACAGTAACACCGGCCCGATGGAATGACTCGCCAGCATGTAGTCTTGGCTGGTCTTCTTCTGCCATCGTGTTGAAAGCAAACCCAGAACAAGCAGCAACGCGAGGTAACTGGCAATGATGATCAGCTGCGTCACGATGGCTCCTCGTTAGTGGGTGCCGGTTCGAGGACTTCGGCATCGGTCGGCCAACAGACTTGCACGACGAGATACCACGCGATGGCCGAAAGGATCGAAACCACCCCATGATAAACCAACGCCATCGGCACGCGATCGAACAACAGGGCGTCGGCGGGAAAGTGCCAATCCATTTGATGCATCACGATGAGCAATCCGATCAACAGTCCGGCAAAAAAGTTCGGCATGATGATTCGTTCTCGCAGGAAATATCTAGGTTTCACTCGGTTCAGGTTGCGAATTTCGAGACCGCAGAAAATTGATTGCCCCGGTAACGACAAACAGCAACGTCCCGGAAAGATTCGTGTACAACCCGATCTCCTGCCCGCCAATGCGGACTTCGGGCGTGAGCAACAAGGCCGCGGCGAGCAACATTCCAACACGCACGATCGGCTGAATGTTCGTGAACAAAAACCCGGTGATTCCCGCCGCCAAAGCGGTGATCCCGATACACGCCGCAAGCACTTGAATGAACACGTCCCACAGCACCAACCGCTGATCGTTGTAAACAACCCGAGCATCGCTGGAGTAGGGGTCTTCGCGAAGTTTCGTCGTCGGTTGGCCATCGGCGTCTGGCACGGTGCGGTCCGGTTGATACTCAACGATGCCCAATCGCCGACGATTTTCATTTTCATTGACGAAATCGATCGCCCACTGATCACCGGATTTCGCGGGGATACGGAACACGCCGAAGTAATCGGTTTCCAATATAGTCGGTTCGGTGGATTCGTCGGTCGAAAGTTCCACGCGGCCGTTCTGCATCGGTTCGCCGAATCGGGTTAACTCCCCAACGAGTTCGGCTTCATCGGGCGAGCCGTCGGCGGTCGCTACGCTGACGAATTTAACTTCCGGTTTGTTGCTCATCAGCAGGAGTTCGGGACGGTACACGAACATGAAGGGCAGTGTGAAACCGACCAACGAGAATTTGAACGCCGCGAACGAAGTCGGCATGATTTCCGCTTTGGCAATCGTCGCACTCGCATACGCCGCCAACGCCACCGGTGGTGTGACCATGCTCATCATGCCGAAGTAGAAGATAAAGAGGTGAGCCGCGAGCGGGATCACGCCCATCTCTTTCAACAATGCCCCCATGAGCGTCGCCATCAGCAGGTAACACACAACCGAAGGCACACCCATGCCGAGCACGATCGAACACACCATGATCCCGACGAGTGCCAAGAACAAACTTGATTCGACCACACTTTTGATTTCACTGCTGAACGCGGTCGCGATGCCGGTCGTCTGCACAACAGCGATGATGATCCCCACGCACGCACTCGCCGCCACCAACGACGTCCCGTTTTTTGCGGACTTCGTAAATGCATCAAGAATCTGCGGTCGCCACGCCGGATGGATCAACCCAAAGATCAACAACCCGAACGACCCCAAAATAGACGACTCCAACCACACGCCCAAAAGTTGATCGAAATTCGGGTCTTCGACCGTCTCGGCGAATTGGAAGCGGTAGTACAACGTCGCTCCCACGAAGGCGGCACCGGCCAGTAATCGGGGCGGCAAACCGATTGGCAGTTCCTTCCGGAACAAGCTCGCAACAAGGATAAACACCAACGACCCGGTGACGGCTCGGAACGGGGAGAAGTCGGCGATCAGCAAGTAAATCAAAATGCCAAGTGCACCGAAGAACACAGAGGCTTCAAACCCGTTGAGTCGTCGCTTGGCGTCTTCGGAACTCGCCGGTTGGACGCCGAGTTTCTTCGAGTAGAAATGAACGATTAGATAGATCGAGAGGTAATACAACACCGCCGGGATCGCGGCTGCGGTGGCGATTTGCGTGAAGGTCGGTTGCGGCTCGACCAGTTCGAGCATCATGTACGCACCGGCCCCCATCACCGGCGGAACGAGCGCCCCACCCGACGCGGCCGCCGCATTGATTCCGCCCGCGATCGTTGGAGAAAATCCGGCACTTCGCATCATCGGAATTGTGAATGCGCCCGTCGTCACGGCATTCGCAACGGCACTTCCTGAAAGCGACCCCATCAAACCGCTACCGAGAACCGAAACTTTCGCCGGTCCGCCGGGGCTGCGACCGAAAATCTTTTCGGCGAAGTCGATGATGAACTGCGTCGCGCCGGACATTTCCAGAAACGCCCCGAACACAACGAACAGAAACACATATTTATACATCACCTCCGCCGCCTTGCCGAAGACGCCGGAACTGAGGAATGCGGTCGTCGCCAGTTCCTTCAAGTCTTGCCCGGCGTGCGGCAGCATCCACGAGGGCAACTGAGCCAACGACGTGGATTGGCTGAGGTGACAGTAATAACTGTGAACCATGAACAAGATCGCCAGCATCGGCACAATCCAGCCGATCGCCCGCCGTGTCGCTTCCAACACGATAAGCAAGCCAACGATCCCGATAATAAAGTCGGTCTGTGTGAACGCCCCCGCACGCCGCCCGAGTTCCTGCCCATCAAGCCAAAAGGACTCGAACATCGACTCCGTTTGAATCACCACAAACCCGCAACACACCACCGAAGCGAGCATGCAAACGATGTTGATGCCCCAATCGATCTTGGTGTCTTTGAGCTTCTTGCTGGTCGGATAGGTCAGGAAACAGAGCACCAACCCAATGCCGACGAAAATCGCTAATGGAGATTCAAACTGGTCGAAAATGTTCTGCCAAAAGTTCACCGTGTAAAGCGTGAACAGGCAAAGCATGGCCGAAAGCGTGATGACCAAGCCATGACGGAGTCGATCGAACACAAGCGGAACTTTCAAATGGTGGGGCGTCGGTGGAGTGTCAGACCTGAAAGTTGGTGTGCGACGGCTTCGTGAAGCCGTGCCGAGCGAGAAATCCGGGAAACACAGTGCATATCGTGTTTCCCGGTTCGAAGTCTTGGCGAGAACCGATTACTTCGATTCGGTTTCGGCGTCGGCGGGTTCTTCTTCGGCTGCTGGTTCCTCAGTGGAGTCGTCTTCGCCCTGCCAGATGCCGATTTCTTTGTAGTATTTCACAGCGCCCGGGTGGAAGTCAGTCCCGGTGTAACGAGCGGCGTTTTCCTCGTTGATGAACTTGCTCGCCGGGTGGTTGATGTTCTTCCGATTTTCCCAAAGAGCCTTGGTGATGGCGTAGATAAACTCCTCCGATTGATCGGCGGATGTCACGAAGTGCATCGACCCGGTGTTCATGCTTTTGAAGTCACCCTTTAGGTCGGAATACACTTTTTGCGGAATCGTGACTTCTTGAAAGAACGGGAATTCGTCGATCAGGCTTTCCATTGCGGCTTGATCGTAAGGGATGAAGTGGATGTCGTGCGTGCTGCATGCCTGACTGATGGCGGCGGTTGGAACGGCTCCACCGAGGAAGGCGGCGTCGGCACTGTTGTCGGCGATCAGTTCCACCGCGTCACTTTGACCGGCGTTCTTGGCGTTGAAATCGTCGAAGGTCAGGCCGTGAGCTTTCAAAATCGGTTCCAAGAACATTTCGAAACCGGCTCCTGCGGGACCGCAGACAACCGTTTTGCCTTTGAGGTCTTGCATCGTTTCAATGCCGGAATCCGCCTTGGTGATGAACATGGCGACATTCGGAGCAATCGTGGCGACGGCCCGTGTGTTGTGTTTTTGCTTGAATCCACCTTCACCGCGAACAGCGAAATAGGTGATCGCCGAATTCGACAAAGCCAGTTGGATGTCTCCGCTGGACAGTTTGCGAATGTTCTCTTGCGAACCCTTCGTGGTCTGTGACTGAACCTTCCAGTCTTTCTCACCCTCGGACTTGTTGAGTGCTTCGGCGATCTCCGTACCAACTTGGTTGAACGCGCCACCGACCGGTGCCGTTCCCAGGCTGATGAATTTTGTGTCGCCGCCGCCATTGTCACCGGAACATCCCAGGATCAATGCAAAACAACCAACCAGACCAAACCAACGGGTGAGAGACATCGAAGGAAACTTTCTTAAAAGGAAGTGGCTACTTGAGTTTCAGGCAGGATCATCCGACGAGTTCCTCTCGTCGGATGACGGTCTCAAACATTCCGAAATTCGTGGATGTATCACAGTATCACGCGGCGAAGCGGCTTTCCAGTTCGCGTGATGTTTCCCGAAACCATCACCCCGAGAGAAAACGTGTCAAGCTGTGCAAAAGGGGAGATACGAAGACGAAAAGCTCAACCAATGTGGCTTTTCCGTAACGTTTTGGCGAAATCGTCAAATGTAAGATTGGGACACCTGAGGTTTAATTCACCTACAAAAAAACCAGGTTTTCACCGATCGAATTCGTCTGATAGGATGGTAAAATTCCAGCAGGTAACATTTCCATAGTTACGTTGTGTTCTGCGGCATCATTCGCTGCCGGGAAGACCCAGTTTGAGAAATGGAGATATGATGTATCGCGTTGGAGACCGCGTGATTTTTCGCAAAAGCAAGCATAGTACTTGCCCGGGACCGCGTGCACAGGAAGTCATGCCGAGCCCTTCGGGAGAAGATTACAGCTACCTCGTCGACAAGTTTTGGACCGTCATGGATGTCATCGGCGACTCCGAAATTGTCTGTGTGACTCCCGGTGGGAAACGGCACCAAATTTCCGTCGATCACCCCAATTTGCGACGCGCCAATTGGGTGGAGCGGTGGCTGTATACCAATCGTTTTCCGGAAGTCGAACAGGAACCGGCGTTATCACGTGACTAATCCCGGTGATGATGACAATTCGCTCTGGTCGCGATGGGACGAAATTGCTAGAATCCTCGCCCTCTTTCAAGGATTTGGCCGTAACGTCTTACCAGACCAACACTTCCGCCTCATGGCCTTTTTTGAATCATGGTCATTTGAAACGTGAGGCTTGGTCGGAAGATATCCGGTTTGCCATCAGAAGGACTCGAAATTATGAGCAGGACGCTCAACCAATGGGCCACAATCACGTTCGGTTGCCTTCTTGTGAATACCGTGTTGGTGCCGGCGATCCTCAATGCGCAGGGTGCCCCCGCGAATGGGGCGGCTCCTCCAGCCAACGATGCTCGGTTAGACCAACTTCTCAGTGATTGGGCCCGTGAGTCCGCGAAGGTCACGAAGCTCAAGGGTGAGCATCACCGGTTTGTCTACGACAAAGTCTTCAAAGTCGAGAAACGCTCGAAAGGGGTCTTCTACTACGAAGCTCCTTCGAAAGGTCGGATTGATATCAAACCGGTCGATGTGGAAGGACAAACCGCCCGCCGAGCCGGTCCCGATGGTCAACCATTCCAGCTGAAAGCCGATCGCGCGGAACGGTGGATTTGCGACGGAGAGCGAATCTGGCAAATCGACGAAGTCAAAAAACAAATGGATGTCTTCCCGATTCCGCCACAGAATCAAGGACGGAATATCATGGACGGCCCGATGCCGTTCTTGTTCGGGATGCCCAAGGAAAAGGCGAAAGCACGCTACCGTCTTAAGTTGGTTGCCGAAAACCAACAATTCGCCACCATCGAAGCCCTGCCGAAATGGCAAATCGATGCCCAGAACTGGCAGAAGGCGCAGATCATTCTCGACAAGAAGATCTTCCTGCCCAAAGCGGTGCAACTTGTCGATCCGGCTGGCAATTTGGAAACGGTCTACACCTTCGACGACATGAGCGTGAACACCTTCAACGCCGGACTGCTTCAAAAGCTGTTCCCGGAGAAGAACCCGTTCGTGCCGGATCAGAAGGGTTACATGGTCAAGGCCCATGATCCGAATGCCGGTCAACAAGTTGCGGCTAACCCACCGCCGCAAGGCCCGATCGTGCCCAATGTGGTCAACTTCCCTTGGAAGGATGCGAAGGAACTTCTGACAAAAGCCGGCTACACCGTCAAAATGCAGCCTGGCAAAATTGCTCCGCAGAAAGTCGCCAACTTCGTAACCTACGAGCAAGACCCGCCAGCGAAAACACCATTGCAGAAAGGCGGCATGGTGACGATTACCGTCTACGTCGCTGAGGGAATGGTGCCCAACGTGATCGGCCAACAGTGGAAAGCGGCCGGGGCCGAACTGCAAGCTGCAGGATACAAGGTGAAATACCTTCCCGGTGATCCCCCACCGCAACCTAACATGCTGTACCACATTTACGCACAAACGCCGTCAGCAGGACAGAAGCTGGCTGCGGGTGAGGAAATTGAACTGAAAGTCTACAACGCTCCTCAAGCAGCCGCGAAACCGTAGACTTTTTCTCTGTTGAACCCCACCGAACCGCCGGTCCCCAACGGCGGTTTTTTCATGCGCGAACACCTTGGAATGGGGGCTCGTCAATCACAGGCGAGAACGGAACCGGCCAAGATTTCACTCCGGTTTCAGAATCAACAAGCCCAATGGTGGAAGTTGCAGATTGAGACTTTGATCGCGACCGTGCGATGGTACCTCTTCCGTCTTGACTCCGCCGCCATTCCCAACATTGCTACCGCCATAGATTTCGGCATCGCTGTTGACGATCTCTTTGTAGTAGCCCGCTTTCGGGACGCCAATCCGGTATTCCTCGTGGACTTGCGGTGTGAAGTTCCCCACGACCAGCACGAAGTCTTTGTGATCCTTGGTGTACCGAACAAACGCGATCACGCTGTTTTGGGCGTCGTCGCATTGAATCCACTCGAACCCGGTGTGATCACAGTCGGTTTCGTAGAGAGCTGGTTCTTCGAGATAGCAATGGTTGAGATCGGCTAGGAACTGTTTTACGCCGGCGTGCTTGTCGTGCTCGAGCAACGGCCAATCGATTTCCGAATCGTGATTCCATTCGGTCCACTGACCGAACTCGCCGCCCATGAACAACAACTTCTTGCCTGGCTGGGCGTATTGATATCCATAGAGCAACCGCAAATTGGCGAACTGCTGCCAATAATCGCCCGGCATCTGTGAGAGCAACGCTCGTTTGCCATGAACGACTTCGTCATGCGACAGCGGCAGGACGAAGTTCTCGCTGAAAGCGTAAATCATGCGGAACGACAAATCGTTCTGGTGATAGCAGCGATAGAGCGGATCCCGCCCCATGTATCGCAGCGTATCGTTCATCCAGCCCATGTCCCACTTGAAGTTGAAACCCAGCCCACCGTGATCGACCGGATGCGACACTCCACCCCAAGCGGTGGATTCCTCGGCCACGGTGAGAATGCCCGGATACAACCCGTGCAACATGGCGTTGAAATCCTTGAGGAACTGGATTGCTCCCAAGTTTTCACGGCCGCCATATTGATTCGGAACCCATTCCCCCTCACGGCGTGAGTAATCGAGGTACAACATGCTCGCGACCGCATCGACGCGGATGCCGTCAATGTGGTACTGCTCACACCAGAACCGAGCGCTGGCGAGCAAGAACTCTTTCACCTCGAACCGTTCATAGTTGAAAATGAACGTGCCCCAATCGGGGTGGAACCCTTGCCGTTGATCCGAATGTTCGTAGAGGTGCGTGCCATCGAAATCACCGAGGCCGTGAGCGTCCGTCGGGAAGTGAGCCGGAACCCAGTCGATCAACACACCGATGCCAGCCTGGTGCAACTCATCAATGAACGCCATGAAGTCGTGCGGCGTGCCATAGCGTGAAGTCGGTGCGAAGTAGCCGGTGGTTTGGTATCCCCAGGAGCCGTCGAACGGGTGTTCGGTCAACGGCATCAGTTGAATATGGGTGTAGCCCATTTGCTGAACGTACTCGATCAGCATCGGAGCGATTTCCCGATAGTTGAGGTATCGGCGGCCGTCGGTGGGTCGCTTCCACGAGCCGAGATGAACCTCGTAAATCGACACAGGCCGATTGTGCCAATCGTTCTCCTGTCGAGCACTCATCCAGTTGGCATCTTGCCACTCGTGCCCGGACAGATCGTAAACGACCGAGGCCGTCTTCGGAGGATGTTCGGCGTAGAATGCGAACGGATCCGCCTTTTCAAGCATGTGATCGTTCTGAGTCCGAATGCCGAATTTGTACGCTTCGCCGGCCTGCATTTCCGGAACAAATCCCGACCAGACGCCGGTATCACTGCCCGAAAGCCAATTTTGACCGTGTTCCCATCGGTTACGATCACAAAGGACCGACACTTCCTTCGCGTTGGGAGCCCAGACGGCGAAATGCACTCCGCGAACGCCGTCACGTTCTTGAAGATGTGCTCCGTGGTGTTGATACATGTTGGCCGTCTCTCCGAATGTTGCCGGTTCCGATTCACTATCCGAACATCAGTAAGGCCTTGACTTTAGCAACCGAATTTGTTGACAGCAACAATCGCTGAACTGGAATTCAGACTCATACGCCTACGAGTTGGCAATATGAGGAATGTATGAGGATTGCAGTGGACGGGTTATTCGATCCATCATCGACGCGCGAATGAGCCGATAACAAAGGTAGAGACCGATTTTCGATGACGTCGCGAGCGAGTGTCTTGGGAGAGTACCACTGATGTTGACCACGTTCGACCGTTACCTCATCCGCAGTTACTGCGTGGCTTTCCTGATTGTTGTTGTCTCCATGTTGGGTTTGTTCGTCGTCATTGACCTGACGGACAACGCCGATGAGTTCGCCCGGAACTTCGATGGCGATCTGCAACCACTCGTGATGAGCATCGCGAAGTATTACTCCGTGCAATCGTTGTTCTTCTTCGATGCCGCCGGAAGTATGCTTGGACTGGCAACATTGGTCATTCTGTTAATTCAACTTCAGCGACGCGGACAAATCGCACCGATTCTCGCCGCCGGTGTGCCCACATTTCGGCTCACTCGGCCGTTAGTCCTTTGTGTGACGGGTGTTGGATTACTGGTCTTCGCGAACCGAGAGATTTTGATCCCGAAGTACGCCCACCTCAAGCATGTGCAGCGAGGCGAGAACACCGGAACCTCGCACCGGGTCGAAGCGGTCTACGACTTCGAAACCTTCGTCATGATTGACGGCGAACGTCTGATTCCCTCGGAAGCACGACTGTTGGCACCGCGTTTCGTGTTGCCAACGCCAACCGTCGCGAAGGAACTAACCGTGATCAACGGTCACGAAGCTCACTTCGAAACCCACCAAGGCCAACCGGGCTGGCGAATCACGAATGTGGTGGAAGAGATCGAGCAACTGCCGTTGACGGGAGTTGGTCGTCAACTTTTGAAGCCAATCCCGAACTCGGATGACGTGTTTGTGCAGACATCGATTGGGCCGGACATTCTGTTCAAACGCAAGTCGGCGGAGTGTTATTTGGCATCGGGAGACATCGTCGACCGTATCCGCAATCCGGCGTTCACGACGCTCTCGGTGCGGAATCTGCAACTTGAATTCCACCGGCGATTCGTTGAACCGATTGTGTTATTCCTTTGTGCGATGCTGACCGTCCCTCTGATGATTCAGAAAGAAACCAAAGGCGGCTTACCGATTAACACCGCGATGAGTTTCCTCTTTTTGGGTATCGTATGGGTCGCGGGGTTCGCGTTTACGTTCGTCGGACGCATTGGCTGGATCACTCCGGCACTCACTGCCTGGGGACCGGCGATTCTCACCGGCGTGATGATCTCCCAGGTTCGCCACCGCGTGACAACGTAACGTTTGATGTTGCACAAACGCGGATACCTAAGCCGCTGCCGTTTCAACGCCGCGACCGCCAAGCATCGACTGCAAATGCTGCTGGAAATGCCAGACCCGTTCCTCGCGAGGAGACAAACACCCGGCGAAGGGGATGTCTGCCGTCTTGGCTCCTTGTTGCACGCTGGTGGCGATGGCCACGTCTTCCATCAGCGCTTTCAACGTGAAGCGTTTCGCTCCCCAGGACATCGTGGCGGCGGTCAGTTTGGAGACGATGTTCCGATGGTGCGGTTCAAGGAACATCCATAATCGCACGCGAGTCGATTGAGCCGAAAGCGGTTCGATCGTGTGACACCACGTAAACATTCCCGCCCGTCCCGCCATCAGATGCGGACAGGCCATCGTGTGACGGTAACGGTCATCGCGTTGCAACCCCATCACACCATACACAACCCGATCGGCCAGCCGCTGCAACCGCCCCACCGGCGGAGAGCAAGTTTCAAATCGTGACCAACCCTCGCCGAGCGTGTGCTCACACGTTTCGGGATCGGGGTTTCGTCGGAATGTCTCGGTGTGCACGCTTTCGAGGTGATAACTCTCCAAAGCATTCTCGACGATGATTTTCCAGTTCGCCGGAACATCGCGTTCGATTTTTGCAATGCAAGTGCGATCACTGGAGAAGGCGGACTCAAAGTCGGACTTGGAATCGGCCATCCAGTCGGCAAGTGGTATGACGTTCGGTGACAGGGAAACGAAGACGACGTGTCCGCAGGTCTCGATGGGAAACGATTGCAGGCAGATTTTTTCCGTATCGATCGGGCGAAACCCTTGGGCTTCCGGGATGCGACGGGTACGACCGTCCGCTCCATATTCCCAACCGTGGTAGCCACATTTCAACCGCTGTGTGCAGCCACTCTCCGCCGCTTGCAACATATTGAAGCGATGCGGACACACATTGAGATACGCCCGCAACTCTCCCTCGGATCGCCACAACACCAACGGTTTCCCGAGCAGCGAGCGCGTGACGAAACTTCCTTCATCGGCGAGTTCATCGGTTGTCGCGATGGCATGCCAAGCCGGTTGGAATACAGACGCCAACTCCCGAGAATGTTGCTCCGCGCCACCGTATGCGGAGGCGTCGAGCAATTGTGGAAGTTGGGAGTCATGCACGAACATGGCGTGTTCTCGTGAGTTTCAGACGCGACAACAAACAGCCAACCGAATCAAACGGCGGCTTCACTTTGCTCCGCGAACCAGGCGACGGTTTGTTCCAATCCGGTCCACAGATCGACTTCCGGTTTCCATCCCAACACGCGAGTCGCTTTGCCATGACCGGCCAAGTTCGAACGCAAGTCTCCGGCACGTTCCGGCCCGTGATCGGGTTTCGGCACATTCGGGGATTCGATCCCGCTGGCTTTCTGCTGAGCCTCGACCAGCGAATGGATTTGACCGGCCAACTGATTTACGTCCGTGCCAACTTCCGTGCTGATGTTGAACGCGGAGAATGTGTCTTCCACATCATGCGTCAACGCGAGAACGTTCGCCCGTGCGACATCACGACAGAACACATAATCGCGAACACATCCGCCGTCACCGAAAATTGTGGACGGCTTTCCGCCGAGCATCGCCTTGCAGAAAATCGCCACCACACCGGCTTCCCCGTGCGGATTCTGTCGCGGTCCGTACACGTTCGTGTATCGCAACGCCACCGACTTCAAACCATGCTCGCGAGCGTAGAACTGAAGATACTGTTCGCCGACGAACTTCGTGATTCCGTATGGACTAATCGGTGCCGCTGGTGTTTCTTCGGGCACGGGCGTATCCACATCGCCGTAAAGAACACCACCCGAGGACGCGAACGAAACCCGCTCCACGTTGTGCCGGACACAATTCTCCAGCACATGCAGCATGCCGAGCGCATTGACTTCGGCATCGAATACCGGCTCGCGAACCGAACGGCTGACCGACATCTGAGCCGCTTGGTGCGAGACAAGTTGAGGACGTACCTCATCAAAAACTTGAGCCACCGCCTCGCGATTGCGAATGTCCACCTCGTACACCGGGACATTGCTGGGCAAGTTTGCTTTGCTTCCGGATGACAGATCGTCAATCACGAACGCCTCGTGACCGAGTTCCTGAAGTTGGTCAACGATATGACTACCGATAAATCCGGCTCCACCAGTCACGATGACTCGCATAGTGATCACTCCTCAATGGTCGTGTTGTGTCAATGAATCCCGCCCATCACAAACGACCGGCAGGCGGTTCGCGATTTGTCTTATCCCGCCGACTTCTTGGCGACTAACGCGTCGATGACATCGAGCATATTCGCCCAGATGTCACCTTCCACGCCGTTCTCATTCAGGTAACGTTCCAAGTCGGCGATCGAGTATTGCTGTCCACCGATTCGTGTTTTTCGCACGGCACTTTCACTCGGCACAAGCGAGGCATGCGAATACTTCGTGAAAAACACGCTGGCGAGAATATCACATCCCGAGGAAGCGAACGGGCGGTTCACGTCACCCATATCGTGAAGAATGGTCCGATTGTTCGATGTAACGAACGCCCGCAGTCGTGGTTCTTCACCGTCCACCGAAACACGGATAAACGCGAGTTCGTACTTCGGTTGTGTGTTGCTACCAATGGACGCCATTTCGTAACGGTTGAGCAAAACCAACGTTCGCAGGTCTGCCGGAGTTGGCTCGGTATCCGGTTTCACGAGCAAGCCCAAGCTGCGGAAGTTCTTGATCGAAGCCAAGACCGCCGACTCACACTTGGCAGACACCGTCGCCCCGCGATAAGCCGCCGTCGCAGCGACCGGCCGAGGATGCAAATAGATTTCGCGTGTCGCAGGATCTTTCAAGACTTGAGCCTGGATGCTGACATAATTCTCATCGAGATACGAAAGAATCATTCGCGAACTGAGTGTGGGCAAATCACCGCGATCACCGGGGGCAATATCCAAGCCAACCGTCAACGCAGGCATCCGCCGCATGAGCGGAGGTAACTTGTCGGCCGTGTTCTTCTGGCCTGGAGGTAGCGGCATGGCGATGAAGTTCGACAACATCAAAGGTTTCCCGGCTCCCACAATCTTGCATTGGTAGCGGCTTCCGCGATTGAACGCCGACTCCAATTCTGATTCACCGACTGGCAACTGAGTGATCACATCGTTTCGTCCGCCGACCGTCGGTTCAGCGTCGATGTTCGTGAGACCTTCTTCATCCAGTGTGATTTCCTGACCGCCAACTTTGACCGTCAACGGCTTGGCATCATCCTCGGCCGCCTTGCGGAAATTCAGGATCGGCAACTCCGGTTCGGTTTCCGTGTTCTCCGGTTTGCCGATTCCAATGACGATTCCGCAACCAATCACGACAACGCCGGCGATAGTGACCGGAAGCACCGTTCCGGAAAAGCCGAATCGGTTTTCATGTGACATGGGAGATCCTTTGTCGAACATCAGATGATGAATTTAAGAATGAGTATTCGCTGCCGTGCTGATTTCTCGTTCGTCTCTCAGGCGGCACGTCTTCGCCGGACACCATGGTGGGACGATCGTTTGACGACCCGTGCCATGGGCCTCAAATTCGCAAGCCGTCCCGCGGTTGCCCCAGCGGTCCACAGGTAGAAAAATCCGAAGTCGTGTGGCATCCAGACAGTCATCAGGGTCAGCAGAAACGCCGTCGTGCCACCCGCAAGACAGGCAAACAACTGCGAGCCACGACGTTGAGTCATGAGTGCCAATCGAATCTGACTGACCAGCACACTCACGCCAACGGCAATAAAACCAAGCAAACCCAACCAACCAAATCGCAGGAGCATCAAGACATAAGCGTTGTCGATGTAGCGAACCCGCTTCAATGTTTCGACATCTTGTGGCCCCACGGGCACGTTAATGGGAAAACCACTAACAGCCTCGGTTCCGAAACCAAGCAGCCCCGCCCGTTGCATCGCCGGTCGGTAAACTTTGAAGAGATGAAATCGGTTCATCGTGCCGGTGTACTGAACTTCTTCCCCATCCACGAGAATCGTCTTGCCAAATTCGAGTTCCCTGGACCAGTTCTGCACTTCATTCAGTAGGGGTTGAATGAAAAGCCCCAACAAGACCCCGCAAATTCCGCCACCAATCAACAAGGGTTTTCGCCACTGTTTCCAAATGAAAAGGGCGGCAATGTACAGAACAATCGGAGTTGCAAAAATCGCGGCCCGTGATCCGGTCACGAAAATTCCAAGCGCACACAGAAAAGGCGCACCAAGCCACAACTCCGGACCAAGTTTGCGTTTGGCAACCGAGAACGCATAAAGCATCCAGGGCAACAACATCAGTTGGAGAACCGCAAGATAAATGGGATGTCCCGTCGGACCGAAAGAACGCTTCATCCCGAATCGTTGGGCATCTCTGGCGATGCCTTTCACCGGACGATTCCCAAAGACCGTTTCAAACGGGTTGGAATTTCCAACCGCTTCCAATATGGATAAGAAGCTAAGAGCACAACCCACGACGACCACGATCGGCAGCAAGTCCCGAATATCGTCCATGCTTTGAATGGCTAACCGACCGGCGAAATATGGCAGCAGCCATTCGCCGTAGGCTCGCAGGAGGATTCCGGCGGAGAAGCCATTGTGATAGGTGTCCGCCAAGCAATGCACACCGACCAAGCCGAACACCATGAAGTCGATTGCGACGAGCTTCGTGCGGATCGTACCGTCTCGGTGTGCCAGGTACATCAGCAGAACGCAGGCGGTCCCCGCGATTCGCAGGTCGATCATTTGACCACCGAGACTCTGCGAGATCCACACTGGCAGTATGATGGCAATCGCAACAGCGGTGCCGATCGCGCTTCGTGGACCGGACTTCCACATCCGCCAGCCTGCGACCGCCAATATGACGAACAAAGACACCAACCAGAATCCGTTCATGATGCGATCCTCCGTACTTTCGGTGTCGTTGTTTCCGGCAAGTTGATCGTGTCCACAGCCGAACCCGAAATCGCGGCGGCCCAGTCCCGCCAAGTTTGTGCGTATGATTCCAACAGTGCCCGCGTGTCCGTTCGAGTGAACCACGCGGGATCGGTTTGCAGACTGAGAGTCATTTCACCGTTGCAGTGGCAAATTCCAAACCCCGCCCGTGTTCCCATCCGAATCGGTGGAAGTCCGTAAATCGCAGTTATACGGAGATTCCCAACCGCGATCCGACCGTCCTCCGAAGGGAACCGTCGTCGAAACCGTCGCAATGGATCGTCGAGATTTGTCAGCACCGCAGTCGCCAAACACTTCGACCGACGCAGTAACCCTGCCAGAAGTTTCGGATGAGCCGTGAGAAAACTCATGTCGTTGAGAAAAACCCGACCAGCCTGTGTGTCCTTGATGAATTCCGTTTCCGCTCGCACGCCTTCCAGCAGCGAATCCCAATCGGCACACCGCGAAACCGGCCGCGTGATGAACGCAAACCCCATTCGGTTTGCTGCGGGCAGTCGGCCATCGGCTCGGTTGCGTAAGTCCGTTGGAATCAGAATTCGCAAACGGTGCTTCGGTCGGTTGGCCGTGTGAGTCGTATTCCAATCCGACAAGGTTCGAAACAGCAACGCCGTCGCCGCATCATTGAGAGTGCAATCCAGCTCACGCGCGAGTCGGCGGAAGTTCTCGGTCTCCGCGGCGGTGAACTCACATTGTTCCCATTGCAATGGTTCACGATGCCCCGAGGAAATCGGTTGTCGGCGTTCGGATGCCAACGGCTTCGGTTTCCGCATGTGGAAATCCCAAGCCCCTTTCATCGCCTGCCAACGAGTGACGGTCCGTGTCGATTTGACGGGGGGAAACACGCCTCGGTTTGGCAAACTTTCCGGTCGCAATTTTCGCCAACCAATTTGGTCTTCTTTTGCCGCCGTCAACTGCGAGTACCCGGTCATTAGATCAATAAAGACCTGAGCAGCTCCCTTGCCATCACAAGCAGCGTGATGAAACTGCATTCGCAGAATCGAATTTCCGTCCTGTCGTGAGAACCAAATTCGCCATCCGATTTCGCGATGCAAATCGATCGTTGTGCCGCGGGGCGGTGTGTGAATCGCCTCCTCAGAGACCTCATCGACATGCACTTGGAATTCGTCCCATGCGACCCAATGTGGCACGCCGTCAATGTTGTCAACACGGGAGCACAAGAGCGGCGAACGACGAGCGGTTGCGATCGCCGCTTGTTGCATCGCTTCGGGATCGATTTCCCCAGCAAGACGAGTTTCGGTGTAGAACGTCATCGGATGTTCGGGCCGATCGTCGATCATCATGAATCGCTCGAACGGAACCAATGGCAATGTCATTGGTTCGCTCGGCAACGATTCATCGATCGACCAGCACTCACGATGCGACATCAAACCCCCTCCGTAGGGTCATCCGAGAACTTCGTCCACGTGTCATTTTGCGTGTCACGGCTCACAGAGCCATGTCAACTTCATTCAACTTCGAATGCTAATTCCACCGTCAATCACTAATGTGTGTCCTTGGACAAGGTCACTCAACGGACTCGCCAGGTACAACACCGCATCCGCGACGTCTTCCGTTTTCAACTCCCGATTCGGCACTAAGAGCGTTTCCTTTAAGGCGGTGAACATATCTTCGGCACCGGGGAGAAGTTGAATCGCGTCGGTCGGCAGCAACCCCGCCAACACCACATTGAAGTTGATGCCATCGCGGCCCAATTCCAACGCCAGGTGCCGCGTGAGACTTTCCAACGCCGCTTTTGACGCTCCGATCAAACCATAGTCGGTGAGTGCTCGCTGCGAACCATGACTCGACAATGCGATCACTTTCGCCTGCGAACTCGTTTGAGCTGTCAACAACGGATGGGCCGCTTGGACCAACGTCATCAATGCCCGAGCGTTGGTGTGCATGGCGGCGTCGAAGTGTCGCGGACTGGCTTGCATCAGGGGACGAAACCCGCCGCCGGCCGCATTGCTCACAAGAATATCCAACCGCTCGAACCGTTCGCCGACGAACTCCATCATCGCCTGAGCGTCTTCGGCTTCACTCACATCGGCCTTGACCGTGAGTGCTTGCCGACCAAGTTGTTGCACCTCCTCGGCGACGGCGTTTGCCCGTGATTGAGACGTGAGATAATTGATCACCACGTCCGCGCCCGCTTCCGCCAATCGCAACGCCACCGCACGCCCCACACCACGGGAGCCACCGGTCACGAGCGCCGTTTTGCCTGTGAGATCAATCATCGAAGCCGTCTTTCCCAAGAGTTCTTTGTGTCATGCTGCGTTCGTTTGGTTGCCTGCCGTGGTTGTCTTCAACGCTTGTTGAAACGCAAAAATGCGTTCTTCGCAACGTCCGAGAATCCCGTCTTGTTCGCTGTATGTCAGTCCTTTTTGGATGCGATCGAACAAGCTTGCGTCTTCCAGCAAGACCCGTTTTGTCAGCCATGCCGCGATGCCGTCCCATCTCTTGACGCACCACTTTTGAAACCCGGTCGCTTCGCCTCGAATACCGAACTGCCGGACAATGCTTCGGCATGACGTGGGTCCGGTCGGAATCACCGCGTGGCAGAGACTCAAGGTGTCTGTGAAGGAGAACAGTAAGTTGGGGAACAGATGATGTTGTTCGTACCCGCCGGTCACATCCCGCCCCAACCAACCGAGAAATCGTCCTTCGACCCGTTGGAACCATGCGTCCAACTTGGAGTGTGGACTGAACGGCAACTGCGTGCGGAGTGCCGTTCGGTTCGGCAGCAAAATGTGCTCGCTGCGGTCTTCACCGGGATCTTCGCGGAACGTCTCCGGATGCACGAACGGCACGTGATACGCTTCCAATGTGTTCTCGACGACGACCTTCCAATTCACCGGAAAATCGATATTCCACACCATCGCTGGAGTTTGCTCGGCGGGAAATCGTGACTCGAGTTGTTCGGAAAAATCGCCGAGGAACTCTCGAAGGTTGACGGACTGAGCACCGTCCACACACACGAAGACCAACCCGCCACACGCTTCGACTCGGTACACCGGTAAGCACGCCGATCCCTTTTGAGCCGGTCGAAAATTGTGAGCGGCGGGAATCCTCCGGGTGAGGCCGTCGGCTCCGTATTCCCATCCGTGATACGGGCAGGTCATCGTTTCGCTGTGACCGTGGGCTTCGTCGTTGATCAGGCAATGACGATGGGCACAGACGTTCGACAACGCTCGCAATTCGCCATCGAAATTCCGGACCTGTACCGCTCGCCCGAACAACTCGCAGGTGAGGAAGTCCCCCGGCTGACTCAGCTCCGCGACCGTCCCAACCACATGCCACGCCGGTCGCAACACGCTCGCGCATTCAGCCTCGTACGCAGCGGCGGACGTGTAATCCGCAGGCGTCGTGCAAGGATCGAGTCGAGAAGGTGTCACATACATAAGTTCTGGCCGTGTGGTCGGTCCTGGTGATCGGAAAAATTTCTTGTCGGTATCAAACTCGCAGTTATCCCAAGAACGCGATTTCGTAACCTTTGGCACGGAGGATCAAATCTTCGTTCTGACCAAAGAGCGAGAATTCAAACCACGCCCGTTGGCCATCTCGCCGAAGGAATTTCGTTTCAACGATGCATGCTTCGCCAGGTCGTGTGAGACGCCCGACTTCCAACTCGCCCATACTCGCGGGCAACGACGGGGCCGCCTCAACCTGCTTCCACGCGAGCAATGCCGTCGCGTACAAACACGCATCGAGAGCCGCACTTGGGATCGTCCAACCAGTCACGTTCCGCCGAGCACTGGCAAGTTCTGTCAAAGCGGGAGCCGAAATCTTCGCCCAACCGCGATCGCCTTGGTAACAGAACTTGGTCAAGTTCTGGAACACCGGGCCGTGATAAACCATGCTCTCCGGGCCGACGTAGTGAATCGTTTCCCACCCGTGATCCGGAGCCGGACTAGGCCGAACGTAGGTGGCGTCTCCCACGCCAATCTCGACCGTCGCTCGCAGATATTCGCGGTCGGCTTCGACGAGTCGGCCGTCACGCGTCGTTTGATCGGCAACAAGTTCACACGTCCAATGATTGCCGTTGCAGTTGACGATTCGCGAGGAAATCTCTTTCGGCGTTTCCTCGAAGAACTTGAGAGCTCGCAAGGCTTCGATGTCTCGCAAGCGAATTCGTTCTCGTCGCCCGGCGGCACACATCGCCGCTTCGCAGAGGATTTCCACACCGACCGCCAAGGGCATCACCGGTGTGTCTTGCACCCGATGTTCGACCAAAAACGGATCGCGTTTTGGATAGACCGTCAATTTGACCGAACCGCTGTCCGTGCCGGCCGTGAGCGAACGCTCCAACATCGGGCACCAATCCACCGACAGTCGCGGTGGTCTGGGATTGGGGTACCACTCCATCGCTCGCGTTTCCGCCGGATTGAACACGCGGTAGTACCGTTCATCCGTGATCAACACTTCTGGTTCCGGCGTGTTGGCGAGCAATTCGTTGATGAGGTGTTCCACACCTTCCCGAGCGGGCATGAATTGCATGTCGATCATCTCAAGAGCCAACCGCGTCTCCGGTTTGACCGCCATACCACAATCGTCCCAGGCGTGCCAATGGAACGCGACCGCAGCCACATCCGGACGCTGCGAACGATACCAACCGACCAACTTCGCCAGCATGTCGTTCGAGAGTGAATAATCCGTGTGCCCGTTCGCACCAAATCGCCCGCTGATCGAACCAAACCCGACAAATTGTTCGATGGGATCCGTCGCGGTCAGTTCCATCATCGCGAGTGCCCCGTCGACTTTCGCACGGATGCACTGTTGAACTTTCCGCATGTCTTTGCGATCGAATCGAGCATCTCGACCGATACCCGCACCGTGCAAAATTCCATGGATCGGACCAGATTGCTTTCGCACCTCGGCCAATGTCTCAGCGAGTTGCGAACGGTCAGCCACATCACAGGAGTGGTACACGGCCGTCACACCCAGGTCCGCGAGTTCCTGGAGCGTCTTGTCGATCTCCAATGCCTTCTCGGTGTCTTGCCAAGCCCGAACGGAATTTTCCCCGCTTTCCCGAGCCTGCCGCATGACTTCGGCTTTGATCTGCTGCCGATTCGACTCTCGCCATTCCCGCCAATGCGGAGGAAAGTTCGGTGCCGGAGCCGTCCCAATGAGATGCAGTTTCAAATCGTACCGAGGGGCCAGTTCTTTGAGCACATACGCCGTCACCCCGCGTGCTCCGCCTGTGCAAACCCAGGTACCGCCCCGACGGATTTCCCGCCGCGACGATGGTACCGTTTGCGGAACCGCACGCACAACTTGACGCCGTCCGGTGTGCCAAGAGACTTCGAGATCATGACTCGGTGCCGCCAACTCCCGCCAGATTCCGGCCACCACGTTTTCGGGGCTGTCGGTGTGAGCGGTGTCGACAATTTTGACCGGCGTGGATCGAAAACCGTTCACCCAATTTTCGATGCACATGGCTTTCATCAAACCCGCTAGTCCGCCGCTTTCGGCACTGCGAGGTTGATCGCCCGATTTGAGTGAAAACCCGAAATCGCCACCCAGCGAACCGACACCAATCACGGAACCGTCCGCAAGTTTCTTGTCCCGCATCGCCAACTGCACCCAGCGTTGGCACAGTCCGAAGCAACTCATCAAGCTGACTTGCCGTCGACGTAGCCACGCCGATTCGTCCGTTGTGGTGATCGCGTCGTCGTCGCAGGGCGTCACGAGGAACAAGTGCGGCACGGGATTGGTTGCCCAAATCTCTTCCAGACGCTTCACGTTCGCCGCCGGATCAGCGTCCGGAGCGAGCACAGTCACATCGACATCGACCGCTTCCAAACGTTGTTTCAGTGCGTCCGCAACTCGGTTTTGCCCCACGATCAACGCGGCTCCGGAGAATGTCGGCTCTGCCATATCCGGGCCGGCATTGGGAAGATCGACCATCCGCAACACGAAACGCCGTGAAATCGTTTCCGGTTCGTTCGTGGTTGATTCCGGTTCGGTGGACTGGTCGTCTTCACCCAGCAATCGTTCGTGATGAGCAAGAATGTTCCCGAAATCGACACCGGTTCCGTCGGCCAACCCTCGCAACTCTTCGTGTTGATCCGCAGTGAGCGTATCGGCAGAGACAGCCATGCTCGTTCCCGTTTCCGCAAACGGTCGGCGATCAGCCTCGGCTTTCAGGAAGGAAACGATCTCGGCTCGCTCGCGTTCGGCACGCTGGAAACCCTTGAGATAATTCGGACCACGCAACGGCACCGACGACGGTACCACTTCCGAGACGGGTTCCGAAATCGTCGTTGTGGGGACCGCTTCGTTCTTCGGTGACGCCACACCGCCCACCATTTCCAGCACTTCCCCGAGCGTGCGGAACTGCTGCATGTTCGCGCTGCCGGAAACCTCGCTGTCGAGGTTGGTCATCTCGCGAAGTTCACCGAAGAGCTGAGCTTTCTTGATGCTGTCGATCCCCAAGTCCGCTTCCAAGTCCGCATCCAGACTCACCACATCACGCGGATAACCCGTGTGCTCGATCACGAAATCCACAAGGAACTGCTCGAGATTGTCAGCGTCAAATCCAGCGTCCGACGAGGAAGTCTCAATGGGCTTCGTCGGCTCGGTCGATGTTTCGACCCGTTCAGAAACGTCAGGCGACGGCGTGACCGATCCGGCCAACTCCAACACCTGCCGAAGCGTGCGGAACGCGTTGATCGAACCGCTTCCGCTTCCGCCTTCGCCTTCGGTTGCAAGTCCGGTCATCTCCCGGAACTCGCCGAAGAGCTGAGCTTTCTTGATGCTGTCGATTCCCAAATCCGCTTCCAAGTCTGCATCCAGACTCACGACATCGCGTGGATAACCCGTGTGTTCGATCACGAAATCCACGAGGAATTGTTCTAAGACGTCCACGTCGATGGCGTCCGAGTTCGACGAACTGGCAACCGGGGCAGTCTCCGTGATTGGTGGTTGATCGACTCGCAACTGCAAATGCGGTTCGGGTTCGCGGACCGGTTCCGGTGTCGGCTCGGGTTCCGGAATTGCCACGGCTTCGCGGACTTCACCCGCCAACTCCAAAACTTCCCGAAGCGTGCGGAACGCGTTGATCGAACCGTTGCCGTTCCCACCTTCCGCCGCGAGTTGCGTCATCTCGCGGAACTCGCCGAAGAGTTGGGCTTTCTTAATGCTGTCGATCCCCAAGTCCGCTTCCAAGTCCGCATCCAGACTCACCACATCACGCGGATACCCCGTGTGCTCAATCACGAAATCCACCAGGAACTGCTTCAGTTCGGCAAGATCAATCGCGGGAGCCGCTTCCGGTTCCGTGTTCTCTTTCGAAGTCGGCGTGGTAGTTGTGGTCGGTTGAGGTTGTCGGCTTTGCTCGGCGGCTTGTCGTCGTCGTTGTCGACGAGCGGCAGTCGCGTCGAAATCGACCGGCGGACCAACTGGTTTCTCTACGTTGGTCTTCGTCATCGGAACCGAGACAGTTGGTGCTGATGTGGTTACCGGAGTCGTGGTTTCGTTCGTAAGTCCAAAGGTTTCCAAAACCGCTTGCCGATACAATTTCTGCTCGGCTTCACTGCGGTTGGCGTGGTCAAACGCAAAGCATGTCACCGCACGGTCGTTCAAGATTCGTCGCGAGAGTTTGGTCAAGACTTGCGATGGACCGATCTCCAGAAAGACGTTCACGCCATCATCGGCCAACCGCTCGATCAAGGAAACGAACTGCACCGGCTCCACGAGTTGAGCGGCGAGGTTCTTGCGAATGTCTTCGGCGTCGGCGGTGTAACGTGCCGTCACGCTGCTGATAAACGGTGTCGCCGGTGGCAACAAATGCTCTGCTGCCAAGCCCATTGCCAAACGACTTTGTGCCGGTGCGAGGTGCGGTGTGTGGAACGCGCACGGTACGGTTAGTTCGAATGTCGGAATGCGCTCGGCATTCAACTCCCGCATGACGGCTTGCACGTCCGCGGTCGATCCCCCGATGACGATCTCTTCGGGAGCATTGAAGTGCGAAATAAACACGCCAGAATGCCGATCAACACACGGTTGCACTGCGTCGCGTCCTGCTCGCACAGCCACCATTTGTGTGCTGCCGGCTGTCAAGTACGACAATGCCGACGCACGAGCTTGAGTCGCTCGCAACGCTTGTGGGAAACTCCACACGCCAGCGGCAACCAGGGCGGCGTATTCACCGTAACTATGACCGGCGAACGCGAACGGTTTGACGCCCAGGCTCGACATCGCTTCCCAGGCAAGCACATCCGCCACGAGAATCGCGGTCTGTGTTGCGACGACATCGCGGCCCAAACTCTCTGGGCGGTCCCAAGCCATTGATGCAAACGATGGCAAACCCGCATCCCGCAGACAGGCTTCGATCTGCTCCAACCGACTACGAACCGCCGGTGAGGACGTCGCCAACTCACGGAACATTCCCGCGTATTGCGATCCCTGTCCGGCAAACAGACACGCCAACCGAGGAGGCGTCGTTTGCAAATCGGCTTCGTACACGCCTTCGGTGTGCAGTGTTGCTTGACGCCCCCCATCCCGACCGATCGAACACCACAAACTGAGTTTGCGTTGTAGATCATTCGCATCTGCCGCAATCACCGTCAGGCGAATGCCGTCTTGCGATGAGAATTGCGTTTCGATGGCCGTCTGAAATGCGTCTTCGCTCCGCGTGATGGCGGTTTGAACTTGCTGTTCAAGTTGGCGGCGATCGGTGGCGATCCAACGGAGAATCCGAGGCGTTTGGCCTGGCGAAACGGTCGGCGAATTCGTCACGAACACAGGCTCCGTTGAGACATTCGGACGCGTTGAGCGAACACGTCCCGATGTCGGATCGAGAATAATATGATAGGCCAACCCACTGAGGGTATGCCCCGTCAGGGCTGTCAATTGATCGTTTCGCGAGTCCACAAAACTGCTACGGACGAGCATCGCCAATCCGTGAGCGGCTTGGATGTGGCCGATCTGTCGAACGAGTGGATCGGGACGTTGTGGAACTGCCGGATACACCTGGCCGATACCGGCGAATTCCTCACGGTCACAAGCCGCGACACCATTGCCCGCAATGACTTGGCCAACCGCGGCGGTATCGATTTGTCCTGAACGAATTGCTTGGCGGCCGGCTCGAATCGCAGCGTCTTGGAGACTCTGATCTGCTCCCGCACCAACGCCGCGAATTACCGCGTGAACGGTGTCGCCGTCCCGCTCGGCATCCGCGAGATTCTTGAGCAGCACCATCGCCACGCCTTCACCGGGCAGGTGTCCGTCGCCTTGCGAGTCCGATAATCGACCGTGTTTCTCGAACGACTCGAACGCGGACAGGTCCATCGCCCGTTGCGCTCCGCCGCACAATACGACCGAACACGTTTGGCTGTCCAACAGTTGACAGGCTGCCGACAAAGCCGCGAACGACGACACATCACCGGCATCGAGCGCCATCGCTCCGCCCATCATGTCGAGCGTTTTGCTGATTCGCGACGCCAACGTGCTACTGGTGAAACTGCCGGTCTCATCGAGCAACGCCGGCCGTTGCTTCAGGAAGTAGGACTCGTATTCCGCACATAACTGTTCGCGAGTCGCCCGGTCGATGCCACGTCGCTCAAGTGCCGTACTTAGTTCCCGCGTCAACTCCGGCAACCGCATTCCCGCGTGTAGATCGTTCGAGAACTCGCCACCGAAAATTGTGCCTATCACGACAGCCGCACGATGTCGATCGAACTCCTTGCGATCGTAACCGGCTTCTTTCAAAGCCTGGGCAGCCGCATCGAGCAACATGAACTGCATCGGATTGGCCCGCTGAATTTGTAGCGGGGGAATCTTGTGGGTTTTCCAATCGTAAGCGTAGTTGTGAATGAAACCACCACGCCGCGGTTCACCGGCTCGCCAACGTGACGCTGGAGCCGCCGTCATTGCGGATTGCTCGCCATGAATAAGCTGAGAATACTCACCGACATCCAGCGAGTTCGGCAGCACAACACCGCGACCGATGACCGCAATCGCCGCCGGTTCCCGAGGCGTCACACGGACGGAATTCGATTCTGATTTGGCGGATTGATGACGAGCGTGGAACTCCTCGACAACCAAATGCACGTTCAACCCACCGATGCCGAACGCATTCACTGCACCGGCACGCGGCCGGTCGGGATGTGTCGGCCAATCGCGACGCGTGGTCGCCACTTTGAACGGGAGTTCGTTCCAATCCACGTTCGGGTTCGGCGTGCGGAAGTTGATGCTCGGCGGAATCGAACCGTGCTGAATGGCCAAAATGACCTTCAACATCCCAGCCAAACCGGCGGTTTCCAGCGTGTGCCCAATGTTCGACTTCACACTACCAATCGGCAACCGCGTTCCGTCCAACTCGTGCGAGAAAAACTCGCCCAACGCAGACAGCTCCGTGGCATCGCCGATTTTAGTGCTTGTTGCGTGAGCTTCGACGTAATCAATTTCGGTCGGTTCGACAGGACCAGTATAGGCTCGGCGAATGGCTTCGACTTGGCCTTCTTTCCGCGGTGCCCACAAACTTCGCCCACGACCGTCACTCGAAAGACCGAGTCCACGCACGACCGCATGAATTTGATCGCCATCCGCAAGAGCACGATCGAGCGTTTTGATCAGAAACGCGACGTGCCCCTCGGAATTCACCAGACCATCGGCGTCGGCATCGAACGGTCGCGAACCGGTCGCACTACAGGAACGCGCTTGCGAAAACAGAATGAGACTGTCTTGCTTGCTGAACGAAGACCCGCCAACGATCGACATGTCCGTTTCACCGGTTTGCACGGCGAGCGCACCGAGAGCAAAGGCCACCAAACCCGATGCGCAGGCCGCATCAATCGCCATCTGCGGGCCGTCCAAGCCCAGCACACGCGACACGCAACCAGCCACCATGTTCGCTTCAACATCGGGCCGACCTTCGGAGTCGCGATGAGGCCGTTCTGACCGCAACCCCGTGACGACTTCATTGATGATCGCATCTTGCGTATCGTTGGGGAGCTTCGCGAACCCAGGCAGGTCACGCAGATAATCCACGTATTGCCCGGCAAGCACCGCGTAGTTCAGTTCCCCACCAATCGGGCTTCCGCCGGAATGACCAACGTACACCCCGGCCCGTTGAGTCGGAAGCTCCGCCGGATCATAGCCGGCATGTTGACACGCCTCGGCGACGACCTCGCAAAAGATCCGATGACACGGATCGCTGTGTTTGAGTTGGCGAAACGATTCCGGGTAGTTCGCCGGGGGCGGTGTGTCTTTGAGCAACCCGCCGATGGAAGCGTAAGTCCGACCGCGTTGACCTTTGCGTTCGTCCAAATACAAGTCGCGATCAAGCCGATCAGCGGGCATTTCGCGGATTGTGTCTCGACCGTTGTCGAGCAAATCCCAGAATTCCTGAAGATTATTCGCATCCGGCAGTCGGCACGCCATGCCGACAACCGCGATTGGTGTTTTCAATAGCTGCCCAGACACAGTGGCCTCTCTGTCATCCGTGATCAGAGTCAGTCATCAGTTGCATCGTCGATTCGACATTGGAAACGCGTGGGCACGGTTTCAGTCCGTGAAAGCCGTGCCCTTTTCCATCACGAGGCCCGACGATTGCTCGCCAAACCCACCCGCAAGTGCTCGACCAAGGCATCAAGCCGAGATCGCGATTGCGAGTCACCTTCCAAGACCAACGAACCTTCCGCCAGTAACTGTTCGGAAGACTCCCGCCCGGAAACGAGTGTCCACAATGCCGACGATGGCCCGTAGATTAGGGATTTTGTGAAATCATGGGAAGCCGAATTTGCGCAGACCGGTCGCCCCCCCTCAAACATGACCGTCCACTGCCCACCGCCAGGCCCAGTTAATTCAAGTTGCAACGACTCGTCGCTCTCGAAACCGGCAGAGGAACCTTCAAAAGCCGATCGGAAAACCGCACCGATCGGTGGGGCATCGATCGTGGCTCGCGGTGGAAGCGTCGAGAATTTCGCATCCATCGCCCATCGACACAGGCGAACCAACATTGAACGATCGACTACAGGGCAGGGCAGGTTCGGCAACGCCGCTTGCGTGTTCCGACAATCGAACAGTGGATCGGTCCGGAAGTAACTTCGGTAGACATCCATCCCGGCACGCAACTCGTCTTCGCGAAACGCCGTCCGCTTCACCGTTCGGCCATCGGACGTTTCCAAATTCGATTGCTCAATCGCCGTATTGATGGCTTCCTCAATCAGCGAAGTGGAAGTGAGTGCCGGATTCGTAATGTGAAATACCCGACCGACCTGCGATGCATTCTGCTTGATCTCGATAATCGCCCGAGAAACCCATTCCACAGGCACAAGGTTCTTCCGGTCATCGGCACTGAACCCCAAGTTGCGAATGAATTCCCGACCCGCCTGAGTTCCATTCGTTTTGGCGAGCAGCCAAGTCAATTGGACGGCCGTGTAGAACCCACGATATGTTGACGTGAATCCCGTTTCCGAGTCGCCGACAATCACCGAAGGCCGGTAAATCGTCGCACGATCACCGAATGCGTTCCTTACAATCGACTCGGCTTCAGCCTTGCTACGTTCGTAGTCGTTCCCAAAGTCAGCGTTTGCGTCGGCATCGATCTCCGCAACGCTCCCGTGACGTTGACCACAGACGTACGCCGTCGAGACATGATGAAAACGCTCGACTCCCGCATCCAACGCCGTGCGAACGAGATTCCGTGTCCCCACGACATTCGTTCGATACGGTTCACCGTCCCGTGACTCGCCATGGAACACAAGACTTGCCGCATTGTGAAGAACGGAATCGCAATGCTCTCGAACGAAACGTGCGTCGTCCTCGTTGAGTCCAAGATCGTGAGAGGTGAGGTCGCCATTGAGCACACGAGGACGAGGCAAACACCGTTTTAAACGACTTTCCCACGCGGTGAGGATTCCCTCGACACGAGCACAGGCATCGGCCAGCGGTGTCGACCGGACTAAGACCGCAACGTGTTCACCCTTCTCCAACAAATCCCGCAGCAAGTATTGCCCTAGCAACCCAGTAACACCAGTAATCAGAGTGTAGGGCATCGTCGTTCCATTCCGTGCTCTGAACGATTTCCGAAATCTATGATCACACGATCACGACAAGCAACATCAAGCCCCGGCTTGACGTTGAGGGAAGGATTCGGGCGCTGTGACTTTCCCTAAGAAACTCGCCTGCCACATCTCACCGCTATAGACTTCTAATGCTGTCAGACAACCTCCGCCGTAGCAGCCAGTGTCAATGCAAGTCAAACCGGGCTGACGCAAGATGTTGCCCGTCTTGTTCGCCGTATGACCCACCACCGCGGCTTTCCCGGACTGATGAGGCATCGGCAGGTGATCAATGAGTGACGTCCATCGCATCATCTTCCGTGACTGTTCTGACAACGGCTTCTGCGAGTCGTAATTGCCATGCACAAAGAAGTGATCCTCCAACTCAACGATGTCGGAGAAGGATCGGATGAAATCAATATGCTCTTGTGGAATCACATCGAGACGACCACAAAACCCATAAGAGTCTAGCGTTGCAGTCCCGCCATGTTTCAACCAGCGTTTCGGCGGCTTCCCATCAAGAACATCTAACATCATCTCCTCATGATTGCCTAGAATAGGCCGGAGATCACATCGTGAGCTCAAAGACATCAAGAGTTCAATGGCCGCTCGTGAGTCGTTCCCGCGATCAATCACATCGCCAAGCGGAACAACGATATCAAACGGTCCAATCGGCAAAGCGGCTAGCAACGCTTCCAATGCGCGAGCACAACCGTGGATATCACCAATCGCAAAAACACGCGACGCCTGATGCGACGCCGCGTGAATCGTAGTTGACACTTTTGTCATTGCTGGCAGGCTCACCTTAGCTAGTGGACCGTCACTGAATTTGCATCCTGCTGATGCAAATCCAAGAGAGAAAAATGTGCAGAACAACCGACCCCGCACACAAATTCACAGTCTCCAAGAAAATCCTAGTATGCCTAGAGATCTGAGCGACTCAAACGAGGTTGAAAACCGCCTGAGCACTCAGATTGCAAACCCACCATCCACGTGACTAGGCAGCGGACGATTTTGCCTTCTTCGCTTTGTACTCCGCTTCGATCCAATTGTAGGTTTTCTCGAGTCCGTTGCGAAGTCGAATACTAGGCGCCCAACCGAGATACTTCTCGATCAACGTGTTATCGCTATTGCGACCGTTGACGCCCTTCGGCGCGTCGAGTTTATAGTTTCGTTTCAGCTTGGTTCCACTGATTTCCTCAGCGATATCCACCAACTGGTTGATCGTCACCAGCTCGTTGGAACCGAGATTGATCGGCTCGGGCACACCTTGTTCCGTGATCTGACGAATACCTTTGATGCAATCGTCGATGTACATAAAGCTACGGGTTTGATTGCCGTCGCCCCAAATCTCAATCTCGCCGTGACCTGAATGAACGGCGTCGATAACTTTACGACAAATCGCGGCGGGAGCCTTCTCACGGCCACCGTCCCAAGTCCCATGAGGTCCGTAGACATTGTGGAACCGAGCCACCCGAGTCTTCAAACCATAGTCTTCCGAGAAGTGACGGCACATCCGCTCAGAGAAGAGTTTCTCCCAACCATAACCATCCTCTGGCATGGCGGGATAGGCGTCTGCTTCTTTCAGTGGCGTGACATTCGCATCACGTTGCTTATCAGCGTTGTAAACGCAAGCCGACGAAGAATAGAAGAAGCGATCGGCTTGACACTCTTTTGCAGCCATCAGCATGTGCGTGTTAATCAGCACACTCAACATACAAAGCGCTTTGTTGTTCTCGATGAACCCCATACCGCCCATGTCGCAGGCCAAATTGTACACATCGCTGGAACCATCGCAGACTTCTTCGCAAGCGTCACGCAGTTCCAAGTTGCGAACAAGGTTCTCAGCACCTTCATGAACCTGATACCACTCTTCAAACGGCTTGACATCAACACTGCGAACTTGGAAACCTTCTTCCAATAGATGCGCAACCAAATGACCGCCAATAAAACCGCCGGCTCCACCGACAACAGCTAATCGACTCATAATTAAGCTCCAATCCTTTCAATACGGTCGATCGACTGACGCACTAGACGGTCAGCCGAGTGAGGTTCGGTCGCTCCTCCGAGCAACTGTTCGAAGCGGTCACAAATCCGTTCGATATCAAAGTGCGTTTCCGCATAGTTTCTAGCAGCAAGCCCCATCTTCAATCGTAAAGACGACGAAGTGGCTAACTCATCCGCAGCCTGAACAAACGCCGCTGAATCACGAGGATCAACGACTAAACCCGCTGAATTCCCTTCAATAATGCGAGCGGACAAATTCTCTTTCGGTATCGCGGCTAGTAATGCCCGTTGAGCGCACATATAACTGAGCATCTTGGACGGCACGCAGAACACGCCCGCTTCAGGTTCCAAGATGCCAATCAATACATCTGCACTGCCAAAGACATTGGGCATCTCTTCAAAGGGCTGAAACGGCAAAATACGAATCGACTGAACACCGTGCTCAGCAACACGCGATTTCAACCACTCTGCACCCTCACCTTGAGAGACGACCGTCAACTCACCCCGGCCAAGCTGGTCGAGATGAATACCAAGTTGCAAGAGCAAATCGGGATTATGACGAATCGACAAGGTGCCCGAATACAAAAACCGAACCTCTTTAGTCAACCCGAGTTTCAATGACCATTCGTTGTCTCGTGAACGAAGAGGAAGTTCCTCCAGCGGAGCCCAGTTGTGAACGACATGAATTTTGTCATCGGGCACGCCCTGCTGGGCAAGCACATCCTTAAAGTCTTCGCTAATAACAACGACTTGATCGCTAGCAAGACACGCTTGCCGATCTAACCGCATGAAGTATCGGCCAGCAAGATGGCCAATGCCTGGAAGTTTCTTTTTAAGAATCCGATAAGCAGCCAGCCCATACAAGTCCTGAATCCAAGACACTAATCGACAGCCAGTCCGTCGACATGCCTTCACCAACGATTGAAGCACGAGCGACGGCGTATTGGCCGTCAGCACGACATCCGGCCGCGACGATGAAATCTCTGCCGCCAATTTCCGGCCGTATTCCGACTCCTGACGAAACCGACTAACAAAACTATACTTCTTGATCTCCTGATCGAGAAAGATCGGCCGAATATTGAAGCCGACTGGGTCTGCATCATTCTTATTCAATGCCCCTCGCGGAGTGTTGATCGACCCCGAATATAGATGTAGAACCTCGTGTCCAACCTTTGCCAACTGCCGACTCAGCTGAACTTGAAAGGGATGACCAGCGTAATCATGAATCAGAATTCGCATTGGCCGCCTCCGTATTTAGTATCTGCAGAATTTCAATTGACCAACTGTTAGACAGCCAGTTAAACAACTTTGAGTCAGCAATTCCCTATGGCCAAACACTATGCCGCATGGTCAAGATGTCTTGTGACATCCTGATTGCTCGTTTCCTCGGCATTCATGCCATGTGGAGACATCATTTGCTCGATGAAGAGCTGAAGTGACGAGTTGGCCATCTTGTGGAGGCTTTGCGAATACTTCGTTACCGTCTGGCACGTCTCGAAGTATTCTGAGGGACTGTCGATCCACCCTTGGATCACGGCTGATGCACGAGCGACAAAATCTTCGTCAATGTCGACGACGACACCTCCGTCAGTTCCAACCAGGGACGGTATGCAACCTCGTGCGAACGCAATCACCGGCTTACCTGATGCCATCGCTTCAATCAGCACGATCGGCTGCGCTTCGCTTCGAGAGGGCAGGAGTTTGACATCAATACTCTCAAGAAACTCGGCCTTCCGATCACCATAAACGGGGCCGATGTACTCAAACGCCTTGCCATAACGCTCGCGGGCATCGTCAATAATGTCGGCGTCACGCTTCGTGACTGGAGGACCTGCTAATCGAAGAATAACATCGACACCACGCCCACGGAGTTCAGCAAACGTCCCGATAACCTCGGATAGCCCCTTTGCGACCGATAGATTGCTCAAATGGCCAATCACAAACGGCTTTGCAACCGCACTTCGACAATCGACTGCTTGCCCGCTAGAACATGTATTCGGCGGGACCATAAACATGTTTGGAAGAATTACGTGTTGGGCAACCGGATCGTAAAGCCTTTGAAATGACTCAACCATCTCTTCACCCAACAGGACGTGCACGCCAGACTTCCCAAGCATCCTATCAAGCAAGACAATGAAACGGTCTCGTTCTCGGCAAAAGCCGAATGTATGATGATGGATTACACATTGGTAGCCGAGCAGCCTTGCAGCAGCGACGACTAAGATGTTGTAGAACCGACCAAACCCGTGATCCACAGTTGTATACAGCACTCGTTTGCCAGATATCCGTTTTCCGACAAGCCACAATGACGCAAGAACAGCTCGAACACCCTTGAGTAGTTTTCGAGCAGCGTTTGAATGAGACGAGTCGCCCGTCTTCGACATCCCAAAGACGTCCACCGCACCTCTCGTGCGAAACTCATCAACGATCCGCTTGGTCACAAGGGTGTTTCCGTTAACTGGCGGTGGGAGCATTGCGACCACCACAAGGGCGTTTTTAGATTTTGCCATCTTCTTTGCCAGCCAGACATTCGAGAGGAGACTCAAGAAACACATTTATGCCGCGTTGGCCATAGGAACGTCTTCAGCCAGCAGTTCGTAGGATTTCTCACATCGAAGCCGCAATTTGCGGAAACTCGCATCATGATACATATCCGCAAATCGTTCGGTTTCTTTCTTCTTCGATGCCGCTGGCCAGGGAATCTTGAGATGGTCCGGGTCGCCTTCTTGCGTCTCGGACCACCAACGATGAGAAACTTCAAGAATCTGCTTGACAGCATCCACATTCTCGGGAGTGTGTTCGAAGACATCGAAATCAGTACCAAACTGATCATTCATCGCACGCACAACGTTACCAAAGTCACTGATCACATCCTCGAACCGTGCCATACAAAGATTGCTTCGATAACGCGCGATCGTCTCGTGATAACTACAATAGTCCATCATGGATCGCTTCAGATTCCATGAGCGATTGTAATCCGGACGCGCTCGATAAACTGCTAACGAGACGGTTGCCTTCGCAGGATCCCTAAGTATAGTTAGGGCTGGCAGTCTCTTCTTCGCAGCAGCGATGAGAGCTGCCGGAGCATGAAGGTGATGACAGACATTCACTGGCCGTCGCTGGCACTTCAAGAATGCCCAGGTCGCGAATGAGTTCGCGCATCGTGGAAAAGCGTCTATCACAACCTCAGTATCACCTGTGAATCCGCAAACGGATCCATTGTGATCGTGTCGGCGACTTGTAAAAATCGGCAGATAGATTTTCGGAAAACGCTTCATCAGACCCGCAAGACGGAAACGCGTTTCAAAGTAAAGAGTTGTCCTATTCCACACCGTTGGCTCGCTCATAATTATTTGCTTCAATAATGCTCACAACATTTGGAAACAGGAATCCGTCGTACAGATCATCAGTGACACAGCTTGCGGAACATCGGTAGCCCGCCCCCGTGTCGTGTGCCACCTAGTTCAGAATGGTTTATGCGAAACCAGCTAGGCCATCATATCAATCACTAGGAGGCTACACTTGTTCGAATCGACATCATCCTTGATATGCCGACACGGATGAAGAATTGATACAAGCAGAGAGCTAAGCACACAAACTCACCGCCGGGAACGCATAACCCTGCCAGGATAAGTGAAAGACAAACATCAGCTATTGAGGAGGCAAGCCAATTGACGATGGCGCTATTAGCCAACTCACTGTTCTTCCTCAATGCATAACGAGCAGTTCGCGGTAGAACTTCACTTACGACAATCAATGCAAACGCGGTACGCCAGATAGAATACGCATCTGCCGTCCGTAGAAAGAGAATCGGCATGACAGGATAAAGAGTTGATAGAGACTTTAGCGCAATGTACGTGAGAACTCGATTTTGTGACGGCAACACGTTGTGAATTGAAAAGACAGCGGCAACAGCCAACACGGCGGCTACTGACCACCAAGTCGGAATAAGGGCGGGAATCGCGAGTAGGACAACAATGGCAGTGATACGTACTGCTAGAAAAGGTCCTAGCCTTTCCTCCCCAGTGAATCCACGCGGCCGGGATGCGACCGACTCAGTACTTGCAATTCTGTCGTTGCAGAAGTACCCACATTCATAGACACACATAATCAGAACCCACGCTCGAATGACTTCGAGGGCGGGAAGAACTGATACTGGTGCGGCTAGAACTGCTGCGACAACAAGAAACAGCATGTATTTCATGAACCATCCGGCAAGACGGCGCATGTTCATCCGCGATACGAGCCAATACCCACACGGCACGTATATCAGCGAGCGATAATTTATTTTCGGGCACTTTGGCAAAACGGCCATATGTCGTTCACTTAGATGTACAAAATCTCTAGTCCATCGGTCGGCACTCTTGGCGCTTCGCTGATGCGGCTATCGGCTCTCCGTTGCACGATAATGCCACGATCTACCTTCCGTAGCATTTCAATATCGTTTGCGTTATCACTATAGACGGTAACAGGTCCATGCTGGTCGAGACCGTCCAAGTATTGATGTAAGTAAGGGATTTTCCTGCCAAATAAGTCTCGGCCGAAACCGGTCACATGCCCGTCGTTGTCATAGGCTAACTGGCTGCAAACAGCACCGACTTCAAGCTTCTGCGAAAGAGCGATAACAGGTGGATCGATCGCAGCCGAAATTAGTGCAACGTGAGATCCGCATTTCTTAGCATCTGCAAGCAGTTCGACAGTAGTGCGAATTTGACGGTTATCCCAACATTGATTCCAAAAGATGCCTGCGTATTCTAGGAGTTCCTCACGCGAGTAATTCACCAACAACTGCCCGACACACCTTAAGTACAACCGATGCAACATCGGCCTAGGAATGAATCGGCGAAGAACCTTAGCGGTAAACACCCACGCTCTCCAAATCCGATACCGGCCTCTGTTTCGACGGAGGAAAAATGCCAGGAAGTCGTGTGTAGTATTTCCGTCATAAAGCGTTCCACAAAGATCAAACAGCACGACGGGCTGTTGTTCGCCTTGCGTGCCAACTCCGTCTCGGACTTCTTCGACGGAGTTGCATGGCCGGACGACCGATTCTTGAGGCATAGATACACCAGAGCAGTACGACAATCGCAATATGAGAGTTATTCAGAAAGTCGAAGTTAAAAAAGCTAAACACAATCGTGTTGTATGTCAGCGCCAGCAAGTACAAGTTATGCCGATATGGCGCGATAGCAGATCGATGAAAGATCCAGGTCGAAAACGCCCCCATGATCAGCGGAAAAACGATCACACCAACAATCCCGAGATCATGATAGAACACGTAGAACCAGGTGTAGGTGTTAATGTAGTGTGGCACAAACACATAATCTTTATAGACGTTTTGCTCGTAGTTACCGCCAGTTATTCGTCCAAGTAGTTTTGAGATGATTGGCAGTGAGTATTGAGCCATGCCATTTACGGTTCTAGGGAAGAGTTCCTCGTCGTCGGTATCGAGGCCAAAGGCGTGCCTGGATGCTACGAGATAGATCTCCGTACGTTCCACGATTCCGTACTCGGTAATCTTCTCATGGTTCGTGAACTGCATATTCATTTGCCAACTGGCAAACACAAGGCCAATCAGAGCAGTTGCAGTGGCAAAGATCTTCAAACGAGGCTTCGAATGAAACTGAGTGAGATAGATACTGATGACGACAATTGCATTCTTAAGGATAACAGCCTTCGCCAACGTAACGATTGCCAAATAGAGAATTGCGATGGCAGTCACAGACACTGTTGTGACTTTGAACGCTCTGCTAGCATTCGACTTAAGGCAACAGGCAGCATTAACACTCAGTAACATTAAGAGTGCACTCGACAAACCCATCAGACTACTTGAAAGGCTACCACTGTTGAGGGCTTCCTCAGACGATTTCAGAATTGCATGCCGATCGATCTCCCCTTGGGCCGCCACAGAGAGTGCGTTCGACGTCCCATGAAATTCAATCGACACCATCGCTGACATCAGCAGGACAACGCACGAGAGGCACACCGTCAACCATAGAGGCATGACCGGCATCTGGGGAGTTTGCCTATGAGATACTCGATCAGTTTGTTTTGGCTGACACAGCCAAGTGCCCGCGAGGAATCCCAAATGCCCCAACAACATCAATGCATCGCTGAACGGTGAGATCGGACGAAACAAGTCCGGGCTTAACAAACCAATCGCATAGATAATCGCCCAGATGCAGGCATAGGCGCAGCGAGGACCATAGTACGCATTGCAAACGTCGCGGAACCCGACAAAGGCTAGAATAAGGAATGCAATGTAGTCCATCTATGAGACACTTATTCACATGTTCGTTGAATTACGGTTTGCCTATCGTCACGTCAACTTGCGTTGGTACTCAACAGCAACCTGCGAAGTTGGCGTGACTGCCGTTTTCTACATTAGATTGAGTCGTTTCTGCTAGACCAGTTTGTTGGCAGCATATGGGTTCTTAGATTGTCGCAGCGGTCTTTCTGTAGTAGACGGACTGCACAAGCAACAACGCAAAGGTTCCGATCAGGTAGGCTGTAGCCATTCCCCTGAGACCAAAATGCGGGATCAATTGAATGGCAGCGATCGAAATTGCACAGACCATCACAATGTAGCTGGAAATCTGCGAGTAGAATCGCCCAGCTGCCGTGAGTGCCTGCCCCAAATACGATGATGCGAACGCAAACCCGGTCGCAACAGAAAGTATCAGTAGCAAATGACTGTGCTCAGCGACTTCAGAATTGAATAGCATTGTGAGTGCATACTCCCCCAGCCAATATGAGCAGCCGAACATAGCGAGTGTGAGACAAGCGGCAAATCCCATTAGCATCTTCACCAGATTAGTGAATGCCGCGACGTTCTTTTTCGCGTAGGCAGAGGCAAGGCGGGGCAATGCGATTTGGGTCGATGCCGATACGGGCAGTCGAGCCAAGATCAGGAGATATCCGCATGATGCGTAAATTCCGAGGTCGTATTCGGACATCTGGAATCGGACGCAGATTCTAGGCAACGCCTCGGCTAGGTGGCATAGTCCCATAACAATGCCCAGCGGGAATGCTCGCTTGGCGAGTTCGAAGACTTGCAACCGACCGACTTCGTTGAGGCTTGCGGGCGACGAATTAATTCGCGGTGTTAGTTTACGCGCTTGTGGAAGATCAAAGAAGATCGCAACGAGAATCTGCATCGCAATCATTGTTAGTAGGGCAGCAGGAAGAGATCCCCCGCTCAACATCGTCGCCGCAAATGCGGAGATACCGAGCGTCGCACGAGCGAGTAGCGACTTGCCAATGATGTCGAAGCGACTTGCCCTTTGGGCCACGGCGTGTGCTATGTCAGAAATTGACTCGACGCTCTTTGAGGCTGCGACAAGCCAGAGAATCACACAATTTTGACCATTGAGAAGGAGCGGGATGCTCAAAAGGCCGACTAACGCCACCACAGACAGGACTTGGAGTTTTCGCAGAAGATAGTAGCTGGCGACTGGGAACTGCGACTCTGTGTCTGTCGTCAGGACGTTTCTCAATTGCATATTGAGAAAGGAGTATACGGGTACGACAACCGCCAAGGCGAAAGCGTATCTCCCGACGGCAGCGGTGGTCGACACCTTTCCAATGATTGCAACAATGGCGAATTGGAGGACCGCTTGTGAGAGTACGCCGACCAGCGACCAGGTAAAGACACTCGAAGTTGAGTGAATGAATTCCCGAATCCGCTTGATGGTGGAGTACGAATTTTCGAGAGGGTTATGGGACATCCGATCAATTAGTTCCGGTGCAACTTGGCTATGGTGCGATTTCGGTCAATTAGCGCCACGTCGTTGCGCCGAGTTTCGTGCCGATTCTTTCAGTAGGATGGTTCTGACCGAATGCGCCCTAACCAATGAGCACAATAGTACCGAAGACTAACCTTCAAAGGTGATCGACTTTGGGTAAGTCAATGAAACGGTTTGATGAATCGAATCCATGGATGTCAATAGGCTCCTTCCCGGAGCACTGCAGTTTTCACAGTTCGCGCGAGGATGTAGATGTCTAGCCAAGGTGACCAGTTGCGAACGTAGTAGTCGTCGTATTGGACGCGCGCTTCGTAAGTGGTGTTGTTACGGCCAGAGATCTGCCATAGTCCTGTGAGTCCTGGTCGGACCTTCAAATAGACAGGGTATGTGTTGTTGTATTTGACGACTTCGTCGTTCACGATCGGTCGAGGACCGACTAGGCTCATGTCGCCGCGGAGAATATTCCAGATTTGCGGGATCTCGTCAATACTGAATTTCCGCAGGAAGTTCCCGACGCCCTTGATGATACGAGGATCGTTTTTTAGCTTGTGATCGCGTTCCCATTCGGCCCGCATCTCGGGGTTCTTATCGAGGTATTCCTGCAGCACGTCGTTGGCTCCGACGACCATCGTCCGGAACTTCCAGACCTTGAATCGGCGACCACCGCGGCCGATCCGTTCATGTCCGAAGAACACGGGGCCGGGAGAACGGAGTTTGATCGCCAGGATGATTCCCAGTAGGAACGGAGAGATCAGTAACAGCCCGAAGCCGGAGAGGAACATGTCGGCGGCACGTTTTCCCCAGCGGTAACGGCGACGCGTCAACGCATGCTGAGTATAAAGTGCGGCGGTGCCATGCAACTCGCGGGCTTCCGCCCAGAGAGTCGGTTGACCTTTCGCCTCAGACAAAACGCTGAGTTTCGGAATATGGTTGGCACACAGTTCGACCGCGTGTTGAACCTGAGCAGGGTCGGCATCGGTCATTGCGATGACGGCCCATGGTGTTTCGAGCTTGGAAGCAAGTTTCGCGGCGGACGAAAGGGTCCCGAAAGTGGTTTCGTCGGTCGCTTTTTGACCAAAACGGCTTTCGGTATCACCTCGAAGCAAAGCTACCGGTCGCAAACCGAGGGCTGGCTTACACGCAAGTTGATCAAAGGCTTGGCGTCCATCCTCTTGACCGCCGATGATAAGCGCCCGCTGTCCCCACCAAGATTGTCGCCCTAATAACTCCCGCCCGATCAGCCGTAGGGGTGGACCGGTGAAGGTTGCCAGTGCCCATGCCAGCGTCAGTGTTCCCAAGGTTGCATCAAACTGGAAGGCCCATGCGAATCGTGCGGTAATTACCGTAGAGAACGCCAATGCCGAGGCGAGGGTCAGTTGACGAGTTTCCCGAATAGGCTGCATGCCCACAGCAGGATATAGGCCGAAGCAGAGGTAACACAGAGCAGCAACGGGGATGACGCCCCATGCCGACGCAAACGTGCTGACGCCGAAAACGGCCGAAACAACGGCACTTGCAATTGTGATCGACGTGCCGACGTTGATCATGTCAATGCAGGCCAATGGTGCCGCTGTCACGATTCCCTGCCACGACCGAGGAACAACACTGGCGGCCGAATCATGCTTGTTGATGGGGAAGCTCGCTGCTCCCTCGTGAGAACCATTCGACTCCCGCGTTGGTTGCTCTGCAACCTCCGTGGCTTGTTTCAGTGGCCTCGTGACGACTGACATTTGACCAGTGGATGTCATGTCTGTCGTGTCCGAGTGAACGGTCATGTTGTCGATCCTTGAGATACAGACCAGCCGTTTTTGTGTGGTCGCTTATCGTGTCAGGGGAACTACTGACGCAATGAGTCGATGAATCCATTTCGTGTAGTCGGTTACGACGGGTCACACGGATGAGCCAAATGTGGGAATCTGGGAGAAAAATTCCGGTTCTAACAATTAGCCACATGAACTTTCGGCCACATCTCGGTTGGCATCCAGAACGAACATGAGAGTATTTCCTCAAAAAATCCGCTTTTTATGTTAGTTGCCCTCAAGTCCTCGTCAAAACCGGCCGATACGGTAGAAACCGGAGAATCATCACGGTTTTTAGCGCGCAAACTGGCGTGATGGGTGGCTGATGTTCTCCTCAACCTGCTGTCAGCAGCCAGAATCTGATCTTGGAATACAAGAGACGCACATGATTTCTTGCCATCGGCGTTCAACGGCCATCTGGGGATTGTTCCTGATTTGTGTTTGCCTCACGCAAGCCGGTTGCGTCTTGGTCAAAGCACAGAATGCGATTCCCGTAGAGCGGTTGCCCAAGACGCTTCTACACGGGTCCAAAGATGGAGCGGTTGCGCTTGATCTCACCTTATTGGAACAAGCCCAGCCTTCGGTGCATGTCATCGGGCCGGGGGATGTTGTCAGTGTGTTCATCCACGGAATTCTGCCGGCCGGCTTGGACGAAGGTGCCATGCTCGGCAGCAACGGGTTCGTCGATCGGGAGTATTACCCGCCTCGTGGGAATGTCGATCCCTCACGATTCGGCGTACCGATCGAAGTCGATACCAATGGACGGCTAGCGTTGCCGTTGATCGGTAAAATGCCAGTTGCCGGTTTGACGTTGGAACAACTTGAGGACCGAATTCGCAAGTCGTACGTCACCGACGACATTATCCGAGCAGACCGTGATCGAATCATCGTAGGTTTAACACGTGCTCGCACCGAACGGGTCTTGGTCATTCGGGAAGATGCCGCTTCGTCCATGCCATCCACGATTACGAAAGCAAGCGTTCCGTTTGCGAAGAAGGGCAACGCCCAAGTCATTGATCTGCCCATCTACGAAAATGATGTGCTTCACGCTCTGACCGCCAGCGGTGGACTGCCGGGAATCGATGCAGAGAACGAAGTTTGGGTGCTGCGTGGACGATCGGCCAATATGAGCGCTATTCAAGCTCACCTCCAATCCGGTGATGTGCCTTCGGATTTGGTGTGTCAATGGGAAGCTGACGGCTCGGTTGTTCGCATTCCTTTGCGAGTCTTCCCAAATGAACCACTGCCGTTCGGTCCCGAGGATATCGTCCTCCACGACGGCGACATCGTGTACGTGCCGCCGCGGAACGAATACTTCTACACGGCTGGTTTGTTGCCCGGTGGACGCATTCCGCTCCCGCGAGACGAAGATATCGACATCGTCGAAGCCATTGCTTTGGCCGGGGGTTCACTCGGTGGATTTAGCGGTTCGAGCGGAGCGGCTGGTTTGCGGGGTGGTGGAGTCGGGAGCATCATCCCGCCATCGCTTGCGGTCATCATGCGAAAATTGCCGGACGGTCGCCAGATTTCCATGCGAGTCGATTTGGCTGACGCGATGGAAGACTCACGGCAACGTGTGGTCATTCAGCCGGACGACGTCGTCTTCCTGCACTACACTCATCACGAGTTGGTCGGCAACATTGTGCTGAACTTCTTCAACTTCAACTTCCTGATCGACCCCAGCAGTTAAGTTTCTCATCGATGCAAGTTGAACGGAAACTCAAAGCCCCCGATGCCAGTGAATGGTATCGGGGGCTTTTTTTGAGCCGAACCTCAATGGGCGTCGATGTGTCTTCGGCGGTGTTAACTTGCGATGAGTTCGCGGCGTGACCCTATCTCTTGGGTTGATCGGTCCGCTAGAATCTCTCGCATCATCGGCTTGGGCTCTCGCTGGGAAGACACTATGGATGCGCCTCATCGAATCGAACCCCAAGCAGGCAGTTTACGCGAACTATTTCGAGTCGCTTGGCCGTTGGTCCTCAGCTCCGGTTCGCTCTCGTTCCTGCATGTGACTGACCGTATCTTTCTGACGTGGTACTCGTTGGATGCCGTCGCCGCTTCGCTTCCGGCAGGTTTGCTGGTATGGACGCTGATGAGCGTGGCGATGGGCACGGTCACGTACGTCAACACGTTTGTGGCTCAGTACGATGGCAGCGGGCAAAAGGAGCGTGTTTCCGCCGCGGTTTGGCAGGGCGTTTATCTCGCGATCGGCTCTGGCGTGCTGCTTGCGGCTCTCGGTCCGTTCGCGGGGGTGGCGTGTGGATGGATCGGCCACGCCGAACCGATTCAATCCCTCGAGGCAACGTATCTCGAAATCGGCCTGTATGGATCGGTTCCGATGATGCTCGTCGCGGCGTTGTCGTGCTTTTTCAGTGGACGCGGTGAGAACGTGGTCCCGTTGCTCGTCAATTTGGGGATGGTCGCGTTGAATCTCGGGCTGGATTACCTGATGATTTTCGGTCACGGACCGTTCCCGGAGATGGGGATCGCGGGAGCCGCCTGGGCAACGCAGATCGCCAAATTGGCCGCTGCGATTGTGTATCTCGTACTGCTGGTTCGGCTCAAGTCTGTGAAGCCGTTCAACTTCTGGCAAAACTTCCGGTTCGATTTCCCGCTATTCGGGCGATTGCTGCGGTACGGTTCGCCGATGGGGATTCAGTTTTTCCTCGACATCGCCGGGTTCTCGTTGTTCATTCTCATCGTGGGTTCCACAGGAGAAAACGAACTGACGGCGACCAATCTGGCGTTGAACCTGAACTCGTTGGCGTTCGTCCCGTTAATGGGGTTTGGAACGGCGGTTTCGACGATTGTCGGGCGACGGATCGGTGAGAAACGTCCCGATTTGGCTGTCCGAACCACTTGGTTAGCTGTCGGTTTGGCCTGCTCTTACACTGGGCTGTTTGTCCTACTGATTCTGTTCGCACCTTCGTTGCTGCTCTCGATTTACGAATTGAACACCAACGATCCGAATTTCGCGGCGGTCTCGGAGATTGTGATCGAACTGCTGCGATTCGTGGCGTTGTTCTCGTTTTTCGACGCCATCGCAATTGTGTTCGGATCGGCGTTACGCGGGGCTGGCGATACACGGTTCTGCACTGTGGTCACATTCGTCTGTTGTTGGAGTTTGATGGTGCTACCCACGTGGATTTCCCATCAGTATTACACCGGCAGCCTGACAGTTAGTTGGCTGTCCTGCACGACTTACTTGGCGGTACTTTCACTGATCTTTCTAGTGAGATTCCAAGGAGGACGCTGGAAAACGATGCGAGTGATCGAAGACGCCGCAAGCGATCACCCAGACGCAGATTCGTCGTTGAAGACGTCAATCGGTGTCTCCGAGCCTCTAGTCGCCACGGTGGAGTGATCCGCCGTGGCGCTCTTGCGGGCAAGGAATTGGTCGTGGTAGAATTCGGCTCAGTTCAGGGAACGAACTTTCATACGACAGGGACGTCGTTATGCTTTTTGCCCGCACCATTCGCCGGAAAATGGTTTGCTTGCTAGCTTTAGTGCTGGTAATGCTGGTCGTGATGTCACTCAGCGGTATTTCCGGTTTGATGTCGTATCGCCGAGCGGTTCACGATCTCGATTTCAGCATCAACCATGCGCCTCGCCGTGCGGATCTTTCAGATGCCATCGGCGGATTGTTTGAACCGCTGTTGCTTGCCCCGCCGCGAACGGATCAAGCAGCCCAGTTCCAAGCCGATCGGTTGGACGAACGACTGAAAGCTGCCCGGGAACGCGTCGCGGATTATCGGGCCAAGTTGAACGAGCTACCACCGAGTGAAGCGAATCGGCAACAACATCCCGTCCGGATGGCGAACTTGGCAAGTGTCGAGCAGTACTTGACCGACCTTGATGCCTCGAAACATCAGTTGGAACGGGTCGACACACCCAATCGGCCGGCCGTGATTGCTTCGATGATGCAGAAAATCGGAGCACTCGCGACCATCGTCCAACGCATGCCCGACTACAACCAGGGCCTGAACGAAACCCTGGTGCACGCGCGTGGCGTCTACCAATCTCGGTTTGTGATGGTTTGTCTGGCCAGCGGCGTGGTGATGTTGTTGTTCCCACTTTTGGTCTATTACGGCTACAAGAACATTTTCTCTCCGCTGCGAAAACTCCACCAGGGAGCACAACGCGTGGCTTACGGGGACTTCAATTATCGTTTGAAACTCAACTCCAAAGACGAGATGGCCGAGTTGGCGTCTGCGTTCAACAAGATGACCAAACGGTTTCAGGAGATCACTCGAAATCTCGATGGCCAGGTTCGCGAGCGGTGCAAACAACTCGTGCGGAACGAACGCTTAGCGGGGATCGGATTTCTCGCCGCAGGAGTGGCTCATGAGATCAACAATCCGCTGCAAGCAATTGGGATTGCCAGTGAATCGTTGATGGGACGGATGGATGAAATCCTCTACGACGCTCCGGAAGGTGATCGCGAAATTGTCGATCAATACTTATCCATGATTCAACGGGAATCCGACCGTTGCCAACAGATTACGCGAAAGTTGCTCGACTTCTCGCGAGGCCAAGACACGGCCCGAACCCGCAATGATCTCACAACGATCGTCTCCGAAGTGCTGACGATGGTCGGACACATGAGTCGCTTCCAAGATCGGGAAATCGTCTTCGAGCGCACCACACCATGTTACGTCATCGCCAACGGACCGGAACTCAAGCAGGTCGTTTTGAACATTGTGGCGAATTCGCTCGAAGCAATGGACCCCGGTGGCAAATTGACCATCGAAATCATGGAAGAAACCGACGATGTGAAAATTCACTTCCAAGACAACGGTTGCGGGATGTCTCAGGATACGTTGGACAACCTGTTCGAGCCGTTCTACACTCGTCGCAAAGACGGGAAGGGCACGGGGTTGGGCATGTCGATCAGCCAACGCATTATTGGCGATCATGGCGGCACCATCGAAGCCAGCAGTGCCGGTGTCGGTCAAGGCAGCCAGTTCCAAATTCAACTTCCCAAACGCCCGCAGCAGTCCATCGCCGCTTAAACCGATGAACCACTTCATCACGGGCGTTATCGGGAAATCACAGACTCACTGCCGACCGAGTGCCGCACGAATGGCGGCTTTCGGATCGACAACGTGATTATCTGGATCGTCGGCAATCGAGAGTTGCACCCCGTTGATGACGCCATTGAATCCGTTTCTCAGGGGACCGTAGTCCGGGGAAACCGCTGCGCCGGAATCTTCACCAACATCGCATCCGTCATCAGCGGAAAACACGATGGCGAGCGTCGCATCAACCTTTCCTTGGCCGACTTTTTTGCCGTCCACATACAATGTGGCAACCCCGCCTTTTCCGAGCCCGCCACCGTCGTAATTGAATTCCATTCGCACTTGGTGTTCGCCGACGGAGAGCGGTTGAGCGGATTCGACAAAATAGTTCTTGAACCCACCGTAGTTGTAGCAGTACTTGAGTTTCCCCTGATGAGCGTACAGACTCCAACCGCCAATGTTTGCCCCCTGTGAGATGATCACACCTTCGGCTCCCTTCTCAGGCACGACGATTGCCGCTGTCACCGAGTGCGATTTGTTCTTGATGTTCAACACGTTGTTTTCCAGCAGACGTCCCATTCCACTGAACAGCAATTGTTTCTTGCCTTCAATCAGGATGGGCCGACCGGCGGTATCGGGGTTCATCTTCTCGATCACACGATCGTCGAGCGGAAGCACATTGTACCGTGCTGCTTCAATCAACCACTGACGCTGCAACTCATGAAGTTTCTCCGGCATGTCCTTGGCGAGGTTCTTCGACTGTGTCCAGTCTTTGTCGGAGTAGAGTTCCCAAACGTCATCATCGAACGCAGGCACCTTGGCATCTTGCGGTGTCCAGGGTGTGCGGTGTTTGGTCACAGCGGTCCAACCGTTGTGGTAGATCCCACGGTTGCCGAACATCTCGAAGTATTGGGTCGAGTGCTGTTCCGGGGCATCCGCATTGTTGAACGAATAGAGCATACTTTTGCCCTCAATCGCTTGTTGCTGGATGCCATTCACCGACTCGGGATGCGGCAGACCGGCGGCCTCGAGGATTGTCGGAGCCACATCGATGACGTGCGTGAATTGTTCGCGAATCTCACCTTCGCTATCGATGCCGTTCGGCCAGTGAATCACGGTTCCGTTGCGGGTGCCGCCCCAGTGAGATGCAACCTGTTTGGTCCATTGGTACGGCGTGCACATGGCGAGTGCCCAACCGACCGCGAAGTGATTGTAGGCTTTTGGCCCACCGAACTCGTCGATTCGGGCGGTCAGGTATTCCGGCGTTTCCAATGCCTGGATGCCGTTGAAGTAGCTCATTTCGTTGAAACAACCGTTGATCCCACCTTCAGCGGAAGCACCGTTGTCACCAACGATGTAATAAACCAGCGTGTTATCGAGAATCTCGAGTTTCTCTAGGGAGTCGATTAGCCGTCCGACGTGGTGGTCGGTGTATTCCAAGAAACCGGCGTAGACTTCCATTTCCCGCGCGAGCACAGGTTTGAAGTCCTCCGGCACGTCTTCCCATCTCGGGACTTCTGGATTCGGAGCCGTGAGTTTGGCATCGGGTGGGATCACACCGAGACGTTTTTGTCGGGCGAATATCTCCTCGCGGATTTTGTCATAACCTTGATCGAATTGCCCTTTGTATTTGTCGGCCCACGACTTGGGCACGTGGTGCGGAGCGTGGGTGGCACCGGGAGCGAAGTACACGAAGAACGGTTTGTCCGGCATGAGCGTCTTTTGCTGACCGATCCATTTGATGGCCTTGTCAGTCATGTCGGGCATGAAGTGATACCCTTGCTCGGGCGTCTTCTTGTTCTCGACGGGTGTCGTTCCCTCGTAGAGTGTGGGATACCACTGATTCGCCTCGCCACCGATGAATCCGTAGAAATACTCGAAACCGTTGCCACCGGTCGGCCAGGCATCGAACGGCCCCGCCGGACTGGTTTGCCAGACAGGAACCTCGTGACATTTGCCGAAATGTGCGGTCGAAAACCCGTTGAGTTTCAGCGTCATCGCCAACGGAGCCTTCGTGTTCGGTCGGACCGAACTGTACCCCGGCGCCCCTGTGGCGATCTCGGTAATGCCGCCCATGCCCACCGAGTGATGGTTTCGTCCGGTCAGCAACGCTTGCCGAGTCGGTGAACACAACGCAGTGGTGTGGAATCGCGTGTAACGCAACCCGCCTTTCGCGAGGCGTTCTAGTGTGGGAGTCTGGCAGGGACCACCGAACGTGCTGGCCGCACCGAATCCAACATCATCAATCAACACGATCAACACATTGGGTGCGTCCTTCGGTGGTCGAATTCGTGGAATAGGCGGAAACTTGCTGTCTGGGTCTTTGGCATCGTAGGTGATCAGGTCCGGCCGAATCACGTTCCGCATTGGAAGATGAGCGCGGGCCGAAATCGGAATTTCGTCAGCCGCATCAGTTTGAGCCACCGCGAAAGACGGAGCAACGAGCAACAAGGACACAACGGACGTCAGCAAATAGCGGAGCATAATGGTTTCCCGAACGGTAGACGCGACCCAAACGAAAACGAACCCCAATTGGTATTTTTAGCCCGCTCAACTTCGACAGCTGCCAGCAACGTGTTTCCTCTGCTGCTGCACCGACGATTGTCTAACACCGTACCCTAAACGGTGGTAAGTCGAGAAACAATGCTGCCAAGACACCGCCTCCGACAACAATGCCTCTCGTCATCAACCAACGGTTGACCGTTGCAGATTCACCCAGAATCAAGAAAATCGAATCACGCTTGCAAGAAGTCTAATTGACATCACCCCAACGAACCGATATCGTTAATCGTCGATCAACGATCAGGTGAAACCCAATGACAAAACGCAAACCGCAACAACGTGAATGTGATTCGAGGCCGGTCAGCCTGCCCGACGATGCAAGTGCCGAGGAATTGGCTCAGCTTGCGTGGGCGGTTGCGCATCCGGCTCGTGTTCGGATCGTGCGATTGTTGATCAATCGCGAAGCATGCGTTTGCGGCGAAATCGTCGCAGAATTGCCGTTGGCTCAATCGACCGTTTCGCAACACCTGAAGATCCTGAAAGAGTCCGGAGTGATTCAAGGTGAGATCGCCGGTCCGAAAGTCTGCTACTGCATCAATACGGAGAAGCTCGAACGACTCAAACAATTAATCGCCGAGTTGTAAGTTCTTTTGATTTGCCTAGCCCATCGTTATTCGACGATGGGCGATTAAACCTCGACCAAGGAGACTGAAATGAGCAAAGTCCAAGTTTTCGACAAACCCATGTGTTGCTCCACCGGCGTGTGTGGACCGCAAGTTGATCCCGTGTTGCCGAAGTTCGCGAGTGACCTGGAATGGCTCAAATCACAGGGGCATCAAGTGGATCGGTTCAACCTGGCTCAGCAACCGGGAGCATTTGCGTCGAATGCCTCGGTGCAAAAGATGCTCGAAAGCGAAGGCGTGGATTGTCTGCCGCTCGTGCTGGTGGATGACCGCATGGTTAGCCGCGGCGAATACCCATCGCGTGACAATCTCGCTTTGTGGACGGGCACCTTGCGAACACCAGCGGCACTTCCGATCTCGTCAAATGGCGGATGCTGCGGCGACACCGGTTGCTGCTAATTGGCATTGCGGTTTTCAATGACCACGGTCGTTTCGAGAACGCTCGACAAAATTGCGTTTTGTTTGAAGGAGTCCGATGATGTCACTTATGACCAACCCAACGCGAAATTTGTTCTTCACCGGTAAGGGCGGTGTCGGCAAAACATCCATGGCGTGTGCGACGGCTGTGCAATTGGCCGATCAAGGATTGCGAGTGCTACTCGTCTCGACCGACCCCGCGTCGAACTTGCACGACGTTTTGGCGACCGAGATCGGAAACGAGCCGACACCCATCAATGGTGTACCGAATTTGGATGCCATGAACATCGATCCGGCGGAATCGGCACGACAGTATCGAGAGCGGATGGTGGAACCGTATCGCGGCGTTCTGCCAGACACGGCGGTTGCCAGCATGGAGGAACAATTCTCCGGTGCCTGCACGCTTGAGATCGCCGCCTTCGATGAGTTCTCGCGTTTGCTCGGTGACGAATCGGCCACCGCACACTACGACCATGTCATTTTCGATACGGCCCCCACCGGTCACACGCTACGATTGCTCACGCTCCCGGCGGCATGGTCGGGGTACATGGAATCGAACACGACGGGCACATCCTGTCTCGGTCCGCTCGCCGGTTTGCAGGATCAACAGAAACTCTACGCACAAAGCATGGCCGCGTTGTCGGACGCGGAGAAGACCACGCTCGTGCTCGTCACGCGGCCGGAAATTTCGGCACTCCGGGAAGCCGCCCGCACGAGCGAGGAACTGCACGCGGTTGGAATTCAGAACCAACGATTGATTGTCAACGGTGTGTTCTCGACGCAAACGGAAAACGATGAATTTGCGATCGCAATGGAGTCTCGTTGCGATCAGGCATTGAGTTCAATTCCAGACGCAATCGCATCCCTGCCACGAACTGACGTCCCCTTGCTCCCCGCCGGTTTGATGGGAACCGAGGCATTGAAGCGGGTCGGCAAGTCGAACGCTGTGGGCGAGTTCACACCGTCACCAAGTTCTGTCCCGGAGTTGAATTTCGACCTGACGGCTTTGGTCGATGAAATGGCAACGGCGGGGCACGGGGTTGTGATGACGATGGGAAAAGGCGGGGTTGGTAAAACGACGGTGGCCGCTGCGATTGCTGTCGCACTGGCCGATCGTGGCCACGAAGTGTTGCTCTCGACCACTGACCCGGCAGCACACTTGGCGACCACGCTGAATAGCGATCACTTGCCCAATTTGAGTGTGAGCCGAATCGACCCCACTCAGGAAACACGCGACTACACCGCCGAAGTCATGGAGACTGCCGGCGCGGATCTCGATGACGAAGGACGAGCACTTCTCGAAGAAGATTTGCGTTCCCCGTGCACCGAGGAAATCGCCGTGTTCCGAGCATTTGCACGTGCCGTCGCGGATGGCAACGATCGGTTCGTGGTGCTCGATACCGCACCCACCGGCCACACGATTCTGCTGCTGGATTCCGCGTTGGCATACCACCGGGAAGTTGCGAGGCAATCGTCTCAAATGCCGGAGTCCGTGGAGCAATTGTTATCGCGACTTCGCGATCCGAACTTTGCTCACGTGCTGATCGTCACACTACCGGAAGCCACACCGGTCCACGAAGCCACTCAACTTCAGAACGATCTCCGCCGTGCCGAAATCGAACCGTTCGCGTGGATCATCAATCAGAGTTTTCAGTCCTTGCCGGTTTCCGATCCGGTTCTCGTGCAGCGGAAGCAAAACGAAATTCCATTCGTCGGTGAAGTCAACGATTCGCTGTCAACACGTCTCGCGGTTCTGCCATGGCGAAAAGAACCACCCACCGGAGTGAACGGTCTACGTCAGATCGTCGGTCAACCGATCGCTGTTTCAAAGTAACTCAAAGGCTATCGCGATGTCCAAACCCAAAGTTCTATTTCTCTGCACCGGAAATTCGGCCCGCAGCCAAATGGCGGAAGCGTTTCTGCGACGATATGCCGGAGATCAATTTGAAGTTCACAGCGCCGGCTTGGAGCCCTCGGTCATCAACCCGTTCACAATTCAAGCGATGAACGAGATCGGCTACGATCTGGAAGGACAGCGTGCGAAGTCCGTTTCCGAGTACCTTGGAAAAATTTCCGCACGGTATGTGATCTTCGTGTGTGATCGGGCGGAAAAAGCGTGCCCGCGAATTTGGCCGAACGTGTTGCAAACATTCTGTTGGCCATTTGAAGACCCCGCGGCATGTACCGGCACCGCCGAAGAAAAGCTGCAAAAGTTTCGGGAAGTCCGCGACAAAATCGACTCCACCATTCAAGAATGGCTTGCGACAGAGCAAGTGCAAGCTGCTTCCTAACACGAAAGAAATTCTATGTCTCGCACCAAAGTATTGTTTCTCTGTACGGGCAATTCTTGCCGCAGTCAGATGGCGGAAGGTTGGGCACGCCATCTACTCAGTGACCGTGTCGAACCCTATTCCGCCGGCATCGAAGCGCACGGCATGAACCCGAATGCCATCCAAGTGATGCAGGAAGCGGGCGTCGATATCACGGGACAATCGTCCAAGTTGGTCAGTTCCTTGCAGGATGTTCCGCTGGATTTGGTCATCACGGTGTGCGGTCACGCGGATGAAAACTGCCCCCCGTTTCTTGGCAAAGCCCGAGTAGTGCACGTCGGTTTCGATGATCCTCCCAAACTTGCGAAGGAAGCCAAATCGGAAGAGGAAGCCCTCGACCACTACCGACGTGTTCGTGATGAAATTCGCACCTTCATCAGCGATCAACTCCCCGAACTCCTGGATGCAACTCCGGGCGAAACTCACTAAACTACGTAAGGAGATCGACGAAAACCGAGCCAGCCAACAAGGGACCACCATGACGTTCAATGCTTTACTTGTCGAAAAGACCGATGAGGATTCCGTGTCGGCGACGGTGCAGCAATTGACCGAAGATCGCTTGCCAGCGGGTAACGTGACTGTGGCCGTGGAGTACACCACCGTCAACTACAAAGACGGATTGTGCCTGCAACCGAAAAACGGACTCGTCCGCAACTATCCTCACGTGCCGGGAATCGACTTTGCGGGTGTCGTGGAAGAGTCCAGCGATTCGCGGTATCAACCCGGCGACAAGGTCGTGCTGACCGGTTGGCGAGTTGGTGAGACGCATTGGGGCGGGTTCTCGCAGAAGGCTCGCGTCGATGCGGATTGGCTCGTGCCGCTGCCGGACGGTCTTTCCACGAAGCAAGCCATGGCCGTTGGAACGGCGGGATTCGCTGCGATCCTGGCGGTGAATGCTCTGGAAGACCACGGCATGAAACCGGAACACGGTGAAGTCTTGGTGACGGGAGCGGCCGGCGGTGTTGGCTCGATTGCGACGGCGGTGCTGGGCAATCTTGGTTACGAAGTCGCTGCGGTCACGGGACGACCGGAGATGGCCGATTATCTAAAATCGCTTGGTGCGACCCGAATCGTCGCGCGTCAAGAAATCGACACCGTATCCAAGAAACCGCTGGAATCCGAAACTTGGGCAGGGTGCGTTGATGCCGTCGGCGGGGAGATGCTCGCCCGTGTGATCGGTCAACTCAAGTATGGTTCCTCGGTGGCTGCGGTCGGACTGGCCGGTGGAGCGAAGCTGCCAACCACCGTGATTCCCTTCCTGCTTCGCGGTGTCAATCTTCTTGGCATCGACAGTGTGATGCAGCCTTATGAAAATCGCATTCGTGGTTGGGAGCGAATCGCCAGCAACCTGCCACTCGAAAAGCTCGATGCGATGATCCAACCGGCAAAACTAGCGGACGTTCCGACACTTGCCAACGAAATTTTGAATGGGCAAGTCAAAGGCCGCATCGTCGTGGATGTCAACGCGTAAGTTGCCGTGCCGTCTTCTGCATCTGCGTGAAGCGACGACTAACATTCGCCGGTTCAAAACCGCTGCGCTCGCCGGTCTTGCAACCGCGGCGATCCGTTCACCATCTTGACCACCAGTTCCATAAATGGTAGTTGATAGATAGGTAGTCGGGGCTGCATGCATCGATTTTTGATTCGCGGGTGTCTGTTGCCAGGTTAAGATGGATGATTGAACTGGCGGGAATGAGCTTCTTCTTGCCGTGATCAACTCCGTCATTTGGACGTGGGACGCCACCGGGTTTCGCATGGGTCCCGAACACCGAAGACCGCCCTGCGGTTGCGTCGGAACGTGGAACCAGTCCCGGAACGCGCGAGGCCATTATGCTTCTGAAGACAGACGGACGACACCCGATTCCTCGTCGTGAATTTCTCCGCCTGGGTAGCCTGGGAATCGGCGGATTGGCTTTACCGTCACTGCTGGCCGACCAAGTCCGCGCAAATCCCACGACAAGTTCCGTCACTGGGAAGTCTGTCATCTTCTTGTTCCAGCAGGGTGGGCCGAGTCAGTTTGAAACATTTGACCCCAAGCCGAACGCACCGTCTGCGATCCGCACCGTGACCGACGTCGTGCAGACCTCGCTGCCGGGCGTCGAGTTTGGCGAACCGATGTCACAATTGGCTCGCCTTGCCCACAAACTCACGGTGGTCCGTGCGTTTCAAACTCAGAACGCTGGCCACAACATCCAACCAATTGTCGGGCCACACTCCGAAGAGGCCAATATCGGTTCGCATTTCTCCCGCGTTGTCGGCACCACCAACCCCGAAACGGGCATGCCGACGAACACGGTGATCTACCCGAATGCCGTCGAATCCGACGTGCCCGGTCCGCAGGCGCGAGGAGATCTCAGATCCACCGGGCCGTATGGTCAATCGTTCGCTCCATTCGTGCCGGGCGGTGGTGGAGACCTTCAGCAAGACATGAAGTTGAGTCTCCCGCATGATCGATTTTTTGAAGACCGACGGAACCTGTTAGCTCAACTGGATCGGCTGCAAAGAAACGTCGACCGAACCGGTCAGCTGGAACACATGGATCAGCTTCAACGACAAGCCTACGATCTGCTTCTCGATGGAAAAGTGGCGGCGGCTCTCGATCTCGCCAACGAAGATCCGAAAGTCATCGAACGCTACGATACCGCCCAATATGTACCGAAGCACAATTGGCATAAAGCGGCGCGTGGCCGACGGGGTTATTACACCGGCCAAGCGAAGTCCATTGGCAAGCTACTCTTGTTAGCCCGGCGACTCTGCGAAGCAGGTTGTGGATTCGTCACCATCCATGCGGGTTACGCCGGAGTTTGGGACATGCACGCCGACGGAAACAATCTCAACATGGTTGACGGTATGGACGCGGTGGGGCGTCCGTTCGACCATGCGGTTGCCGCCTTTGTCGAAGACCTGGAATCTCGCGGACTGCAAGACAAAATCATGCTTGTTTGCACCGGGGAGATGGGTCGCACACCGCGAATCAACAAACGTGGAGGCCGCGATCACTGGAGCCGTCTCGCTCCGTTGCTGCTCTACGGCGGTGGCTTGCCCGGTGGTGAAGTCATCGGCCGATCAACCCGCGATGGCGGCGAGCCGGACGGCGAACCGTTCGGACCCTCGCATCTCATTTCGACGATTCTGAACACCGTTTTCGACTTGGCACAACTCCGACTCGTCGCCGGTGTGGCCCCTCAAGTTGTCGATCTGGCCAGCAAGCCGGCTATCCATCGAACGGCCTAAGTGACGTCCGCACAGCATGCAATTTCAGCAAGACACAACGAAAGCACAATCCGATCTATGTTTGCGCCAAACCGCTGAGCCATGCCCCAAGTGTTCCCGTGACAATGGCGGGAGACCAAGCAGCCATATCGGGTCTCAAGAGGTTCACTTGTCCGAGGTATTCACACCCCATCGAAAGCCCGTAAAGTACACCGAGACAGCCCGTGCAGACGGCCATATTCGTGACAAGACTGCGACTCTCACGACGAATCACCAAGGGCACAGCCACGAAGATGCAAAGCACATTCGCAATCGGAGCCACAAACCGAAGATGCAAATGCATCAGCTGGGCTCGCACAGACGATGAACCAAACGCGGGGTTGCGAATACGTTGAATAAGTTCGCTTGTGGGGATGTACTTGTAACTTCGGTTCCGGTTGCTGAGTTGGTCGAAACTCACATCCGAAACAATGAACAAGTCCGACGAATCCGGGACCGAACGCACAAGACGGTTCCCGGTATCGGTCAACTTCAGATTGGAGGTATCCGTCGTGAGATTCTGCAGCAACCATCCCGCGGGCCGATCGTCGGTGGCTTCGAAGAACGTGGCGCTTTCGGCTGAGAGCGTCGTCAGTTCCTCCGCAACCTCGGGAACGGGCAACACGAAGTGGGCATCTTGAATGCGTTGTTCATGGTAGAACAGTCGTTCGCCGTCGATGCAAATGTGAGAGACGTAATCGTAGACCGGTTCGACCCGTTTGCCTTTCTCACCGGCTTCGCCTCGGCCTGCTTGCAACATTGGCGCGAAGCGGGGAATGAAAACGTCTTGGTTGATCCAAGCCATCACGTTCACCAACACCGCACCCGCAATAAACGGACGCAACAACCGCGACACCGGCACACCGGCCGAGAGCATCGGCGTGATTTCCGTCTGCTTATACAACATGGCCACTACGACCAACACCGAGATAATCGCCAAAATCGGGGCCATCATGTTGAAGAAGGCCGTCGATTGGTATCCGTAATGCTTGGCCATCGCCTGGAGCATTTCACCAGTTCCATCGGCCCGGATTTGGAAATCGTCGACGTTACTGAACCCATCAATCACCACATACAAACCGTAAGTGCTGATGAAGAGAATGAAGAATGTCGACAAGTACCGCCGCAGCAGGTAGCGATCGAAGATCGAAGCCATAGCGTGTTCCGGGTCCAATCGGGAGACTGTAATGCGGCGAGATCACAGCAGAATCTGTGGAAATGGTCAACATCAAGCGCGGCGGGAAAACGGGTTGGCCGACCAGTCGACAACTGATATCCTTCCGCTGGACGGACCGTCATCGAGTTGAAGGAACAACAGCCATGGATGTGAAGAATAAAGTGGTCGTGGTCACCGGTGGGGCACGCGGGATTGGAGCAGCACTCTGTCGGCAACTCGCGGCAGCGGGTGCGAAGGTGATGGTCAGCGATGTCGATGAAACGACGTCCGCAAAAGTCGCTGAAGAAATTGGCGGCGCAAGTTGTGGTTGTGATGTCAGCCGCGAAGACGAAGTGGTCCGCTTGGTCGCCGCCACGGAGAAAGCATTCGGCCCGGTCGATATTTTCGTTTCGAACGCAGGAATCACGGTAAAAGGTGGTGAAGACACCATCGACGGCGATTGGCAACGCCTGTGGGACGTGAACGTGATGTCTCGCATCTTCGCTGCTCGGGCGGTCGTGCCGGGAATGTTGGAACGTGGAGAAGGTTATCTCATCCACACCGCCTCCGCCGCCGGATTGCTGACGGAAATCGGATCGGCCGCGTATTCCGTCACGAAGCACGCCGACGTGGCCCTCGCTGAGTGGTTGTCGGTCCAACATGGACGGGAAGGAATTCGCGTCTCGTGTGTTTGCCCGTTGGGTGTCGAAACCGACATGCTGGATCCAGATGATCCCATTCACCAATTCTTGCAAATCAGTTCGATCTCCGCCGACCAAGCGGCGACGGCAATCATGCAGGGCATCGAAAGTGAAAAGTTCCTGATTCTGCCTCATCCGCAGGTCGAAGAATTCTACCAAATGAAATCCGAAGACCCTGACCGTTGGATTCGGGGCATGCAACGGTTGAAGCAAAAACTCGCTCGCCGTCGCGCTGCGTGATTTGATCGCCCGCAACGGAAGGGACACGAACAGTGCAGAAGATTGACCTCGTTTCGCAGGATTTCAAACGCAATCCGCTGCCGACGTTCGCCGCCTTACGGGAGCAGGGGCCGTTGATCGAGACGCGTTTGCCGATCATGGGGCGAACGCGGATCACGACGGATTACGAAACCACCGTCGCGGTGTTGCGAGACTCCGAACGCTTCGTCACCAGCGCCCACAACGCCGGTCGCAAGCAGTACGCGGGGATGCAATGGTGGATGCCCCGCACGATCACCACGCTCGCGAACAACATGCTGACCAAGGATGATCCCGATCATCGTCGGCTGCGAAAATTAGCCGAAGCGGCGTTTCTGCGGCGAAGTGTGGACGACATGCAACCGCGACTCGAACAACTCGCGCACACGCTGCTGGATCAAGTCGAAGCGATCGCCAAACGGGATGGGCAAGTCGATTTCGTCGAACACTTCGCCCGACCGTTTCCCTTGGCGGTGATTTCGGAACTGCTCGGGCTTCCCGAGGAAGACCGCCCCGTCTTCGGGAAATGGGGAGCCGCGTTGACGCAAACGAACTCCGTGCTGGCCGTGTTCCGGTTTCTGCCACTGCTGCGGAAAATGTACCGCTATTTTGAACGGCAGTTCGAGGAATGTCGGCAAAACCCGCGTCCCGGTTTGCTCACCGCTTTGGTCCAGGCGGAACAGGCGGGCGATCAACTGAGTCATGAAGAATTGATCGCGTTCGCGTTTCTGCTGTTGTTCGCCGGTCACGAGACAACGGTGCATCTCACCAGTGGCGGTCTGCTGACCCTGCTCGAACATCCCGAACAGAAAGCGGAACTCCTAGCAGATTGGTCACTCGTTGGAGGAGCGGTGCAGGAAGCTCTGCGATTTTACTGTCCCGTGCAGATGACCAAACCGCGGTATATCCGGGAAGACACCGAGTTGGTCGGCGTCTCGCTCCGTCGCGGGGAAATGATCAGTGCGATTCTCGCCGCCGCGAATTTAGACCCTGCGGAATTTGAAAACCCGGGCCATTTCGACATCCGCCGGCAACCGAATCCGCATGTGGCATTCGGCACCGGCATGCATGTATGTCTCGGCATGAAACTCGCCAACGCGGAAGTCGAGACAGCTTTCCGCTGTTTGTTCACGCGGTTTCCAAAACTCGAACTGGCGATTCCATCGAGCGAATTGAAATGGGCGAAACGCATCGGTCTGCGTGGTCTGCCGAGTTTGCCGATCCGATTGTCTCCGTAACGTCACTTCGCAGTTCGATCCGTCTCTTCCAACGTGGCTTGGATGAGTTCAGCGATCGCATGGGCGTTCGGATCGTCTTCCGCACGCAAACCATGGATGACTCGTTCCCGACGTTCGACGGTATGATTCTGACTGAGTTTCCACTGCCCTTCGATTTGTTCGATGTCGATGCGAAAACCGACGATCATGCCGAGCAATTTCTCCATGAACTCCGGTGAACCTTGGTATTTCCACGGGACGGATCGCGATTGCTCGTACTGATCAACCGTTCTGCCAGCAAGTCGATGCAGTTCGGCAGGGTCTTCGATTAGACGGAGCGTGCCAGTCACGTGCACGGTGACGTAATCCCATGTCGGAACTACGTTTGCGGATTCATACCATGTCGGCGTGATGTAGGCATGCGGTCCCTGGAAAATTGCCAGAACTGTTTGGCCATCGACTTCGGTCCATTGCGAATTCGCTCGTGCAAAGTGCCCCAACAGTTGCCCATGCGGCTTCGGTTCTCGATCCAGCAGAAACGGCAAATGGGACGCGACCGGTCGCCCCTCATGCACTGAGACAAGCGTCGCAAAGCTATGCTGCTCGATGTGATCGAAACACCGCGATTGATCGGGCTCGGCGAACGCCTTGGGTGTATACATGCGGACTTCCAAATTCATGGTTCGTGAGGTGCACAACAGCGACTCGGTTTTCCCGTTCGTCGTGCATGATTGAAGAAATTCTTCGTAAGGACGCGGCCTCGTCTCGACGGGTTCACTGTCAATTTTCCACCGGAAACCCGGCCCGAAACAGGTGAAAATTCGTGACGAATCAGCAGAACTTGTTATAATAGGGGTCCAGCCAGGATTCATCACCTACCTCATCAGTTCACTGAACTGAGACCTTCCACCTTGATTTCCTGCTGATTGTTACACCCCTTTGGTCTCACAATCGGAAGGCGTCGTCCATTGAAGAGTTTTCATTTCCAACGATTTTCGCTGCTACTTTGCTACCTCGTTCTCGTCTCGACGGTGAATGGTTCGGAATCGGTTCCGCCCGCCGTTTTGGGATTTCTGAACGAACACTGCACCGTCTGTCATGAGGGTGATTCCGCCGATGGCGGGTTGGATTTGACGACATTTCAACGGAACGCGGGTTCGGAAGCGTCGCTCGACCGCTGGGTGCGGATTTTCGATCGGGTTCACCATCAGGAAATGCCGCCCGCGGACTCGAATACGGTTTCCTCGAAAGAACGGACCGAATTTCTAAAGACAACCGAAAGTTGGTTGCGTCAGCGTCAGCAAACCGCCTGGAAACGTGAAGGTCGTGTGCGTGGTCGTCGACTGACCAACTACCAGCTCGAACGCACGCTCCACGATTTGTTGGGTGTCGATATCCCGCTGGCCGAGCGGATGCCGGACGAACCGGATAACAACGTCTTCAAGACCATCGCGGATGGTCAAGCGATGTCGCACTTCCAGCTTGAACAGCATCTGCGAATTGTCGATCTCGCCTTGGACGAGGCGATTCGTCGGGCGATTCAAGGCGATAACGTCTGGACAAAGACTCTCGATGCTCAAAAGATTTCTCGTAGAAACCCCCGTCGTCGCACACGCGAACCGGAAGTCATCGACGGACATGCTGTGACATGGTCGTCGCGATTGATCTTCTACGGACGTTTGCCCGCCACGACCGCTCGCGAAGACGGTTGGTATCGGTTCACGGTCCGAGCGAAAGGGCTGAATCTCCCGGAAGATTATGGCGTGTGGTGTACCGTCCGACGTGGCAAATGCGTTTCCAGCGCTCCGCTACTGCCCTGGGTCGGTTCGTTTGAAGCCACGAAGGAGACGCAGGAATGGACCTTCGAAACGTGGCTTCCGCGTGGCGAGATGATCGAAATTCGCCCCGGTGACGATACACTCAAGATGGCCCGTTTCGCGGGTGGACAAGTCGGCACCGGCGAAGGCACGCCGCAAAACGTGCCCGGAGTGGCGATCGAACAAATCGTGATGGAACGGTTTCATCAAGGGCCGTCTTCCGACGAAGTCCGTCGCATTCTGTTCGATGATCTTCCCGTCAAAACCGATGCGAAAAAACGGGGCGGCTGGGTGGTCTCGAAAAACCGAAAAGCTGACATCGAACGCTTGATGCGTCGGTTCGCCACCCGTGCCTTCCGACGTCCCGTCGAAGACGCCGCGATTCTGCCGTACGTGCAGATGGCTCAGCAGTCACTCGATGACGGAAACTCAATGGTCTCGGCGTTGCGAACCGGTTATCGGGCATTGTTGTGTTCACCTCGATTCCTATATCTACAGGAAACCCCAGGGCAACTCGACAGCTACGCCATCGCATCTCGGTTGAGTTATTTCCTTTGGAATTCCATGCCGGACGATGAGTTGCTGCAACTTGCCGAAGCCGATCGGTTGCAAGATGAAACGGTCATCCGTCAGCAAGTCGAACGAATGCTCACGTCGCCCAAAGGGCAGCAGTTTGTCGAAGACTTCGCGTCCCAATGGCTCGATCTCGATGAAATTGATTTCACCACGCCGGATCGCCGACTGTACCCGGGATTCGATGTGATCGTGCAAGAATCCATGGTCGCGGAAACGCTGACGTTTCTGCAAACGATGCTTGAGAAGAACCAAAGCGTCACCCGGATCATCGCGGCCGACGAGAGCTATCTCAATGAACGTTTGGCTCGTTACTACGGCATTGATGGTGTCTCGGGCGACGACATGCAGCCCGTGAATTTCCAAACGCAAGACCATCATCGCGGCGGATTGCTTACACAAGGGGCCATCATGAAAATCACCGCCAACGGCACGAACACGTCGCCGGTTATTCGCGGCGTGTGGGTTTCGGAGCGGTTATTGGGTCGCGAGATTCCCCCGCCACCGGCCAGCGTACCGGCAATTGAACCCGATATTCGCGGTGCGAAAACCATTCGAGAAATGCTCGAAAAGCATAAATCCGACCCATCATGTGCCGGATGTCACGTCCACATTGATCCGCCCGGCTTCGCGTTGGAGAACTTCGATCCCTCCGGACGATGGAGAGACAGGTACACCGTTTTGAAAGGTCGCAAACGAAGCAAAGGACCGAAAATCGATCCGGGTTACGTTCGTCCTGATGGACAAAAATTCGAGTCTCTCGCGGAGTACCAGAAATTGCTTCTCGAGGATCCGGAGCAAATTGCCGCGAACGTGGCCGGTCAACTACTCACGTATGGCACGGGAGCCCCAGTCGAATTTGCCGACCGACCGGCGATCAAACAGGCTGTGGAAGAGACGGCTAGTGACGACTACGGTTTTCGCAGCCTTGTGAAAGCGGTGGCAACCAGCCCGTCATTTTTGAGCAAATAGTCATGTCGGTCAGGCATTGCCTGATGAAAATTGTGTCAGACACCGCCTGCCCCACTTGGAATCAATTAACTAGCAAGGAAACACCATGAGCGATCGCATCTTTTTTAACCAAGGTCGTCAAATTAGCCGCCGCACAATGCTTCGCGGTGCCGGTGTGGCGATGAGTTTGCCTTGGCTGTCCGCGATGCAACGAGCACTCGCCAGCGAAGCGGAAACCCAACCGCCACGTCGATTTGTCGCCATGACGCTCGGCTTGGGACTGCTGGGAGATAATCTCAATCCGAAAGAATCCGGACGCGGTTACACACCGAGTTTGTACCTCAAACAAGTGGCCGACTTGCGGGATCAATTCACTGTGGTTTCGGGTTCATCGCATCCCGAAGTCAAGGGCGGACACCGAGCCGAAGCCAGCATTCTCACCGCACAACCGATGGGCAGCGGCGGGCAGGCGAAGAACTCGATTTCGCTCGATCAGTACATGGCGAAGTACTTGGGGCACCACACACGGTTCCCATCGTTGGTCGTCAGCAGCCGGGGAAGTAATAGTCCGTCGTACACCGAAAACGGTTCGATGATTCCCGCCGAGGATTCACCGTCGCAGTTGTTCACAAAGTTGTTCATCGACGATTCCCCCGCCGAGCAAAAAAAGCAATCGCAACGACTTCGCGAAGGCCGCAGCATTTTGGACCTCGTGCAAGACGACTCCAAACGGCTCGCTCGCGAACTTGGGAACGGCGATAAAGATCGGCTCGACTCCTACCTGACCGCCGTCCGCGATTTGGAAAATCGTCTCGCCGCTTCGGAAGCCTGGGCGACACGGCCGAAACCCAAAGTCGATGCGAAGAAACCCATCGACATCCGAAACTCCAGCGATTTTGTCGGTCAACAAAAATTGATGACGGACATGATTCGCTTAGCACTCAAGACCGACTCCACACGATTCATCACCTATCACCTTGGTGGGTCTGGCGGCGTGGTGCCGTTGCCGGGTGTGAATGAAGGGTATCACTCACTCAGCCACCACGGTCGCGACGACGAAAAGCTCGAACAACTCGCGCTCGTCGAGTCGGCCATCATCGCCGCTTGGGGGGAATTCCTCCGCGATCTTGCCAGCGAAGACGACAACGGCCGCAGCCTGCTCGATCAAACATCGGTCTTCCTGACCAGTAACTTGGGGAACGCCTCCAGCCACGATAACCGCAACATGCCCGTGTTGCTCGCCGGTGGCGGATTCCAACATGGAAAACATTTGGCATTTGATCAGAAGAACAATTACCCATTACCGAATCTTTATGTTAGTCTGTTGCAACGCTTCGGTTTTGAGACCGATCGGTTTGCAACCGGCACCGGCACAATGACTGGCTTGGAACTTCGCGGCTAACAAACACAGCCCGTTTCCACGTGGAATGTGTGCGGTCATGCTTGGTTTGTGCTCACCGAACGGTCCGACGACGTTCCCGCATCAATCTCGCCTCATGACTCGAAAACCATCCCCCATGGTATTCCGACAATTCCACCGTCTCCCGAGCACAATTCTCACAAGTTTGGTTCTCGTCGGCTTGGCAACCAGTTTGTCGGCCGACGAACCGATTCTGTTCGAGACCAAAATTCAACCGATCTTCGAAGCCAAGTGCGGCAAGTGTCATAGTGACACCGTCCACAAAGGCGAATTGAATGTGTCCTCGATGGCGGGACTCATCAAGGGAGGAGAGTCGGGCGAGTCGGCCATTGGCGAAGACATCGACAGCAGTATGCTGTGGTTGATGGTCGATGGCGGCGGAATGCCTCCCGAGGATCAGCCACAACTCACCGAAGATGAACTCGGTTTGGTCGAAGCGTGGTTGCGGGCGGGTGCCCCAGCTAAGAAACCCGTCGTCAAAACCGAAAAAACGCTGAATCAGCACGATGTGTTGCCGATCTTCCTGCTGCGATGCGTCGCCTGTCATGGGAATCGTCGAAAAGATGGCGGCCTGGATCTGAGTTCCGTCGCAGCGTTCCAAAAAGGCGGAAAAAGCGGCCCCGCGTACGTGCCGGGCAAACCCGACGAAAGTTTGCTCATCAAACGGATTGAAAGCGAAGAATGTCCGCCAGGGCATCTGCTGTTGAAGTTCTTTGTCCGTCGTCCACCGTCCTCCGAAGTCCAAACGCTGAAAGACTGGATCGCCGCCGGCGCCCCCATCGAAGACGTGCAACCGGACGTCGCCACCACCGAACCCGATTCGGCCGTTACCGATGAAGACCGCGAGCACTGGGCCTTTCAACCACCGAAAGCGACCGACTCCCAGACATCGATTGATGAATTCCTCGAAGCCCGTTTGCATGAAGTGGGTCTAGAGTTCGCCCCGAAAGCGGATCGCAACACGCTGATCCGCCGAGCGTACTACGACCTCACCGGTCTGCCGCCCACGCTCGAGGAACTTTCTCGTTGGCGTGATGAGACATCCGAGGATTGGTACGCCGTAATGGTGGATCACCTGCTCGCATCACCGCGATACGGCGAACGATGGGGACGGTACTGGCTCGATCTCGCAGGGTATGCAGACTCCGAAGGTGGCGTCTCTTCCGATCCGATTCGCGAAGCTGCCTGGAAGTACCGCGATTACGTGATCAAGTCGTTCAACAACGACAAACCTTACGATCGGTTCCTCACCGAACAGATCGCGGGTGATGAACTCATCGATGTCGAGAAGGCCGACGTCGTCACGGATCAAATGGTCGAGAACCTCGTCGCCACCGGCTTCCTACGGATGGGTATTGACCAAACGGGTTCACGGACGATGAATTTTGTACCGGAACGGCTGGGCGTCATCAACGATGTGATTGCCGTGATGGGGTCATCGGTGATGGGGCTGACGCTGGAGTGTTGCCGATGCCATTCGCACAAATACGATCCGCTCCCCCAACGCGATTACTACCGCTTCAAAGCGATTTTCAAAGGAGCCCTCGACGAACACGATTGGCTCAGCTTCAAAACTCGCAAACTGCGGTTCGCCACGCCCGAACACAAGCAGCGAGTGAAAGAGCACAACCCACCGATTCAAAAGAAATTGAAGTCGCTGCAAACACAGCTTCGGAATGCGACGAAGTCGCTGCGACATGAGACGCTAAAATATCACTATCCGGACCTCACCGAAGACGACATCAACCACGGGATCGCCGCGTTGCGAATCGCGGACAATACCCGCACACTCCGCCAACGAAATCTCGTGGAAAAACTCGTGCGGGCCGAACTTCGACCGGACTCCGAGCAATCGAAAACAATCCTGGAAACTCGAAAGCAGATAGAGACGCTGGAACGGTCGATCCGGGAAACGCAAACGCAACTTGTACCGTCATTCGCCATTCGAGCGTTGTGGGATCGCGGGCAACCAACGCCCACGTATTTGCTCCGTCGTGGCGAACACAATCTCCCTGGACCGTTGGTCGGGCCGGGCGTGCCATCGGTGCTGACAGATGGTCAAACCCCATTTACACCAGAGCCGCCCTTCCCGAACGGAACGCCCAAAACCGGCCGTCGATTGGCCCTGGCTCGTTGGCTCACGGAACCAGATCACCCGTTGACTGCCCGCGTGATGGTCAATCGAATTTGGTTTCACCACTTCGGACGCGGCCTCGTCGCAACCCTTGAGAACTTCGGAAAGCAAGGCGAGAAACCGTCGCACCCCGAGTTGCTGGATTGGCTTGCCGTCGAGTTCGTTGAACGTGGTTGGAGCATCAAAGAGATGCACCGATTGATCATGAATTCCCGGGCCTATCAACAATCGAGTCGAGTGTCCGAGGTCGCGCTTGAACACGATCCCCAAAACATTTTGCTCTCGCGAATGCCGATGTCGCGTCTTGATGCCGAAGCACTGCGGGATGCGTTGCACTTCGTGGCTGGCAAACTCAACACGAAAATGGGCGGACCGCCGGCATCGGTTTCGGTCGATCGCGATGGCTTAGTCAGCGTCAATCCCACACCTGAGGGAACTTGGCGTCGCAGCATCTATGTGCAGCATCGTCGGACGGAAATCCCCACGTTGATGAAAACGTTCGACTACCCGGAAATGGGACCGAACTGCACCGTGCGCACGATTTCCATTGTTTCACCACAACCGCTGATGCTGATGCACGATGCCCACGTCCGTGATTTGGCCACTGCATTCGCCGAGCGTGTCGAACAGGAATTCGCCGATGATCCAGACATCACCGACGAAGATCGCATCGAGTTCATCTGGAATCTTGCCCTCAGTCGCTCACCCTCCGAGGACGAATTACAAGCCGGACGAATCGCTCTCCGGGATCTTCGCTCACTCACCGGCGACGATGCGTTGATCACCTATTGTCATGTCGTCTTGAATTCTGCCGCGTTCTTGTACATCGATTGAACTGAGCCAACCAACTGCTATGGAATCACCTCACACCCCCGTATCCCGCCGCGACTTCTTCAGCCGGACCCGCGATGGCGTCTTCGGAGCGGCTCTCACGTCGTTACTTTGTCAGGACTTTTTTGGCAGTGATGCCCTCGCCAACGAGGAACACGCGCCGATCAAAGTGCATGACTTGAAAGCGAAACCGACCCATCATCCGGCGAAGGCGAAGTCGGTCATTCATCTATTCATGAATGGTGGCCCGAGTCAGATGGATTTGTTCGACCCGAAACCGGTGTTGAACAAGATGGATGGCAAACCGTTCCCGGGTAGCAAAGAGGAGATCGGCAACTTCAGTACCGCCGAAGTCGGCGTGATGATGGGCGGTCAATACGGTTTCAATCGGCATGGCGAATCGGGTCTGTGGATGGCCGATGTGCTGCCCGAGACCGCGAAGCAAATTGATGATATCTGCTTCATCAATTCGATGTGGACCGACCATCCAAACCACGACAACGCGTTGTACAAGATCCAAAGCGGTCGGCTGTTTATGGGCTACCCGACACTCGGCGCGTGGACGACCTACGGGCTCGGTACGGAAAATCAAAACCTGCCGGCCTATGTCGTGCTGACCGATCCCCTCGGTCCACCCAAGAACGGCACGCGAAATTGGACGTCCGGTTTTCTGCCGCCGTTGTATCAGGGTACGCCGTTTCGCCCGACCGGTTCGCCGATTCTCAACCTGAAACCGCAATTCGATCAGTCCGCATCCGTCACCGATGCCGCCACACGACTGCTCAACCAACTCGATGAAATCCATCGACACGAACGTCCCCACACACCGCAACTCGATGCACGCATTGCGTCATACGGGTTAGCGGGGCGAATGCAACTGACCGCCAGCGAAGCCCTCGATCTCTCCCGCGAAACCAAAGAGACGCAAGAGATGTACGGCATCGGCGACGACATCACTGACTCGTACGGCAAACGCTGTTTGCTGGCACGACGACTTGTCGAACGTGGTGTGCGATTCGTGCAACTGTTCCTCGAAGAACAACCATGGGACAGCCACGTCGATCTGGGGCCGAACCATCGTCGTATCTGTGAACGTACCGATCGCCCAGTGGCTGCACTCTTGAAGGATCTCAAGCAACGCGGTTTGCTCGAAGATACCCTCGTCATCTGGGGCGGCGAATTCGGACGCACCCCGACATCGCAAAAATCTGGCGACCTCTACACCGGTCGCGATCACAACATGCAGGCTTTCACCTCGTGGATGGCCGGTGGTGGAGTGAAGGGTGGCATGGCGTATGGGCAGACCGACGAGTTCGGCCACGCCGTCGTCGAGAACCCTGTGAGCGTTCACGATTTCCACGCCACGATTTTGCACCTGCTCGGCCTGCATCATCACAAACTATTCATCACTCGCAGCGGACTGGAAGAACGCCTTACCGGTTTGCATCCGCCGCGCGTGGTCGAGGAGATTCTCGCGTGACCGACGGGACGCTCAATCGCCGCGAACTGCTGGCAACCTCACTCGTCCTTGGAGCACTCGGAACGATGGCCAAAGGCACCGCTGCGGAATCACAATCGGCTGACGTTCCCGTGATCGACACGAACATCAGCCTGTTCCAATGGCCGTTTCGTCGATTGCCACTCGATGACACTGCAAAGCTCGTGGGCAAGCTGCGAAGCCTGGGCATCTCCGAAGCCTGGGCCAGCAGTTTTGAAGGCGTGCTCCATCGAGACATCACCAGCGTAAACACGCGGTTGGCGGAGGAATGTCAACGGTTCCCCGAATTGAATCCGATCGGTGTCATCAACCTCAACCTTCCCGGTTGGCAAGACGATGTGCGGCGGTGTTTCGATCAGCATCATATGCCTGGCGTGCGGTTGTTCCCGAGCTATCACGGTTACACACTCGCCGATGATGTCTTCGTCGAACTGCTGGCAATGGCCGCGAGGGCCAACCGTTTCGTGCAGATTCCGCAAACACTCGAAGACCGCCGCACGCAACATCCGCTGGTCCACGTGGCTGATGTCGATTTGAATCCATTGGCCAGTGTCATGCAAATGGTGCCCGCTGCTCGTGTGCAAATTCTCAATCTGCGACCGCGATTGGATGTCGTCAAGAAACTGGAACCGATCGACCGGATCACCTTCGACACCGCTCGAGTCGACAGCACCGATGGTGTTGCGAAGATGCTGGAAGTTGTGCCAGGACGAGTCGCGTTGGGGACTCATGCTCCGTTCTTGATTCCCGAAGCCGCCTTGATTCGTCTCGCAGAAAACCCACTGGAAGCCGACTCGCTGCTGTCGATTCTCAATCGAACCGCCGACAATTTGATCGGAGCTGCCCGCTGATGAATTCGCCGATCCGTCTGGGACTTCCCCCTGCTGAGCAGCTCAAGAAGTACCGCATTTGGGATTCGTACTTCACGCCGTCGCACTACCACCCCGGTGCCGACGGTTTCAGTCAACTTGTGACTGGCATCGAACAAACGCTGCCAGCGATCCAGTTGGGGCGGTTTGAGAAGCTGTGTTACTTCGCCCATGTCGGTCTCGGCACAACGACCGATGCAAACCTCGAAGCAAGACTGCAATCACAACCGGAACTCGTATTGAAACCGCTGGAGCGTTGGCCGGATTTGTTGATCGGAATGATTCAAATCAATCCGCATCGAGTGCCGGAATCGCTTGATGCACTCAAGCGTTGGCTGCGGGATGGACCGATGCGGGGCGTGTATTTTTCCGGCGGCGGACCAACGGCAATGACGTGCACGCATCGGAATTTTCATTCGCTCATCGAACGCATTGCCGACTTCGGCGGGGTGATCATGCAGCACACGTGGTACAAGACGGGCGGAAAACAAGGAGCCGGCGAATCGACACCAGCCGAGTTAGCCGAACTGGCGAAACAATATCCAGACCAGAAATTCGTCTGCGCTCACGCTGGCGGAGAGTGGGAGCAGGGCATCCGCGCCGTCCGCGAACATGCAAACGTTCTGATTGAAACTTCCGGCTTTGATGCCACCGCCGGTTTCATCGAAATGGCAGTCCGCGACCTCGGAGCCGAACGAATCATTTTCGGCTCTCATCTTCCGTCCCGATCACTGGGTACCGAACTCAGCAAAGTCATCGCGGCTGACATCACTGAAGCCGACAAGAAACTGATCTTAGGCGAAAACTTTCGTCAGCTTCTGGGATGACGAATCGTAAAGGGGCAACGTTTTTTCAAACGCTGCCCCTCGCGATTTATCAAGATCGCCTTAGTCTCTCACCGCATCAAACCCAAGTGGGTTGCCAGCCTTTGCGGTAATGCTTCGTGACCCAACGTTGAGCTGGCTTGAGGTTCGTGATTTCCATTGCGTCGGCGTCCCAGGTCAGTTCTTGACCGGGGAAACGAATACCGATGGTTCCAAGCAGTACGGTCTCCGTGAGTGGGCCCGCGTAATCGAAGTGCGAAGTTGTCTCACCCACACCTCGACAAGCATCTGCCCATTGCGTGTAGTGGTTGACACCTTCGACGATCGGCAAGTCGTCCGCGGTGAACTTCTCTGCGGGAAATGCTTTTGGCATGGCAACGTGCGGAATGACGAGCGAACCTTTCTCGCCCACCAGCACCGAGCCGGCATTCGGCAGCCGATAATCGGATGGGATACCGGTCAGTTCTTCACGTGGCGGTCGCACGTTAACGGCGTCGTACCATGTGACTTTCAAACTCGGCCCAGTGGTGTATTCGGTGCCGGGGAACTCGTATCGCACGGTGGCACGATCGGTCCAAGTTTCGGGGAACAATGGTGGGGCTTCGGCGGTGAGTTTTGTGGGCGACGTCAGTTTCAAGGACTTGAATACCGGATCCAAGATATGGCATCCGAAGTCACCAAGTTGGCCGGTGCCGTAGGCTTGCCAGCCTCGCCAATTGAACGGGTGATACAAGCCATCTTTGTAGGGCCGTTCCGCAGCCACGCCTTGCCAAAGGTCCCACCGCACGTTCTTCGGAACGGGATCACTTCCTTCGGGGCGGGCCATGTGTCGCGGCCAACCGGGTTTGCCGCCTTGCCAAGAGTGAACTTCTTTGACCTTCCCAATCAATCCGGAATGCACCCAATGCACGGCGGTGCGATACGCGGTGTGAGACTGAATTTGATTGCACATCTGCGTGACGAGTTTGTACTTCTCGGCCGCCAATCGCATTTGCCGAGCTTCGTGCACGGTATGCGTGAGCGGTTTCTGACAAAATATGTGCTTGCCCAAGTGCATGGCTGCGAGAGAAATCGGAGCGTGCATGAAATCGGGAGTCGACACCAACACGCCGTCGATCGCTTTCGATTGATCGAGCAACTTTCGCCAATCGGCGAATGTCCGGGCCGATTCGTATTTCTCCGCCGCTTGACCGAGGTGCTTCTTGGAATTGTCGATATCGCACAGTGCGACGACTTCCACATGCGGACTGGAGGCAACCCCTCTCAAGTCGCTCCAACCTTTGCCGCCCGTGCCGACGCTTGCGATCCGCAATCGGCTGTTTGCTCCCAACACTTTGGAATAGGAAGCGGCGGGTAAGCCGATGGCGGCACCGGCGAGAGTCGCGGACTTCAGGAACGAACGACGAGTTGTCGTTTGAGACATGCTGTTTCCTCTGTGAGTTGGCGGAAATGCGTTTGTTGAGATGCAGTACGAGTGACGATCACGATTGTCGGTTTATGTGTCTTCGTCGGACAGTTCCCGAATGTAAAGATTGCGGAAGTACAACGTGTTGCCGTGGTTTTGGAGTTCGATTTGCCCCGTGGAGTAAAGCGGTTTATCGCGTTCCCAATAGTTTTCCAGCACGGTGTTGTCGACGACGAGTTTCCCGTTGAGTTTGATCGTGACTTTGTCACCCACCATGCGAATGAAGAACGTGTTCCATTCGCCCACGGGGTTGTCGGCTTTCACTAACGGGAACCGCGGATTCTTTTTGTTGTTCCACAGCGATCCAGAGCCTTTCTCGGCCCCGTGACGGAAGTACGGTTCGTATTCGGTATCCCAAATCTGCACCTGCGGTGTGCCTCGCAGATAAATCCCGCTGTCGCCGCCTTTGAGAATCTTCCAATCAACGTACATTTCGAAATCACCGTAGTCCTTGGCCGTGCAAAGACTCTTACCTTTGCCGTCGAACACGAGCACGCCGTCCTTGACGGTCCAGTGTTCTCGCATCACTTCGTCGGCCTTTTCCTGAGCGGCTTTCAATTCCTCGGGTGACATCTTCGCCCGTGTTTTCGGGTTACCTACCAAGCCTTTCCAACCGGTGAGGTCTTTGCCATTGAACAACGGCGTGAATCCGGGAGGCGTTTCTGCATTGGCTGTGGACTGCGACGGAAGAACCCCCGCGAGTGTAGCCAGAAGAATGAGTGACGACAGGGCAAATTGTGGGGTTCGTTTCATAGTTTCACTTCGTTGGGTGTCGATTGGGTTGACTTGAAAACTCGATGGAATTTGGCTCAGTGTGCTTCACCGATCCACGTTTGAAATTGTTCCTCATCTACGTTCCGGCCGCTGAGGACTATTACGATATCACCGTTGCCGTCCGGTTTCACCTCGCCGGTGAGAACCGCGGCGGTTGCGATTGCACCAGAAGGTTCGGTCCGTACGCCGTGATGCTCGTACAGCCACTTCATCGCCTGTTTGGTTTGCTGATCCGGAACGGTAACCGATTGCGGGACGTGCTGTTTGAGGATCGGCCAGTTGTGTTCGCCGACATCGTACGAGAGCAAGCCATCACAAATGCTTTTGGGAAGATCGATGCGTGTTCGTTCGCCGGATGCGAGCGATCGACGGAAATCGTCCGCGTGCTCCGGTTCAACGCCGATGATTTTCGCTTCCGGGAAACCGTCCGCGATGGCCAAGGCATGTCCCGCCATCAAACCGCCACCGCTCACCTGACAAACAAATTGCGAGACGGTCCGCTCTTGGCGTTTCAATTCTTGGACGATCTCCAAACCACCAACGCCATTCCCTGCGATGACGTGATTGTCATCGTATGGCGACGCCTGCACGCCATTTTCTTCCTCGGCGATCTGCCGCGTGAGCCGGTCCCGTTCGCCGGTTTCATGATCTCGGGCGATGTCGTAGGTTCGAATTTCCGCTCCGAAAGACCGTGTGAGTTCAAACTTCCGTTTCGGTGCGGTTTCCGGCATCACGATGATCACGCGTTTGCCGTACCGCATCCCCGCGAAGGAAATTCCCGAGGCGAAGTTGCCCGACGAATGAGCCGCCACCGGCCGATCACCGATTCGCTCCAAATTGTTCGCCATCCAGTTGAGAGCCCCGAGCAACTTGAAGGAGCCAACCGGCGTCCAGCCGTAATCCTTCAACCAAACCCGCCGATCGGCGGGCAGGCCCAGCTCTTTTTCGAGTGCGTAGGAGCGAATCAGCGGGGCAGGGGAGATGTGTTCCCGAATAACTCGCTCCGCCTGGCGGACATCATCAATTGTGGCAACGGTGGTGGACATGGAGCGAGTGAGTTTTCTGAAAGTGATTCGTTGTGTCGCGTGGTGACTCAGGATTGAAGGCGATCCCGGTGGTCACCCTCGCCCCAGAAACTGGCCACTTCGATTTAGGCGATGATGTCGTGCACCACGTGGCCGGCAACGTCGGTCAGGCGGAAATCGCGACCGGCATGACGGTACGTCAGCCGCAGATGATCCATCCCCAGCAGATGCAACATCGTGGCGTGCAAGTCGTGAATGTGAACTTTGTTGTCTCTGGCGTAGTAGCCGTATTCGTCGGTGGAGCCGTATTGAATGCCGGTCTTCACGCCACCGCCAGCGAGCCACATCGTGAAACCTTCGGGGTTGTGATCGCGTCCGTTGTGGCCTTTTCCTTGGCACGTCGGTGTGCGGCCGAATTCTCCGCCCCAAAGCACGAGCGTGTCTTCGAGCAACCCGCGGGCTTTCAAATCCCGCAGCAACCCGGCGATTGGTTTGTCGACTTCCCCGGCATTCTGTTCGTGACCTTTCTTGAGATTCCCATGCTGATCCCATTGCACTTCGGTGTTGCTATGCGTGATCTGTACGAACCGCACACCGCGTTCGGCAAACCGCCGTGCCATCAAGCATTGTCGACCGAAATCCGCCGTCGTTGGATTGTCTAAGCCGTAGAGTTCGTGGGTCGCTTGTGTTTCGGCAGCGAGATCGAGTGCGGCCGGCATCTCCGTTTGCATTCGGAACGCCAATTCAAAGGATTTGATCCGAGCTTCCAACGCCGCGTTCGGTCCGGTTTGTTCTTGGAAACCCGTGTTGAGTGATTGCATCAAATCGAGTTGCAACCGCTGTGTGTTTCGACTGAGCTTCGCGTTCTGAATGTACTTCACTCGAGCCTGTTCGGACGACAAACTCGCATTGCCCAGCGGTGTGCCAGAGTACGCCGCCGGAAGAAATGCGGAACTCCAATTCTTCGTTCCCCCATGAGCAAGCGTGGGGCAGATCGTGATGAAACCGGGGAGATTCGAATTCTCCGTACCGAGCCCGTAATTCACCCACGCCCCCATACTGGGACGCACGAATGTGTCGCTACCGGTGTGGAGTTTTAAACTCGCTCCACCATGAGCCGGGTTTGTGCCATGAAGCGAATTGATGATGCACATGTCATCCACGCATTCGGCGACGTGCGGAAACAATTCGCTCACGCGAATGCCACTTTCGCCGTATTGCTTGAACTTCCACGGCGACGCGAGCAGTTCCCCAGTCGGCGCGAACTGCACTCGCGGCTTCTCGAACGGCAGCGGCTTTTTATCGTCTTTTTGCAGCTGCGGTTTGTAGTCGAACGTGTCCATATGCGACGGGCCACCTTTCATAAATAGAAAGATGACTCGCTTCGCTTTGGCGGGAATGTGCGGAGAATCGAACTCGCCGGTTTTGTTTGAAGAGTTGGCGGCACGGGCTTCGTCAGCCAACATTGAGGCCAAGGCCAGCGAACCGAATCCGGCACTGGATCGTTGAAGAAGTTGTCGTCGGGAAAGCATGGTTCTGATCTCTTGCAGATCGGGGGGAGAGCGGAAGGCAAATGGAGGCTATCGCTATCGCACGTAAATGAACTCGCTGGAGGAAACAATCGCCTGGCACAACGCCTGCCATGCGTGCGTTGTTGCTTCGTCCGTCTGTTCGGGCAGCAGCGATTGAAATTGGGTGAGAAACTGGCGAGATCGTGTGGCTTCGGCATCCGTCGCGGGACGACCGTAAGCCAGTGTGAACAGACGCCCGATGCGGTCGGTATCTGTCGGTTCCTCATCGAGCAACCGCTTCGCCATCGCAGTGGTGAGTTCGTCGACGAGTTCGGAATTCATCAGGAACAACGCTTGCGGTGCGATCGTGCTGGTCTCGCGGTTCCCGTTCAAAACGCTGGCGTCGGTGTAATCGAAAAGTTGGAACATGTCGTACAGGTGGTTGCGGATCACCGGCACATAAATCGACCGCCGCCGAATGGAGAGATACTCCGACTTATCCTGTGAGGTGTGATTGAACACAAACTCATGGTTTTTGTGTTGCAGCAAACTTCCACCAATTGTGGGATCGAGTGTGCCAGTGACGGCGAGTAACGCATCCCGAATGGCTTCGGCATCGAGACGCTGCACATCGAACCGCCAATAAAACTGGTTTCCGACATCCACAGCAACGTTGTGATCATCGAAACCGCTTTGTCGTTGGTAGGCGTCGGAAGACATAATCAAACGGTGCATCGTTTTGATCGACCAACCGCTTTCAATGAACCGAATCGCGAGCCAATCCAACAATTCCGGATGCGTTGGCGGTTCGCCTTGGAGTCCGAAATTGTCGACTGTTTCGACCAATCCTCTACCGAAATGCCATCGCCAAATTCGGTTGACCATCACGCGGGCGGTGAGCGGGTTACGGTCGGTCAACCAACGGGCAAATGCCAGCCGACCGCTGCGTCCTTCGGGGATCGGTGGTTGTTCGTCACCCGCTAACACGCGGGGAAATCGTCGCGGAACAACGTCACCCAACGTGAGATGACTTCCGCGAAGGTGAATCGAAGTGTCAGCGACCTCGCCTTCGGTGACGCCCATCGCCGTGGACGGTTTCGGCGCATTGGTTTCCAGCGTTTTCAGTTCCTCACGGAGCTTCTTCAATTCCGCCTGAGTTTTCTCGGGAAATCGCTTCTCGACATCCTTGGGTACCGTCTCGCCCATGGGCGGCTTGAGTTCGCTTTTCGCGGTCGCCACGAGTGTTTCGATGGTCTGTTTTTTCTCGGCAACCGACTGCTCGTGCTCTTTCTGACGCGCCAACTCCTCCGGTGTGGAAATCTCGTTTTCGTACCACTTGGCGACGGTTTTGAAGGTTTCCATCGTCCGGGTACTTTTGAAGATGCCGGCAAGGGCGTAGTAATCGTCGTGCCCGATCGGATCAAATTTGTGCGTATGACAGCGAGCACAACCGAGCGTCAACCCCATCAGGCTGCGACCGACGGTATCGAGTTGCTCGTCGACGATGTCCATCTCCATCTTGGCTTTGTCGACTTCGGCCAGCACTTTCGGACCGAGCACCAAGTAACCGGTGGCAATCAACCGTTCGTGACGAAGTTTCCAATCGTCGCCGGAGTCGAGCAGATCCCCTGCGAGTTGTTCGATTACAAACTTGTCGTACGGTTTATCGTTGTTGAACGCATTGACGACGTAATCCCGATACCGCCACGCATTCCCGTGGGCCACGTTTTCGTCCAAGCCGTTCGAATCTGCGTACCGAGCGACATCGAGCCAATGCCGTCCCCAGCGTTCGCCATAGTGCGGCGAACTCAGCAACCGATCGACAAGTCGGGCGAACGCATCGTCTGAGTCATCCGCGAGAAAAGCGTCAATCTCCGCTGGCGTTGGCGGGAGACCAGTCAAATCGAATGTGGCTCGGCGAATGAGCGTGCGTTTGTCGGCGGCAGCAAGTGGACGTAAATCGTTCTTTTGCAGACGAGCGTTGATAAACGCATCGATCGGGTTTTTGGTGGGCGTGTCGAGCGTCGGAACGGCCGGCTGCGCTAACGGTTGAAACGCCCAATGCTTGCGGCCGGCTTCGATGTCGATTTGGTTCCGCGGTTGCGTGACTTTGACCGTTCCACTGTCCGGATGCGGAGCCCCCATCTCGATCCAGCGGGTCAAATCCTGGATCTGCCGATCGGACAATTTATCATCCGGTGGCATTTTGAGGTCGTTGTCCTGATAGCCCACCGCCGTCAGCAGCAAACTGCTTTTCGGTTTGCCGGGAACGATCACCGGTCCCGCTTTGCCCCCTGTGAGAATGCCCTGCAACGAATCGAGCCGCAGTGCCGATTCTTGCAAATCCTCACCGTGACAGTCGTTGCAATGCTCGACCAGCAGCGGCCGGATTTTGGTCTCAAAGAAACGAATTCCCTCGTCGGTTGCGGGCGTGCCAGGTTTCTTGGCATCTTCGGCGGCCGGGACAGACCCGCCGAGCAGCGTCAAAATGACGAAAGCCGTCGCGAACTTACTCATGGGCTTTAATTTTTTCTAACTGCAGCCGATGGCGTCTCGAACTGTTGCGCGAAACAATTCCCAGCCGTACGACTGCCTTTCGGATCAAACAACTCTTATGATAAGTTTGAAGTGTCCCGTTGTCATCCCCAGGCCCAGGAAAGTCCCAGTATGCGGTATCATTTTTTTCAGTCGGCGGTTGCTTTGTATCTGTTAGCGGGTTTGAGTCATGCCGCCGAACCAATTTCGCTCGAGACACGGTTGGAACCGTTCGTTGACGAATTTCTCATCGAGTCGATGAACGGCGATCTCTCGCAGCAACTCCAAAAACCGGAGCCGAAAGAAGTTTCCCTCGTCACGGACAAGCCATGGGAAGGCAACACCTGCGCGTATTACACAATCTTCCAGGATTCCGACCGGTACCGCATGTACTACCGCGGTTCCCACTTCGATGAAAAAACACGAAAAGGCACTCACCCCGAGGTGACATGCTACGCCGAAAGCAAAGACGGCATTCATTGGACGAAACCGAACCTCGGACTGTTCGAGTTCAACGGCTCGACCGAGAACAACATCGTTTGGGACGGCATCGGGACGCATTGTTTCGCCGCATTCAAGGACGAAAACCCTGATTGCCCAGCTGATGCGAAATACAAAGGCATCTCTCGCGGTCGCCCGCAAGGCAAACGTGGTCTGTACGTGTTCCAGTCGCCCGATGCGATCCACTGGAAATTGATGCACCCGGAACCTGTCATCACCACCGGGGCCTTTGACTCCCAAAACCTCGCTTTCTGGGATCGTCACACCAAAGAGTACCGGGAGTATCATCGCATCTTCACCAACGGCATCCGTGCGATTATGACGGGCACTTCGAAGGATATGATTCACTGGAGCAAACCACAGCTACTGAAATATCCCGACACACCCGACCAACATCTCTACACCAACGCCGTTTTGCCCGACCCACGCGCCCCGCACATTCTGATCGGTTTCCCCACCCGATTTTTGCCAGCCGAGGGCCAACGAGTGGAACCAACGTTTATGTCCAGTCGGGACGGGGTGACGTTCCGTCGTTGGCTCGATCCGGTCATTCCGGAATCCGCCCCAAAAGATCGCGGAGGCAATCGCAGCAACTACATGGCTTGGGGAGTGGTCGAACTTCCCAGTCGCCCCAATCATTTATCAGTTTATGCAACCGAAGCTTACTATACCGGCCCCGACAGCCGACTCAGACGGTTTGAATATCGCAAGGACGGCTTTGTTTCGATTCATGCGGGTCAGAAAGGTGGTGAGTTACTCACTAAACCGATCAAGCTCGGCAAACTCGCAGAACGCCTCGTCCTCAACTACAAGACTAGCAATGATGACGGATCCGTTCGCGTTGGTATTGAAACCCTCTCCGGTCAGCCAATTGCAGGACATGACATCAAAGATTGCACACCACTCACTGGAGATGCCATCTCCAAGACCGTGACATGGAAAAAGAGCGCCGATATTAGCACACTCAAAGGGAAATCCGTCCGCCTAAGATTCCACATCCAGAATGCAGATCTGTACTCTCTACAATTCCAACCATGGCTACGGTAAACTGTTTGTCCATACAGATTTTGCGTCGATTGGCTAGCAATTCTTCACCGAAAGATTGCACAGTCATCACACGAAATTCAAACCGGTATCACAACTTGGTCAACTACGTTTCCCCGCAAAATCGCTGGGCTTGACTACGAGATACTCGATATTGTTTAGTCACAAGAAACACGCCGACATGTTATCATCTGCACAACAGTTTCACCTTCGGTTTTGGGTCGTCTTGGTAGCAGTCATAGTCATGACGATAGATCCAATGACATTATCCGCTCAAGAAAAGACGAACAGCGCAAGTCACAACGCACCGATCAAAGTCATGAGTTTCAACATCCGCTATGGTGCGGCTAACGACGGTGAGAACCATTGGAAACATCGAGCCAACCTAGTCGGGGAAACGATCGAATTGTTCAACCCGGATTTACTAGGCACTCAAGAGGTACTCAAGTTCCAAGCGGAATTCTTGAAAGAGAAACTTCCCGAATATGGGTTTCATGGGGTCGGCCGCCAAGATGGAACTGAAGAAGGTGAGTATGTCCCGGTGATGTATCGGAAGGATCGTTTCAAAGTGATTGATTCGGGTTTCTATTGGTTAAGTGAAACCCCTGATGTGCCGGGCAGCAAAAGTTGGGATTCCTCACTGCCCCGCATGGCCTCTTGGGTGAAACTTGAAGACTTGCAGTCGAACGGTTCGGAATTTGTTTTCGTTAATACTCATTTCGATCATCGCGGGCCGTCAGCTCGGCTGGAGTCAGCCCGGTTGATTCGTCGTCAGGTCGACAAATTGGAACGCCAAGGCATCCCTGTGATTATCACTGGTGACTTCAACACCACCGAAGATGGACAACCGTATCAAGCGTTGGTACAAGGCCCCAACGATGACGACAAGCCGCTCGTGGATTCCTATCGGCAAAGCTATCCTGAACGCAGCCGAAACGAAGCGACATTCAGTCGGTGGGTTGGACATCGTGAGGGTTCGCGAATTGATTGGATTCTGCACTCACAAGACTTCACCACACTGAATTCCAGCATCAACTACACCAACGAAAACGGCAAGCATCCTTCGGACCATTACCCGGTCCAAGCAATTCTGAGACTCAAGCCGCAACGATAGCCGGAGTTGAGTTTCAGATGAGGTTGACCGCCCGGCTCGTACACAAAGTTCCATCAAAGCGGACACCAAGAATTGCAGTTTTTGGTGTCCGCTTTGATGTTGGTTAGTTGATCTATTCATCTAACGTCCGTGGGAATCTTGTTGAACAATCCTGCTGCTTTGCATTTATCAATGTGGGTAGAGGTTGCCAGTCCGCATTGGGCATGGAGCAAAGTGCGGACTGATATCGCGGTAATCGTCGTATCCCAGGCGTCACCCACGTGATATGATGCAACCATTCAACAAACTCCGAAGCAGCTCGATTGAACACGGAGATTCCAACGTATGACCGTGGCCATGTCTTGCCCGCATCCTGGATGTGGAGAATCGTTTTGCGTCACGAAGCACCAACTCGAACGAGGTGTGCGCTGTCGTTTTTGCGGAAAGATGATTGGCCCAGTCGATGCGGCCACCGCTTCAACAAGCCGGTCCGCAGATGTGACGATCTTGCCGAAGTCATCCGGGACGCGGTCATCGGAACGCCAGCCGTCCCGTAACAGCACGCCATCGCCACCGAGGGTCGTCGGGGGATACCGAATTGACGAAGTGCTCGGGCAGGGGGCGTTTGGCACGGTTTATAAAGCGACCGACCCCGAGTTAGAACGACCGGTTGCGTTGAAACTTCCGCAAGCTCACACGTTGGATTCCAAAAAAGCTCGCGAACGATTTCTTCGGGAAGCCAAAGCGGCCGCTCGGTTGCGGCACCCACATATCGTGCCGGTGTTCAAAGCGGGACAGACCGCGGAAGGGCTTTATTACATCGCCTCCGCATTCATCTCCGGCCAGACGCTCGATGCGCACATTGATCACAAACCGGTCGAACCAAGACGAACCGCCCTTATTGCCAAGCAAATTGCCGAAGCCCTGCAATACGCGCATCAGATGGGCATTATCCATCGAGACGTGAAACCGCAAAATGTGTTGATCGACGAACGCGACGAACCGCAGTTGATGGATTTTGGACTCGCCCGTTTGGAGCAAGCATCCGAGAAGCAAACGCGGGAAGGCAGTGTGCTCGGAAGCCCGGCGTATATGTCGCCCGAACAAGCTCGCGGTGTGCAAGACGACGTTGGTCCGGCGACGGATCAATACGCTGTTGGTGTCGTGCTTTACGAAATGCTCACCGGTCAAATTCCGTTTAGCGGACCTCCTCAGGTTGTCATTGCGAATGTGCTGTCGCAACCGCCGGAAAAGCCCAGTTCCATCGAACCACGTGTGCCGATCGACTTGGAAACCATCTGCCTCAAAGCGATGTCCAAGCGTCCTCAAGATCGCTACGTCAATTGCGGAGAGTTGGCCGCCGATTTGGAACGCTGGCTGGAAGACAAGATGATCCTCGCTCGTCCGCTGTCGTTGCCACAACGGTTTGTCCGATGGAGCCGCCATAACCCGGCGATCAGCGGATTGATCGGGATGGTAATGCTCGTGACATTCCTGGGATTGCTGGGAATTCTTTGGCAATGGAAGACGGCTCGCACGAATTTCACCATCGCTCAACGCAACGCCGAAAAAGCCGCTCAAGCCGAGAAGGTTGCCAAGACGAACCTCGCAACCGCGATGAAACGGGAAGCCGAAGCCGAAGAGAACGCGGCAATCGCCGAGAAACAAAAACAGGAAGCCGAGAAACAACGAGTGGCAGCGGAAGTCGCAAAGAAGTCTGCCCTTGAAGCCGAAGCGCGAGCGACAGCAAATGCCGATCAGTTGGCAAGACAGAAGGCGAAAGTCGAGGAGGCATTGCTCGACGCGGAACAACAACGCAAAATCGCGGAGCGTCTGCAAGCCGAGGCAGAGAAACGGGAAACCGAACTGCGTTGGAAGACTTATCAGTTTTCGCTGAAGAACGCCCAATCCGCTTTGGACGACAACAACAAATCGCTGGCGAGAACTCACCTCTCGGCACTGATTCCGGAAGACGGACAGGTCGATGTGCGGGGCTTTGACTGGTTCTATCTGTGGAATGCCTCCGGTCCCGAGAAGAATTCAGACTCGAAACATCTCCGGTACGTGGACCCGCCTACGTTCAAATCGTACTTGGAACTAGCCGGCGGGGTGGGAGTGCGTTTCGTCGATGGTCGCTTTCTCGTGTTGGCCGAGCCCACTTCGGTCAATGTGTTTGACCTCCAATCGGTGGCGGACAAGCCGGTTTACAACGTGAGTTATCCGCCCGGCATTGAAGCGATGGCGTTCTCCAAAACCAATGGTGACTTATACGTGGTCAGCCGTGTCCCCGAGCAAGCGGCCTTCCGGTTGGATCGGTGGCGGGCCGGGCAAGCGCCATTCAATTTCGTGAGTGCGGCTCGACCACGGTTTCAGTGGGTCGGCCGAGCGTCGCATTTTGACGGGTGCCTGTCGATCTCGTCAGACAATCGGAAGCTGGTTTCGCCATCGCTCACCGAGCCTTATGCATTGACGATGACCACGGTCGACCGCCCGCCCGCTGCCGGTTTCGTCGGATTTCTCTTTGGTCCCGAGACCGACGATCTCGAACCATACGTCGATGTTCTCACCGTTGGTACCGCGATCGGTGAAGTGCCGATTGTCCCCAAAAGCGAAAAGTTGACTAGTTTGTCCTTCACCAACGATGATGGGCACGTGATCGGCACGACACAATCCGCGGACGGCGTTCGTGTCTTGCGGTGGAATGTCGCCTCACGAAAACTGGATATCGAACTCGATTGCCGAATCCCGCCGATCGAAAGCAGCGAACAACCTGTCATTCGATCGGCAACCGACCGATGGATTGCAGTGCCGTTTCAACGGGAGATTTCACAAGACAAGAACGATTTTCAATTCGTCGCGGGATATCAACTCATCGAACTCGCCAATTCACCAGGCGTCCGTTATTCGACTGATGAGCTTGGCAAGGACGAAATTCTGGACAACCGCCGATGGTATGGAACCACCGTTGCCGCGTTTTCGCCGAAGGGCAATCAGTTCGCCTTCGCCGGTTTCTTTGGCCCCAAAAATATGCGGCGGAACTATTGGCAGTCGAAGAATGTCGACCCCGTCGTGGTGTGCGTCAATTTTGATACTGACCCAATCCGTACCACATTCCTGCGGGGGCACACACGCATGATTCGGGACTTGGCATTTAGCCCCGATGGACAACTCCTCGCCACCGGCAGCGACGACGACACCGTGCGACTCTGGGGAGTGGCCGGCGGAAACGAACGCCTTGTCCTCGACAAACACAGCGATGCCGTCGTCCGCGTGGCCTTCAACGCCAATGGCACCCGACTCTATTCCATCGACGACACCGGCGGAATCAAAATCTGGAACGGCACGCGAACCGAGTAGTCACAGCGAAAGACCTTTCTCAAGACGAAAGCCAAGACATGAAACGAGTGACCGGTTTCGGCGGTGTATTCTTCAAATCCCCTGACCCAAAAGCACTCGGTGAGTGGTATCGCAAGCACTTGGGGATGGATGTGCAAGACTGGGGTGGCGTGACATTTCAGTGGGCAACGCCCGACAACCCATCCGGAGTCGGCACGACGGTTTGGAGTCCGTTCAAAGAGAAGACCGACTATTTTGAGCCGAGCAAAGCCGACTTTATGATCAACCTTCGCGTCGATGATTTGCACGCTTTGCTAGCCGTGCTTCGAGAAGAAGGTTGCCAAGTCGATGACAAAACCGAAGATTCCGAATTCGGCAAGTTCGGCTGGGTCATCGACCCCGATGGCAACAAAGTCGAACTCTGGGAACCGCCAGAAGGATCGTGAACTTGAAAACTGTCGGTATCACCCCATCAAAGTGATTACATCTGCCACCGCCAGTTCGGCAACTCGGTGATCGTTAACCTAGTACGACACACCGGTCGGAATTCGGTTTGACAAGCACCGCCGAACACTAACGATAGCGACGATAACCGGTCGCTGTCTTGAAGCGGGAGTCGTTCGCGTCTTAACAAGCGAACGTGCGATTCGTTCTAACTGTCGAGGTTCATCTCAGAGAGTTTTTCTCCGCCCCGAATACCGAAATCCAATGTGCGAATTGGGAAGGGGATCATGATGTCGTTGTCATCAAAGATCGTTTTCACCAGCTTGATCGCTTCACTACGTGTGACGAGATAGCTCCGGTGATCGGAATACTGAACCCAAATTCGCACTTCCAAATCAATCGAGCTGCCGCCAAAACCCGTGAAAAAGACGTCGATATCCTTCGTTTTCAATCTGTTTGGCAGATCTTGAAGACCTTCGAGAAGGACCGCTTCGACCTTCGACAAATCATCGCCGTAAGAAACGCCAACTGCTAAATCAATTCTTCGCTCGGGGATGTTCGTGTAGTTCTTGATGGGATCGGTGAACAGCATCCGATTCGGAACAAGAGCTTCAATTCCTTGAAACGTGGTGATTGTGGTTGTCCGAAGATCGATCGATGTGACTTTGCCCAGATAGTCGCCCACTTCGACGATATCCCCCATCCGGTAAGGCTTATTAAACGCGATCAAGATTCCAGAGATGAAGTTCGCGGTGATATCTTGAAACGCAAAACCTAACGCCAACCCGATGACTCCCGCTCCGGCCAGGAGCGATGTCACGGTCTTGTCGAGATCCAAGATGCCAAGGGCAATAAACAGCCCAACGACAATGACACTAATCTTGACGATGGAAGTCAGTAGGTTTTGCACGCTTTCGGAAGACGTGATCTTCGCGACAACTTTTCCGAAAACACGTGCAGTGATCTTGGCCAAAAAATAGAAGATGACAAAGACAATTAAAGCCACAGCCAAGTTCGGCAAGTTCTTGACTGCCAGCTCAAACCAGCTTTGTAATTCTTCCGTTAAAAGGCTCTGAATCTTCTGCATATCCATATCGTTCTCACTCTTCGTATCACAACCAGTGTCACAACCAATCGCGGTCAACTAGTTGTTGAGTTTGAGACAAACGACTCATTCGAGCCTTTAGTGTAACCGTCCTGATCTGGAGCCGCCGTATTGCATCGTTATCGACTTGCATGCATGAGTTGCGTCGGCTGGAACTCGCCCCCGTGTTTGTGTCTGGCGATCTTTGATTGATGACCGTGATGTTTCGATGTGTTCGACATTTCGTGACGCACTCTCGATGACCGGACCGACAAAACCCGGACGAACACCGACAAGCGGAAACTTGTCTCAACTTACGCGGTGGCAAGTTGTGCCGCCGTCAGGGTATTTCGGAGCAACATGGCGATCGTCATCGGTCCCACGCCGCCGGGGACGGGGGTGATGGCGGTAGCAATTTCTTTGATGGGCTCGAAGTCGACATCGCCGACGAGTTTGCCATCAACGCGGTTAGTGCCGACGTCAATCACGGTCGCACCGGGTTTGACCATGTCCTGGGTAACGAACTTGGGCTTCCCGATGGCAGCGATCAGAATGTCGGCGGTGCGGGTGATCTCGGCAAGGTTCTCGGTTCGACTATGACAAACCGTTACCGTCGCATTCGCCAGCGGACCGCGTTGCATGAGGAGTATCGCCATCGGCTTGCCGACGATTTCGCTGCGTCCGAGCACAACAGCATGTTTCCCGGCCGTCTCGGTGCCGCTTTCTTCCAAGAGAATCTGCACACCGGCAGGCGTGCAGGGCAGGAACCGGGGCCGGTTTTGCACGATCAACCCCACGTTCTCCGGATGGAAGGCGTCGACATCTTTCGTCGCGATCACCGCGTCCAATACGGCTTTTTCCTCGATGTGCGACGGCAACGGCAACTGAACAAGAATTCCGTGCACATCGGCGGCGGCGTTGCATTCGGCGATGAGATCGAGCAGTTGCGACTGGGTCGTTTCGGCGGTCAACCGATGCAGCGTGCTCTGGATATTCGCTTGTTCACAAGCCCGTTGTTTGTTGCGGACGTAAACCGCGCTGGCGGGGTCGTCTCCGACGAGAATCGCGGCCAAATGCGGTTTGACCCCGGTTTTCTCGGTGAACGCTTTGGCTTCCGTGGCGATTTGTTCCCGTCGCTTCGCTGCGATGGCTTTGCCGTCAATGATGCTCGCCGACACGCTTGTCTTCTTTCAATTTGAAGTGGTTCCGCGGATTTCGGGGACGGAAGTCCGCTTCCCCCTGAACCCGGAATTCGCTATGACTGTCCTCATTGTGCAACTTACCAACAATGCTGACAGCGTAATGAACAGACGACACGCATACTGATCTGCGTGCCAATACCGCTCAACACCTATCAGATCACAATGGTAGCGTCACAAGATAGGGAGTTGAGAAAACCTTGTCGTCTCCCAACAATACTCCCTGGGACGGCCAGTTTAACAACACTGTTGGTCGGGCCGAAAGTCGACGCAGTGACGCGAATTCAACAGGAGTGATTTTTCCATGGCCGAAACGTCCACGCCGGATGCAACGAAACTCAGCAAGCTGGAACACCTCAAAGAAAACAGCCGCCAATTGCGAGGCACAATCGCCGAGGAATTGCAGGCCGGCGTTGAATGTTTCAATGGAGACAACTTGCAGTTGCTGAAGCATCACGGCAGCTATCAGCAGGACGACCGCGATCGGCGGAATGAGAAGGACGCCGACGGAAATCGGCTCGGCAAACGCTATATGTTCATGGTCCGCACGCGAATTCCCGGCGGAAAGGTGACTGCGGACGATTTCCTCAAAGAACTCGATCTTTGTGAGGAATACGGTAACGGCACCCTTCGAGTGACTTCGCGACAGGGGTTTCAGCTCCATGGCGTGCTGATCAAAGACCTGAAAGAAGCGATTCGGGGCATCAACCAGACGAAACTCAGCACCATCGCCGCTTGCGGTGACGTTTCGCGGAACACGATGTGCTGCCCGGCACCGTTCAAGAACAATCCGCTGCACGACGAGATGCAAGCCACAGCCGACGCCGTCGCCGAGCATCTCAAGCCGAAGACCACGGCGTATTACGAGATTTGGCTCAAAGACGAGGAAACCGGCGAGTCCGAGAAAGTCGAGGAATTCGTTCCCGTCGAGGAACCGGTTTACGGCAAACGGTACTTGCCTCGGAAGTTCAAAGTCGGCTTCGCCTTCCCGGAAGACAACTGCATCGACGTGTACTCACAGGATTTGGGTTTCTTGGCCGTTGTCGAGAACGACCAGATCGTGGGTTACAATGTCCTCGTCGGTGGGAGCATGGGCATGACTCCCGCGAAGAAGGAAACCTTTCCAGCGGTCGCCAAACGATTGACCTACGTCACGGCGGATCGTGTGGTCGACATTGCCGATGCCATTGTGAAAGTCCAACGCGATTTCGGTAACCGGGAAAACCGCAAGCTAGCTCGGATGAAATACCTCATCCACAACTGGGGCCTGCCGAAATTCAAAGCCAAAGTGGAAGAATACTTCGGCGAAAACTTGCCGGAGCCACATCCGACCGAAGTCACTGATGTCGATGACCATCTCGGTTGGCATGAACAAGGTGATGGCAAATGGTTCCTGGGTGTGTGTGTGCCGAATGGACGTATTCAGGACGAAAATGGTGTCCATTACAAGTCGGCGTTTCGAGAAATCCTGACGAAGTACGGCATGGAGACCCGGCTGACGGCTCTGCAAGATGTGCTGCTCTGCGACATCGAGGAGAAAGATCGCGAAGACATCACGCAGATCTTGAAGAGCAACAACGTCCCGCTGGCGGAGAACCTGACGCTGCTGAAGCGGTATGCGATGGCGTGCCCTGCGTTGCCGACATGCGGATTGGCCGTCACGGAATCGGAGCGAGTGGCTCCGGATATCCTGGCGGACATCGAGAAAGTCATGGACAAGCATGGCTTGATTGGCGAACGAATCGCGTTGCACATGACCGGTTGCCCGAACGGATGTGCCCGTCCTTACGCTCCGGATATCGGACTCGTCGGCAAAGGGAAGAACAAGTACACGCTGTATCTCGGTGGTGACACGGAGTGCACGCGAATCGGGTTTATCTACGACGATCTCGTGCCACAAAACGAAATCGCTCAACGGCTCGAACCGGTTCTGCAGTTCTTCAAATCCGACCGACAGAACGGCGAATGTTTTGGCGATTTCTGCTACCGTCAGGGTAAAGAGAAGCTCGCCGACTTCGCGGCTAACGCGTAAGTAGTTCTTCAGTACGATCACCCAAACCGCCGGTCATTTCCGGCGGTTTTTATTTTGCGCCGGCGGGCAAGATCATGTCTTCGTGCCAGAAGCGGCTTAGATCGCGAAGAAGTTGCAAGAACTTTCCAAAGTCGACCGGCTTGGTCATGTAGCTTTCGACGTGCAAGCGTTCGCTTTCGATCAGATCATCTTCCGCGGTGGAACCTGTCAGAATGACAACCGGGATCGACTGGAGCGATTCATCCGCTTTGATCTCCGCCAACACTTCCCGACCATCGCAGCCAGGTAACGTCAGATCGAGCAGGATCAAATCCGGTCGTGGGGCTTGAGCGTACTTCCCTCGCCGGTACAAGAATTCCAGTGCATCCTCGCCATCACTGAGCCAAGTCAGCCGATGAGCGACTTCACCTTTCTTGATGGCACCAATCGTCAGACGAGCGGCTACGACGCTGTCTTCCACTAGCAAGATATCCATCGGTCGTCCGACCGTATCATGAGTCATGAGTCCTGCCTCGACCGAGACGATTGTTTTCACCGCGTCCTTGGTGAAAGTTGCGTCTCTTGATGCGACTTACAAACTATTCCATTGGACAACCCAAAACTCTCCTCATCCTCATCTTACGGGGCGTTTATGAATCTGTCACGCGGAAAGTTCGGGAATCTCCCCCCTCGCTTACGAGTTCCTACCGGGAATCCCTACATCAAGTGTTGTCGGCCGGCTCATTGGCCCTCTATGCTGTATTGAAGTTCAACCGCACGTCTTAGAGACCGACCCATTATGATCACTCATCGACTTACACGCTGGCTCCATGTCGCTTTGTTTGTGATTGGACTTTCGTCAGCCCCCCCGATTTTCGCAGACCCATTGGCGGCTCCATTTCCCACGACGGGGTTGTTGCCGAAAACGGAAATCGGTGCGTTACGGTTTCTGAAGGAGCACCCCGAATTCGATGGGCGAGGCGTGCGGGTGGCGATTTTCGATACCGGCGTTGACCCTGGTGCCGTCGGTCTGCAAACCACCCCTTCCGGTCAGCCGAAGTTCATTGACTTCATCGATACCACCGGCAGCGGCGACGTGGATCTGCAAGAGACCGTCAAGCCGGACGGCAACCAACTGCCAGGACTGACCGGTCGCAATTTGAAACTCGATCCGCAGTGGAAGAATCCCGAGGGCATTTATCGTCGGGGGATCAAACGAGCGTATGAGTTGTTCCCCTCCGCCCTGGTGAGTCGCCTCAAGAAAGAGCGGAAGAAAGAGTTCCTCAAGAAACATCGGCAGGTGGAAGCGGAACTTCGTGCCAGTGTCGCGACTTGGGAAGACAGCGGATTGAAACTCACACCGACCGAGAAAACGCACCTTGCGGACTTACGGGCCCAACTGAAAGCGCTTCAGACTCTAGAGAACACTTACGAAGATCCCGGTCCGGTTTACGACGTGATCGCCTTCAACGATGGACAGCGATGGCGTGTCGTGGTCGATACCGACGAGGACGGCGACCTCACCGATGAAGACATACTCACCAACTACCGCGACGAACCGGCCTACGACACGTTTGACGAAGAAAGTCTGCTCAACTTCACCGTGCGTTTCGACGGCGATTGCTCGCGGGCATCGTTGGTCGTCGCGAGCGGATCGCATGGCACGCATGTTGCCGGAATCGTGGCGGCTCACTACGAGAACCAACCGGAGCTCAATGGCATTGCACCGGGGGCGCAGATCGTTTCCGTCAAGATCGGCGACACTCGGCTGGATGGCATGGAGACCGGGTCGGCTCTCGCCAGGGGTGTGCAAGCGGCCCTCGATTTGGATTGCGACCTGATCAACATGAGCTACGGCGAACCGACCAGCACGCCAAACGTCGGCGATTTAATCGATGTCTTTTCCAAAGCCGTCAATGAAAAGGGAACGATCTTCGTCGCAAGTGCCGGGAATTCAGGACCGTGTTTGACGACCGTCGGCGCTCCCGGCGGAACGACATCGGCCGTGATCGGTGTGGGGGCGTATCTGTCTCCGGAAATGGCCGCGACCGCGTATTCCTTGCGAGAACCAATTCCCGGCAGTGCGTACTCATGGACAAGTCGCGGACCGACTGCCGATGGAGATTTCGGTGTCGATATCTTCGCTCCCGGTGGAGCCATCGCTCCGGTTCCACCTTGGACACTGAACCGCAGTCAGCGAATGAATGGTACATCGATGGCCTCCCCCAACGCGTGTGGTGCGATCGTGTTGCTGCTTTCGGGATTGAAAGCCGACAAAATTGCGTACTCCCCGTACAGTGTCCGACGAGCGATCCAAAGCACCGCGGAACCGATCCGCACGATTGATCCGTTTGCTCAAGGCCCCGGTTTGGTGCAAGTCGATCGGGCTTACCAACATCTCACTACATTCGCCGATGCACTCGCCGAAGACTTGGCATTTCGCGTTTCGGTGTCGGGACGACATCACGACCGAGGGATTTATCTGCGGGAACGGAACATGACCGATTCGCCGCAAGAATTCCGTGTTCAGATCGAACCGGCCTTTCCCGAAGCCACGGAACCGCAAACGAAAGTCGATTTCAGTTTGTCGTTCAACTTCGAACCGTCCGCCGACTGGATTTCTTGCGGACGTCATATGTTGATGACCAGCGATGGCGGTTCGCTGGCGGTACATGTGGACCCCACGCGACTTCGTCCCGGTGCGTACGCGGAATCGATCGCCGCCTTCGATGCCACTCGGACCGACCGCCCCGCGGTATTTCGCATCCCGATCACGGTCGTCGTCCCGACGCCTAGCGACACCGACGATCCAGCACGAGTCGAACAATCCATGAACTTTGGACCGGGGGATGTCGGTCGTCTCTTTGCCGCCACTCCCGCCAATGCGACATGGGCAAACATTACACTCACGCTCAGCAAGGAAACGTCGGAAACGACTCCGGTCGAACCCAAACGGTTTCTGATGCAAACCGTGCAACTGCTTCCCGGTCGCACATTCGAAACAGCCATGAAGCGAAACTATCTGCTGCTTCAACCCGGCGAACCTCGCGTGATTTCGATTCAAACCACGGGGAGTCGACTGCTCGATGTCAGTTTGGTGCAAGATTATTCCAGCCTGAAGGAATCGAATGTCCGAGTCGAAGTCGAGTTTGAGGGACTCCAACCGGATGTCACCGATCTCGCGCTCACCGCGGGTGCTCTTGGCAGCCCGGTGTCAGTGACGGCGTTGACCGGGAAAGAACGCTTGAAACCAACCGCTCGGTTGGATCGGTTGCAGCGTTTCGTCACGCCAAGCGATGCCAGTATCCGCCCACTGTCGGACACGGATTCAAGCAACGCCGAGCAACTCTACGAACTCGAAACGACCTACGAATTCGAGCAATCGAAATCGGGAAAGGTCACGCTGCGATTTCCACAAACCGACGATTTGCTCTACGACTCACCGATCATTTCGCACCTTTGGAATGTCCACGATGCCGGTGGGCAACTCGTCGCGAGCGATGATGTCTTTCCGGAAGCGACCCAACTCGAAAAAGGTTCGCACACGCTGACCGTCAAGTTCTTCGATACCGATCCGGAACGCTTGGAAGACTTGTCTGCGGTACCGCTCGTAATGGAACGCAAACTGAGTTCTTCGATTTCCCTGAAGGTTTATCCGTCGCGAACCGCTGCCGCCGCCGAACGCGGCACCGTGTCCACAACACGATTGCAGCCGGGCGAATCGATGGACTTGTTCGTGGCGGCTCCGACGTTGAGTTCCCTTCCAAGCTCCGTGCAACCCGGTGATCGGCTGTTGGGAACCATTCACTACGGCGAGGAAAGTTCTTCGTCACTGGCGGGACGGCGGCCGAACGGTTGGCCGATCGCATGTTTGATTCCGGCGAATTCGAAGAGTCCATCAAAAACGAACTCGAATTCTTCCAGTGACAAGCCAACCGATCTCGCCGCCGCCATGCGGGACGCAGAAATTGCCTATCTAAAGTCTTTGTCTTCGCCGAAACAAGACCAGGAGTTTGAGACGTTAGCAGCGAAATTGCTGAAGTCTCATCAGGACAAATTGCCAATTCTGTTGGCAAGATTGCATCGGTTGGACAACGAGAAACGCCGGAAAGATCATTTGCCTAAAGTGGTGGATGCAGCTGATGCGGTGCTAGCGGAGATCGACACCGAGGCTTTGCAAAAGCACTTCGGCCAACGCCTCGATGAAGACGACCCGGAAGCGGTCAAAGAACGCAAGAAATTCGAGAAACTCCGCGACACACTGACTGACACGCTCTATCGCAAGGGCAGGGCGATTGGGTACCAGGAACTGCCAGACGTGGAGGAGAAACACCCCGTTAAAGATCCCAAAGCTCTCGATGCGGCCTTTGAAGCGAACTTCAAGGAACTCGCTCGATGGGTCGACACCACGGAGAAGAAATGGGATCTGCTGCATATTCGCTGGCTGCGTCGCAACGAACGATTCGGTCAGGCTCTCGAAATTCTCAATCGTGATTTGAAGGACTCCGCCCCGGATTATTGGAGACTCAAGAAACAACGGGACATCTACGAACAACTCGATTGGCTGCACGCCGCAGACTACGCGAACCGATGGCTCGCCATCCGCTTCCCGGACCGCGTCATGAAAACTCGCTAAATGGAATCAGCGGTTCTCCGGTCGTCCGCATCAGAGTGTGACCGAGAGGCAAGCCGAACTCGGAATTGATGGACGTCATTGACGTAACCGAGGGCGGCCTGCGTTTTCTCAATGCTTGCGGACACAAAAGACGGCCGCGCGGTCTAGCATGTTGAATCAAAGAATTCTATAACCAGCACTCAACGGAGAAAACGTACGCGTCTGATTGTGACGTTTCCAAAACCGGGTGGCATCACCCTCAACAGAAAGACGACTCATGAGCATGACGCTCCGCATTCGGATGTACCGCGACGGTCAAGTCGTCGAGGGTGATCGGGAATACAGATTGGCCTTCGAAATGGCCGAAACCGTGGACGAACTGTGTGAACAAATCGGTGTGATGGAACTCACGAACTTTTACGATCACTCCGACCTGGAAGCCGAGTTCGCCGCCGACGATGAATTCCCCGAAACCGATCAAGCCTGGTTCACCGCCGCCGATGGCCTGACGACTGTGGAAGCCGTTCTATCCTCGCTACACGATCAACCGGTCTCGTCGCTGCCAGAAGAACTTTCCGACGACGAGAGCCGGGAAAATCTGATCGACGAACTCGAACACTGCCGCAACACCCTCCGTGAAGCCCTCTCGGAAACGTTACCGTTCCATCTGCGAGTGGTGATGTAGGACCGATGATGAGTTGACGAGGTCTGGTGTGATGAATTGAATTTCCTCGGATTGGCACATCGGTGACAGATGTAAACGTTCCCGATAACCCGTCGCGGTCCTCCGACTCCTCCCTTTCATCCTCACTCCGCCATGCCCGCCTCGAAACGTTTTTCATCGCTTGATCCACTCACCGTCGGCACACTGCTTGGTGTGTTGGCGGCGTTGGCGTACACAGGGGCGAACACGTCGTTGCGGTTTCTCGCCCGCGAGAACAGCATGGACTGGGCGTTCTGGGTGACGACTTGGAAAAGCGTGCCGGCGGCGCTCGTGGCGTGGGTCATCATCGGCTATCGGATGTCGCAAGGTTTGGTCGCGTTGCCACCACGGAAAACGTGGGGCGTGCTGATCGCCGGCGGTTTGATGATGCAGATCGGCGGCAACGTGATGTTCCAATGGGCGTTGTCGTACATCGGCCTCGCGCTGACGGTGCCGATGACGTTCTCGACGATCCTACTTTCCAGCGCGATCCTGGGACGCATCTTCCTCAACGAACCGGTCAACAAGCAAACGCTGATCGCAATTGGTTTGTTGATCCTCGCGATTTGTAGCCTGAGTGCCGGAAGCGGTGAGTCGGCCCGTTCCGTCTTGGAAACCGTGAGCGTGACGGAAGTGTTGCTCGCGATTGGGGCGGCCATTATCGCAGGAACGGCTTACGGATCGGGCGGCGTTTTGATCAAGCGTCATCTCACCAGCGAATTGCCACTCGCCGCGACACTTGTCTTCTTCAACACCACCGGCGTGGTCGTGTTGGGCGTGTTGAGTGCCGTACGTCTCGGTCCCGCTGAACTGATGAAAACCGCCCCGCTGGATTTGACAGCCATGCTGACCGCAGGCGTCTTCAATGCCATCGCGTTCTTTTCTCTCGGTGCGGCACTGCGGCGAATTCCCGTTGTGCGAGCGAACCTCATCAACGCTTCGCAAGCCGCGTTATGCTCGTTCGCCGGCGTGATGTTCTTTCACGAAGCCGTCACGATTTGGCTGTTGATTGGCTTCGCACTAACCATCGCTGGATTGATCATCATGGGTCGGAAGACACGTGTTAGAACGCAGGCGGTCGACAACACGGAATCGGCGTCAGATACGCCTCCGAGCATGACGGACCCAAGCCAATTCCGATCCGAACTTCTGGAGAATACGTTCCTCGAATTCATTGAAATTCACCAAGAACTTCCATCGACGAACGATCGTGCATTGGAATTGGCGAGTGAAGACGACCTGCAACTCCCGGCGTTGGTTTTGGCTCATCGACAGTCAGCCGGACGTGGTCGCGGGGCGAATCGGTGGTGGGCCGACAAGGGCACATTGACGTTCTCGCTGATCATCGACGCTCATCACTTCCATGTTCCGCCGGAACGCTGGACGAAGATTTCCCTTGTCGTTGGTATGGCGATCTGCAAGGCCACGCATGAGTTTCTTCACCCCAAACGTCCGAGTCTGAAGTGGCCGAACGATGTGCTCATCGACGGTCGTAAACTCTGTGGGATTCTCATCGAGATGCCCTCTGCGGGATCGGGTCGTGTGGTCATCGGCATTGGTCTGAACGTCAACACGAACTTTGAAACCGCCCCCGAAGATATCCGCAGTCGGGCGACCTCGCTTCGTGACGAAACTGGCCTCGACCACAACCTGAATGAAGTTTTGCTCATGGTGCTGCGGGCATTGGAAACGGAACTCACCGGTTTGGCAAACGATGTCGATCTGCCGAGTCGTTGGGACCGTTGGTGTTGGCTGACCGGTCGCACGGTTGAAGTCGAAAACGGCCAACCAGCCACGCATGGTCTCTGTCGTGGCATCGACGCCGACGGAGCACTCCTCATCGACACCAATACCGGCACGAAACGCGTCTACTCGGGTGTGGTCCGAAGCATTTCGTAACACTTCTTTGACGAAGCTGTCTGCGTGTGCCACTGGCGTCTCGCCAGTGCGGTCGACCAGAACGCTCTCTCGCCAAGGCACAGCTGCCACAGCCGTGGCAAACATCTCTGGCAGCCCCGAACGCAACACCGTACCAATCGATCGGCGCGTACGTGATCCACATCTCGCACACGATTCGGGCCGAAATTGCCCTTTCCGACGAGCCACTCGGAACCAACAATAGCGCAACTTTGTTCACATGAAGTAAACGCTATCGGGGAAGGAGCCCAACCATGTCGGTCGTGAATTCTCGCAACGAAAAGATCCTGCTGCCGCGATCGGGAGCGGACGGATTTTGGCGAACGGTCATGGACCATTATGCCGGAACCGACACGCTCCGTTGGAAGTATCTGGCAATGCTCGCCCTCCGAGAAAACAGCGGTTGGCCGTTGGACACCATCGGCCTCGTCTTCGAGCATCCTCGCGGCCATGTCAGCCGGTGCTTGAGGAAAGTCAAAGCGGAACTCTGTGAGCAATTCAGTGCCGACGGCTTCGAGTGACGTGAGGCGTGGAAGACAGAAATCCGCCTCACGCCTGACTCCTTACGCCTCCCTCGATTGATCTCTTCCTGATTCGGATTTGGAAACTGATATGCAACTCCGCACGTTACCCATCACGGACCTCAAACCCGCACCGTACAATCCGCGGGTCGAACTCAAACCGGGCATGCCGGGGTATGAACGCTTAGCTCGCTCGTTGGATGAATTTGAACTCGTTCAACCGGTTGTTTGGAACGAACAGACCGGGCACGTGGTTGGTGGGCATCAACGTTTGTCGGTCCTGCGGGATCGCGGTGTGACGGAAGTGCCCGCCGTCGTGGTGTCGTTGTCCCTCGAACGAGAAAAAGCACTCAACATCGCTTTGAACAATGCGAATGTCGGCGGCGATTGGGACCCGACGAAGCTCGTTGAGTTGCTCTCCGATCTCGACGGACAAGAAGACTTCGATGCCACCCTCACCGGCTTCGACGCCGAAGAATTGAAGAATCTCGTCCTCGCCCCCGATCCAAATTTCGCACCGGAAACGTCCGAAGACACGCCGGAAACCGAACCAATCGTGCAAGTCACCTTCGAAATCCCCGAAGCCGATTGGCCGGATCACCGCGAGCGTTTCGATTCGCTCATCGCGGAACTCGACCTGAAAGTCCACGTGCGTCTGCCATCCTAAAGATGTGAGGAGTAAGGCGTGAGGTGTGAGGCGAAATACTGTCTTCCACGCCTTACCCCTCACTCCTCACGCCTCACATTTGCCACATTCCCCAGCCCCAAACTGTTCGACATGCAACTCAACGTCTCCTACGACCTCCGCCCCAAGCGGGCGAGTGTGAATACGTCGATCGTGATGGACGGATTCGGCATCGGTTTCGAAACCGGTCAACACACGATTGCCGAGGATTTCGAATTGCCGATCAGGCCCGACGATGTCGTGTTGTTCACGGGCGCCTCCGGTTCGGGTAAATCGAGCTTGATGCGGAACACGGGTGAGCAACTTCGAGATCAATCTGGGACGAAAGTCGTCAACGTCGATGACTTGGAACTCCCCGACCGCGTGCTGGTCGACGCCCTCGGCGTGCCGGTGCATGAATCGTTGGCATTGCTCTCTGCATGTGGATTGGCGGAAGCGCGGTTGTTGTTGCGAACTCCGAACGAACTGAGCGATGGGCAGCGGTATCGGTTCCGATTGGCGCTCGCACTCGCTCAGCATCCGGATTGGGTGATCGCGGACGAATTCACCGCCACGCTTGATCGCACACTCGCCAAGATCGTCGCCTTCAACATCCGTCGACTCGCCCACCGCACGGGCATCGGTTTTCTATTGGCGACCACGCACGACGATGTCGCGAGCGATCTCGATCCGTCACTTCACGTTGTGTGCCGACTCGATGGCCGGATGGAATGCACACGGAATGACGAACCCATATCGCCGCGAAAGATCAGTTTTTTCGACGACCTCAAAATTACCGTCGGCAGCAAGACCGATTGGCCCGCGTTTGCCGATTGGCATTATCGCAGTCATCACTTGGGGTTGGTGAAACGTGTCTCGGTGCTTTGGCATGGCGAGGAAAAAATTGGCATCTGCGTGTTCGCGTCGCCGCCGATTTCCCTCTCGCAACGCAATCGGTTTTTCGGATTGAACGGCGGATGGTCACGCACGTCGTTGCGAGCGCTCAATTCGCAACTTGTGACTTTATCACGAGTCGTGTTGCATCCGAGTTATCGCGGGGCGGGGTTGGCGGCGTGGTTCATTCGCGAGAGTTGCCGAGCGTGTCCGTGGCCTTGGATCGAAACGCTCGCTCAGATGGGGCATCTCAATCCGTTCTTTGAAAAAGCCGGGTTCGTCCGCGTGGGCGTGACGCAATCGAAGAACCAATCTCGCAGAGGACATTCCGCAATCTACGGAGGGAACCGCAATGGCCAAACGAAAATCAGCCACGAAACCCACGAAAAAAGCCGCCACTCGCAACCGGTCTACTACGTCTTCGACAACCGCTCCGAAGCGGCCAGGGACCAGGGGCAAGAAGTCAGAGCCGGAAAAGAAGACTGAGCCAACGCAACAGTCTGAACCGGAAGTGCTTTCAGTCGATCAACAATTGGCAGTGCTCCAATTGCTGCAACGCGGGGCGAGTCCGGCGGGAGCGATGCAGCAACTTGGTTTGTCGGTCGATGTGTTTCTGCGAACGGCTCTCAAAGATTCCGACTTTCACGAACGCACCATCGAAGTGACCGACGTGCTCAGCGGCAACGTCAAAGCGGTGCTGTATCGCACGGCGATGGAAGGCAACGTCTCCGCGCAACAAGCCTGGTTGAAGTTGTTCCCCTCTCGCATCGACAACCGCGAACCGCCGACACCCGCAACGTTCGACGAAATCTTGGAGACGCTCAGCGATGACCAACTGGTTGAATTGGCCCGTGCGATGGGCGTTGATCTGCCGCACGAAATTAAAGACCACCCATGATCAGCGGCAAGCCAGCCGCTCCCCTGAAGCATTTCGATCGGCTATGCGATTGAGTGAGAACGCAATCGAATCCTTTGGGAATTTGATTCAACCTTGGCAAGCCCTCGACTTCGCCGCTCTCGATCCCGCTTGGTTGTCGCTCGCTGGTTATGATGTGAAAACCTCTGTCCGACGAGCCTGGATCGAACGGCCCCGCGGTCACGGCAAAACGGCGGACATGGCGTTGCAACTCGCGTGGATTCTGTTGTTCTCCCAGCATCGCATCGAAGGCTTAGCAGCCGCTGCGGATCGCGATCAAGGCACGCTGATTCGCGATGCGTTGTTGCGGTTGTCGCTGGCGAATCCGGAATGGTTTTCGTCGCTGAAGTTCTGTCGACATTGGGTCGAACACAAACACAGCGGCAGCCGACTAACGATCATTTCGTCGGATGTTTCGAGTTCCTACGGGGCACTCCCCGACTTCGTGATCTGCGATGAACTTTGCCACTGGGAAAAACCGGACCTCTGGCATTCGCTCGTGTCCTCCGCTGCAAAGCGTCCGAAGTGCGTGTTGGCCGTGCTGACGAACGCGGGCGTCGGTCAGGGTTGGCAGTGGGAACTCCGTGAAGCCGCACGAACGAATGCGGAGAGTGACCACCCAACATGGCACTTCTCCAGCCTCGATGGCGTGCAAGCTCCGTGGCTCGATCCGCATCATTTGGAGGAGCAGCAGGCGTTGCTGCCGAAAGAGGTTTACGAGCGGTTGTGGCTCAACCGTTGGCAACAGTCCGACGGTGAATTCGTGACCCTCGCCGAAGCGGAGGCCTGCCGAGATGACGAGTTGATTTATCACGCAATCGGCAAAGGGGATCGGCAATACGTCGCCGCCGTCGACTACGCCGAGAAACACGATTTGACTGTCGGCGTGGTGGTGCATCGCGAGTTGTTCGAGGACGGTTTTCGCATCGTCGTCGATCGCATGGATGTCGTCGCTCCTCAGAGAGGTCAACCGACGCGAGTCGATTGGGTCGATGCCTGGATGCAAGAAATCCTCGCGGGTTTTCCGCATGTGCGGTTCGTGCTGGATGAGTATCAATTGGTCAGCGTGATTCAACATTGGGAAACGCGGACGGATGTCACGCGGTTCCCGTTCCGTGGCGGCATTGGCAATCATCGGTTGGCGACGACGTTGCGAAAACTCATTCTGCATCGCGAACTCGCCTGGTATCCCGGATGTGGACAACGCAACGACACCCACACACGCGACGACCTCGAAACCGAACTCGCTTCGCTGCTTTTGAAACAAAAATCCGACGGCCACATTCGCATCGATCATCGTCCCGACGGTCGTCACCACGACGACCGCAGTTTCGCACTCGGAGCGGCGTGTCTGCATTTGCTCGATGAAGAGTCACCGCCGGAGTTTATGCGGTTTGATGGTTTCATCGCGTGATGCTGATGTAAGGCGTAAGGAGTGAGGCGACGCAAGCGGGATTCGTGGGCCTCCACAACCCACAACTGACCACTAACAATCTTGAAAGGATTCGAACCATGCTCGGTTTTCTGCAAGATCAATGGAACACGCTTCGTTTGCGGGCTCGGTATCGCCGACTCGTGCAGGAACAACTCGTTTCACTCACCGAGGCCGACAGGCCGCAACCGGTCGCAGATGATCCCGGTGATTGGATGTTGCTCGGCGGCGAACGCGGGGTTTCGGAAACGGAACGGCAAGACTTGCGGACACAGGCTCGAAGGTTGGTGCATGAGCATCCGCATGCTCGGAATGTCTTGCGGCTATTGGAAATCTACGTGACTGGCCCAGGGTTTCAGTTGAATGCGGCAAGGTTGGCCCCGAATGACGGACCGGAATTGTCTCAATCGGTCGATCGCATTTGGCAAAGATTCTTATTCAGGAACCAACGACATTTCAGCATCCGCGAATTTGCTCGCCGAGTGTGGCGGGACGGCGAGTGTTTTCTGCGGTTGTTCGTCGATGAACATCAAACGCCAACGGTGCGATTCATCGACCCCGAACAAATCGGCGAACCGCCTGAATACGCGGGCACGCAGGGCATCATCACAGAACCGGACGACGTGGAAACGCCGCGACTCTATTTGCTGATCGCCCCTAACGATGGCCGTCTACGAACCGAGATTCCTGCCGATGACATTCTCCATACGCGGCGGGGTGTAGACTCGAACGAAAAACGCGGCGTCACTTGGTTCGCACCACTGATCGAACCGCTCGCTCAATTTGATCGTTGGCTCGACACGGAACTTACTGCTCGGAAATTGCAGGCGTCGATCGTGCTGTGGCGAAAGGTGCAAGGCGGACCTTCGCGGGCCAGTTCCGTCGCAGATGCCTCTCAAACCGGGTCGCTTTACGAGCATGGTGGCACGACGCGGCGAGAACGGTTTCGGGCGGGCACCATCCTCACGACTTCGCAAGGTACGGAACTGGAATATTTGCAACCGAACACCAACTTCGGTGACGCCGTTCCCTTGGGACGTCTCCTCCTATTGTGCACGGCGGCGGGTTCCGGGTTGCCGGAGTTCATGCTGACCAGCGACGCCTCCAACGGCAATTTTGCTTCGACGATGGTCGCCGAAGGACCGGCGGTGAAACTCTTCCAAGCCGAGCAACAGTTCTTCGCGGCGGAACTGGAACGCCTGTGGGTATGGGTGATTCGGCAGGCGATCGCACGGGGCGAGTTACCAGAGGACACGCTCGAACGCGTCCAACCGGAATGGACATTCCCGCAACTCGTCGCCCGAGATCGCAACAAAGATCGGCTGGCCGACGTGCGGCTGGCGAATGCGAAAATCCTCAGCCGAGCCGAAGTCGCCCGTCGTGACGGCACCAACCCGACCACTATGCGGAGCGAAATCGCTGACGAAGAATGATGATGTGATGAGGTCTGGTGTGATGATTTGAATATTCCTTGCCGTCGGTTTTCACCGGCGGCTTTTTGTGATTCGTAGGGTGCGTCGTGACGCACCATGTGATCGACGTTGAATGAGATTGGTGCGTTGCGTTTCACTCCACGCACCCCACGAAAATCTGCGCAACGTACTCGGCATAGGTTGAACACGCATGTCACTCACTCGAACGAAAGGACCGACGATGACTGTGACATCGGAACCGCCGTTGCAACAGTTGGCCGAGGAGATCCGCGATTGGCGGAGCGATGGTTTGATTGTCGATCGCGAGAATCGTTACGTGCGGAACGTCGCTCTCGCGGGCACTGTTTCCAAGAATGGATATCGTTACACCGAGCAGGCGTTGCAAGAGGCAACGTGCCTGTACCGCAATAAACCGGTGTTTCTCGATCACGCACCGTCGGCATCTCGAGCGACGCACCGCAGCACCCGCGATTTGGTTGGCTCGATCGTGAATCCGCGATTCGAAAACGGTCGCGTGCGGGGCGACATCCGTGTGATCGATACCGAAGCCGGTCGCACGTTCCTCGCTCTCGCCGAGTCGGATGGCCCTTCCGTCGGAATGAGTCACGTCGTCCTCGCCAAACGAAATGCCAACGGCACGATCGTCGAGCGATTGGAACAAGTCGTGAGCGTCGACGCGGTCGTCTTCCCGGCTTCGACTGTGACGTTCCGTGAAAGTCATTCGCCAGCGGGCGACGATCAAGGTGAGACGTTGACGCTCTCCAATCGCATCATGGACGAGTTGAATCAAATCCGCGAGCAAATCGCCAACCTGCACACCAAACGCATGGTTCCGCCGATCGTTTCCCCAACTCGCCCCACCAGCGGCGAACGCCAACCGCCCTCGACCGAAACCCTGACCGACGCCCAAGTGCTCTCCGCGTTGCGACAACGATAGTTCAGGCGACAGAAGTCACTTCGTCGGGTGCGTCATGACGCACCATCGGCACAGCAATCGTTTCGAAGAATCGGTGCGTCGCGACGCACCCTACAACAACACAACTGACAACCAACAACCAACAACCCACAACCCACAAAGGAAACAACATGTCCAATCAATTTCGATTCCGCAGCGGGCAGATGGCGCTTCGGAAAGTTCGCGTGGATTCGGGAACGGTGATCGAAGTCGGAGATTTGGTTTTTCTCGATACTGACGATGCCAAACCCGCGTCCGATTTCACTTGGGACACGGACCTCGCCACCACGCAATCCGCGTTCGCCACCGTGTTCTTGGGTATCGCTCATGAAGCGAGTGCCTCGGGCGAGACCGATCCGATCTCCGTCGATACCAGCCCGCTCTCCGTCTACGAGATGGATGTCGCCAGCGGTGCCTACGAAATCGGCGACGAACTCGGGCCGGATGAATCGTCGTCCACGCTGACCGATCAACAACTCGAAGCCGTCGGCAGCGGCGCGACCGGAGTCGCCTTTGCCGCTGAATACAAAACCTCCGGAGCCACCAAACTCCGCGTGCAGTTCAAATCCGCCTTCCACGCGGCGACGGCGTAGCCGCTTCGCGGGAGGTAGAGGGTCGTGGGTGGAGAGTTGCGAGTAGAAAACCCACCTCACACCCGACGCCTTACATTAACCGAACCGCTAGTCGACTCTCGGATTCAGACACAACCAACAACCGACCACTCACAACGGACAAAACCATGCCACACGTCAATCTCTCGATGCTGATCGAATCCCTTGGGCCGATGGGGTTCTATGACCGCGTTTGCTCGTTGCTTAACGAAGGGCAACTTTCGTCGGACGAGGTCAGTTACTACGAACTTGCGGATGCCTGCGGAGTGTTGCCGCGGTTGCGGTCGATGAATGAATCACTCTCGCCGACCGCTCATGTGTCCGCGTTGCTCTCGGAAGCCAATCCGGGCGTTGGCACGAATTTGTTTCAAGTCGTGACGGCGGAACTCATCGGTCGGCAAGTCATCGCGGGTTATGAGGACAGCACCGGATTCATCGGCGACAAACTCGTTACCGTGATGGCGAGCAAACTTCGCAACCAGAAGATCGCTGGCTTCAAAGCCCTCGCCGGTCCGACGGATGTTCCCGAAGGGCACTCTTATGAAGAGTCGAGCTTCGAGGACAAATACGTCACCACCGAGGAAACCAAACAAGGCCGAATTCTCTCGATCAATGAGGAACTCATCGCCTTCGATCAGACTGGCGAGATCAATCGGCGAGCGCGGGCACTCGGTTACTATTTGCGACAGGAACGTGAACGGACGATCGTGCGGGCCGTCACCGATGCCGACGCCGGCAGCGGCAAATATGTGTACCGACCCAGCGGCAGCGGCACGTCGCTGTATAAGACGGACGGTTCGCATCGCAACTGGATCGGTGCCGGCAACACGACCAGCACCGACTTCGACGCCGCCGTCCCGCTCGTCGATTGGACTGACGTCGAAACCGCGATGTATTACCGGGCTACCGAAGTCGTCGACGATCGAGTGGACGGCACGCCGCGTCCGATCGTCGCACCGGTTCGACAGTTGCTCGTGCCCGAGGCGCTTCGCGGCACGGCTCACAGCATCGTGAACTCGACCGAAGTCACCATGACCGACGGCGACAACCAAACCCGAGTGGCCAACCCGGTTCAAGGTCTGGTCGAAGTCCTCAGTTCGCCGTTCATCGACGAGCAGGGTGGGCAAGCCGCAAGCGATTGGTACATCGGCGACTTCCGCAAGCAATTCGTGTGGAGCGAAATCTGGCCGGTGCAAACCTTCCTGCAACGCGGCGACAGTGCGGCGGCGTTCGAGCGAGATGTCGTCCTTCGCGTGAAAGTTCGGCATTACGGCGGCGTCTCCGCCGTTGACACTGCCTTCGTGACCAAGGTCGATGGAGCATAGTTGGAAGATGTGAGGAGTGAGGCGTAAGGGGTGAGGCGTCGAATGGAAATCGCCTCACCCCTCACACTCCATGCCTCGCATCATCGCACCAGACCTCATCACATCATCATCTTCACACGGGGAACACGATGAGCGACCTTGACGACCTGTCCTCGGTCAGCGGCGACGAACTCAGCGAAGACCAGATTCGCGGAATTCTGGCTCAGATCGATTTGGACATCACGAACTTGCTCCGCGATGGCAAACTCTCGGCTCTCAAATACTCCGTTGGCAGCCGAGAGGGACGCACGACCGATCGGGCGGCGAATCTGCGGGCGCTTCTCGAAGCTCGTCAGCACTATCAACAACTTCTGAATTCGTTGCCGAGTTGGACGGTCTCACGTGGTGAAACGGAGGACGATTCGTGAGCGACTTCGATGACATCTTGAACGCTGACGCGCGATTGTTTCAGTCCGATTGGTCCGCGGTTTCCGTCTTCCAGCTGGCTTTGTATGACGGCGAAAGTTACACGAGCCTTCCGGGTGTGATCGTTTCAATTCGCGTGGGCGAGCCATGGGACTTCGAGCGTTACAAAGTTCCCCTGAAAACAGGCGACGCGACAACGGGCATGACGCCGAACGGCGTCGACATCGAAATCCGAGCACGGATTACGCCAGAAACCGGGACCGATACCGTGCTCGATGTGTTCGCGGAAATCGAAACGCTTCGACAAACCTTGCACGACATGACCGATGGGCAATTCGCTCTTTTTTTACATCACGACGAGTTCGCGAATCGGTATTTCCAAAGTTGCTCCGTCGTCCGCATGGACTACGACGCGTCCGATCCAACGATGTTGGACTATGTCCTGAAACTCCACGCCGACGATCCGGTCATCTACGGCGGGGACGAGTATTGAGTGGACGCGACGTTTGAATTTCCAATCATGCCCACGCAAAGCCGTGGGGATGACACCTGTTTCATGACACACACGCGAAATTCGTTCACGCCTTACGCCTCATTTTCTACGCCTCACACTGGCTTCGACACCATGCGACGCATCTTGCACTACTCTGAAACTCCCACGAACTACACCGGCGATCTTTCTGATCGCGCGATCCTGGGGGCGTGGTTTGAACTTCATCGCCAAGGCGGTTGCGGAGCCGGTGAGGTTCGGTTGCATGATGCGTTCGCAGATCGGGAGACGATCGCGGTCGGGGATTGGCTGGCGTTCGAATACGGTTCCGGGAACCGCTGGTATCTGGGTCGCGTGAATTCCCGAGAAGCGACCAGTCCGGCAGTTGTTGCTTTCCGACTTGAGGGCATGACGGCTCAGCTGGACAACGTGTTTCCCGGCGGGTTCGGTGCGTCGGCCAACGGCATCGCTCCGCATCGGTTCGCTCAGACCGACTTGTTCTCACTCGACCCGGATCATTCGGCGGAAACCATTGATTCTGTCAGCGGTCCAGCGGATGTCGTGCGTGTTCTCGTTCAAGATTACGTCACTCCGAACACAGACATTCTCTACGATGCCGACCGAATCGACGAACCCGCAAACGCCGCGAACGTGACGAGTCTCAAAATTCGCGGAGCGGAATCGGTCACATCGCTGTTACAAGATTTGGCCACTCGCGCACGGGGAGCCAATTGGGGCGTTGACGAAACCGGCACGTTCTTCTTTGAACCGGCCCCGACCACACCCGCCGCTATCTGGCAAGAAGGTCGCGATATCACCAAACTCGAAGAGACACTCGATCGACGGTTTCTATTCAATCGGATGATTCTGACGGGGGATCGAATCTACGCCGCCGACTCCAATGGCACGCAATCGAGTTACCGTTGGCAAGCTCATTACGTTCAACCTCAGAGCCGAAGTTCGTACGGGGAACGCAGCATCCGCGTGAGTGTGCCTTGGATTCGCACCGCTAACGATTCCCGGGCGTTCGCTCGCGAATTCTTTCGACTCTACGCCGAACCCACCCCGAAAATCCTGCTGGAAACCAGTTCGCAAGACACGCTGTTTCGACCGTGGACGGGAACTGTGCGAGTCGAAAATCAGGGCGGCGAGGAACTGATGACCGCCGTCGCCGAGACGGTGCGAGTGCTTTTCGATCACTCGCCACGATTTCGTTTTGAACTTGGTCCAACTGACCCACGCACATTTTGGTCGAAGCTTGGCCATGATAAACGCGAGGAATTGCCGCGAAACCCGGTCAGCGGATTCGGGGGCAGCGAGTTGACACTGACTTCGGAATCGAGTTCCACCGACAGCGGTAGTGTCGTTGTTCTTGATCACTTCACCGACACCCAGTTCACGTTGATTGAAAACCACTCGCCCGATGTCGGGGGAAATTGGCAACGGTGGAATTCGAATTGGTCGATCGGGGTCATTGATGCCAACACCGTTTCCCCCGATGGGCCGAATGCGTTGGCCGCCATCAACGCATTGACCGCGGACGCTGTTGTGTCGGTTTGGATGAAGCAATCGAACGGCAACTCGCCGAGCAATGGTGGATTGGTTCTGCGACTGGTCAACTCGCTGAATTATTGGAAGCTGATCGTCAATTACGCATCGCAATTACTGGAGTTGATCGAAGTCGTCGCCGGCACGCCCACTGTCCGTGATAGTACAAGCGTTTCCGTTCAGGGCAGTTCGATGGTGTTTCTGGAAGCCACATTGAACGGCAACGCAATCGTCGGTCGAGCCACATACGGGGCATCCGCAACACAGGCAAGTGTCAGCGACAATACCGCGTCTTCATCCGGAACCTCACATGGGTTGTGGGCCAACTTCCTGGACTCGTCGGAAGGCGATATTCCCCATGCATTCGATGATTTCCAAGTGCAAGAGTTGTAGTCGATCGTTGGAACATTGTGTTTGAAGACGGATCACTGACGCACGCCCTGGTTGGAGAGCAAGCTGATGACGGCGGTATTCTCTCGATTGCAAACGGACGGTTCCGAAGTCGCAATTTCGATCAATAACCTTTACGCCGGTCCGCAGCCGTCGGCATGTTGGTTGATTGGTGGCGGGCCGTCGTTATCGATGCTACCGATTGCGGAAATCGCGGCCTCGCCATTGCCGAAGATGACAATCAATCTCGCTGGCACTCGGCTGATTCGCCCCACGTTCTGGACCAGCTACGATCCAACCGCACGGTTCCATCGCAGTGTGTATCTCGATCCGAGTATCACGAAATTCGTCCACCGACGTCGAGCGATGGAGATCGTGCCAGATTCGACATTCAAGGTCTGTGAATGTCCGAACGTCATCGCCTTTGATCGCCAGAAACGCGGATACCGCGAATTCGTCTCCCCCTCAGCAACCGGTATTCTGGATTGGTCCGATTCGTTCGTGCAGGCGATTGATTTGCTTTATCAACTTGGCTTTCGCATCATTTATCTGGCTGGGTGTGAGATGCGTGTACGACTTTCGACGCAGCAAAAAAAGCTCGCCACCACCAAAGGGGTCTCTTATGATGCTCGTCAATCGTTGAGAACGTTTTTGCGAGACTGCAAACGCAGCGGAATCTCAGCGGCGGAGTTCGATAATCTTCCAAACCTTCAGCAATACCACTTCGACGATCACAAACCATTCGCGGCGGCGGTGCAGACGGACTGGCATTACTTTCGCATCACCCAAATGCTGCGACTCTCGCGAACGGCGATGGCCACAGCGGGATTACAACTCGTCTCGGTCACGCCGCATAGTCGACTCAATGACTTCTTTCCGTACGTGCCCGCCCGCAAAGTGGCTCGATTCGTCGAAACGTTCATCGGTTCTCCGAATCACGAACCCGTGCGGGGATTGTTAAGCCGTCAGGAACCTCGATTGCCCAATCTGCGAACGTCCCTGCAGGACATTCCCTCGCCAACGAATCACCGCGACGACTCTGACTTTGTCATTGAAAGCGAAGGCCCGATTCGCTGCCACTGAGTAGTTCGATGAACTTTTCGCGGTATTGGCCTCCGTTTTCTACCGCGATGGCCTGGACCGCACGGCCGATTTTTCTAAGAATTCCGAAGCTGATCAATTAGCGCGACCCCGATGGTCACTCACCCGGAACTGACCGATGCCGATTCAATTTGCATGCCCCTCCTGTGCCGCCGCGATTCGTGTTGACGAGTCGGCCGCCGGGAAAAAAGGAAAATGTCCACAGTGCGGTCGGGAACTGATTATTCCTCGCCCCACTTCCGCCGCACCGCAGGCAGGAGATTCTGGTCTCCCGGCAATTTCCGTTCAAGAACCGACCGCAGCACGGCGGTATTCGTCGCGGCGTCGAAAACGGTCTGGCTCACGATTCTGGTCGATCGCTGCACCGTTGGTGCTGTTCTCGATTGTCGTTGGTACGATGGTCTTCTTACTTCGGGAATCGGAACCCACCTTGGAGGGGAAACTCCCGGGAGAGGTGATTGCCGATTTCGAAATGCCACCGCAGTTGTTGGCCGCTCAAGACCTGGGAATTTCCGAGGAGGAATTTCAATCGTTATTGGAATCCGTCCGCGAAAATCCGCCACCAATTGGCATGATTCCCAAACAGTTGCGGTTGGTCATCGAAGCCGATACTGACGCGATTCGCGTTGGTTTTGAGAAGCTTCCGCAAACCGAACTGGTTCGCGTCACGGTTGATGCCGATCGGGAATTGTATTCGTGGTTGCTGGAACACCGGGCCGAATTGGATCGAATTCAACGACAAGCGGCCGAGGAAACATTGGCGGAATTCGTGAAATCGCTGCAACGATCTTACGACGAAGATCTTCCATTCGACACCGCAAGTTGGGCATCTCGGTTGGTGACACTTTTTGAGAACGGATTCGGATTCGCCACCGAAGCGGTTACGAAGACGAGTCGTGCCCGTTGCGTCTATGAAAGCGACGAGGGCGAGCTTCATTTTCTGTTGCCAGAGTCAACAAAGACGTTCCGACTCGAAGAACGCGAAAACAGCCCCGCAAAATTTCCCGGTAGCTACACGATCCAACTCGAGAGCAGTCGCTAACCAATTGCAGTGTTTTGCCGGGGCATCCGAACGCCAACCGCGCATAATAAAACGCTTCCCAATGACAGGGAAGCGTTAATCGCTGATCGAAGTAATCCGGCGGAAAACCGTGTTCCGATCGTCTGTATTAAGTGTGAAATCTCGTTCGCCTTAGGCTTGTTCGCGATCAATGCGGGTCATCTCGTCCAAGATGACCGGATGCCAATTGGCGGATCGTTCGCTGGAAATGGCGTAGTTCTTGCGAGCCCAAGTGCGAAGCCGAAGTTCTTCGATGAAATCTACGGTAGAGGTTTGATTGGCGAGCGTGTCCACTTGCCCGTTGATGACATTGGGAACGTCAGTCACGGTACTCATCGTTTTCATCTTTCCTATCAAGAACGATTCGGCTTTGAGATGTCAAAGAACAAGTCATTGACCATGAGCCATGCAGTGCGATATCTACGGATAGACCTCGATCCCTCTGCATCCTCACGTGCGGGAAAACATTACCATTCTCGTACCGCTTGATTCAAGCCACTCCCAAATAAAAAACCACATTTTTCTTAAAAAAATTGGAACTGCCGCGAACCTTTGCTGAACTGAACCATCGACCAGAACTTTTGGCGGAGTCGATTATCGGTTTGTCGTCGACACCGGCAGACGTTTGGCCTCGGGATCTTCCGGCGGACGATCGAGCATGAGGAACTCGAATAGATCGAGCAACTCTTGAGGCTTCAACTGTTTCTCCAGACCTTCGGGCATCAACGACACTGGGCTGACCTTCTGAGCCGCCACATCGTCTCGGGCGATAACTTCTTGTTTGCCACCTTGAATTTTCAATACAATTCGTGTGGGGCTGTCTTCGACGAGCAAACCGGTCACTAGTCGACCATCCACCGTAGCCACCGTGACGGCTCGGTAATCGGCTCCGATGACCAAACTTGGATCGAACACATTGGACAGCAATTGCTCCAACGAACTCCGACCATTGCGGGTGATATCCGGCCCGACTTCCTTGCCCTCGCCATAAATTTGATGGCATTGACCACAGAGCTTGTGGAACACGACTCGTCCAGCTTTGGGGTCGCCTTTGCCGGCTTGAATCTTTTGTTTCCATTCCTCGATCAGCTGTTCCCGAGCCGGATCGCGGCCATCGCGGACAACTCCCCAGTGCTGCCGAATGCTCTCGGCAAGTTCTTCGTCTCCCGTCGCCATCAATCGCCGAACTTGATTGACGTTCAACACGTTCGCCGAGACTTTCTCTTCGCCGATGGCGGCCAATAATTGCTTCGCCCAACTTGGGCGTTGTGTGAGCAGTTCGATCGCCTTCGGTTGTAAGACGGGCTCTAGTTTCGGCCAACTGGATAGCAAGACTGAGGCAATCTCATCTGATTGAAGTCGACCAAGCGACACCAACACCGCTTCCCGAAACTCGAACGAATTCCGTTCCGGATGCTTCAAGACCGTTGCCAAGTTTTGCGGAAGTTCGACGTCTTGAACGGCCACCAACGTTTGTAGCGCTTGAGTACGACGACGCGCGGACGCAGTCGAGTTGGTGAAGACATCTCGAACATCTTTTCTTGCGAGTTGATCACCCCATAGCGCGGCCATTCGTTTCGTGATGAAAGCCAATTGCGCTTGGTCAGTTTGCCAGATTTTCTCGAATTCCGCTTGGAGATCCCGACGAATCAATTTCAACTCACGGTTTTCGATCTCTCCAGACTGCACACGATTGACGATGCGTTCCAAACACAACCGAGCCGCGTCGAACTGCTCCGCCCGAATCAAACTGCCGACCAAATTGGAAACTCCAACGAGGTTCGGTGTTTTGTCGGAAATGGCAACATCGAGCACGCGAGGCAACAAGCCGATAACGTTCCTTGAATCCGCGTAGTTGGAGTTCGATGCCAACGAAAAGTAGAGGTTCGCGTCGTTCTGCAATTGCGGCAACAAGTTCTGCCAGACGATGTGCGGAATCAGCGGATCGTCGCCGCAACGATCGAGCACCCGCATCAAGGTCGGCATCGTGGACAGTCGATCGAGTTTCGCCGCAGCGATGGCAAGCTGAAGCTGCACACGCGGCGAATCTTCGGTTGAAACCATGTCGGCGAGACGGTCATCGACTTCCGCTGCCACCGAACCCAAATTCCCCGCCGCACGCACACCCCACTTGCGAACTTCCGGGTCCTGGTGGGACAGCAACTCCAAATGAAATTTTGGATCCAACCGATGCGAACCGATCAGTGCGAAAACGGCTCGCATTCGCACCTTCTGGGAAACTTCGTCCAGCACAACCTCGCGTAACCGCTTCCGTGTGTGATTCGCCAGCGACGATTGCGGGTCCGACAAACGCTCTGACAGAATCCGCTGAGCAACACTCGCGAAGAAACCGTTATTGCCATGCAGTCGTTTGATGAGTTGTGTGTCTGTTTCCTCGGCGAGATTGAACGGAGCAGGGCGGGGCGTGTTCTTGTAGCGAACTCGATACAGTCGCCCTTTCAGCCGGTCGATGCCTTTCGGGTCACGGTTCGCATCTTGATAACAGTGATACCGGTCGTACCAATCGAGCACATACAGCGAACCATCCGGCCCGGTCTTTTGATCGACTGGCATGAACCAGACATCATTGGCGGTCAGGAAGTCCGGACGCGGTTTGGCGAAGTACGTCGCCCCGCGATCTTCCAGCGTATCGACATTCACGCAACCGCCGTGAATGTTGCCCATATAGAGATGACCGCGGTACTCCTCGGGGTAGGCATCGGAATCGTAATATTCAATGCCGCAATAGGCAGCCATCTGATGCTTGTGTTTGACGATCGACCCCAACTTCCAAGTGTGCGGTGGATACGGACCGCCTTGCCGATGGTAGTATCCGGTTTCGGTCAGATGCCACAAATGGTCGATCACGCAAGCACTGATGAACGCATCCCCTACCGGATTGAACGCCACGCCCCACGGGTTGCTCGTGCCTTCACAGAAGACTTCGAACTCCCAAGTTTTGGGATGAATGCGGAAGAGTGCGCAGGTGAAACGGAACCCGTTGGGATTGTCTTTCGCGTGTGGCGAGTTCGCGGGATACTTCACATGACTCGCGTTGAAGACACCGTTCAAACCATAAAGATAGCCATCCGGTCCCCAGGTCAACGAGTTCGGCAGCTCATGCGTGTCGTACCGTCCGAAACCGGTGACGACCACTTGAGAGGTGTCGGCTTTGAGGTCGCCATCGGTGTCTTGCATGAACAGAAGATTGGGAGCGTTCGCCACCCATACGCCGCCATGACCAACCGCAATTCCGGAGGGAATATTGAGCCCGTCCGCGAAGATTGTGGTTTTGTCCATCCGGCCATCGCCGTCGGTGTCTTCCAGAACTTTGATGCGGTCACGACCGGGGCCGGGTTCACGACGGGGATACTCGAAACTCTCCGTCACCCACACGCGGCCTTGTTCGTCGAACGTCATCGAGACGGGATTGACGAGGTCCGGTTCCGAAGCCACCAGCTCGACCGCAAACCCGTCCGGCACGGTCATCTTTTGGATTGCGTCTTGTGGGGACAATGGCGGTCCTGGGGGTTGGCTTTGACGACGCGGAATGAAGTCATCCGCCATCACTGAACCAACGAAGCTCAGAACCAGACCGACTCCACCCCACAACCATCCCACGCGAGCGTCTTGCATCGGATTCCTCGTTGATTGACGAGATTCAGAACTCAAGAGAAGAATTCTGTTATACCGAAAACCCATTCAAAGATTGAGCGAGTCTGGCATCGCAAGCCGTCGTGCCTTCCATAGCGCAATAAAAAAGCCCCACGGTTTCCCGTGAGGCTTTCGAGTCTCGAAGTGTTCTTCACAGTCGCTTAGTACAAGCTGTTGTCCAAAACACCTTGTCCGTTTCGTTGACCGTTCGAGGACAACAACTGCAAGTAGACTTGGGTATTGATCGTGTCAGAGATACCTTTTGCCGCACCATCAGCGAAGGCAACGTGTACGATATCTTGGTGGTTGGAAGCTGCCTTCGCGTTGTTTCCACCAGACGTCGTTGGGGCGTTGATTCCTGAACTTCCCAAACTAGTGACCCCACCGACACCCAAGTTCGTCTTACTGCTGGCGCCAAAACCGCCACCACTCAAATCGCTGATTGCCACACCAAAACCCAAGACTGTCGGGCTGCTTGAACGCCATCCTGCAGACGATCCCAAGGTGTTCTCGGCGATGAGAATGGTACTCCCGAGCCCGTCTCCTTGAGAGATGAAATCAAACGACATGTTCCGATTGCCTGCTCCACCAATTCGTTGGAACATTGCACCGGTTGAATACGCTTCCAGGTAATCGAGTGATCCGCCCGCTGTACCGTCCAAGGCAAGTTCCGCATCACCAGCATCAGGTCCACCAGGGCCGGCATCGGTTCCGCTTGTCAACCCGCTCATGTATCCCATATTGACCCGGTAGGTCAAACCAAAATCTTGCTGCCAAGCGTTCAGGTCATCCGGGCAGGTGAAGACTTGCAACCAAGTGTTTGCCGGAGAGGCTCCCGCAACCGCACCACCAGAACCATCCGTACCGGTAAACGGATCCGCTGCCCCTGCCGCTGCGTTGGTACGCAACTGACGTTGAACAGCTTCGTTGTCCAAGGTGTTGAGAAGTTGAACAGGCCAGCCACTAATCGCTTGCTCAGGACCGGTGCCTTGAGTCACGTCTCGAACGTAGGGAAGTTGGCTGTTGTGGGAACTTCCGAAGTTTTGCATCGCGATTCCCAGGTTGTGCAGGTTGTTGAGGCACTGGGTTCGGCGAGCAGCGGCACGGGCACTTTGCACAGCGGGAGCGATGAGCGAAATCAACGTGGCGATGATCGAAATCACCACCAACAATTCGATCAAAGTGAACCCGCGACGACGCGACGCGGTGCGATGGCGAGAAACGTTCATGTTCATCCTTCTTTGATTCAAACGAGCGGTCAGTGGACTGTGTGATGGAAACAGATTCGATTTGAGCTGAAATCGCTGGAAATTCGCGATCTTTCAGAGCTGTGCGATCGAGTGGCAGGAAGCCAGTTGATCAGGTCTTGTTCACGTCATTCGCCGCGAAGTGAGACACCGCCCCACAGAATAATAGGACGTCCCTGCTAGAAACGCATTCGGTCACTCAACATCAACAGCGATTTTTGCAAAATAACGAGAAATATCAAGAATTGAACGAAAAAGCCGCCGGTGGGAACCGACGGCTTGTGTGAACGTTTATTCGATGATTTCTCGATGGACGATTAGCTTTCGGTAATTGAACCCTTGTGGGTTGTTGCCATTCCGATTGCCCCAGAACGCGAAGGTCGGTGGCAGATCGTGCATGGACGGATCGTAGTCCTCGAACCGCAAGTCGAAGTTTGCCGGCCGCAGCTCACCAAACGCCTTGCTACGGTCGACCACGTAGAAGTCACGATACGCCGGAGAATCCGATAGCTTCCCGCCAACCTGCTGCAGCGTGTACGTTTCGCTACCAACAGTCACGTCGGTCTCAACCACTTCAAAGAAGTCCACCTGCACAAAGACAAAGAACGCATTCGTTCGCGTTGTCGAGTTATTCAGCAACTTCGAGAACAACCGATACTGTTGATTCGCATCGGCATTTGAGGAATCTCGCAGCTCGAACAATCGTCGTCGGTTGGATACCGAGACACCATTCGCCACATCGAGTGGCAATTCGCGGAGAACGGTGTGATCGAGGCTGTCGAGACCATCAGAGGTGAACGTCAGTGGACGGAACGGCTTCGCTGATGGAGACCCCGGCAAGATCGCGGCCAAATTGTCCGTAATCGCTCCCGCTGAGACTAAGTCGAGCCCATCGCGTGATTGAAGGAACTCACTCCACCAATCCCGTCCTGTCGTCGAAAATTCCTGACTATCCGGCATGTAACGGATGGGGCTGCCATAATCGGTATAGGGCACACCATCTCGGATCGGTGTCATGGTGCTGAACGCCGATGAGTCGTCGATCAACCCTGCCAACGATGCCGGATAACGAATGCCGTTGAGGTTCATCAAACCTGGTTCCCGGATTTCCCCTTCGCGGGAGATCACCGAGGGCCGTTCGAAGAACTCAAGCAAACGGTACCAACGGTTATCGAATTTGACGGGAATGTCGCCATCGACGCCCGCATTTCGTTCGTCTTCTTCGTCAGTTTCACTATCCCCGTCGTCATCCATCCCCGCGAACCCCGGGAAACCATCGCTTCCCCGACCGCCGGGAATCAGCGGACGCACGAACTTAGCGACTCCCGCCGTATTCACACCATTGCCGAACCCGTTACTCTCATCGAGTTTGGCGGTCAAATCTTCTGGGCCGTACAACGGAACCTGCAACAACTCGCTGACGGAATAGAAGTCTCGGTCACCATGTGGCTGCCAAAGCGTATAGTTGCTGTTCTGGTTGTCGCGACCAAGAGTGTTGAGACGGAACAGTTGATAGTTTGCAGTCTTATATGAATCGAAGTCCATGTCGTCACTATAGGTTTCTGCCATGCCGTCGTGATCGAGGTCGACGTCCATCTCATCGAAAGCCCCAGCGGGATTGGGAATACCCGCGTACCGTTCGACCGCGTTTCGATCGAGACGCTGAGTCCGCTCACGACTTTCGATTTTGTCTTTGAGCAACCGGGCTTTGATTTCCCAGCCGTTCTTGTCATTTTCCGTGAGACGCAAATCACCAACACCTTCACCATTCGGATTCAGCGTGAGCACGTCGACATCGATCCATGGGTTGTCACGGTTGTAGTCGTCGGCTCCATCGTTGGGGTCGACTGTCGTGGGAACGTTCCGCCCCGGATGCAATCGACGTCGCAAGGTGAACCGCACTTGAGGCATGACGGTTGTCCCGGCATTCAAGTCATCCAGGAACTGGTCGCTGACAGCCCCATCAAGATCGTACTTGCCGGGGTTCGTGATCAAGTCGATCTGCGGAAAACCAGTCCCGGCCGGAGCCAAAACTCTCATGTTTGGCATGGGCATCATGGAATCATCGTAATCGAGATCCGCCATGAAGCGACTATCGGCCAAGTCCGTCCCGGTCGTGGTTCCGGATGACATGATCAAGAAGGAACCACCACCCGTGACGGGCGATGAGGTACTTCCCGGGTTGGCAAGCAACGTTAACGTTCGCGTGTCGGTGACGACGCTGGATGCGTCGATCGTTTCCATCTGCACTTGCCAGTCGCGATTCAGGCTAACCGAATAGGGAGCGGCATTGAGAAGTTCCAGATAGGTGAAGTAGTAACGATGGTTCTCATCGTGTCGGGTAGCCACCAGGTCTTGGTCGCCCATGTTGTCCATGTTCGTATCGACGTATTCGGTCCGGAAAGCCAAGCCTTCCGCCAAAGTCAGTTCTTGCGTCTCTACACCGTAGACAACACCGCGGTCGGCGGTTGGGTGTGAATCCTGGAAGGCACCACTTGCAAGGAAGGTTTCCGTGCCTTGGTCATCGTATTGATACGCACCATCCGTCACGTCGTAAGGATCGTCGTCCAGGTTCCAACCATCGGAGAGGTCTTTATCGTATTCGAACTTTTCGATCACGTTATCCGGGTCGAGCCGTTCTACCACATTGATGGCGAACTGCGCCATTTCGTGAAGTTGATCATCATTGTAGAGCTGGCGTCGGGATTTAATTTCATAGTCATCGACCGTGCCATCACCATCCAAGTCGACTTGGTTCGTGAGGTCGCCAAGCACTGTGTTTGGCGTCGCGACATAGTCGATGTCTTGACCACCACAGAAGGTGTAGAGCAGCACGTAAATATCACGAGCAAGCAATTGACGATCGTAGCGTGCCCAACGCTCTCGGCTGGCATTCGTCGACAAACTCGAAAGCGGTGGTCGCCAACCTGGATTCGTCCCCCGTTCGACAGGAACGACGACCGCATCTCCCGGATTCGACGGGTGAGGAGTCAAACCACGCGAGTACCCCACAAGTTGATTGTTGAGCTCTCCAAAGCAAGTCACACCATTGAGGTTCAACGATCGTTGCTGACGCGACTCGGTCGCAACCGGGTCCAAATTTTTCGGGAACGCTGAACCATTGTGATTGGTCGGCAGCACCTTCAAACTCTGACGTAATGCTAACCGGAACGGTTCAGCCTTGTTATAGTTTGTCGGCCAGTTCGTTGGATCAGTAGCTGTCACAAAATAAGGCGGGAACTCCAGATCACCATAGAAGTCAGGCTTGAACTCCTCTGATCGCTCGGCGGAGTTGCTCGTCAACGTTCGGTCAGAGTTGATACCGAAACTCTTCATATCCCAACCGAGCGTGGTGAATCGTTTGCGGATTTGCTCGGCGATTTCGCCGTTGGTCCCCACGTCGCGAAGGTTATACGACATCAACTCACCCACACGGGAATTGATGCTGTAGTTCTGAATGTCTTCCTTGCTCATCTGCAAGAAGAGGTTATCCGAAAGCGGCAGAATGTCATCCATCGGATTCGCCGAATCATGATCGACATTGACTTCAAACGCTTCGTCGATCAACGGATTGGCAGAAGGCGGTTTGATTTCGTTCTGCATCAACGAGGTGTTGAAGACATTCGCATCCCAACCCACATAGCCCAGCGGCGTGGGATAACTATCGAACTGCTGCCAGCGGCCGGACGTGGTCGAAAACGTTCGCGTTTGTCGTCCGTTGTTTGCGGAGCCGGTCCCTAAGAAGTCCAGCGGTTGCGAGTAAACATAGTACCGGTTGTAGCTACCGGCAGCTTGCAACGGATTGGTGAAAGGATTGTACTCGCCGAGAAATTGGTTGTAGTTGTCGTCGGCTCCTGTGACACCCGGTTTCGGAAATGCTCCCGCTCCCAGATTGTTTCGGCGGGGAGACGTGCCGGCTGCATTGAGCAGGTATTGATCTTCCCCATAGACACCGGCGTACTCGTCGATCACATCAGTATCCCGATCACCATAGACGAGTTTCCCCACTCGCGACATGAACCATTCCATGTTCGCGATTTCCCCGGTCGTCGGTGGAATGGCCGAGAAGTCGCGACCGAAGAAGTGAGCGTGTTGATCGAGTTTCGCCAGTTCGGTGGCGTTCGTCGGTTCCGGTCCGAGCAGACCCCACATCGGATTGATTTCGGTCGCGGTTGCTCCCAGGTTTGACGTATGGAGTAGTTCGTTGATCGAAATCGTGTTATCAAAAGTCGGGCCTTGATCACCAAAGACATCCACTTCGCCGTCACCACTGTTGTCGGCTCGGAACGCAGGGAAGCGGTTGATATTGCCCTGGGCAATCAAGTTCAAAAGACCGTCGGCATCGTAGATCGTGACGGCGAACATCGGGATGTATTTCGTCCCCGAACCATCCGTTTTGACTTGGACCGGGAAGTCCAAATCGAGATAGACAGCTTCTTTAACGCCGTCACCATCGGGGTCGGCATCGTATTTCACGAATTCCCGAGCTTCCCAAGTGACGTTGCCATCGGTGACGGTATCACCAATCGTCTGATAATTTTCCCAGATCGGTTCCGAACTCCCGCTGTCACCCGAAGCTTGGGCGACATACACGAGGTTGTCCATCTTCGGAAAATTCTCATCATGCGGCATCGTGGCGGGTGTGTATCCGGCGGACGGAAAAATCATATCACCGGGTTGATAGGTAAAGTTATCTTTCCATCGCCCCACGGGACCGTCCCAATATCCTTGGTAACCTTCCGGATCGCCCAAAGGAAATGGTCCATTGGCAAATGTCACGCCCGTTTGTGGATACCGTTCGCCGAGCACCGTTCCATCGGGAGCAATGTGCATGTGCTGGGCTTGCGGACGCATCACTCGTTTTTGCCAATTCGTAGTGCTCGTCGCCCAATCGTTCACGGCACTTCCACCGCTTCGCAGATACTGCGGACGGTGATACGAGGGAATAATCACTTTGGCCGGCAAGTTAGTCGCATCGAGACCGTACCCATTGAACCCGATTGCCACGTTGTTGATGTCCGGATACGAATACGGAACGTCCGGCATCGGAAAGGTCATGCGGCTATTCGCATGGTCCCAATAGGTCGTCAGTGGAATATCGGCTGTGCCGGCGTCGAAGTCTTCGTATCGTCCGATCAAATCGCCAGCCATCGCGGAACCATCAGCCACGTAGGCACCGGCTTGAGCGGCGGGTGAGTCGTTGAATTCCAGCAACGCGACGCTACCGTCATCAACGCCGTCGAAATCTTGGTCGACGATCATCACGCCACTATTGTCGACCGTGACGTTGATCCCACTTCCGCTGAAGGGGTGCACGTCTTGACCGAAGGCGGTGGTCATCAACGCATGACGTCCGCCCCACAGAGCACTGTTCGGGAGATCGACAGGCCCACCGTTGATGATCTGCTCCATCGCCCAGTTGAAGTAGATATCGCGACTGACACCACTGCTCGTCACATGCTGGGCGGCGTTGAAGTATTCCGCGTTGCCTTGCTCCTGACGGGCGAAGGTATAGAACGCAAAACCTAAGAGCATCAAGAGACCAAGCAGGCCCATGACGACCACTAACACGGTTCCCCGCCGGTTCTCACCACCGGGTGGCCGTTTGTGCGATTGGTTCGCACGCATGTGCTGTTTCTTCATTGTCATGATTCCTTCATGAAAGGCTAGCCGTGGCCCAACCGGCCTTCAAACAGGGATTGTCTTCAACGTCGGGTGATTGATCTCAGACGCTGCTTCGCTAAGGAGCGAGTGACTGCACAATCGTGAGTTGTCGGAGTTGATCGCTCGAAATGTCGTGCAACAGAATTGTAATTTGAATGGCCGTCAAAGGCCGATCCTGTCCGTTTCCGTCTCGTAAACTAAACGGCGGCGGATCGTCTTCAGAATCGCCATCTAAGTCGATTTGAGGAGCCGGGTGCCAAGTATCGAATGTGCGATTGTTGTAGAGAGACGCATCTGTTGGGTCCGTCGGACGACGATCCCCGAACAACAGGTTTGCATTCGTATTCTGTGCGAGCAATCCTTGAAATGCCGAGTGACCGACATTCACGAACATCGCCGTCGTATCAAGGACGCCGTTGTTGTTGGCATCTTCGCCCGTGCTGAGTGCTCCGTCACTGTTGGCGTCTTCGTTGTAGAGTGGGTCCCAAACTTTGACATCGAACGCGAACACATTCGACATCAGGATGTCTTCGGCCCGTCGTGTTCCACCAGCCGCCGATTGCCAACCACTGGAATTGAATTCGACGATTCCATCATTCCCCACACGAATGCTCGTGTTGAGAACATCCCAGTCGTCCGTTCCCATCGGGTTGCCGAATGTCGGAACTGAGTAGGGATACGTGAAGCCGGTTGAGTTGTTGAGCCGGTAGGATGTTTCTTCCATGGTGTAACGGCCGATGAACACGCCCGGGCTGGTCGTGCCTACATATTCTTGAGGCAACCCCGTGGCATGATTGAAGCCAAACCGATACGCCGGCTTGCCCAAAGGGAAGAAACCGGCGGCGGTGGTGTTGTTCAGAGAACTGCTCCCGTGCAACAACATTTGTGCCGGAGAAATCGCCGTATTGCGAAACGCGGAGTAATCGAAGTCCCGCCAAAATACCGGCGGGGTTAAGTTGCCATATTGGAACGGCTCGGCCGGTGCGGGGTCGAAGAACTCTTCGGCGTCCGCTGGATCGTTTGTGGATGGTGAGTTCTCCGGCTGTTTTTCGACGCTGGAGTCGGGATCGATCAACATCATTCGACGGTACAAAATTCCGTTTCGCAGGAAGTAACAGACTTCCGCCTGATGCGACACGCCCGCCCCGTTGAACAACCCGTCCGAATAATCCGGTTGATTGCGATCCGGGAATGTACTCGGATCGTTGTCCATATCTTCGTTGTCATCCAGTTGGAGTGCTTGGCCGTAGAATGGGTCATCGGAGTTCGGGTCGACTTCGATTGTGAATTGCAACACGTCGTCCGAGTCGTTGGCAGGGTCATTCTCACTGATATAGAAGTAACCACGTCGTTCGCCAAAGTCGGCCTTGTCGTTGTCCGGAGGATCGCCTTCGCCAACGGTGAAGGGCAGCACCTTGCGGAAGGTGCGATTCTGAAGATCGTTTTGAATGATCGTCGTCAGCGTTCGAGCACGTTGATCGTTCTCGGCTAGTCCTTTCATCTCGCCCATGGTGGCGGTCGCGATGGAGAAGATCTGAGCAAACAAGAACATAATCAACACGACCAAGGAGGCCGCCACCATCAGCTCCACCAACGTGAAGCCTTGGCGATTCGCGGAGTTCTTGAAGCGTCGAGAATTCATAGGGCACCATTTGCCTGAGACATCAGTGACTTGGCGATTCAGCCGGTTGAACTTAGTAAGGGAACACATCGATCACGCCCGACGGAATGATGGCATTGTCTTCAGCCGCGGGAAGTTTGACCGGAACATCACTCACCGCTCGGTCTAACACGAGCGTGGCTGATGTCGCAGTCTCGGCTTGGACCTGCACGATCCGATACCACTGCCCGTTCGCCGTACTGTAGAGAAACTTGTTTTGCCCGTAGTTGGGTTTGTTAGCCGCTGCCATCCAATTGATGGTCACCACGTTGGAAGCGTTTCGGTCAGCGTTGATAAACCCGCTGGCCGCTGGCGTTGAGATAAGCCGTTCGTCAAGCGGGTCGAAGGACCGGTTGAAGAACACAACGATGTCTGCGGAGGATACGCCGTACATATCGGTGTGAACCGTGAGCATCCACGTGTACTTTGGCGACTGGAATTCCACCCGCACACGATCGACATTGGCCGTCGTCACGCCGGTGATGGCTGGGGAAACAGTGATCGTTTTCGTGGTGTCATTGACTGCAACAATTCGCCGCGTCACGGCTTTCGGTCCGGCATTGGGAGTCGACAAAAACAAGACTACACGGGCCAGGGGATTGCCGGTCAATGGCACCACACTGAGATCGAGATCCGTGCTCGCGAGTTGAAGAACAGTCGATGTGCTTGCCGGTAGAATCGCGTCTTCGCCGACGGTTTCCCAGGTATCAGGCAGGGCAACGATTTGTTCGGCTTGCAGCTGAGTCAAAATATCTGGTGCGGGACCGTTCAGGGCACTGCCGGACCAGCGACGAATCCCGAACGGTGCGGCGGAATCGTCATCGTCGTGTCCAAATACATTCGCGGGCACACCGGCACTGATACCAACGTCGGTCCAATAGGCCCAACCCAGGGGATCGACCACATACAACCCGCGTCGGACACGGTCGGGATTGCCATCCCCGTCGACATCCTCACCGACTTCACCGCGATCGAATATGCCGTTGCGGTTGAAGTCGTTGGAGAAGTGTTCCTTGAAATTGCCGTCGAAGTCCGGGTCGGCTAACAACCGCGGATCGGACTGCACGCGGGCTCGGGCGTTGACGCAGAGAATCGCGGCCCGTGTGAGGTGCGAAGCTCGCACACTTTTCAGGACCGACAACGGAAACATCGTTGCCACCGCGACGACGCCGATGCCCATCACCAGAATCGCCATGAGCACTTCGGTCAACGTCACCCCACGACGCTTGTGCGGGGAGGGTGGTATGGAATGGTGTTGCATCGGTTTTCTCATTGAGCCACCTCGCCGGTCTCAGCAAAGCGAAACGTATCGGTTGGGTGAACGGGATGCGAGGAGATATGCCCGGTGCGTGTGAACAAGGTCACAATCAATTCATCGCCCTCACGGTTGGGATCGCTAAGAACCCGGCCGTTCTCCACGTCGGCCACATCCCGGAGAACGAAATGTATCAATCCGCTGGCCGCCGCCGGTCCGGTCACAACCCCGCGAGGCGAGAACATGACGTCCAACGGTGGCGAAAGCGTATACTGCGGTTGCGGCAGCGGAGGCGGTGATGCTTGTGGCTTCAACCACGCGGAAGGCAACTTCGTGTCGGTCGCGTATCCATCGCCATTCGGATCCGCAGAGACTGTCAAGTCGATGACAATGTTCGACCCCAACGCCACCGGTTCCTGATTCGCCATGATCGACGGACCAACTTGCAACTGCACAAAGAACTCGTCGCCCGTCATTCCGCTAGACCACGTTGGCGTTTCGTTCAACTCGATCTCACCGGTCGGAATACCACTGCCATTCACGATCACATTCGAGATCCGCAGTCGCTGTGGTTTTCGGCCTTTCATATCGTCGTAGTCGGAGGTGCTTGGTTCGTAGACTAAGATTTCCAAACCTGTATACAACTGCCCTCGCAACGCCAGGTTGAGCCAACTTTGCCCGTAGTTTTCGGACTCATTGTTTTCCCAGAACGACGAAGAATTTAATCTCATCTTCCCACGCACCGCGGGTGAGCTTTCGACGAACACCATGGCATTGACTTGGGGTCTCGTGCCGCCGCCATTGCCGGCGTTTTGGTCCACGAGAAAGCGGACCCCCACATTGGGTTGCGAGCCCTCACGGCCTTCTTCGGCCCAACGTCGCCCGGACAAGATGGCACGATCGCGTGCCCCTTCCAAGTACGACTGAATTTGCCGTGCCGAGGAGCGAATCCGATCGCTATCGGCGGCGGTGTTGTAGATGGACAAGCTCATGTAGGCGAGAATCAGCAAAATGCCGATCACGACAAGTAATTCCACTAACGTGAAACCACTTCGCTGATTCATAGTTCGGAAACGTCTCATAGGTGCAACCTTGATTGTGCGTCGCTATCGTTGCGTGGGCGGTCAATCAATTCTAGATGCCTTGGTAGTTCGTAATATTGTCGTACAGCACGTCGTAGTTGATCGTACCTGTCGAGTCGGTAATCGGTTGAGCGAGGTGCCCGAAATTGGCGGCGTCGGGTGCTTCATATAAACCGAGTTCACCATCGGGACCCGCCGACACAACCAACGGAACTTGGTAGGTCGATGGCGTGTGAAAAGTGTTCTCGAATTCCACGAGAGCTGCATTCACTTGAGCCGCTGGCGGAGGACTTGGAATATTGTTTGGCGGGTTCACTCGAACGAGATAGTTCCGAATGAACTCCTGAAGGAACTTTCCGTTAGGATCATCAGGATCTGAGTTGAGGTTATATTTCGATAGCGACGGGAACATTGTTGTGATCAAAGTTTGATCGAGACTTGCACCATTGCCACCGGGGCGGAACAGACGAGTCGGGTTGAAATAGAACCGCAATGGTTTGCCCCAAGCATCGACAAACTCCATTCGCCCATCGCCATCCGTGTCCATGACTTCGCTGCTCGTAAACTGATCAGCTGCGTTTGTCGCCTGGAAAAACGCGATCCCATTCGTCAATGCGAAATACATCAGTTCTGAACTCAACGTTTCGGGTTGGTGCTTCGTTGTGTCCCAACCCGTATTGAAGTCGGTGTAGAGTTGAGTCGCAGGCGGGACAACAGTTTGTGATGACCCACCCGAAATCATGGTGAGAGCATTGAGGTCTAGCAGGCGTGTTGGCATGCTCTGTCGCAACGTTGCCTTCCGAAAACCAACCCGATAATCAACGAACCCGGTACTTTTGGCATCGGGAATCCGTTTGAAGCGTTCGACGTTCTTATAGACCTGGGCGTTGGAATCTTGAACGACATCAAAGCCTCGGCTGCGTTCCATGATGAGTTCATGGACTTTTGCGATGGTCGCCTTGGTCGCTGCTTCCTTGGAAGTACCGAGCATGTTGCCGATGATGACACCAGAAATGGTAATCAAAAAGCCGATGATGCCGATGACCACCAATAGTTCAACCAAGGTAAACCCAACCGGTTGCCGATTTGCTGTGCGATGATGTCGCATGAGAGTTCCGTTTCTATGCAATTGTGCGATCTGACAAGTGGCGATATCAATCCGCTAGCATGCCTGGATGAAAGTTCGTGATGTTGTCTCGTTCTGCACTTCGCGTTGAAGGATTCGCGTCGTAGCCAAGTTTGGCATCGGCTGTTTCCGGATCATACGTGCCACCTGTGCCATGCTCATTGTCGAAGCCCGGCGAGACGATCTGATACGAATCCGGTTTGAAGGGTTGACCAACATCAAGAGTCGAGTTGCTGTTGGCATCTTCGGACGCATCGAGTGTGTTATTGAGGTTGGCGTCTTCACCCGGCAAACGGTAAGGCATGGTGCCCGCCGCGTAACCACGTCCGTTGTTTGCACTCAGATAGCCATAGGGTGCGGTTTGATTTGGTAGCGGATCGACGTACTCCGGAAATCCGTTGCCGCCACTGGGAATGTTGTCAACCAAGCGGCCGGTTTCAAACTCTGTGAACGGCCCGAGTCGGCTGCTCCCCGCTCTGGTAAACGGGTTCGCGGGATTCTTCGAGAAACCAATCATCGCAAAGTTATCACCGTCCTGATCTGCCATTCCCCCGAGGAAGAACACCAAACACTCGTTGCCCGTCAAAGAGAAGCTGTCGGTGGTGTTGCCGTTGCCATTGAAGTCGTGGTCAGCAAAGTCGAATTGAGGAAACATGCGGCGGATAATGGCACGATGCGGCGCGGCCGCAGGCGTGTTCCAGTTCGCCCCGGTTTCATGCAGTACAAGTGTGCTTGGCGGATAGAAGTCGAACTTCGCTTTAAAGTTTTCGAGTCCGCTTTCCAAACTCTTGATTTCCGTCGAAACCTGCGCCACTCGGGCGTTGCGTCGAGCGCTGCTGATGGCGGGGAGGATCAGCGACATCAGGATGCCGAGGATCACGATGACGATGAGTAGCTCGATCAATGTAAAACCGGTGGCCTGCCGGGGTAGGGGAGCCGGTTGAGTTTGGGTTTTCACGGTGGGAAACTCCTTGAATGTCTCAGTGTCTTCCGGCACGAGGGGCGAGCCGGTAGCGTGAGTTCAACACGCTGGGCCACGAAAATGGATAGATGGAACCCGCCCGACGACGGTTCGCCGTCGAGCTGGGAAGTCGATTTGAGCTGCGAAGTTAAGACAGGTCGTTAAGCAGTTTCACCAGCGGCATGAATAACGCAATGACGATGAAACCGACGATCAAACCAAGGATCACGACCATGAGTGGTTCGAGCAGGTTGATCAACCCCTCGACCAGCACCGAGACTTCTTCGTCGTAGACATCGGCGACTTTGTAGAGCATCTCGTCGAGTGCCCCGGTCTCTTCACCCACGTCCACCATGTTGACCACCATGTCGTCCACGATCCGAGTTTCCCGGAGTGGGACCGCCATGGATTCCCCTTCACGAATCGCCGCATAGATTTGGTCGAACGCTTTCTTGAAAACGGCGTTCCCGGCGGTGTCCCGGGCAATAATCAGGGCTTCCAAAATGGGCACCCCGGATGATATCAATGTCCCTAGCGTTCGAGAGATTCGCGCGACAATCGACTTTTTCACAATCGGCCCTAATAACGGTAGCCTGAGTGTGATCCAGTCGACCGCAAAGGCCCCGGTCTTGTTCTTCTTGATAATTTTGATCATCAGCCACGCCCCAATGGGAATGGCAGGAATTAGGTAGAAGTAATTCACAACCCAGTCGCTCATGCCGATGAGCGTTGTGGTCATGCCGGGCAATTCGGTGTTGAAGTCTTCGAAGATCTTTTTGAACTTCGGAATGATGTAATACATGATGAAGCCGACGATCAATGTGGCGACTGTGATGACCGCACACGGATAGATCATGGCCCCTTTGACTTTTCGCTTCAGACTTTGAGCCCGTTCTTTGAACTCGGCGAGTCGTCTAAGGATGACTTCCAACGCCCCACCGGCTTCCCCGGCTTTCACCATGTTGACATAGAGGTTGTCAAAGGCTTTCGGGTGTCGAGCCATCGCTTCGGACAGCGTGTTCCCGCCTTCGATGTCTTCGATGATTTCGCCCAACGCATTCTTGAGCGGCCCCGGTTTGGATTGCCCTTCGAGAATCCGCAGGGATCGCAGAATCGGCAAACCGGCGTCTTGAAGTGTGGAAAGCTGCCGAGTGAACGTACAGAGTTTTTTCTGGCTCACTCCACCAATCGAAAAGCCGCCGCCCTTTTTCTTTTTGCGGGTTGGCTGTTGCTTGGTTTTTTCGCCAGTCTTCTTTTTCTTTTGTTTCTTCGCGCGTTCTTGGATTTTGGTGACGAAGAAACCCTTCTCACGAATCTTAGACTGGGCTTCGTTCTCGTCCGCCGCCTCGATCGTCTCTTTGATTTCGAGGCCGGTATTATCCATGGCCTCATATTGATAGACTGGCATGAGCGTTGTCCGTGGTTAGTGGTCCTTAGTCCGTTGTCGTGTCCAAGTTGCCGATCCGAGCGGCGGGGTCATGGGACAGCGTTATTCAATATCTTCCATGACGGTTTCCCGAACGATTTCGTCGATCGTGGTCACGCCATCGAAGATGAGTTTCAAACCGGCTTCCCGCAGGGTTGTCATGCCCTGGGAACGAGCCATATTCCGCATTTCGTCGACCGAGGCATCCGCACCGATCATGTCGCGGATTTCGTCGGTGATTTCCATGAGTTCGTAGATTCCGGTTCGGCCTTTGTAACCGGTGTTGTTGCACCGTCCGCAGCCTTTGCCGTAATAGAATTTGTATTTCCGAGCCCGTTCGATCGGCAGTTGCAACTCCATGAGGAGTTCATCACTGGGGTCGAACCGCGTGCGGCATTCGGTGCAAATTCGCCGCACGAGCCGTTGGGCCTGAATTGCTTCCAAGGCGGCGGTAATGAGGAACGATGGCACGCCCATGTCGAGCAAACGTGTGATCGCCGACGGGGCATCGTTCGTGTGAAGTGTGCTAAACACACGGTGCCCGGTCAGTGCCGCCTGCACCGCGATTTCCGCCGTTTCGTGGTCTCGAATTTCACCGACGAGAATCGTATCCGGATCGTGTCGCAGGAAGGCCCGTAGCACGTTTGCGAAGGTCACATCGATATCGGGATTGACGGGAACTTGAATCAGGCCGTCAATGTCGTATTCGATCGGGTCTTCAGCAGTGAGGAGTTTGTCTTCAATCGTGTTGAGTTCGTTGAGAGCTGAATACAACGTGGTCGTTTTGCCGGAACCCGTCGGCCCGGTCACGAGGATAATTCCGTTCGGACGTTTGATGTATTCGCGGAACCGGGACAATGTGCCCGGGTCCATGCCGATCTTGTTGAGGTCCAACTGGACGACGGTTTTATCCAACACCCGCATCACGACGGATTCGCCAAACAGTGTTGGTAGCACACTCACCCGCAAGTCGACCGCGTTGCCGCCGACATTGAGTTCGATCCGTCCGTCCTGTGGCAAACGGCGTTCGGCGATATCCAAATCGCTCATAACCTTGATCCGCGACACGATCGCATTTGCCATATGCCGAGGCGGTGGAACCATCTCGTACAGCACACCATCCGCTTTGACGCGAATCTTGAATTCTTCCTCGAACGGTTCGAAGTGAATGTCGCTGGCCTGGTCGCGAATCGCGAGCAACAACACCATGTTGAGCAGCTTGCGAATCGGCCCGCTGTCTCCATCGTCGTCGAGGCTGTACCCTTTGGTTTCGTCGTCCTCGTCGTAGTCTTCTTCCAAGCTGCTCACAACATCGGCGATGCTGTCTTCATGCTCGGCATAGTGTTCGGCGATGGCGGCTTCGACATCTTTTGTGGTCGAGATTGTCCCGCGAACGTCGTAACCCAGGAAGTTCCGCAAATCGTCGAGAGCCCCGACGTTCTGGGGTTCGGCCATCGCCACTGTCAGCACATTGTCTTTCAGCGAGATGGGCATGATGTGGTAAATCTCGGCCATCGTCTGCGGGACGACTTCCAAGACTTTCGGGGGAATGTTCGTCTCGGGCAAATTGACGACACTCATGCCCCATTGTTCTGCGAGCGCTTCGGTCACTTGGGCATCGGTTACCAACCCCATTCGGATCGCAACTTGACCGATGACTTCCCCGGGACTTTGCTTCTGTTCTTCGAGCACGTCCCAAAGTTGATCTTCCGAGAGATATCCCAGATCGACCAGGATTTGCCCAAGCTTTCGTTGCGCCATGGAAACGCTCTTTGTTAAACGTCAGTTGTTAGTTGCAATAAATAAAGGCGATTCGCCTCGGCTGACGATCCGGAATCGGATGCATGATGTCGAGCCGCGATTATCGTCGCAATGTTCTCGCCGAATCTTCACCAAGAATTGATCAGATTCGGCGAGAGCAGTGTCATCCAAATTGGCAATGGCCAAAGCTCTTGAACCTTGCCGGAAACTCCGACGAGTCCGTTGAGTACCAAGCAATGACCACTGGTCCTAGAAATCTAAACGTTGTTCTGACGGAAACTTCAACCGTTGAGGTTTCCGATTAGTCCTCATCGTATTCGTCGTCGTCATCCCAATCGTCGTCGTCATCGTCATCTTCTTCTTCCTCGTCGAACATGCCGCGTTTGGCACGTTCGATGCGAACCTTGAGTTCGCCTGGATTGTTCGATTTGTACATGACGTCTTTTTCCTCGCACAAACCGTCTTTCCAGAGGTTGTACAAGGCGTCGTCCAGCAGTTGCATCCCGAACTTCCGCCCGGTTTGGATCGACGAGTTAATCCGGAAGGTTTTCCCTTCACGAATCAGGTTCGCGATCGCCGGTGTCACGACGAGAAGTTCATACGCAGCAACCAAACCTTTGGGAATCCGAGGCAACAACGCCTGACTGAGAATCCCGATGATCGCCGTCGACAATTGGGTTCGAATTTGTTCTTGTTGATTCGTCGGGAACACGTCGATGATTCGGTCGACGGTTCCTTGGGCACCGGTGGTGTGCAAAGTTCCGAACACGACGTGCCCGGTTTCCGCCGCGGTGATCGCCGCCGAAATGGTTTCCAAGTCCCGCATTTCCCCCACGAGAATCACATCGGGGTCCATCCGCAACGCCCGCCGAAGTGCTTCCGGGAACGTCGGCACGTCCACGCCGATCTCACGTTGATTGAACGTACTTTTATTGTGATCGTGGTAATACTCGATCGGGTCTTCGAGGGTAATAATGTGGTGATCGAGGTTGTGATTCATCCAGTTGAGCATACTCGCCAAACTGGTGGTCTTCCCGGAACCGGTCGGCCCGGTCACCAGGAACAAACCCCGTGGACGTTGAATCAATTCTTCAATGACCGGTGGCAAACCGAGTTGCTCGAACGTGAGGAAGTCCGTCGGAATTCGCCGGAGCACCATGCCGATCATGCCACGCTGCTTGAACACCGCGACACGAAATCGAGCTTTGTCACCGAACGCGAAACCGAAGTCGGTCCCCCCAACTTCTTGGAGTTCCTGTTGGTTCCGCTCCGGTGTAATACTCTTCATCAACGCGGTGCAGTCTTCGGCGTCGAGCTCCTTAGTCTCCAACCGCACCATTCGCCCCCCCAATCGGACAACCGGCGGTTGCCCAGCGGTGATGTGCAAGTCGCTCACGCGTTCCTTAACCACCGTTTCGAGAAGCTTGTCGATTTGGATTGTTGCCATGCGTGTTTTCCCTCAGTTGTGCCCATATTCTGGGCTGACTCTGTAACAATCTCAAATAAATATTGTTTTTGGCGGAATCCGAACGATTTTCTTGTTGACCCATTGGCCAACCGACACCGCCGTCCTGGCTTGGCTAACGCATCGGAATTTTCAGGGACAACCTGCAATCTGGAACGCACAATGGAAGTGTTGCATTTTGCAACACTTCCACACATTGTGTGCCCCAAGTTCAATGCTGGCTTTGACCTTTGCCATCCTATTCATCGGCCTGACAATTAAACTTCGGCACATGTGTGGCAAAAACATCATCCGGCTCACGCTACGACCAAGGCGAAACCGCCGTTTTGTGGACAGTTAGTCACGACTTGTCTTCAACTTATAAACTTCGGTCAAAGTTGTAAGTCCTTGGATAGCCTTATCTTTCGCATCATCGACGAGAGTCTTCATGCCGAACAGCCGAGCCTGCCGCCGAATTGCCTGGGCGGGTTCGCTGCGGAACGTCATCTCTCGCAACGTCGAGTTCATCGTCATCAACTCGAACACCGCGACCCGGCCTTTGTAGCCCGTGTGCTGGCACTCGTTGCACCCTTTTCCGCGAACAAACTGACCTTTGGCCAATTCCTCGTCCGTGATTTCGAGTTGTTCGATTTCGCTCGAATCGGGCTTGTAGCTGGTCACGCATTTCTTGCAAACACGCCGCACCAAACGTTGAGCCATGACCGCCATCACACTACTCGCGACGAGGAATGGCTGAACATTCATGTCGATCAGGCGTGTAATAGAACTGGGCGCATCGTTCGTATGAAGGGTACTGAAAACCAAGTGTCCTGTTAAACTAGCTTGGATTGCCATCTCTGCCGTCTCCAAATCGCGAATTTCTCCCACGAGGATCACATTCGGAGCCTGCCGCAACATCGCCCGAATAATCCGGGAGAAATCCAGTCCGATCTCATGCCGAACTTCGACTTGGTTGATTCCAGGCAGATAGTATTCGACCGGATCTTCCGCCGTGATGATTTTTCGGTCCGGCTTGTTCAGTTCACCTAAAGCACTGTACAGAGTGGTCGTCTTTCCGGACCCCGTTGGACCAGTGACCAAAAAGATACCATTCGGTCGTCGAATGACATTTTGGAAGGTTCGATACTTTTCTTCACTGAACCCTAAGTTCCGGATACCGATCTTGATGTTCTCACGATCAAGAATACGCATGACCACCGCCTGGCCATGATTGGTAGGGATAATACTGACACGCAAATCGTAGTCTTGTGTTCCGACCCGAGTTTTGATCCGGCCGTCCTGCGGTCGGCGTTTCTCGGCGATATCGATCCGCGACATAATTTTGATACGAGAAACAATCGCTCCCAACAGTCGGCGGGGAGGGTTGTCCCGCTCGATGAGGCTTCCGTCGATGCGGTACCGAATCCGCACACGATCCTCGAACGGCTCGACATGGATGTCGCTCGCTCGCATCTTGACGGCTTCTTCGATGATCAAGTTCACCAGCCGAATCACCGGAGCACTATCGTCTTCTTCTTGGATATCACCGCCGGTTTCGACCTGGGTCAGGTCGATTTGCGTCTCGGTGAACTCTTGTATCATGGAATCGACCGACTCTTCGTTGCCGGTCTGTCCATAATGTCGCTCAATGCAATTCTGGATGGATTCCTTCGGAGCGATCACGATATCGACACTACGATTGAGCAAGAACTGGAGTTTCTCGAGCAGGTCGTAAGCCATCGGGTCGTGAAAGGCGATCTGGGCGGTTTCCCCTTGCAGAGCCACCGGAACGATCACGTTTTCTCGGGCCATCGATTCGGTTACGAGCTGAATGACATCGCCTGGAATCTGGATGCCATCCAAATTGACGTACTCATAACCGAATTGCCTGGCCTGATACTGACAAACGGTTTCCTGGTCCACATACCCGTTCCGAACCAACGCATCCGCGACTTTCAGCCCCATGCTCTGCGCCATGGATTCCGCTTCCGCGAGCTGATCCCCACCGATCAAGCCGTCATCCACAAGTTGTTGTAACCAATCGCCAGCCATGTCTTTTATCTCCAAAAGCGGAACTGCAGAGGGAGTGCCTGTTTGTCCAGAAAATTAATCTCGAATGCCAGCGGTCAACGAAAGAACCGTCGACACCAGCCCTCGCCCCCTCAATCGTTTGAGGAGAAAGCCGTTTGCCAATTCGATTGATCAGCGACTTCCAACTCAAGGAGCGCTCGAAGAGAAAGGTGCGAGATATCAGGTCGCCATGACGAGCGAGGCAGAAGAACGTTGATACGCTCCGCATGGCAGATTTCGAAAGGAGGAATTCGAGTGGATCGGCAATCACCGTTGCCATCGACACGGATGTCGGTGTCGATGAGTGAAATATCATCGAGAAAATGGTCACTCCGAAAAGTGCGGAGGCCAACGGTCGCCTACTTAGGAAATTGTGGTCTGCAACTTTAGGTGTGTCAAGGAATTGCCTACCGTTCCACCATAACCCGCACGGTTTCTCCATCCCATCAAGACCACCACATTCCGCAGAACTCGCTTTCCAATTGCCACGCGATTTGGATATAATCGACATCGTCAGAACAAAGGGGACGTAGCTCAGTTGGGAGAGCGCTGCGTTCGCAATGCAGAGGTCGTGGGTTCGAATCCCATCGTCTCCAATCATAACCCCTTATAAATCAACACGTTCTGACTATTGCCCCTTTACTCGCAAATTCCGCCGAGATACCTTTTTTGGTCCCGATTTCCGAAAAAAGGTATCTCCGAAGGTATCTCGCAATGTGAGTCGTGAAGGGTGTTTTTCTGCCACGCAAAATCCGCCTGACTTGGCAGCCCGGTGCTGACGGTCGTAGTGGGCGTTGGAAGAAAATTTCAAAGAGGGCACCATCTGCTCAGGTATGCCCCTCCAAGAACTCGGCCCGCTTGACGACAGTCGGGTTCCTTCGGGCTAATTAGCGAGGGGCGTGGCATTCCAGAGATGGATCATTTTGCCCTGACCAGCCGCCGCTATCACACCGCCGTCGGCGCTGAAGACGATGGTCGTAGGATTGCTGGGTGCGTTGTCCAATGAGAATAATTCATCACCCGTTGTGCCATCAAAGATTCTTAACGTCTTGCTTGCACCACCGATTACGAGCCTACGACCATCAGGCGAAAACGCTAGGGCATACCCAGACTGATTTCGCATCGTCCGAATTTCTTGCCCTGATGCGGCGTTCCAGAGCTTGAGAACGCCGTCGCCATCAATGGAGGCCAGTCGCTGCCCGTCCGCACTGAACTCGACATCGTAAAGACGATCGAAATGGCCGCTCAACGTGAAAACCTTTTGCCGCTCTTCGAAATCCCAAACATTGACGACATTCGGACGATAACCTGCGACGGCCAAACGCCGGCTGTCTGGACTGAAGGCGATAGCGTAGATCTGAGAAATCTCCGAGTCGATTGTCCATAGCTCTTCGGCTGTGTCTGCGTCCCAGATTTGAACCTTGTTCGTTTTCCAACTTCCTGCAGCGAGCTTCTGGCCATCATGGCTAAAAGCGATGGCGTGCGTGTCACCAAGTAGGTCGAATTCTTGTTCAATCTGCCCTGTAGCAAGGCCGCGAATACGGACTTTACCGCCATTTGCGAACGCCAACTCCGCAGCGTTTGGGCGAAACGCGACTCGTTGCGAGCCCTCAAATTTCGTCGCCGGCATTGTGGCGTCGAGATTCCAAAGCCCGATTTCACGGCTTTGGGCGTAGGCCAACAAACGGCCCTTCGGTGAGAAGGCGATGTCCAATGCCGAAACTGGTATTTGCAGCGGAACGGTTGTTTGGGGCGTGGCATCCCAAATTTGCACAGTCCCGTCTTGGCTACCTGACGCAATTAACTTTCCGTCCGAGCTAAATCCCACAGTGGCTGCGATCTCTCGATGCCCCACATACGCGGCGAGTTGCTCGCGACTCTCGGCATCCCAAATTTGCACAGAACCATCGTGTGAGCCGACGGTCGCAATTCGCTCACCGTTTGGACTGAAAACCAAATCACGGACGTAGGGCCCGATAGTTGCCGTCCAAAGTTGCTCACCGGTGGCGGGGTTCCAAGCGGCCCACTTGCTTCCTGCAGCCGTCAGTAACCACTGGCCATTAGGACTGTAATCCACGGTACTACTCCGGACAGCCAACCGAGTAGTCACGGTGCCACTTGCAATATCCCAGATGCGGGAGGGATTGCTGGCCACCGCGACGTGCTGGCTATCTGGACTGAAGGCTACGTCGGTTGGAACGGATTCGTGGTCTGAGAGATTCACAAGCAACTCACCGCTTTCGACTTCCCAGAGGCAGACCGATTTATCCCGACTCCATGTCGCGATTTGCTTTCCGTTTGGGCTGAACGTCACGCCCATCAGTCCTTCGGTGTGAGCTCTGACGGTTGCTTTGGGCTTCAGCCGGTTCCCTCGCAGCGTCTGTAATTTCTTTCCTGTCTGAGCGTCCCAGAGGATGATGTTTTTGTCATAGCCTGCCGAGACAAGGTGTTGGCCGTCCGGAGAGAAATCGATTCCGGTCACGTGACTGCTATGCCCTTCAAGCGTACGAAGGAGCTTCCAGTCCCCGACATCCCAGATCAAAATCTTACGGTCCTCTCCAGCCGAAGCGAGCAGCTTACCGTCTGGGCTAAACGCGACGTCAGTCACGGCTTGTTCGTGCTCTTTGAGTGTGGCTCGTGCCGAACGACAGAGACGGTCGAAGTAGTGCCACTCAAAGCCACGGAGGTCGATTCCGGCGGTCTTGTCCGGAACGGTCCTCTGCAGGCGTCGACGGACACGGTCGAAGTCCCGAGACTGTAAATCCCGGCTGGCTAGCGTCATTTCGGCTCGGTAGTAAATTCCGACCGTGTTCCGGAATTGTTCTTCTGCCCTGATTCTCGCTGCATCAGCGTTCTCCGTTTGCCGGATCGCTTCAGCGGTTCTCTGTTCAGCGACTTGCTTGGCGGCCATCGCGGCCTCGGCTTTTTTGTCGGCGTCTTTCCGCTTCTGTTCTGCCTGTTGTCTTGCTTGATCCGCCGATTGCCGTTCGCGGAACGCTTCTGTCGCTTTGACCTCGGCAATTTGTTTCTGCTCGGTCGCTTCGATCGCTTTCGCTTCGGTGCGCGAACGTTCCAATTCCAACCGAGCCGCGAACACAGTCGAAAGCACGGCCGTGCCGAACAGTAAGATCGCAACTGTTCCCACTAGGCCGGCGATGGTCGGGTTTCGCCGAGCCCACCGGTGCACGCGTTGCAGCGCGGTCAGTGGGCGAGCGGAGATCGGTTTGTCGTCCAGGTAATGCTGAAGGTCTTTCGCAAGCACTTCACAGGTTGCGTAGCGGTCACCGATCTCCTTAGCCATTGCTTTCTGGCAGATCGTTTCCAGGTCACGCGGGATATTCGCGTTGATTGTCGCGGGCGGTGGTGCTTCCGAATTGGCAGCGTGAAACAGCACGACCGCTGCTGTCGTGCCGCTGAACGGAGTTTGGCCGGTCAGCAGCTCGTATAGCACGACCCCAATACTGTACTGGTCGCTGGCCGGGCCGATCTCGTCTTGCTTGCCGGCAGCTTGCTCGGGCGCCATGTACGCTGGCGTCCCAAGCACATGGCCATCCTGTGTGAACTTCTCCGTGGATTCCTCTAGGCGGGCAATGCCAAAGTCCATCAGTTGTGGCTCGTCTCGGCCATCAAGCATCACATTGTCCGGCTTGACGTCCCGATGAACGATGCCATTCTCGTGGGCATAATGCAAAGCATGCGCCAATTTTTGGACGATGGCGGCCGCACGCCGAAACTCTAGCCGGTGTCCGTCCATTTCTTCAGCCAGCGACTTGCCGTCGATGAACGCCGAAGCAATGTAGTACTGATCGCCAATGCGACCGGCTTTGAACACCGGCACGATATTTGGATGTCGCAGTCGGGCCGCAGCTTTCGCTTCCCGCAAAAACCGCTCCCGCGATTTCTTGGACTTCAACGTGTTGGCCGTTGGCAATTTCAGTGCAACATCGCGGTCGAGTTCTGGATCGTATGCGCGATAGACCTCCCCAAAGGTGCCCGAACCGAGTCGCTGTCTGACCTCGAAACCAGCGATCGTTCTGGATGACTGTGACAAGCCGCGAGCATTTGCGAAATCATCATCCGCTGTCTGGGACCTAGACCGATCGCGGGGTTTGTTCTTTTCGAGTCGAATTGGCCGTCCACATGAGGAGCAGATGAGTGTCTCCGGCAATATCTCAGCCGAAATCCGCTGCATAGAGCCACAGTCCGAATGAGGACAACGGACTTTGCGCGTCATAAGTTTTCCAGCCAAATTCGTCGATGCAAGACATTTTCCGAAGACTGGTTCACTATAACTGGCATCGGGAAAGTGATCAAACACATCCGATACGCCGGTAAGTTCGAGTTTGGAGTTTACAGAGCGAGTGCGACGGTGTTTTCTAAGAGTTGTCGGAGTTCTCTCAACCCCGGTTCTTGCCAGGGGATCGAAAAGACCTGTCTTCGGATGCTTTGACGTCTGAGTGTTACGAGCATGCCTGCGAACGATGCCTGAGATTTCTGGCGATACGACGGGCAGGGCAGTGATTTGTAATGACGATGGCCGTCTTGTACGAACGACAGAACGATCAGACTATATAACAGCATCCCGATCGGTGCGGTTCGTTCAACAGAATCACCCCTCCAACTTTGCGGCTCTTTGAGGCCCAGCGACTGCTTGCGACTTTGGAAGGTGGAGCTAATTGTCTCGCGGTATCGAATGCCTACGCCAAGCAACAATGTAACTGGGTATTTCCTGTTGGATGTAGGAACCGACGCAGGTCGGAAACCAACCAGACGATCCACGTTGTTTGAGCATCGACTGATATTGCTGTTCCGTGAGATCGAATGAAATGTTCCTCTCGTCATTATCATCACTTTGATGGAAGACGCAGGACACCTTTAACTCAGTCGTTCCAGCGCTTAACTGAAAGAAGCTTAATGGCCAGCCACGGGCACCGAATTCCTTGGTCTTGCTTTTAAACTCACCAAGTGTCAAACCGACAAATGCTTGATACTCTTGACCAAAATGTCGTCGGCAGACAAAGGAGTTATTTCGCTGATTCGCAGATTCTGAGCATACGAGCGATACGGGCATCCAGCCGTCGCTCGACACTTCTTCTACAGCTTTTTGCAGATCTTTCTCCCCGATATTGAGCGTTAAATAGCCCTTACCGGTCGATCTCCAAATCTTTAATCCCGGACCTTCTGTTGGTACTGCATTTGGATTCGGGAATAGCAGCTTCCAAAGCAACTGGTGAGTCTTGCCAAACTGCTTGTAGTCCTGACCAGCCTGATGATCGTTTTCAAAGAAACTGACTTGGAATGTTGCACCATCGACGGTCGGGAGAGCAACCGCATCGAACAAGACGTCAGATGTCCCCCAACGCAAGTTGATGTGCTTGGGATAGTATTTCCCCTGAATTGAATCCAACCAATCTTGTAACTCTGCCTTCGTGGCTCCGTGAGTTTCCGAGAATCGTGATTGCAGAGTTTCGTTGGCACGTGAATCGATTGCGAACTTGTGAGCGTCAATATTTGCGGCAATGCGGAACCCGATCGCGATTCCAGAAGGGACTTCCTGGTGACAAGAGATGCGATACGCCGAACGAGAGTGATAGTGCCACCAATAAAAGTCACCCCCACGGACAACCCTGTTCGGCAAGTTCGGATCCGTTGCTCCACGCGGATCGATGGTGATTGATTTCCCCTCATCGACATACTGCTGGGACGACCATCGATCGTTCACATACTCATGAACATTACCGGCCATGTCGAAGAGCCCGAATGGATTCGGAACAAGCGAACCAACCGCTAGTGGTCGGCCATGTAAGCCTTCAAGGTTCTCCTTGTCCAAGATTGTATCTTGATGATCGCCGGTCCAATAGACGGTATTCGTTCCTGCACGACAGGCGAATTCCCATTCGGCTTCAGTCGGCAAGCGATAAAACTGCTGGCTCTGATCTTCACCAGTCAGACCAAGTTGAGCATGAAGGCCCTTTAGAAATTCTTGAGTTTGGTTCCAACTAATCGTTTCCACCGGAAACTTCGCTGTCGACAGGTTCTTGAATTCCTCATTGTTTTCAGGCGAAAAGTGGGAAGGGTTAAAAGACAGGATCGATTGAAACTGCTCCTGCGTGACTTCTGTCGTCGCCAGATAGTATGGCTTTGTCAAAGCGACACGGTGCTGCGGGCCTTCGCTGATTTGGCCTCGTTCCCAGAATTCACCTCCAGACTTGGCGTGCTCCCTCCAGTTGTCGAGCTCGGTTTCCGATGAGCCCATGTCGAACTCGCCTGGAGGAATCAAGCGAAATGTGAACCCGAACTTATCGGTGAACTCCACGGGAACACCGAGGTGCTCGGCCCATTGTTTTTGATACGTTGACGCTTGCTGCGAATTAAACGGAGCGATAGCGGGCGGTGGAGAGTCGGCAGGTAGGTTTTGCCAGTGAGGAGGAAGTTTGTCCCGATTATCCTGTTCTGTAACGAACTTCGATGACGTCGCGTGCTTCCGCCAATTGACAAGGTAACTCACGGTTCCGTCGTCAATAGATGAACCAACGCAATGAGGAGCCCAACCAGAATCTTTTCGCTGTTCGAGCTCAGACTCGTATTGCGATTCTGTCAGATTGAATGAGGTCGCTGATGAAACGCCAACTTTGTTTTCACAGAACGTGCAATTGATCCGTGGCGTTGATGTCCCTGCCTGCAGTTGAAAGAAATGTAAGATCCAGCTTTTCCCTTCGAACTCCTCAACTTTGTTTTCAAACTCATCTTGGGTCAGGCCAACGAACGACTGATGCTCGATATCGCCTCGCTGGTGACCCAAGAAAAAGTTGTATTCGTGGCCCGCTGATTCCGTCGTACACAGCGACATCGGAAACCATTTCCGATTGCTGTAGTAATCGACGGCTTCTTGAAAATCTTGGTCTTTGATGTCCTGGGGCTTATACGTACGCTTCACTTCCCGACGAATTCTCAATCCCGGCCCTTGTTGCGGTCGCACGCCTTCGGTAGGAAACAAGAGTCGCCAATACAGGGCGTGTGTCCACCGATATTTCGATGAGAACTCGAACGCTTCGGAATCATTTTCAAAAAAGTTGACGACCCAATTCCTCCCTGTCGTGTTCCGTTCTGCGGTGGCATCAAAAATCCATTCCGATGCTCCCCATCGCAAATTGATATACAGGGGGATGTATTCGCCACGAATCGATTCGAGCCAGGATTGAAGTTCGGATTTCGTGACTCCGTGCACCTCGGCGAAGTGTGATGGCTGTTCGGGTACGCTCGATTTGGAATCGCGGTCGGACTGTGCAGCTCGATCAACCGCCGGGGCCGTAGGCTCAATTGTGAGCACGTTGCGACCATTCTTACGAACGGTAAACTTCTCTGGATTCCGAACAACAATATCGCCCTGACGAACTTCATAACCGTATTCGCCTGGCGCGACCGTTAGTATGAATTCCGGACCTGAGATGAGATGAGTCTCGCCGTCAAACTTTAGGGTAATGTCGCCACGCTTGAGCAGCTCGTCATCAGTCTTCACGAGCAATGTGACATCGCCGGCCTTGATGAGAAACGTGACCCCATAGATTATTCCGCCAAGGCAAATCATTGTTGCCAAGATCATCGCCAGACGGGTCGAACGTTTTCTCGCCTTTTCCAGTGGAAGCAGTTTTCCATACGGATCGAACGCATACTCGCGACGTTCCACGGGAATATGGCGATACGTCTGCAAAGCCTCACTGAGATCGCGAGCGAATTGATTGTCGGGTTTGATCTCCAACAACCTCCGTACATTCGCTTCGATTCCCGCACAATTTTGTGACTTGCAACACTCCTTAAGCGTCTTTAGGAGCATGTTTGCTTCGTCTTGCAGATCGATCGCGTTTTTTAACGTCTGCTCGATCACTGGAGAACGCATTTTCTGAGGTATCTGCTGCAGGATTTGAGCAGCCCTCGCATAGTCATACTTCTGCATGAACATGCGAGCCGTTCCGACCAAGGTCGGGATGCCCTCCCGAATCTTTTGGGGAAGCTTTTTCACTCGCTCCAATTCGTTGAGAGCCCAACTCGCATAACCGGCAGCCTGAGTGTCGGTTGCCGCACTCATCTTTTCGAGCAAACTCACGGCTTGGCCATACTGCCCGCGTTTGACAAGATCGGCCACTTTCCGCTTCACCTTATCCAACTTTTTCAGACGAGGGCTTTTGTCGTTTTTTTCTACAATCCGTTCGGCACTGGGGTTCGTTGCGTATTGATCGAGTTGATCGACCACTTCTTGCATCGACTGCGGACGATTCTCGATTTCCTTCGCGATCATCTGCAAACAGAATTGGCAAAGTCTGGAGTCAGCATCGGGATTAAAATCGAGCGGGTTTCGTGGTTCGTCGCGAGTAATCTGTACGAGGATCGAGTGAATACTGCCTCGGAAAGGCAAATCTCCGGAAATAAGTTCGTAGAGAATCACCCCGAGTGCATAGATATCTGTGGCTGGTCCTATCTTTTGTACATCGGCCTCAACCTGTTCGGGAGCCATATATCCAGGCGTTCCCAGTAATGCTCCCTCGCGGGTAATTCGTGACTCCTCTGACTGGTCCACTTTTCGGGCAAGTCCAAAATCGGTCACGATTGGCTTGCCCTCCTCATTGATCATCACATTGCCGGATTTGAGATCGCGATGAATGACCCCCATTGAATGAGAGTGCTGGAGTGCGTCTGCGATATCGCGGACGATCTGCATGATCTCTTTTTGGCTGAGTTCGTCACCGCCGATGAATTGAGAAAGAGGCTTTCCGTTGATGTAGGCCATCGTGATGTATGGCCGATTGGAAAATTCCCCAAAGTCAAAAACAGAACAGATTCCGGGATGACTGAGTTTCGCGGCGGCCTGCGCTTCCCAACGAAACCGAGCCAGGAATTCGTCGTGCTCCCCGTTCCGTACTTTCGGAATCTTGATAGCCACCTCTCGGTCAAGTTGGGTATCGATGGCCAAATAGACCGCTCCCATCGCCCCTTCGCCAAGTTGTTGCTTGATCCGATAGCGACCGAACATCTGCCCGACCACTACGGTGTCAGTGTCATAAGACGTTTTGGATCGCGATGTGTCTCGATACGCTTCGGCTTTTGAGGTGTCGCCTTGACGAATGAAGTCCTCGACCAAAGCGGCACCGCCGACATAGGCACGGATTTCGTCCGCAATCGTTGGATGTGCCCTGCATAGGGCGTCGATATCGATCTGTTCACCGGAGTCGACTCGACGCATGTAGTCAGCCAGAATCTCTCCAACTTCATTCTCAGCCATGCTGACCTCCAGAATTCCCACGAACGATCTTAGAGAGGGTCGGATTCCAGAAGTCTTTTAAGCGCGGCGACGCCTCGGTAAATGACTTGTGCGGCCGCCGCAGGGGATTTGCCGAGAATTCGAGCGACATCTTCGATTTTCCTGCCTTCCAGGTGTCGCAGACGAACGGCTTTCTGCTGTAATTCGGGCAATTGAAGGAGTGCCGCTTCGATTCTCTGATGCTTTTCTGCCCGCATGGCTTTCTGGCTTGGGGAGCTAACGTTTCCGGCAAATTTATCCGCATTTGCATCGCTCTTCTGGCGTCGAACGTCTCGACGCTGAGCCTGATGATTTCGCGCCAAATCGATAAACGTGTGTTGCTGAATTTGCTCCAGCCATCCCCAGAACTCTTCGATTGTGGTGCCCCGAAACTGCTTTTGGAACACTTCAACCGCCCGCACACACGCTTGTTGCACAATGTCGGATTCGTCGACGCGACGTTGGAGTGCCCCCTGGAGTTGAGCATGAACTTTCTCACGAAGCTGGGAACGGAACTGTTCAAGAAGTTCTCCCAATGCCAACCGATTCCCTTTGATCGCTGCATCCAACAGGTGCTGGGGATCGGTCGTCTCTGACATCAAGATACCTGACTCTAAGCAGTAAGACGGATTTGACTTCGTGAATTGAACGGGCACCAAGGGTGACTTTTCAGAAAATATCGAAAATCGAGGAGATTTTCACCAAACTTCGCACGGAGAAGTGCCCCAAAGCGAACGCGGAGTTGGTCGATTTCAAGCAATCTTACGCTCAAACAACTTGACCAGCCAACCGACATGAGAAATCCCGAGTCACACTGCAAACATTGCGTTTTCGGCGAGTTCTGGACACCTGAGTCGCTGCTCAACAGTGGTCATCAAGGGGCCGTGCGTTGAATTTCGATTGTCCCTAGAAGTCCATCACCTTCGTAACGCAAGCGGACTGTGATTGCGATCAAACTTCGGAAAAAATCGGCGAATGGTGAGTTGTCTTCAAGCGAAACGTTCTGCCGGGCATTCTGGCGATTCCCAAAGGTTGTGGACAGAACTTGGTCGCTCGCTTCGTCGTAAACGTACTTCCCGCCACCAGGATCGAAATACGTGACACCATACTTGGCATCGGCAATCTGGTTGGCCTCGGGAACAGAAACATCGTAGAGCTTGATCAACGTGTACAACGGCATGATATTCCGTTGCGATGCCTGCCGAGCCTTCTCGGCCCAGTATAATTGGAGGTCGTCTTGCATCTCCTTCATGGCTGTAAAACGCACCTGCATCAGTGCGTGTGAAATTGGCGTCGCGTCGTCAGTCGGCTTCTGGGTCGCATCAATCGCCTGACGTAACGTCTCGTGGTCAGTCGCTGCGATGAGATTGCCTCCAACCAGCGACATGTGCAGCCGCACCTTCGCAACATAAACCTGAAGCGAGAACACATAGACCGGGTGTTGCTTGTAGTCGGGCAGACGGTAAGCATCTAAATTTGTGGTTAAGCCACTTCCTCGGTCACTATGAAGAAACACACGAGACGTTAGCTCTTTCAATAATCGCTGTGCCTTGGCTTCGTCCTCGATTTCGATCGACAGATACACCGGCAGGTTGGTCGCAGTCACTGCGGCCGCGATCATTGCCTGCTGAGCGATCGATAGCGGGATAAACCCTCCGAGTGACTTCAGACGCGTTGGGTCGATTTCAAGGATGGTGTCGTCGTCGCAGAAATGTAGCGAGACCCGATCCCCAAGCCACGAAAGATCGGTCAGTGTGGGATTGGCGTCCAACGTCTCGGGAACACCGGGTACGCTGCGAAGCAATTCACCAATGCGTTTTCGGCCAGGTACGGCTGCCAAGGAGAGTATGGCAGGGTCGGCATATCGGGATGTATCCAGCGCGAGAGCCTCTTCGCTGAGGAAATGCCTCAGGTCGCTATAGAGACTCCCGTTTGCGAACGGTAATACAAGGGTCTCGAGTTTGACGGTCGGGCCACTCGTCAGGCGTACGGCAATTGGATCAAAAAACTGCCGCCAGTATGACTCGTATCGCTTTTGATAGGCCTGATACTCTTGCCGCTCCTGCTGGGAGACTTTCAACACGTTGAGTTCAATGATCGGCGTGAGGTACTTGATTCGGTTATAAAGGGAACTCGTCGCAGTGTCTTTCTGGGCATCGTATGCGTACGCTCCGCCGGAAGGATCGACAACCTTTTGCATATCCACGAAGTTCCCCTCCGCTAAATCGCTGAGCGTCTGTGGCGATTCACCGTGCTCCAAACGGTAGAAGAGGGAGGCGTTGTTCAGCATCACGAGATTACTGAAAGCTTGCCGACGGCGTTTTTCCGCAATCTTGAATTCTGGGCTGATCAACCGCTTGAGGAAAGCTTCCGAGCAGTACAGGTAGCCGCTGGCATCGTCATCCTGCGGAGTCAGCATCGTGGTGACGTACTGATAGTCGGCCTGATTGGAAAGATTTGGAATTCGCTCTGCCATCGTGTCCACTAAGCGTCGAATCGCACGATGACTATTCGAGAAAACGGCAATCTTCTCATGAAAGACGACGAAGGAACTGACTGTGCGGTCGGGCGTGTACCGCGCTAAAATTCGGTGTCCGCGATAGTTGAATTCCTGCTCAATAACGCCTGCATGTTTCGCCTTGACCTCGTCCAGCCAACTCGATGCGGCTGCGCGAAAACGATCCGGCTTCTCTAATTGAAATAGAAGTGTGACGTCGGTGCCTTCTGCGATATAGAAATCGGAGCCAGTCACAGCAAATTCGCTCACGACTTGGTCATCGAACAATTGGCCAAGCATCTCTGCACGAATTGCTAGTTGATCTTCGTACTTTTCGCGCAGATGATGGTCCCGCGCAGAGACTTGGAATGTTCGTAGAAGATTGTCTCCCCATTGTTGCGAGAGGTCCATCAATTCATTGGCGGCCTTCATCGAACGGAAATTCAGAAAATACTGCGTCGCTGGTACGAAGCGTGACAACGCATGTTGCTGTGGTTCGTGTCCGTCATCTTTGCGTTTTTCAAGCAAAGAATTGTAGTCGAGGGAACGCACGTCGGGCGGTGAGAGCTGACTGATATGGACGGATAAGTCATCCAGCCTTGGGCCACGACTCAGAACTTCCCGTTGCAGCGTCTGCTGGACGGCTAGGCCCCCGCCGAAGACATGATACAGATCGAAATCATTGTCGTCAGTCGTTGGCGAAGGACCAGGCAGCGGAGGCGGTTTGACACCGTAACGGTCTTCGGATTGCAGTAACACGTACTCCAGAAAAGAATTCTCCGGATAGAATCTCAAGAGATCTGCGAAGTACTCGTTCTGCTCCCGCGCCCACTCTTGATAAAGCGATTCGGGTCCGCCATCGTCGACAGGTATCGGGATTTCAATGTCCGTCTCGCGGACTTCAACGCGACGGGTGCCATCGAGTTCTTCTGACACTGTCTCATAGGAGAGCTTGAGTGTTGCTGAGTTCTTGTCCTTTTCGGTCCGGCGAAGACGTCCATAGAACTCGGCGTGCTTTTGCTCGAATCGGGTCTGGCGAGGATAGACCAGCCAACTATTTTCGTCGGCTGGCCTTAGCCTTAAGTAGTTGCTCTTCTCGAACTCCTCAGCCAGAAACGGTTGCTCCAATCGAAGGACAAACACTGTGACATTCTGTTCCGCGTCGTGGTAAGTCTCAATCTTACGTTCAAACGGCATAGAATCGTCTTGGCCATTGACCACAGCCGGAAGGACAAGGATTAGCCAAGCCGCCGCATAGAGGATCGCAAACCGGTAACGAGAAACGTGAGTCTGTTGATGACGCATCCTAAACTCCCCAACGTGAGCGCTCATTTCTCAAAGATTGGTCGGTCGAACCCTTGTCGTGACCGCCTTCCCTCAGCGTAACAAGAATCTCCACTGACAGGGGAATAATTGGTCCATCTTGTACTTGTCAGCCTTCCAATCTTGCAATGTGATGACTGAATCCCGCCATCTCGATTGCCATGAGAGAGGTTCACTATTAACCAGAGCAGGAAATGTCACCCGAGAGACATGCAGACGGAATTCGATTCACTTCGTTGGTCGTTCAAATTCGGCGGCTACCGTCATTCCCAGCTTCATCGCATCGGAAGGCTCGGTGATTTCGACGGCGACACCGTAGGTCGAACCGTTATTTCCCGTAAGCCAACTCTGTGGTTGGGGAGTTCGATCGATCTCGATGACCCGACCAGAGAACTCCCGATTAGGGAAGGCGTCCAACTGAAGCGAAACGGCCTGGCCAACTTTGACTCGGGCGATTTGAGACTCGTGAACTCCGATGCGAGCCTGGAGACGGGAGAGATCAGGCATTTTCAACAACAGCTGTCGGGGTTGCAGTGTCGCTCCCGGTTCCAGGACGGGACCTGCACTGCGGCGAGTCGACGGAGCGACGTGAACAACGACACCCGCATGCGGCGCGAGAATCCGAGTCTGCTGAATCTCATCTTGGGTTTTCTCGACACGTTCTCTTGCAACCTTCAACGCGGACTCAGCTTTGCGGACAGCGGATTCGCCGTCTCGAATTGCCTTCTGTGCAGTCTGTTCGAGTCGCTGCAATTTTGCCTTGGCCTTCCGCACAGCGAGTTCCAAGGTAGCTGTCTGATGGGGTTTGATGAATTCTTCCAACAGACGCTGCTCGGCTTGCGCAGCAGCTAAGTCCACACGAGCCTGCTCAGCGGATTTTTGGTGCGGCGTCACTTCCTGCGATTGTTGATCCGCAGATGATTTCGAATCGGGCTGCTGATCGGGTTTCAAGGTGAGTCGATTCACCTTCTCTCGAATCTTCTGAAGCTGGCAGTCGAATTCACCACCTTTGGCGAGGTATCGACTTTTCGCCAATTCAGCGACCCGGACTTCGAGTTTAGCAATCGGTACATCTTGTTCGGCGGCGACGCGAGCCGCCTGGAATTCGGCTTCCGCGTTGCGCAGGGTGTCTTCCGCTTCGTTGACGATGACCCGTTGCTTCGTCAAATCCTGTTGCAGCGGTGCAGCATCTAGCACTGCGAGTAGCGTTCCTTTCTCAACAATCGTCCCGTCGGGAACGATCGAAATCAGTGTCGTCGCACTGCCAAGTGTGCTTCGGAATTCGGTCGTCTTCGCGCTCTCGATGACGCCCGCTTCGACAATCCTATGTCGCTGCCTTTCGAGAGCCGCACGCTGGGATGGGGTTAGTCGAACACTCGGACGGTCCGTCGACTCTCGAGTTTGAGGTGGTTGTCCCAACACACGAAGTCCTAAAGCCAAGATGGACACAGCTACCAAGACGAACAAACACCGAAGAACATGGCTCATGGATTTTCTCCCTGCAGTTCCGTGGACAGGTCTTTGACGGTGAAGTCGTCCGATTCGTGACGATGCTCCAACACTCGTTTAACAAGTTCGGTCGATCGCGAAATCTCCGGAAAGCTCTCGACAATGATTTCGATACGGCTCAGTTCGAAATGCCGAACGATGAATGTTCCCGCCTGACGGCTAATATCGCGATCTCCCAGGCGGCTTCGCATCGTTGTGATTGGAATCCAAATGTCTCTCGCGTGCTTGGTGGCAGTATCGGCTTGTTTTGCCAGCACACCCACAACGATAAAGTAGTGGTCACCAATGCGGATTTTTCGACCGATCGGATTTTCGAAACGGAACAAATCTTGAGCGACTTTCGCGCCGATCACCGCGACACTTTGCAATTGCTTGATGTCATTGTTGACGAGGTATCGACCTTGTTCGATAGGCAGTCGATGCAATTGGGAATATTCGGGAACGGTTCCCACAAGCCGTACCTCGGCTGTTTGATCGCCAAAACGTGCCACCCGACGGACCTCACGGACCGGCACAACCAATTCCACGGTCGGGACGGTTGCGACAATCGCTTTCAGATCGTTACGCGTCAGTCCGTATCGAGGATTGTTAATTGAATCGAAATCTTGCGGTGTCGCGCTCGCAGCAATAATGTGTGGTCCTTTCAACACCGTGACATCATCGCTGGCTTCCACGCGACGCCAACGTCCCGTCGCGTCACGAGCAATGTGGATTCCGACACCGGGCATGCTCATTTCAGTGATCTGCCACTTCGACGAATGTCGAATTGCCGTAAAGCTCGCTTGACCTTCGTAAAGGTCGGGAACCCGGAACTTGAACGAACCGGTTGCCGAATCGCCCTCGACATTCGCATTGAATGCGGTGATTCGCTCGGCGTGGATCATCGTGATCGGACGTGGATACACACGAACTGGACCGGCGACAATCACGCGAGATATTTCTTTCCAGAGCTGACTCGGCTTCGGCAATCCTTCCGCGAGGTACCGGTACTCCCCATTCGAATCTTGCACGGTTTTGTCATCAAGAAGTAGCAATTCCGCAGAGAGGGAGTGATCGTTGAAAGACTCCTTGGTCGGTGCCTCGGCATGGCGGGTGAGTCTCACCCAGACCTCCTGTTCGATGGCGGTTGCGGCGGGAAGCAAGCCGCGGATTTGAGCGTCATCATTGGGAATGTCAGCCGCGTCAAGCACGCCCCCGGAAGAGACCATCGCAATCATCAGCAGAACCGGGAGCGAGCCAACGTTGACCCGAATGGATGTTGTATTCACAAGTCGGTTCGTTGAGTTCATATCGGTTTCTCACGTCGGGGCAAACTGACCACAGGTCTCCATTACAGTGTTGACTTCGCGTCGTTGTTGGCCGCCACATCTAGTGTCGTGGACGTTATCGCATTTCACAATCCGGGGTGATGACTTCTTTCAGACTAACATAGATGCCGACCAGTGTACTATCTGGGCTGAACTTGTGGGTGAGGCGGTCGCTGCCGAGCACTTCGGTCCACTGCTCGAATGGTGGCGTTTTCGTCGAGTCCAATCGGCCGCAGTCTGCGTCGGACGTTCTGATCGGTTGAAGAACCATTCGCCCGTCGATCGAAGGCATCATCAAAAGCTCCTGTATTTGTCTGGAACAGGCAGGGCGTCGGTACGAGTCCCACTCGGGGCGTGGAAAGAAATCTTCTGGAACTCACCATTCCACTCATTGACATGTCGTAAGATTACGATATATTGAGTAAAGGGTATTTGAAGTGCTTACGAAATGGAATTTCAAGTGGAAAACCGAACCGGCCGCGTTTGCTGGGGCGGTTGAGTGTCTGAACACGTTAGTGCAGCGGAGTGAAATTTTTACCAATGAACGGGAAGGACGACGAGTGTTCTACCAAGTGACCGAGACGCACTTGCAGGCGATCATGAATTGCGCTGAAAGCCGGTTTCTGCCATGCGGGCAGCGACTGAGTGAATAGCTGGGGAAGAAGAGTTTCCTCTATTTTTTCACTTATATCGTAATGTTTCGATATCGGGATCAATTGAGATTATCAAGGAGAATGGGCATGGCTCAAACACGGACAATCTCGGCGGGACAACTGGCGGAGCGAGACGCACACGGAATGGGGACGGGGCTGCCGACTTTTGACATCAAGAAATGACTGCTCGCCATTCAACTCTCTGAATAGCAACGAATTTCACAAGGTAAAGAAGCCATGAAAATAGTCATCATTGGAGCCGTTGCGGGAGGCGCATCTGCTGCCGCTCGAGCCCGCAGACTGGACGAAGATGCCGAAATCGTGCTGATCGAACGAGGCACCGAACCATCTTTCGCCAATTGCGGTTTGCCGTACTACGTTGGTGGCGAAATCGAATCGCGAGACAAACTGTTGGTTGCTCCCGCGGAACGTTTGCGTCAGCGATATCAGCTGGACGTGCGAACTCGGCAGGAAGTCACGTCAATCGATCGCGACAATCAAGTCGTCGATGTCAGGAATCTCGTAACCGGTGAAACATATACCGAATCGTATGACCGGCTAATCATCTCAACCGGCGCGTCGCCGTTCCGCCCACCAATTCCCGGTATCGAAGGGCCGCATGTTCTGGAGCTACGAGACCTCGCCGACGCAGATCGCATGTTCGACCGAGTCACAACCGGGGGCAGTCGCCGCGCAGTCATTGTTGGAGCTGGCTTCATTGGCATCGAGGTCGCCGAGAATCTGGTTCGTCGAGGGCTTGATGTCACCGTGGTGGAACTTGCAGAGCAAATTCTCCCGCCGTGGGACCGGGAAATTGTGCGTCCGCTGGAAGATCACATTCGTCAGCAGGGCGTCACCTTGAAGCTGAACGATTCAGCGGCAGCTTTTGAAGAAACAGGTACCGGCGACGCCAACCTCATCGTGAAGCTCGAATCAGGCGAAGAGCTTCCTGCCTGTTTCGCCGTCGTCTGTATTGGAGTACGCCCCGAAAGCAGACTTGCCAACGAGGCCGGAATCAACGTCGGTCAACGAGGCGGCATCATCACGAACGAACACATGCAAACCAGCGACCCGAACGTGTACGCGGTTGGCGATGTCGCTCAGGTGAAGGACTTCGTCACCGGCGAGCCAACTCAGATTCCTTTGGCCGGCCCGGCCAACCGTCAAGGACGCATCGCTGCCGACCACATCTTTGGTCGCAATTCCGTTTATCGTGGCACGCAAGGCACCGCGATTGTCGGGGTCTTCGGCAAGACTGCTGCGATGACGGGACAAAGCGAGAAGCTTTTGCAACGTGCCAATCGGCCCTACGAAAAAATCTACATTCATCCGAATGACCACGCGGGCTACTATCCCGGTGCATCATCGATGACGTTGAAGTTGCTGTTCAATCCCGACGACGCTCGCATCTGGGGGGCTCAAGCCGTGGGAGCAGCAGGTGTCGACAAACGCATCGATGTGATTGCGATGGCGATTCACGCGGGAATGACGGTCTACGATCTCGAAGAAGTCGAGCTGTGTTACGCACCGCAGTACGGGTCGGCGAAAGACCCAGTCAACATGGCGGGCTTTGTCGCCGCAGGCATTCTTCGTGGCGATCAACCAGTAGTGCACAGTGATCTTGTCCCACCGACCAACCAGCCACGCGACTGGTTTGTTCTTGACGTCCGCACGCCAGGCGAATTCGCCTCCGGACACATCCATGACGCGGTCAATGTTCCGCTTGAAGAACTTCGAGATCGAATGTCAGAACTCCCGACCGACCGTCGCATCGCGGTGTACTGTTTGGTCGGCCAACGCGGATACATGGCGACTCGACTCTTAAAACACCATGGCTTCGATGTTTCTAACCTTTCCGGCGGATTCAAGTCATGGCAACAACATCATGTCAAGGAGACTCAATCATGAAGGCCAACAGCTTTGAAAACACTTCAACGGTTATGAAGTGTCGGTACTCGACTTTTGTTTTGATCATCGTCCTGGGGGTAGTCGCTGGCGGCGACATCGTAAACGCCCAGCGCGGACGCGGTCGGGGCTTTGGCATGGGACGTGGTCCCGGAGCCAACCCCGGTATGCGTGCGGACATGACGACGCTGCATACGCTGTTCGGCAGTCGTGAGAAAATCAAGCGGACGGTGAAGCTGCTACCCAACGGCGCGGAGGCGGTTACCGAGTCGGACGACAAAGCGATCACCGCGCTCATTCACGAGCATGTTCCGGCAATGGAAGCCCGGGTTCACCAAAACAAACCGCTGCCTCCCATGACGTTCCACCCGATCTTCGTCGAACTCATCAAACACGCCGACGACTACACGCTGACTTACAAAGAGACGAAGAAGGGAATGAAGGTGACTTATGAAGCCAAAGACCCATTCGTGATCATGCTGGTCCAAGAACATGCGAAGCTCGTTAGCCGCTTCCTGAAGAACGGGATGAAGGAAGTTCACAAGCCGTACAAATTTCCCAAGACCAATAACGCACATTCTCAGCTGGGTAGCGATTCCACAGCCGCAAGTGAGTCGACATCGTTCGGGATCACACCGCCGCTTCCTTCAAAGGCCAACTCACCCCCAGACAACCCAACGACTCCTGCCAAAGTGGAACTTGGAAAGAAGCTGTTCTTCGATCCCCGACTATCCTTGACGGGCACCGTATCTTGCAACAGTTGCCACAATGTCATGGAGGGCGGAGACGACGGGAGACCATCATCAATGGGCGTTCATGGACGTCTTGGCCCTCGCAACTCACCCACCGTGTGGAACTCCGTGTTCCAAGCCTCACAGTTCTGGGACGGTCGCTCGCCAAGTCTGGAAGATCAAGCGAAAGGGCCAGTCGTCGCATCACCCGAAATGGGGATGCCAAATCATGACAAGGCGATTGAGCGAATCGCAGCCATTCCCGGTTATCAAGAGGAATTCGCTCGTGTGTTCGGCGACAGGAAGCCAGTCACAATCGACAACACTGCCAAGGCGATCGCCGCGTTTGAGCGAACACTAGTTACACCAAACAGCCCATACGACCGCTACACCAAAGGCGACAAGAACGCACTGAGCAATCAACAAGTTCGCGGGATGAAGCTGTTCGACAACATTGGTTGCATTGAGTGCCATTCCGGTCCGGCACTCAATGGCTGGGAAGTTGGAGACACGGAGCCATCGTTTGAGGATTTTCCGCGTTTCGCAGAAAGTGAGTTCGTCAAGCAGTTTCGTCTCGATAGCGACCTTGGACGATACGAAGCGACGAAACAGGACGCGGACAAGCACTACTTCAAGGTGCCGACGCTGCGAAACATCACGATCACGGCACCGTACTTCCACAATGGTTCGGTTGAATCGCTGTCCGATGCTGTCCGCGTCATGGCTGAGACTCAACTCGATACGGAGTTGTCAAACAAGGAAGTTGCCGACATCGTCGCATTCCTAGAGTCGCTTGAAGGCGAGTTTCCTGAAATCACAATGCCACGACTACCATCACGTTCAGGCAAATCCGTCCTCGAAGATCAGGAACCGGCTGCGACTAACTAAACACAAATCGCGTCAGACTAACCGTCCAAACATTTCCGGCTGGTGTATTCCGCTACGCCGCGCTGAAACCAAAATTATCGTATTGAAATTTAGACAGGACTTTGTGGAAAGAGATTCCTTCAAATGGATGTCGAATTACTAAGCCGGTTGCAGTTCGCCGGAACAATCATGTTCCACTATTTGTTTCCACCATTGTCAATTGGGCTCGGCTTGCAACTGTTTCTTTGCGAGCTGGCATATTTTCGCACCGGCAGGCTTGAGTGGGAAGCGGCTGCACGATTTTGGACGCGTGTCTTCGCCGTAAACTTTGCAATGGGTGTTTCGACAGGCATCGTGATGGAGTTTGAGTTTGGAACGAACTGGGCCGCCTATTCACGATTTGTTGGCGATGTATTTGGGTCTGCGTTGGCAGCTGAAGGAATTTTTGCTTTCTTTTTGGAAAGCGGCTTTCTGGCGGTACTTGTGTTCGGATGGGACCGCGTCGGTCCAAAGATGCACCTCTTCAGCACGCTGATGGTCTTCCTTGGATCGATGTTCAGTGCCGTGTGGATTGTTGTGGCCAATAGTTGGCAACAGACACCAGCGGGCTATCACATCGTTTGGCAAGACGTTCAAGGCGAAATGATTCCACGAGCAGAAGTTACCGACTTTTGGAGCATGGTTTTCAACCCCTCGTCTGTCGACCGGCTAACGCATACCTTGATCGGTGCACTCGTCTTGGGGGCTTTCTTTGTTGCCTCGGTCTGTTCCTACTACCTACTGAAGAATCGACATGAAGAAGTTGCAAAGCGGTGCCTTGCGATTGCATTACCGACATCACTGGTGTTCACATTGCTCGCAGCGATAACGGGGCACGACTCTGCCCAAAAACTAGTCGAGACTCAGCCAGCCAAACTCGCAGCCATGGAAGGCCACTTCCACTCGAGCGAAAACCCAACCGGCCTAAACCTATTTGGTTGGCCAGACTCCGAGAATGAGACTGTTCAATTCAATGTGAAAGTGCCGTACCTACTGAGTTTGATGGTCTACAATGATCCGACTAAACCGGTCCCAGCGTTGGATCAGATACCTGAAGATGAACGTCCGCCAGTCTGGCTCCCGTTTCAGACGTTTCACCTCATGGTCGCACTTGGGATGCTGATGCTCGCCGTCTCATCACTTGCGTGTTGGTCCTGGTATCGTGGCAGTTACGGTAGCAAACGCTGGTTGCTCTGGGCAGTTGCACTGATGCCCCTTGCCGCAATGACCGCGAACCAAGCAGGGTGGATTACGGCAGAAGTCGGCCGGCAGCCGTGGATCGTTTACCCTTCAGTTCAAGACGGGGTTCAAATGATGGGGCTGAGAACTGCCGATGGATTGAGCGAATCAGTTACCGCCGAGCAAGTTCTTGGCAGCATCATCCTCTTCGGAATGATTTATTCTCTATTGTTTGCTGTCTGGGTGTTCGTACTCAATAACAAGATTCAGCATGGGCCAGAGACAGCGAAGGCACTTGCGGAGTACAAGCGTCATTTGCAGATTGATTCAATGCCTGAGAAGATTAGACGGAGCGGGAACCCCCTCGGCGGTGACATGATGGAGGAGGGAACACGATGAGCTACGATTCGTTAACCTTTATCTGGTATGTACTCCTGGGTGTGCTGTTAATTGGTTATTCGATTCTTGATGGCTTCGATCTGGGTGTTGGGATTCTGCACCCCTTCATTGCTAAAGACGACCGCGAACGGCGACTCGTAATGAACTCGATCGGTCCGTTGTGGGATGGCAACGAAGTTTGGCTTGTAACATTCGGCGGAGCATTGTTTGCTGCATTCCCGGTCGCGTATGCGACCGTCTTCAGTAGCTTCTATAACGCGTTTTTCTTGCTGTTGACATGTCTGATCGGGCGTGCCGTCAGCCTGGAATTCCGATCAAAGGTGAAATCAACGCTATGGATTAAGTTCTGGGACATCGGATTTTTTCTATCATCCCTAATTGCCGCCTTCTTGCTCGGCGTTGCAGGCGGCAATGTTATGGCAGGCATGGAACTTGGGCCTAAATATGTCTATCAAGGAGGTTTGTTGTCCCAAGTCTACTGGTACCCGCTGATGGTCGGCTGTCTGACTGTTTCGCTGTTTGCATTGCACGGTGGAATTTATCTCTACCTCAAAACAGAACACGAGTTGCAAGCACGCGTCCGGCATGCCATTACCCCAGTCTTTTACGCCTTCGCCAGCTTATTCATCCTTGTCACGCTAGCAACATGGTGGCACGTTCCGCATGCGACCGAAAATATCGCAGCGTATCCGATCCTGTGGGTCGTCCCAATCCTCAACGCACTGGCTGTGCTAAACATACCCCGTGCAATGCACTTGGGGAAACCAGGCTACGCATTTGTCACTTCCTCGTTGGCAATATTGGCTTTTGCGACACTCTTCAGTGTTGCGATCTACCCAAACTTCATGCTGTCAACGATCAACGCAGACTACAGTGTCACGCTCGACAATGCTCGCAGTAGTCGTGCCACCCTACAAACGATGCTCATCATCGCCGCGGTCGGACTTCCTTGCGTCCTCAGCTACACGGTCGCGATCTATTGGATCTTTCGTGGTAAAGTTAAGCTCGACTCCAGTAGTTACTGACGGATTCGTTGTTGCTAATGACACAGAATCATTGATTTGACCCTCAATCCGCAACATGCTGCATCTGCCGTCATCTTTCAGTTAGATAAGAACAATCTAAGAGGCCAGGCCTATGCCTAGATCGTCGAGTTCGATTGTACTCCTTTTCTTGTTGACTCGATCGCTACAAGACCTGCTTGATCAGGAAACACCATCCAGCACTCAGGCTCCTTCTGTCTTGACAACTGAAAATGAAAAGAGCGTCACGCCGGGCATCAACGACCGTCCTCAAGTTGGTTTCTAAGGAGAAACGAACTTGAACTCACGATCAAAACTCGTCGCCCAGTTTATAAGAGCCAACAATATGAACACAGCAACCATCGCAGGCAGCCTTTTAATGGCTCTGATCAGCCAGAGCAGAGTGCAGGCTCAAGACCCGTACCCGCCTGGCGAACTCGGCAAGACCGTGCGTTTGGGAGAAACGCTTGTCAGGGAAACCAATACACATCCGTTGACAAAGCCATATGTCGGCAACGTTTTGCAATGCACATCGTGTCATCTCGATGCCGGTCGTGATCTCAAAGCGGCATCGTTCATCGGTGTAGCTTCGGTCTATCCGGCATACTCCCCTCGCGAATCCGCTGTCATCACACTCGAAGACCGAATTCTGAATTGTTTCATTCGGAGTCAGAATGGAAAGCGTCCTCCTAACGGAAGCCAGGTTTCGGTCGCAATCGCGGCGTACATCACGTGGCTGTCGAAAGACGTGCCGATTCAGATGAACCCCAAGGCGCCGCTCGGGCCCAACAGTTTGCGACCATTAAAGGAACCAGCAGTTCGACCAGACCTTGCGCGTGGCAAGTCGCTGTATGCCGACCGCTGTTCCGCATGTCACAGCGATGACGGGAGTGGAAGTGACGACGGCCCACCTGTCTGGGGCCACAATTCGTTTAATGACGGAGCAGGACTTTCGAAGGTACCGAAGATGGCCTCGTGGCTGAAGGTCGCGATGCCGCCGGGAGAAGCCGATCTTAAGATTCAGGAGGCATTTGACATTGCCGCTTTTGTCAACTCACACGATCGCCCCCGATTCCAACAGCCGATCAATGCGAAGCCGCAAAGAAACAAATGACTGTCATGTAGTGTGTCATTACTCCGAAGCTGATGTCTCGATGGTAGAACTATCAATACGACGAGTGAAACCTAGCCGCACAATTATCTAGCTGTCCATTCGCGGACACTTAGTTATGAATCACATCAAACCCATCTACTCGTTTTCCGGTTCTTGTTCATGAGCACTCTTGGCTACATCATATTGTTCGGCTTGGCGATGAGTTTGATCGCGTTGGCTGGTAGTCTGACGCTTCTACTGAAACAAGAAGTCTTAGACAAACTTCTACTACCCATGGTTGCTTTTGCTGCGGGATCACTCATCGGTGGAGCGTTGTTTCACATGATTCCCACTTCTGTCGACAAGATGGGAAACTCTGTTGCGGTTTACCTTTGGCTAGCGGCCGGGTTTGTAACGTTCCTGGCCCTGGAGCAGTTCCTACATTGGCATCACAGTCACGAAACACAGCCAGGCGCAAGAGAGCCACTCACGTACCTTATTCTCATTGCGGATGGGTTGCATAATCTGATTGGTGGAATGTTTGTCGGTGCCACGTTCTTGATTGATGTCCGCCTCGGGGTAACAGCTTGGCTGGCTGCTGCAGCACATGAAGTGCCTCAAGAGATGGGAGACTTCGCCATCCTAGTTCACGGCGGTTGGTCCCAAAAGGGCGCACTATTCTTCAACTTTCTATCAGCACTGACTTTTCCGCTAGGAGGTATCCTTGTCTATGCGGCATCAACGACGATCGACGTCAACTTTCTCGTGCCCTTCGCTGCCGGCAACTTCCTTTACATTGGTGCAGCTGACTTGATTCCCGAGATCAAGAAGAGCCATGACCTTCAAACCAATCTCATTCATTTTGTGACCTTACTCGCTGGCATGATGGTGCTGCTTCTCTTGCGGACGTGACTAGATTATCGCAAGCGAGACCCCGGGGAGGGGTAATAGTCAAAACATTCTCACAACTCAGTGATCGGTGCCCATTGACCTCCGACTGGCGTCATCGTAAAATGTCTAATGATGTCTACGTGCGACATCTCCATCAGGCAACGACTGCCCCGTAATGTGACCATGGTCACATTTCGGGGTTTTTATTTTGCGCCGTGGGTTTCGAACACCATCTTTTAACATAAGGATTTTCACAGTGAAAAAGGTATCTTCTGTTTTTGTCTTCGTAACGCTTCTTGCGTTGGGGTTTGCGACAACTTTGCCAGGCGATTCTCAAGAAGCCCCAACAATTCGCCAGAATCAGCAACAGGTCGTCGTTCATTTGTCGCATTTTACTGATGATCTCCACCGCTGCTTTATGGCACTGAAGATTGCGACATTAATGAAAAATGGTGGAGCGGATGTAACCTTGTTCCTTGATCTAGAAGGCGTCCGATTGGCCGAACGCCGGCAATTGCTAGATATGACATGGGGATCCGATTCGACTCCGCTAGCGAAGCACTATGAGAATTTCGCCGAAGCTGGCGGAAAGGTTGTCCTATGTCCCCATTGTGCTAAGTCGGCACGCATCGGTGACATAGCGCTTAAACGCCACGCTGAGATTGGTACTGAAGAGTTGTTGGGGCAAATGTTGTTAAACGCCGACAAGATCCTGGATTATTAGTCGGGGCACAATCTCTCGCGTGCGATACGGATCGAGAAATTTCATGAACTCACTCGTGAGAAGGGGGGGGGCTCTCACAATGCCTGAAATGAGGGATGGCGATATTACCTCATCGCCTATTTTGAACACAACCCGGAGAACACCATGAAGATTTTGCTGGCCATCGATGGTTCCCATTGTAGTGAAACCGCGATCAATGAAGTCTGCTCCCGTCCATGGCCGCCGAATACTGAAGTGGAAGTCTTCACAGTGATTCATGCCACTGTGCCTGCTGTCTACGACCCGTTCTTCGTCGGCTTTGCAATCCACGCAGAACTACTCGAAGAAGAACGCAAGATTGCCCCACAACGTGCTGACGCAGCCGCAAAGCAAATACGAGAAGCAAGGAGCGATCTCACCGTTTCGATCAAGATTCTGGAGGGATCACCAAAGGTACTCATAGTCGAAGAAGCTGAACGCTGGGGAGCTGATCTAGTCCTAATCGGCTCCCACGGTTACGGACCGGCGAAACGATTTCTACTAGGATCAGTCTCTCATGCTGTCGTATTGCACGCACCCTGTTCGGTTGAAGTTGTACGAAACCGACTGACGCAAGCTGCGACGGAGAATACTGAAAGATAACACTGGCAACACGATGGGAGTCTTCCTTGGTGTTCAATTTTCCGACGAAGCTGCGAAATCAACGTGAAGCAATTGTCTTACTAAACGGCCCAAAATTCACATAACAGAGAATCATCGCCAATGGATACTGGTTGTTAGCGTTCGATGCCATTGTGCCATCGATCAAGCTTCTCACAACTTCGACAACCATTTTTCAATACAAATTTCAAACGGACACGCTCGAAATCGAGAAACCGTATACCTTCTATTACTTTCCAAGAGGAGCAAATCATGCAACAGCAAACCGTCTACACGCCAGAAATGCCTTGGGAGAAGTTAACTGAGTTTCCGGGCGAAGGGGAAGTCAAAAGACTTCGTGATCAAGGTTCAGGTAAGGGGCGGACGATCCTCGTTCGCCTGCACGCTGGAGGACAAATCACGCCGCATTCGCACATCGCAGCAGTCCAGCATTACGTCTTGGAAGGAGAATACGAATCCGAAGGAAAAATCTTCGGGGCTGGAACTTACCGCCTCCTGCCGGGTCACGACGATGTGGCTGAGATCTCCACTCAAAACGGAGCCACGATCCTGATGATCTACGACCCAGTTAGCTAAGTTCGATTATTGCAGTTTACAGGATGAGTGCGACGGTGTTGTCCAGGAGTTGTCGGAGTTTTCTCGACCCAGGTCTTCGCAAATGGATTGAGAAAACCTAGTTGCGGATGCTTTGACGTTTGAGCGTCGCAAGCATGTCAGCGAATAATGCCTGGAATTTTGGGGGGTACCACAGACATGGCGATGGTTGGTATTCAATGTGACCGTCCTGCACGAACCAGAGAACGATCAGGCTATGTCACAGCAGAGCCATGAGGACCGTGCGCTCGACCAATTGAGCCTTCCAACCTTGCGGCCCTTCAAAGCCCAGCAACTGCTTGCTGCTTTGGAAGGTGACTTCCGGGCTCCAACGCATGGTATACCACGTGAGATTCTCTTCGGCCTTCGCATCTGTGAACAACGGCCCGATAGTGGCTCTTGGGCAAACTTGGTGAAGCGGGGTGTATAGAATGGGGTATTGATTGATCTACGACCATGTACCACAGGAGCTTGCGTACGTTGTTACCCGTATTGCCGTCCGACGCGGGATTGCGGTTGGACCGTGTGGAAATGAATGATGCTCTTGTTAAGTTGCTTCTGAGCCCGTTGGCACTGACCGCCGCTTGCCCCGGCTGTGGACAGCAAACCGGCAGCGTTCATAGTCGTTACACTTGAACTGCCCGGGACCTACCGATTCAAGGTCGCCCGGTTCGGCTATACCTGACCGTTCGGCGTTTTTTCTGCCGCAACCCCGATTGTCCGCGTCGCGTCTTCTGCGAACCCACCCCGCAATTACTGGCCAAGCATGCTCACTCGACCACTCGGCTCACCGAGGCGATCGAACTCGTCGAAACATTTGCAGCCCTGATCCGCAAGTCAACGTGTTTGACTTGGCGGGAATGGCAAGCGAAAGCGCGGGACAGCCCATGTTCGGAGCTGCTGAGATTTGCGGAAGGACTGGGAACGCGACCGAAACGCGGTTCAGGCAGCGTCCGACGAGCCTTGGAGCAGTGGACCGGTCGAAGGGCACATCAACCGCTTGAAGACGATCAAACGTCAAATTTACGGCCGAGCCAGCTTGGCACTCCTCCGAGCCCGAATGATCCGTGCCGGATAATCACACCCCAATTCACCAAGTTTGCCGAAGATCCACTTTCCGACCGTTGTTCACACTTGCCGGGTGGGATTCGTACCCACTGGAATCAAACGGCCTTTTCACTGCGCACTGGAGTATTCGGGCTATAGGCCGCCTAAACGCATCACACTCGAAGAACTTGCGATGATCGCAACTTTTTCGTGATTTCTTTCGGACGTCATCATTTTTTGCGCTTTTTTTTGGCGAAATTGACGCCTTTCGGGATAGCGGGAAGTGTTCGAAAGTGCGCATTTACAGTGCTTGATGGTTTGCAATGACAGCAAATGTGGGCGAACGAACAATTTCGGGTGAAAATGCTATGACGACTCTCAGCTGACCCACCTCGATTTACTCTCAAATCAAACTTTAGCGATCTTCGTTATTTTTCCTGAAAGAGACGTCATGGACTTGCGATCCGTTCGACGGAAACTCCAGCGGCTCCTTGTGCGTAAACATCGGCCAGTCAAACGTGTACGTAGCAATCCCCACCAAACGAATCTCCCTGCCGTATTGGAACAATTGGAAGATCGCATTTTGCTCGCCGGTAACCAGTCACCACTTGCCTTGCCTGCCCAGTTTTACGGAACGGAAGAGGCGGACTTGCTCATCACGCTGGGAGGCAGCGATCCTGATGACGACCCGTTGACCGCTACGATCGCGTCGTTGCCCGCCACGGGGGCCTTGTATCAGGTCAATGATGGCGTCACCCGTGGGGAGGAAATCACGGCCCCCAACACGCCGGTTTCAGATGCCTTTCTGCGGGTGATCTTTGTTCCCAGTCAAGCGACCGCCGGTCCGTACGATACATCGTTCCAGTTCCAAGTGAACGACGGGTTGGTTGACTCCACGGAAGCCGAAGTTTCTCTGCAATCCGCCACGGATACCTACCGAGTTACGCATGTGTCAGCCGAGAGCCCAAACGCCGAGTTGCAAAATTTAAGCATCACCTCGGCCATTGCCGAGGGCGGCTTCGCCACTCTGTCCGGTGAGATTGTCAATCCAACTCCGGGAGAAGAGATCACCGTCACGGTGAACTGGGGCGACCGCAGCACGGCGGAGACATTTACTTACGATGCTGGCACGAGTTCATTCAGCGAGATTCATCGGTATCAGAATGAGAAGTTTCGATTTCAAGCTCTGACAGTTGAGGCGGCCCAAGACCCAAAGATTGATGCGTTCACTTCGGTGGGTAACGAATTTCTGGTTGCGGCAGGAGAAGATCACCAAAGACGACCACAATTTCAACAGGTCGCGACGGATGATGAAGGAAATTCTCTAGTCGTATGGATGAAAAAAGAACGAAAGCCGGGTTCTTCGTACGACGAATATCTGATCTACGGTCAGCGTTTCAATGCCATTGGTCTGGCGATGGGAGATAAAATCGAGATCTTCTCGTCAGTGACACCAGTCTCGACGTCACCCATCTCATTGGCGGCGACTCCGGATGGTGGTTTTGTCGTCGTCTGGGGCGGCAACTTCGCTTCCGATGACTTGCCGGGCGGCGAACCACACGGTCTTTACGTGCTGGGTCGGCGTTTGGATGCGACGGGCAATTTGCTCGGCAGCACGTTTCGCATCAATACGTCGGTAATTCCCAAGACGCATGAAATGGGGGGAACTTACAGAAGCAACTTTGTGTATTCCCACTCCGTTGCGATGGATGACGCTGGGAATTTCATCGTGATTTGGTCTTATCTCGATGAAATTGGCGGTGATGTGTTCTATCGGACGGTCCGAGGTCAGCGATACGATGCCGATGGGCACGCAATCGGCGGTGAATTCGAAGTCAACACTCAACCTTCCATTGAAGACCTCTCGCCCGAGCAGAGTTCGGGAGGAGAGCCTGGAAACTCGACCGCTTCGGTGGTGATGGATGCCGCGGGGAACTTTGTCGTTTTCTGGGGCGACTCGCTAATTGGTTTAACAGGAGACGACAGCAACGATTGGACGAGAAACAGCCGGGGATTATTGGGGCAACGCTATGATGCCAACGGGGGGCACGTAGGAGATGTGTTTGTCGTGACGGAAGACATCCCCGCGGAAATGCAAGTCGCGATGGATGCCACAGGCAACTTAGTTGCCGCTTGGAGATCTTACCAAGGGGAACCCAATTACCAAGAGATTCGTGGGCGTCGATTCAGCGTAGAGGGTAGTCCTCTGGGCGAAGTGTTCTCGGTGGCCGATGTAGCGTCGAATGCAGATCATCTCTCGTTGGCCGTGAATGATGCCGGGGATTTCGCCGTGAGCTGGTCCGGTCGGTATTCTGTCTCTGGACGCGGCAACAGCTTCCAGGGGGTGATGATCCAGTCGTATGATGCCAACGGAATTGCCCAAGGACGCCCGTTTCTCATCAATCCAGTCGATTTAGATGCGTCTGAACGTCCCTATCCCGATGAATCGACGATCGCGATGGATACAGACGGGAATTTAGTGGTGATCTACCAAAGAGCCTCGCGCCCCTGGAACTTGCACGGCCAATGGTATGCCAAGCGGGAGCCGAGCAATCTGCAAGTGCAAGTCCACAATGTCGCCCCGGAATTGGCGCCGCTATGGTTGAGTGCAGACACGATCGACGAGAACGGAAGCGTCGCCGTTGAGGTTAGTTTTGATGATCCTGGAAACGATGTCCATTCGATTGAACTCGATTGGGGTGATGGTCATACCGAGCGAGTCGATCTGCCATACGACGGTAAAACGCTCACGCTGGCACATCGATATCCCGACGATGGGCTGACCACGCCTGCATCGCGTCAATACACAATTACCGCAACAGTCATCGAGAACATGCTGCTTGAGGTGTCCCGCACCGCGACCGTCACCGTCAATAACATTGTTCCCGAGATCGACGAAGACCCGACGGAGCAATGGCCGACGAACAGTGGTTCAACGGCCAACGATCCGCAGACCAACGCCACCCGCACCTATTTGGTCACAATTCTTGATAGCAATGTCGAACTTGAAAACATCTCGGTGACGTCAGCAATCGACGAAGGCGACACCGCAACGCTTACCGGAGAAATTGTCACCGCCGCTGAACTAAGTGAAGACATCTCAATCACGGTGGATTGGGGTGACAATTCATCGGCAGAGACGTTGACGTTTCCCTTGGGGACCGAATCGTTCAGTACGTCACACCAGTACCAGAATAACGATGCCCGCCTCCAGTCAAAAACGGAATACCACTCAAGCGATTCCCATCACGTCGGAACCTCCTTCACGACAACAGACGTGTTTACTCAGGAGCGATACAACACGGCCTTCCACGGTGTTGTCGTCGATCAATGGGGAACGACGACCGCACTTTGGACGCAAGGCGATCACATTTACGCGCGTCGTTACGATGTGAATAATGAACCACTCGGCGATCGATTCCGAGTCAGCTCTTATCCGACGGATCATAATAACTCTCGCAAGGAAGTTGTTGCGGCTGTCGATGCTGACGGAAACTTCATGGTTGTGTGGGCCGTGTCTCGCTGGAATTACGATCGGGTCCGAACGTCTTATTCTGATTTGGATGCCCTGCACGCTCAGCGTTATGACCGGTATGGGCAACCGCTTGGCAGCGAATTTCAACTAGTGGCCGGCCCAGGAAAGTTCAAGGCTACCAAAGCAATCGCGATGGATGACGAAGGGAACTTCGCAGTTGTCTGGGAAAGCAACGGGTACTTTCCCGTCAAGACGCAACTTCAATTCCAACGATTTGATGCCAACGGACAGCCTCTCAGTGAGAGCGTCGAATTACTTGCACTGTCGACTGACCAGGAGGCGGACGTAGCGATCGACGCTGATGGGAACGCCGTCGTCGTTTGGAACAATGGAAGCCCTTGGTCCAACGGAGTGGCAGGAGACATCTACGCTGCCCGTTTTGATTCCCAGGGCAGGCAGATCGGGGACGATCTTCTGATTCAGGCGAGCGACGCCGGTGTTGAACGGCTTTTCGAGCCCGAAATCACGATGGATGCCGAAGGGAATTTTATCGTGGCCTGGAAACAGGAAGCATCGACTTTCAAGCCCTCTCGATATGACCTCTATGCTCGGCGTTACGATTCCAGTGGTACCCCATTAGGAAGCCCGTTCCGGATCAATCCACTCTACGAGAATTCACAGTTTGTTTATGACTACGATATCCTAGTCGACGACGACGGTAGCTTCATTGCGTCTTGGCAAGCTCGGCCTACGTTGACAGACGGCTTTACCCAAAATCGAATTTTCCTCCAACGATTTGATGAAAACGGGAGGATGATTGGTCGGACCTTGAATGCGTCGCAGCGAATCAGCACGCTTACTGGGGAATCATTGCATCATTATTACCCATCGGCGGTGATCGACCAAGAAGGCAATGTGGATGTCTGGTTCTCGAATCATCGAGACTTCTATAGTCTCAGTTGGGCTCCCAGCGACACAACAACTTATGAAGTGCAAGTCAACAATGTTGCTCCGGTTATCAATCCGTTGGTACTCAGTGCTAACAGCATCAATGAGAATGGAACTGTAACGCTAAACGGCTCGTTCTCAGATCCCGGTATCGGTGATCGGCATTCAGTGACCATCGATTGGGGCGACGGAACCATCGAGACAATCGCTCAGCCAAGCAGTTCAAAGTCCTTTTCATTCAATCACCAATACCTAGACGACCCAGCGGGGAACGGCTCGGCTGAGAACTATGAGATCACGGTCGCGATCACCGACCTGCAATCGGCGCCGGTGACAGCGACCGCTCATGTTACGGTCAAGAACGTTACCCCACAGATTCGGGAAGTTATTAGCAGTTCCACGGGATCTGCCCAGGCAGGCGAGAACGAACTGGTGACCGTTCGAGGGACGTTCACCGACGTCGGCACGCTAGACACTCACACGGTCACGATCGACTGGGGCGACGGCAACGCCACCAGCCTGACCGAAGACCAAATCGTCTGGAATTCGTCTCGTGGCAACTACGAATTCACGGGGACCCACACCTATCCGGCCGGCGGCAGCTTTCCTGTAACGATCACGGTCACAGACGACGATCAGGGCCAGGCGACGGAAACAGTCACGACGCTCATCAAAGGTGTCGGCTTGTACGATGGCACCCTGTATGTCGTTGATGGATTTTACAATGGAAGCACAACCGATGTTTCCAGGGTGGTCGTAGATGGAGTCGAAAAACTTCGTGTGACGGCTGACTTTCTGGCTGGCGAAGACTACCGGGATTTCGACATTGCCAACATCGTGGGCATCGAAATGATCCTGGGTTATCTTGGCGACACGGTGACCATCGCAGACGACGTTTTGATTCCCGCAATCATCGACGCCGGGGACGACGATGATCACATTCGCGGCGGCGGTGGAAACGATTCCATCGACGGAGGCCGTGGCAGCGACACGATGGAAGGCGGCCCCGGCGACGATATCTACCTCTCTCCAGACCAGAATGATACCTTCGTTTTTCAGGGCAGTCATCTCGGAGAAGACATCATCGAAGCCGGTGGGGGTACGCATACGCTCGACTTTTCCGGCTTGTTCGGTGGCATCAATCTCGACCTCGACACGGGAGATTGGCAGACCCTCAACAATGACCTGAGGTTAAAGCTCGCACAACAATGGACGTCCACATTTGGCACCGTTTATGACGATTTGACTATTGGCACTGTCCGAGGAACCGATTACGCAGACGTCATTCACGGCGGGCGATGGGGCTCGTATAATGCCACATTTTATGGACGGGGAGGTAGCGATAGGTTGATCGCCAGAGGAAGTGAAACCCTAGACGGTGGAGACAACATTGACACTTATGTCTTTGCGCAAGAGTCCAATAATTTCTCAGCTCAAAATAATACGATTCTTGCCGGAGGCGGGTATGACATGCTTGACTTCCGGGGGATGGGTGACGGAATCACGATCGATCTCGCCAGCACAGAGCGACAAAACTACAGCAAGAACTTGTACTTGACCCTGCAAGAGGGAGCCACGATCGCAAACGTTTACGGCAGTGACTACGACGATGTCATCCTCGGCAATTCGCTGGGCAATCGATTGTATGGCTATGGTGGAGGCGATGTTTTAGAAGGCCGAACCGGAACGGACCACCTCTGGGCTGGAGTCGACTCGGACGTGGACGCTGTCGTCACACCAGATGGAGCCGATTTTTATTATCAAATCGCGGATGAAGATTACATTTTCACCAATTTCGCTCTGGATGATGCAAAAAATGGCTACGCGCAGAGCCTCGCGGGGCGATATTTCCGAAAACCCGACGATCAGCCTTGGGGAGATGCGAATGAGATTGCCTGGTTTGACCAGGCTCTCGATGGGTCGATTTACTGGCTGGGCGACGGGACATTACACCTGGGCGCGAACGGCACTCGCAACGGGGCAAAGCGGGCTGCCATCGATCACCAAGGCAATGTCTTCGTGGAAGGGAAGTGGAACGGAAGCTCTTATGTTCAGCGACTAACACCTGAGGGCCAGTGGTCGACCACTGACGACTTTCAGAAAGGTGCGGATGACAACCTGTATTCTTTGGAGGAGGGGTCGCTTTACCGCGATGGTACGGCAGTGAGTGCTTATGGCATCAGCTCATTGGGTTTAGTGGATGGCAATGTGGTGGGGGTCAATCGGCATGGCCGAATTACCTTTGTGGCACGAAACGACACCTTCTACAGTCTGGACTTTTTAGTCAGTGATAAGGAGGCGGGCCTCCGGCTGCGCACGAAGACAAACGGGGATCAGGCTTGGCTCACAAAGTCGGAAAATGTGGTCGCGATGGCTGTCGTTGGAGACAAGATCTTTGAACTCGCGGAGACGGCAGGAGCAAGTGAGCGGCAACTGATTCAGCATAGCCTCGTAACAACCCAAAAAGCGGTGATCGCATCGGGAGTCATAGCGATGGCGGTCGGGGATGGCTACATTTACTATCTGTTTAGTGAGGATGGCCGCGTCGAACGCCGCTCAGCCAAGACCGGTGAGGTCACGGTCGATCAATTCGGATACGATTTTGACAACATCTACTTTCCCACGAACTCAATTGGTGGTTTTAGTATCATCCATCCGAGTGTCGAACTCGGAATTAGCCTGTTGGATTACCTCCTCTTAGAGATCTCATGGGTGGAAGGCGAAATCGAGCGACTAGATCACTATGTTAGGAGTTTTGAAGCGAGCGAAGGACTGTACAACACGCTGACGAACGAAATACGCGAGGATTTCGGGTTTACCAGCCGGGCCAACCTCCGGGAAGCGGGTAGCCTTATCAAAACAAAACGGGAACTGCCCCAAGAGATCGACCATTACAAAAACCTACTTGTTGGTCTCCGCGCAGAGTTTGGTGACCTTCAATCCTACCAAGCCCAAATTCAAGCAGAGATTGCCAGGAAAGCAAAGTTCGACCGTGAGAAATTAAGGATCGCCGAAGACATCAAGAATGACATCAGACGGCAGATTGATCACCTGCCTGGAAACATTAAGGAAGTCACGGTCAACAAAGAGGATTTTGTCTATCGAGAAGATGGCACGATTGAGGGAAAGGCCACGGTCAAGTTAGGCCACTCCTGGGGGAAGGTGTGGAACCCGTTCAAGTGGAAGCACGAAAACGTCCAATCACCACTGGTTCAAACTCTTGTCCCGTTCACTTTCGACACCAACAGTGGTCAAACGACACTCAACTCAATTCCTGTGGACTTTGGGAAGATCGAGAGCCCCGTTAGCTGGTTTAAGGCATCAATCGACATTGGAGTACACGAGGTCCCGCTGGCTGGGATTAACGCGATCTACCAGGGATACCTTAACGTCATCGATGACTACCACAGAGCTCTTCCCAGCGAAAATGATCTGCAGGATGTGGTCGCGAAAGCCGAAGCCGCCGGGAGGATCGCTTTGCCGATTGTCCTTCCTTATGCTGTGCCGTATGTCGCGGCCATCGACGCCTTAACCGACGGCGATACACCTCTGGAAATCACTCCGGAAGAGGCACTGCCAATTGCCGTTCAAGTCGCGACGGGTCCGCTCGGGACACAAATTGGCGGCTACATTGGATTGGCCAGACTACTTTTGCCCGGTGATGCCCAGGAGGCGATGAAGGGATTTGAGACAATCGCAAGTTCTTTGACGAATCCCGCAATTGTTGTCGAGTCTCTTCGCGAGCAACTATCAAAAATCCAGGGGATCAATTTTGCTTCCGTACAACTGCCAGAGGCGCTGAGAGGGGCCTTGGAGTTCCTAGAGGAGAATCCATTTGATACCAATACATTAGTCGAGGCATTTATCGGAAATGCGACGGGACTGGCATGGTCGTTTGTGGAGGATTTGATTGACGATCGTCTCCCCTATGAACTCTCGGGAACGACGCATACTTTCCAAATCACTCCGCCGAACGTCCCAGAATTGACGTTTACGGTGAAATTCACGACAAAATCTCACACTGATTTTACAGTGACAACCTGGAGCGTGAATACCCGCTACAAGGTCGGAATCGCCGACATCAATTATCGGGTTGAAAAAGCTTCTCCCAATGATCAAAAAATTACGAGCCTCCTCGACTTCTCATACGACTCGGACACGTTCTATGTTGGAGCAAACGTCGAGATTGATGGAAAACTCCGCTTCGAGGACATCAATTTCGAGATAAAGATCAAGGATGAGGGGAATGAGTTTCTCACGTTGACACCGTCGACCGGCTCGCTCACAGTGACGATTCCTGAAAGCGTTTCCACAAACTGGGCGGGGATCAAAGCGGTTTACACCCAAGTGGATGGTGTCGACCGAGTGGAACTTACAATTCCTGCACAAGACAATGTCACGAAGTTTACGGTCACAACACCGGTGGTCACGGGATATATTCACCTAGCGGGATTGACCGCAACGCGTGCAGGTACTCAATGGAATTTCGTTCCGAACATCATCGACGATCTTCAAATCGCCAGTCAAGAACAATTGCTCGCCGTCGTGAGAGAGAAGTTTCCGGAGTTTCCGGACCTCGTATTAAAGAATCTCTCAATCAACTTCGACAATAACGATCTGATCACCGTCAGTTTTGATCCCCTAACGGCATCGGTCGAGACAGACTATATTTCGGGTGAAGTGACTCTGAGAGGTTTTACAATTGATTTAAAGTCCAGTTCCATGAGTTTGGATTACACACCAAGCCTAACTCCTAAGTTGGACTTCTTGCTGACTGCTTTCGATACCAGTCTTGAAGAACAATTGATCGAAAAGATCAATAGTTCGGAGGACATCAATCCGAACAACATTTCAGGGATTTTAGATAGCATCCTGGAAGGCGTTCTGGAGAGTATGGGACTTTCTGCTCCTGCATCATTTGGATTGACGACAACCGAATCTCAGAGTGAAGCAGACAAAGCAGCCACCGCGGTCGCAAACGACCAATGGGAATCCACCCACCCTAAAGTACAAAATGCCTTGTTGGGCATGTATGGTGTCAAACGAGCATTCAAAAAACATGGTTCAATTGGTCTCTTGTACGAAGATGGAAGTGCGAAGTTCTTCCGAAAAGACAATCTTAAAGCAATCATTCAGATCCACAGTGAAAGCGCAGCATCCGAGTTTGGAAGTGAGACATATCAGAACCTCATGGTAATCGCAGAAACCCTGACTGGGCAGCAGATATTTAAGAGATTTATGGACACGAATGAAACTGTTGTGATCACTTGGTCTCCTTCCTTGGCGGAAGTGGCTGTCGATCCTTCTTGGACTAAGGGTCAGCCAATTCCGGTGACGTACAACCATCTCGGGTCATCCATTGTCGGACAAGATGTCGGTGCGAACAACAATCCAGTGAGCGGTGCTTTCCTGCCTGAAATCGACCTCGCTCACGAACTCATCCATGCAGTGCACATTGCAGAAAATCATCAGGAGGCCCTACACCTGGCATCTCCACCGAACTTTGATACCGATCCAAGCGTTGTCTATATTCTGGCCAACATGCTTCTTGAGGAGAGTCGAACTATCGGGACTGGCAGCTACTCGCCAGGCAAAGCCGGCTACGATGAGATGAACGAAAACAATTTCCGGAGAGAATTGTGGCGAAATCGCGGGCAGACCTGGTATTGGCATCGAATTACACACGCCGAACACGTGGAGAAAAAACAGCTACTCGAAAATGGCCCCCTTCAATTGATCGACTCGCAATTGCGAGACGCACTTCAGTTGCCGACTCCAGAAACCCTGGCAGAAACCGTCGAGGCGCTTCCCACCTTTCCTCCGGCAGGTGGTTTCCGCATTGAGTCCATCGCGACCACGGGCAATCTCATCAACTGGCTCGAAGCCATTGCGGCTCTTCCTGAAGACCCGCGACCAAATGAGGTTGTGACGATCGTACTCAATCTGACCAGCGGGGAATATAGTGGTCAAAATGTTGTCGTACCCAAAGGATATCAACTCAACCTTGATGGAACCTACTGGGGGCCGACTCTCATAGGTCAATCCCCATCGTTAACGCTTGTTTCGGGAGACCTGTTCATTTTTGGAAATGTCACTTTTACGAACGAGACGGATGCTCCAACAATTCTGGTTCAGAATGGAAGCCTTTCCCTTCGTCATACAGTCGTTCAGGAAACGACCGTCGCTGATCGGCCGGCAATTGATATTCTTGCAGGTTCGGTCGACCTGGGAACTGCTTCTGCCCCCGGCGTGAACACGATCGTGATCAATGGCGACGGCAATCTGATTGTCAATAAGAGTCCAAAGCCAATCTCCGCGATTGGAAATACCTTCCAGCAGGATAGCACGCGACTTGTGACAAGCTTCGAGATCGAAGCGAAGATTGAAGATGCCGTCGATAACAATGGCGGGTCCGGAGTTGTCACGTTTGTTCCCAACACGGTGTTTCGACAGATCGGTGAAGGGCCATTTGAGATGAATCTCATTAATCTTGTTGCCGATCTTGGCGTCTCTGACCCCGTCTTTCAGACTCTCGCCTCATCGGGTGGAACGGCGACGCTTCTCGCAGACGAGAGAACCGTTCGCTTCGTTGCCCCCGACGATGGAACCGGCGGCTTTACCTATGCCGTATTTTCTAATGGACAGGAAGTGGCTTCGCGGTCCGTTGAATTCCTAGTCAAAAACGTGGCTCCGTCAGTCAACCTTGGCGCGGACTTCTTGCTGAGCGACGCAGGTCCAGTAATGTTTCAGGACAAGTTTACTGACCCAGGGGCCAACGATACGCACACGTTCCTCTGGCAAGTCACCAGCAACAATGGCCAAGTCATTCCCGATAGCACGGATCGCAACTTCAGCCTCACCCCGACAGCGAACGGAGAGTATCTCGTCACCTTCACAGTCACCGATGACGATGGCGGCATCGGTCGCGACGAGGTGCTTGTCACGGTGAATCATTTCCCGCCAGAATCCGTTGCGACATTTGAAAGTGTCACATTTTTCAATAACAGTCCAGATTTAGAAGCGGGTTTCTCGCCGGACGGGACGGGACAACGATCGATCATTAAAGGGATTCAAGTGGTGTTTGACGGAAACGTCGAAATCTCGCTTGGTGCGATCACCGACAATAGTTTCCGCATCGTGTCTCTTTCTGATCCGTCAATCTCACTCCAACTGCAAGTCCTAGAAACGAAGGCTGAAAACGGAAAGACGATTGCAACCATTGGCTTCGCTTCACAAAGCCCGCTTGTTGATCACACGGGTTCGCTTATCGATGGGCGCTATCAGTTTCTGGTTGATGGTGCGGTTTTGGGCGTTGATGCTGATGGGTCGGGCTCAAACGGCGGGACTTTGACGACAAGGTTTCACCGTCTCTTTGGAGATGCTGACGGTGATGCTGACGTCGACAACATGGACTACATGTCATACCGCAATGCAATTTTCTCCAATACGCGATATTCCCTTTTTGACTTCGATGGGGATAGTCGACTATTAGGCCAGACGGGCGTCGACCCTGACGATCTCAATGCGTTCTTCAGCAATTATGGCCAATTCCTATAAGAATCTCGGCCACCCATCCATTGAATCGACTATTGAGAAGGTACAGAATGAAATTGGCGACTACTCAATGTCTAATGTTCTTAGTGATCATTCATTCGATCCAAGGCAGTAGTGAGGCTGGATTACTGCTTGGATTTAACGAAAGCAACTATGAGGCTGTCTCTGGTGGCACTGTTGATGTTCAGCTCATCCTTCAAGATACGATGTTATCGGATTTTGCCGGGTTTGATGACCCGCTCTTCAGCGGCTTAGTAGGTGGGGGAGGTCGAATTCTGCAAACTGGTGGTCTGGCGAGCCTAGCTGTTTCAGGAAGTGGCATTTCTACTCCCTTTTCATTCCTAACAACCACTTACCCGTTCGATTCAGGTTTCCCCGTTGCAGACCCGGCCAACGTGGCCGGTGTCTTGGGGGCGGTTGATTTTTTCAACCCTCCCCTCATGCCCAGTCCAGACAATTCGATTCTAATTGGAACGTTTCAATTGACGATAACAGGTTTACCAGGACAAACAGCAACAATTTCGGCCGATCAATTGAGTCCGTCACTTGAAGAGAATACCACATTTCTTGCTTCACTCGACCCGCTGATCGATTCTTACGGAGTTGCTAACATTTCAGTAAGCGATTCCAACCTCTCGCCCGTGCCTGAACCTTCTGCGTTCGTCCTATTCCTGATTGGTTGCCTTCTGACAGGAACGGGCATCGCTCGGCATCGCCGAATACAGAATGTTTCGTGCATTCATCAATAATCGCATATCGAAGAGTGCTCAATACGCAGTGTCCTTCCGGCAAGCGTGCAAAATCTTAAGGGCGTGATCTGGTGGAGTGAATGCGGTGGGGATCAGGTTGCGGATGGGAGATCGGCTTGAGACTGGCGGTAGTTCCAGGGGAGCCGATGGGGGGGATGGGTGGCGACATCGCCGGAGTGGCGAATGAAGGCGGTCAGGTAGTCGAAGGGGTTGGCCTGATTGAGTTCGCAGGTGTGGATCAGGCTCATGAAGATGTCGCCCATTCGCGCTCCCGCTCGCGTGCGGTAGAACAGCGATTCTTGCGGTGTCGAATCGCCTTTTTGACTGCTTGGTCACAATATCCGCCTGGTTGTCGTTGTTGATTACGGATCGCCGCCGGAATCCGGCGGCATTTGGGCTTTGGGGGGTGTCAGATTTCTCGGGGTTGGCGTGAATCCACTCCGCGGATGAATTGCGAGTTTTTTCAGCCGCTGCTTTTCGACTCGGTCCGCCCAATAAATCCAGCGGGTTCCGACCTGGCGGACCTGGACCCACCGCGTTGACGCCAGTCGCTCAGCGTCGATTTTCGAATTCCGAGGGTTTCGCTCAATTGGCCGACTCGCCAATAGTGCGGTTGGATGTGGGGCGTACCGTCATCCTCGATGGTGACATCACCGTCGATGACTTCAAGCTCACGAACGTTGAACAAATCAAGGCCAATGGAAATGTCATCAATGGAACCGACTCCGGTGGCGGGGATGGCGGAGCCAACACCATTAATCTCTCGAACGTCAAACAGGTCGATGGTGGTGGACCGCTGACGATCAACGCTGGTGGCGGCAACGATACCGTGAAGCTGTCTGGCTTCAGCTTCGCCAACGGTGCTGACGTTCTTGCCGCAGCTACGCAGGTAGGTTCAGATGTCGTGATCAATCTGGAGGGACAAACTCTGACGCTTCAGAATACGAACTTGTCCAGCTTGCATGCCAACGATTTCAAGATCGTGACATAGGTTCTGTTTGAGATTGAGTAGCAGCCACGCGTGGCCTACCGTGCGTGGCTGCCTCATTTGAACGCCGAAGTTTCGCTCGGTTACATCTTTCTATTCGCATTCTTGGGAGGAGATTGGATTTCTGCGTCGTGTTCTAGGGCATGTTGTTTTAAAAGGTGTGGTGGCTAGGTCGCTTGAGCACGGTACGGATCGCGAACACAAAGACGTCGGTAACGACGAACTTTCGATCGAGCTGAGACGGTCGCTTTCCAAGATAGGACAATCCCGCCATCAACAATGGCAGTCGCGAGACATATCCAAGGTTGTTCACGATCGCAACAAGCCATAGTCACCGACGATTCGCTGGCAGCAATGCAGCACAGGTCGTGGGTTTGAACCTCTTGATCTCCAATCTTAACCCGTTGAAAAACAATACGTTCTTGGATTTGCCCCTTCACTCGCAAATCGCGCCGAGGTACCATTTTGGGTCCTGATTTCCCCCAAAAGGTATCTCGCGATGTGAGTCGTGAGGGGTGTTTTTATGCCACGCAAGATCCGCCTGACTTGGCAGCCCGGTGCTGATGGTCGCCGTGGGCGATGGAAGAAAAAGTACAAAGGCCGGACGCTTTATCTGGGGACCGCTTCCAGTAAGAGCGATATCGAGGCTTACAAATCAGCGTTGGCGGAATGGGAGACGCGGAAGTCAGCCGTCGATGCCGAGGAAGCATCCCGCCCAAAACCCCACCAAGCCGACTACGAGCAGGCGATTGCCGAATGGACGGCGGTGTCCCATTGGAGTGATTCGCACGGCGAAAGTACTTTGGCCGACGAAGCTCGGATGAAAATCGACAGTCTGCGGGACCGTTCTTCGCAGAAATCCCCATCTCCTTTGCAATGGGATGACCGTTTTCTCAACCTATTCGAAATTCCGCCGGCTGTCTTGGATGGCATTCTTACCGCCGTCAACGTCAAGTCACACGAACCGATCGACACGGAACGAATGCGTGCCGTTTTTGCGAGGATGCAACGACCATCTTCATCCAACGCACGGAAGGAAGCATTCGCTCCGACTCCGATGCAAATCGAGAAGGCGGTTTGGAAAGATCGCATTGAAACCGCGAATCAGCCAGCTTCGCTCGACACGCAAGTTTCCACCCACCTTGATCACTTTTTCGCAGATGAGCAATCGCGGGTCCGTGCCGGGGCACTTTCCGCCGGCCGGTTCACCTCGAAACGCACGAATCTCCTGCACTTTGTGAAGTGGTTCGGGGGCTCCCGCGATGTCGGCGAAATTGATGGTCAAGCTGTACTCGCCTACCGACAATCCCTGCTGGCGGCAATCGCGAAGCAAAAGTTGGCCCGAGCAACGGCTCACACGCGACTCCAGGATGCGTGTGCGTTCATCCGTCGACTTTGGCGGCTCCATGCCATTGCCGACCTGCCTCGAATTTTGATTGAGAACAACCGCGAGCTGGCCATTGGCAAAGACGTTCGCCGCCCATTGTTCTTCACCATTGACGAAGTGAAAACCTGCCTCGCCCACGCGAACGACCGTGTCCGATTGTATCTGCTGCTGATGCTCAATTGCGGGATGTATCAAGGCGACATTTCTGCGATCGCACCGGAGGAAGTCGATTGGGAACACGGGACGATCACTCGCAAACGCAGCAAGTCGGCTCATCACGCCTCGGCACCCAGCGTTCGCTACTTGCTTTGGCAAGACACGTTGCAGCTCTTGAGGGATCATCGCGAGTCGGAGGGGCCGTTGCTCCTGCGAAATCGATTTGGCAATCGGCTGGTTGTTCGTGATATCCGCGACAACGGTAAGGCTACCACGAACGACAGCGTCAAAAATGCGTACGATCGGCTCAAGAAGAAAACTGGGATCGAAAAGCCATTAAAACTGCTGCGGAAAACGTCGGCCAACCTGATTGCCAACAACCCAAAGTTCCGTGGCTTGGAAAACCTTTTCCTTGGGCATAGTCCTTCGGGAACCGCGGACCGGTACTACGTTGACGCAGCGGGCCAACTCGATGCCGCCGTGACTTGGCTGGGCACGCAGTACGGTGTTTCGTGAATCAGACCGATTTCGTCCGAACGGCCAGAACGAACCGCATGCACAGTAAGTCAGTGGTGGCTAAATCCCAGCCGAAAATGCGCCAAGTATATTGAGGACAATGAGTTAGATATCAAGCATCTTCGTTGATCCCATCCCAAAAGAGCCTCCCAGTGACTGCCTTCGGTTGCCGGGAGGCTTTTTTTGTTCGGCGGAAATCTGTTTTTTTTCGCATACCGCATCTTTTTTTCGAAATTCTCCCCAAAACCGGGGCGCGCAAATGCCTAGTTCTCGTCCGGCACGTTGCTGGACCGGGACTTTGTGATCGTGCGTCCACATCTGGAGTCACGATGCCAAACCCCGAATCCAATACCAACAATCGAACGTCCGGTGAACTGGGCAGTGCAGAGAAGTTTCGGATCTCCACCACCGACCAACAGCGATTAGCAACTCTCATCGCCAGCGGTCAGGTGCCATTTCCGAAAGATCTGGCTGCCGAAGACGCAACCGAATTGCTCATAGCGGTTCGAGAGCTACGGCGGACGCGATTGGTTCAATCCATCGCCCGGGCAATCGCTGAAGACATTCGGCGAGAGCAACGGCGATAACCTCCACGAAAGGGGGAAGACATGTTAAAGCGTCAGTTCAACCCACAGCAGCCGCATCGTGTGGTGCTCTATCTGCGAATGAGTTCCGACAGACAAAACCCGCGGAGCCCCGACCAGCAAGAAGCGGAAATCAAGCAACGGATTCAGGCCCTCGGGCACCCTTGGAAAATCGTCAACATCTATCGTGATGACGGCGAATCCGGTCGCTACGTGCGAAAACGTCACGGTTTCCAAAAGATGTTGCAAGACATCCGTAGTGGAGCCGTGGTGGTGGATCTCATTCTTGTCGACACCTTCGAGCGATTCGGCCGAAACGACGAACTGCTGGCGCTGCGAAAGGAGTTGCAGAATCAGCATGGTGTGTTGCTACTCACCGCGGACTCGCATTTCGCCGATCCGACGACGCCCCAGGGGCAAGCCTTTGGGGCCTTCGAAGCCATGAGGGCGACGGAGGAGAACCGAGTGAAGAGCCACCAGGTTCTGCGAGGCAAACGCGATAAAGCACGACAGGGATTTTGGCCGGGCGGCAAACCGCCATTCGGCTATCGATTGGTCTCCCAAATGAGCGAACGCGACGGGCGACAATTCCTGGAGGGCTCGAAATTGGAACCGCATCCTGAGGAGGCAATGATCATCACCACGCTGTTTGAGCTGGCGGATCAGACCGGTTTTGGCCCTGATCGCTTGGCCAGGCTCCTCAATCGCAATGACGATATTCCCGCGAGATACAAGCCGTTTCACCCATCAACGGTGCGGTATTGGCTCGAGCAGGAAATCTATAAAGGCGATTTGGCCTGGGAGAAGCAAGCCACCGACATTGTGGACGATGCTCGAGTCATCGAGGCCATCCCGAGGACGAATGGCTCCGCGTGCCGGACTTCTGCGCACCGCTCGTTTCCCGCGAATTGTGGGATCGTGTGGCCGCGGTCCGACTGAGTCGCTGTCGCCAAGACTCGAGTGATGCAACCACTCAGGATGGCAAACAGATTCGCCCGATAGCACCAGGCACATCGCTGGTGTACCCGCTCAGTGGCTTGGCCCGTTGCGGAGAATGCCAAGCATCCATGCGGGTGGTGGCCACTGGTCGTAAAAGTAAGGAGGGCAAAAGCTATGTCTACTATGCCTGTCCAATCGGCACCACGGACGGCGGTTGCCCGAACAAGAAGTACATTCCCGAGGCATGGCTGTGGGAAATAGTGGTCAATCAGATCACTTCCCGATTGTTTCCGACTGACGGTTAAGTCCGTTTCGCTCACTTGCCCCGGCGACGCCACCTTCAAACTGCGTCGCCGGGCATTTCTCGATCAACAAATGGAGGATCAAAATGAACAAAGAGAATTTGCAGTCGCAACCGTGGTTTCAAGAGTTGGCCACGGAGGTGCAACAGGAATTTGAGCGGCGTCAAGAACAGCCCGATCGGTCGCTGGAAATGCTCACGGAAGAAGCCGAGCGGAACGTTATACTTTGCAAACCCGACCTGAAATATATTGAGCCGATAGCGAACAAGTCCCAAAACGCCAGAAGCCGGATCATGACGACTGATCCGGCTTCTTTTCTTGATCATCAGATTTCGGAGATTGAGCGTCTTCCGGCTTCACTCCCAACAATCCCTCAACCGCTTTTTCGAAGTCAAGCAGAATGGACACAGGCTTCTCTCGCTGTTCACTACTGCCATTTTTTGAAATTTTAGGAGATTTCTTAGAAATACAGATCACATGACCACTTAACACATGAATACACACATAAACAGAGGTCAAACGATCAGCTTTTTGATCAAAAAACGCCGCACAATGAAACAACAAATGATCATGCGTGCGCATCAGGAAAGCGCAAAATGGATTTTTTTTAAAATGGCCGTTTTTCGCTTTCGGGCCGATTTTTCAAAAATCCTATTGTTCACCAGTCAAAAGTGGTCGACACCGGCTGTTCCATCTTGACCAACAGATCCATTTTCGCTTATAAAAAGAGCGTCGTGCTCAATTAACTGAACACGACGCAAATGTTTCGGTGTGGGACTCCAAGACGGGCAGTCAGCAATCCCACGATTTTTGTGTCGCAAAGGCCTTCCAAAAAGGCAGCGCCCTTTTTACGTCCATTGCGGGTTGCATTATGGCAGGTTGCTCCAGATCCGTCAAGACGGAAATGGGTGATCGCAGGAAAGTCAGCATGACGCGAAAACGCCAAGCAGGAGCAATCCGGCTAACCGCACGATCGCCACCCAAAAAACAAAACGAGCCAGAAGCGGGCATTGGATAATGTCTCTCGCTTCCGGCTCGTCTCTTTTGCGCACGTGGCGAAATTGGCAAACGCGGTGGATTTGGGTTCCATTGGGGTTCGTTGCAAGCGAGTCACCCCTTCCGGGTTCGACCCCCGGCGTGCGCATTCGTGATTCTATCAGGGTTGTTAGAATTCTCCAAGCGGTGAATACGTTTTAGAAGTACAAGCAAGAGGTAAAATCATGTCGAGACCCCGCGACTGGAACATGGAAGCTCGCGACCCACACGATGACGAAGCGAGTATTCGTTGTTTCATTCATCAGGCCACAATTGAAAATCTTACGCGAGCGATACATACTTCCCGGTTCTATCGCTTAATTTGTGCGAAAGATGTGCTGGAAGAACCTGACGCAATTTTCCAAGGTTGGAATCGCGAAGGACATGAAGATGGGTTATGCTACGTAGGGAGGCCGCAAGACAGGCCCAAAGATGGAATTGAACTTCCGCCACAACCAAATCGGTGTTTTTTCGTCTTTGTTATGACTACAGGGAAAATTGACGAGTGGCGATGGGAAGACTTTTGTCTCACTGATGAGGCGGATTACAGAAGGCAATTCGGAGACAACTGGAGAAAAGTATGGCCACGAGCTTGAACGATTTGATTGCAAATTTTGAACAAGAGACGGCAGGCCGAGAGTTTCGACCACACGCATACTACGATGCCGATTCCGATGCCTTGATGTTTTTTATCAGCAACGAACCTGAACACGGAAAAAGGCTCAATAGCCGCGTCACAATTTATCTTTCGGATGAAACCGACGAATTGGTTGGATGTCGTATCAAGGGAGTTCGCGCTGTACTGGAGGATATCGGAAGTTTTGACGTTTCCATCTCGCATCGCAAAATCAAGCTAACCATGCTATTTGCTGCATTGCATGGAAAGTTCGCGGAAGAGCCTGAAGGCCGCGATATGTACCGTCATATCGGACGACACGTCGGCGAGTCAAACTTAGAAGTTGATTTGCCTGATGAAGCGACGTGCTAGACAAGAACCGCTTGGTTCTCGATATTTGAGACGCTAGCCTTCCGCACCTTCAATTGCTTGCACCACCCGTTTGCCGTCACTCTGCCTGCGCAAATTCCAGTGGAATGATCGCTCCGTCACATATCGATGAAGGTGGCGAGCGGTGTAGTGATGATGAGCACCAACGTAAGCACGCTTGAGAAGTAGAAGTGTAACTCTCTGTCGTGTTGACGTGTGAATCTTCGCGAGCATACTCCTTCTCGCCGTGGTTCACGGATTCGTGCTCTTCGAACCCCTTCCCGACGCTCGCGATCGTATCGAACAGGATGGACCGCAGACGATAGATGCAGTGCTTCACGAATGGAAAACAATCTTGAAGCAAATCGGTCGGCGGCGAGGGAAGGCACTTGAAAAGCAAGTGCTTGACATCTTGTCCTACGAATGCCGAACAGCGTTACACCGCTGCTATTCAGCCGTTTGGGATGCGTTGCTTCCCTATCTGGGATGGCAATATGACCTGACGGACAAGTGCAAAGCTTTCCACCAGCTTTGGCATTACGACCACTGTACGCCATCCAATGAATATGAGCGAATAAACTTTCACCTGTTTCACGGGCACATCTTTGCTCTTCATCCGGCCTGTGGCCCAGTACTGCGCACACAGACCGGCCAGGAGCTCTTCGGCGAATGGCTTCAAGAGGGCACGCTGTCCTCGTACCATCGTGTGCTTCACGCCTTGGCAGTGGCTGTGGGCTTCTATGCGGAGCAATCCAACATCGCAAAGTTGCTCCGGAAGAATGAACAGCGAGAGAACTACTACGGTGATTTGGTCCCGCTCGAAAAACGACTGCAGAGCCGGCGAAGTGGTCGACGTTAACGATAATGCTTGATTCGCAGGTGCTGATCCAATGGCCGACGCACGGACCGCACCCCAAACCACAACAGAATAAGAGGTTATGAATTAACAACACTGTTCGTTTTTCGACAAGACACCGTCATATACTGCACGAAATGCGAAGCCGCTTTCACATTCGGTATGGGGAATTGAACAACTCGCCACAGTGACCACAAGAACACATCGAAAATTTCCAAAAGTTGACATGACTGCAGTTGACAATGGTTTAGACCCTGCGACATTAGAAGCCCTCTCTCTTCTAACTTGCGATGTCGATGCCAACGGGCTTTTAAAACGGTCACGGAGTGGTCAATGTGCGGAATTGTCGGCTACTTGGGCGCGACCAATGCGTCGGACGTTCTTCTGACAGGTCTGAAACGACTCGAATACCGAGGATACGACTCGGCCGGATTGGCAACGATTCATGACGGCCAATTGCACGTGCGTCGAGCGGTCGGGCCGGTGGATCAGCTTCAGGAATCCCTGACGAAGTCCCCAGTTCGCGGCGAGATTGGGATTGGCCACACGCGTTGGGCGACTCACGGCCAGCCAAGCGAGCAAAACGCGCATCCGCATATGGACGCGAGCGGCCGCATCGCTTTGGTGCACAACGGCGTCATCGAGAACCACTCGTCGATTCGCAACTTTCTGGCGGACGAAGGAATCCAATTCCATAGTCAGACAGACACCGAATGCTTGGTCCAACTGATCGGCTTTTTCTACGGGCGATCAGGGGATCTGCGGGAAAGTCTGGAGTTGGCTCTGCAGGAAGTTCGCGGCACATTCGGCATCGCTCTGGTGTGCTCAGACCATCCGGAAACGTTATTCTCGGCTCGCCGAGGCAGTCCGTTGTTGGTCGGTATCACGGCCGAAGGCTACGTGATCGCATCCGACCCACATGCCGTCGTCGCACATACGTCCGACGTGACCTATCTCGAAGATGACGAAGTCGCAGTCCTCTCGCCCGCCGGTCTGGAAGCCACCACGATTCACTCCGTAGCCGTCGAAAAGCGGATCGAAGTGCTGGACCTTTCTCTGGCTGACGTCGGATTATCCGGGCACGCCAACTACATGGAAAAGGAGATCCGCGAGCAACCGGAGAGCCTCCGGGAAATGATGCGGGGGCGTCTAGACGTCACTAACGGACGCATTGTGCTGGGTGGCCTGACGGAAATCGAGCGAGACCTGGCACACTTTCAGCGGGTTCTCCTGTTCGGCTGCGGGACGGCTTGGCACGCAGCATTGATCGGTGGCTATCTGTTCGAAACGCTGGCGGGAATTCCGACGACGGTCCAATACGCCAGCGAGTTACGGTATCGCAACCCGCTGATCGAAGAAAACACGTTGGCCGTCGCGATGAGTCAATCCGGCGAAACCGCTGACACCCTGGCCGCTTTACGGGAAGTGAAGTTGAAAGGGGCCACCTGCCTGGGCATCGTCAACACGGTGGGTTCATCCATCGCGTTGGAAACCGACGCCGGTGTATACCTGCATGTGGGTCCGGAAATCGGTGTCGCCAGCACGAAAGCCTTTACCGCTCAGGTTGCCGTGCTGACCATGATGGCTTGCGATTTGGGACGTCGGCGACGACTGTCTCCCGAACAAACGGCGAATGTAGTCCATGAACTCGCCACGATGCCGGAGAAAATCGCGGAAGCCTTGGAGACCGAAAAGCAAATCCAAAGTCTCGTTGCGGATCTCTCGCAACACGACAATTGGCTGTATCTGGGACGCGGAGTGAATTTCCCAGTAGCGTTGGAGGGGGCCTTGAAACTCAAGGAAATCAGCTACATCCATGCCGAGGGATTACCGGCAGCCGAGATGAAACACGGCCCCATCGCGTTGATCGACAAAGGTATGCCCGTTGTCGTCATCGCCGTTCAGGATCATACTTACGAGAAGGTGCTTTCCAACATCGAAGAAGTTCGCAGTCGGAAAGGGCGAGTGATTGCCATCGCCACCCAAGGCGACACCCAAATTGGCGAAGTCGCCGACGAAGTGATTTTTGTGCCTCCCACCATCCCAGCGCTCTCTCCGCTTGTCACAACAATTCCCCTGCAGTGGTTAGCCTACCACACCGCTCTTCATCGTGGCTGCAATGTCGACAAGCCACGTAACCTCGCCAAGAGCGTCACCGTCGAATAGAGAAAGCCCACCCAACACAATTTGACCAAATCGAGCTGATGAATTTACCTATTGTTGTCTATGAAGATGCGTCCTGGGAGCACTTTCTGCCGCTGGTCTACACTCGGGGTGTCTTCGACTTGCTCTGCGGAATGGATTCGCTACTCGCGAAGATCCAACAACTACAGACCGCCGAGAACGAAACGTCCTCCGTTGCGTCATCACGCAAACCCAAGACCAAAATCGGTTTATGGTGTCGAGATTCCATCGCACCAGTGTTGACCGAACAGAAAAGTCTTCCGGTCAATCAATCCGCTCCCGAGCGTTGTCTCTTCCTCAACGGGCGAGGTATATGGAAACAACTGCCGAAGGTGGAAGGAACAGGCTCTTGGGTTGGCGTCTCTAAGAAATCCGGCCAAGTGGTCGCCGTGCACGCCGATCCCGCTTTAGCAGCACGGCTTACACCCGCCACTTTTCTGGTCTCACCAGTTCTGCCAGCCGATCACCCTCTGCTCGTAGATCTTCCCCAGCACGAGTTTGACGAGGACGTCGTTGAACTCATGGATTGGCCGTGGAACCTGATTCACGCCAACGACCGCGCGATCGAATTCGATTGGCGAGTTCGCCGCGGGGCACCGGCCGACGTCTGGGGCCAAGTGATGACGGGCAGTCACGTCTTGGCTCCCGATTCGGTGTTCATTGGCGCGGGAGCTCAAATCAAGCCGTGCGTAGTGATCGACGCCGAAAACGGCCCGGTATGGATCGGCGAGAACGTCGAAATCCTGCCTCACAGTTTTATTCAAGGCCCCGCGTACATCGGTGATGACAGTCTGATCCAACCTGGTTCGGTCGTTCATGCGGGAACAACGATCGGCCCCCGTTGTAAAGTCGGCGGCGAGATCGAAACCAGTATCATTCAGGGTTTCTCCAACAAGCAGCACGACGGATTTTTGGGGCACAGTTACATCGGCTCTTGGGTGAACATCGCAGCGGACTGCATCAACAGCGACCTCAAAAACACGTACGGTCCCGTGCGAGTCCCCATCAACGGTCAACTAGTCGAGACGGGCGAGATGTTCGTGGGGATGCTCTGCGGAGATTACAGCAAACTCGGCATCAACGTCAGCTTCCCGACCGGTGCCGTAATCGGATTCTGCAGCAGCGTGGTTGGCCCCCACAGCCCCAAATTCGTGCCTAGTTTCAGCTGGTTTGATGACGGTGTCCATGAAGCGTTTGAGTCCACACGAGCCATCGAAGTCGCCCGCCGCGTGATGGCTCGTCGGCAACACGAAATGACATCGGCTCAAGAATGCCTGTTCAAAGAGGTCCGTAGAATTTCGCCGGAAATCGAAGTTCAAACGCCGTGATGCAGTCGATTTCAGGAGACCCACTGGACCATGTAGGTAGTACTACCAACTCACCAAAACAAAGGCGTCAAGTTGAAATCAACCTTTAATTGACTTTTCGACAAAAACGCTAAAGTTCTTGTTGACGCGACCTGTACACCCCCCTATCTTGACAGACGTCTCTCTCAGAAGAACAGATATATTCCCTCCATTCCACCTGCTTGGAGTCTTTCATGCAAGGTCGCATCAGTCCCTGCCTACACGAGCGGTCCGCACGTAAACGCGTCGGCTTCACACTGATCGAATTGCTCGTGGTGATCTCCATCATCGCGACCCTAATCTCACTCATCGCCCCCGCCGTCCAAAGTGCCCGAGCCGCCGCCCGGCGAACACAATGCCTGAACAATCTCCACAACCTCGGCCTAGCGATGCAAAACTTCGCATCCAGCCATAATGGTTCACTGCCTTATGTGCGGGATTCAACGACAGGAACGACTGCAGAAAAACGAATTAGCGGTTGGCCTGTACAGATCCTAAACACGCTTGATCAAGAGGCTATTCAGAGACAGCTACGAGAAAATGCAGCCACTGGTTCCACATCTCCCTTCAGCACACCGACCCCTGTCAACACGTGGCTCCAAGTCTTTACTTGCCCAGACGATTTGAACTCTTGGCAGCAGGACTTTGGGTTGACGTATCGAGTGAATGGTGGCTACTTGTCGCTCACAAATTCAACAGTTGGAGGGGCCTTTGGTCCAGATGCCATCGATACCGAAGAAGCGTTGGATGGTGTATCGGGCGGAGCGTTGGGGGCACTAGCGGCATATTCCACCGGCGCTATGTTTCAGAGAATTGCGGCAAACGATCGTAAAATGAGTTTGGATTTTATTTCGCAGGGGGATGGCACTGGCAATACCATCTTGCTCGGAGAGAGTGTTGCAGCAGCGACCAGCTGGGATACTACCAACACTGACCGTCTCGTGTTTGGTGTCGAACTTAGCGATATCGAGAGTGGAGGCAGCCCAATTTATGGCTCCGCAAGTAGCCTAAATGACACGAGTTGCGATGCGCTCGGGGATTCGGCTATCAATTCGTCAGACGATCCAGCCGATGGAGGTGGCGATAGGTTCATAGCATCTTCGAACCATCAGGATATAGTTCACGTATGCCTTGCAGATGGAGCAGCACGTGGCATATCTGAGAGCGTTGATCCGTCAGTATATCTGAAACTATTAACCTCAAACGGACAACGCTTTGGCCAAGGTATTCTCGACAATAGTGCATATTAAATTCATTGCAGCCCAGGTTTTCGAAGGGAAATACGAATGAGTCGTTTGTTTTCTTACACTCTGCTGACTTTTGTTGTAGCGGCCTCGATCGGAATGAATGCGCAGGCATCTCCGATTGTGAATGGGGAGTTTGATTCAGTACACATTGATGTGACTCCCCCGGATCTAGGTTGGCAGTCTATCGGTAATCCGGTGGTAATAAGTGCCCAAGCCGAACTGTCTACTGACACATCGATACTCGCTGGAGCCATTGCAAACTTTGTTGACCTTTCAGTTTCTCGTCTAGAAGAATTTGGCGACAGCCCAGCCAATGGCTCGGCAATCAAGCAGACATTTGAAGTGCTGACTGGAGGTAAATTGTCGTTCGACTGGAGCTTTATTACTTCGGAGAATAATACAGGTGAAAACAATGATTTCGCGTTTTGGAGTTTGTCTGGGGCGAATAATGGAGAGCGGCTTGCTAATGCCGAATCAGGGGCAACCGCCTTTCAGACGAAGACCTATGACGTGGATTCAGCCGGGATTTATACGCTGGCGTTTGGTGTAATGAACGAAAACAATGATTTTGGCCCTTCTCAGCTCTTAATTGATAATGTGAGCTTTGAGGCGACAGCAACGTCTGGGTCACCGACTCCAGAACCCGGAACATGGGCGATGATGGCCTTGGGTATGATTGGGTTTGCTGGCGTCTGGTATCGACAGAAAGTGGCCGTCGTTGGCTGAGTGCACGATGAGGTGACGTGCCCCGCTGGATCATCGAGACGGCAGACGGAAGGTTAGCCGCCTCCTCCATTCCGCTAGGACTTCACCGAACGTAGCAGATTTGAGATCGCCCAGCCTCGTCGGGGTGGTGTTCGAGTGGGTTGCGGGTTGGCCGCGGTGCTTGAGGCCGCGGCGAGGTTTTCGTGTTGATCGAGCCATTGCTCGCACTGTTTCCAACTACCGGTGAAAACAGCGTGGCCGGATTCATCGAGGACGCTGCAGAATTGCCGTCCTAAATCGAGGTGATATCGCATATACGTGTTCCTCCAATTTCCGTCGTGGAAACTGAGACAACGAAAAATCGGCCCGAAAGACTTCGGAAATGATTGCTACCGCGAGGGTCATCATGACATTCATGATAACCAAGCGTTCAAATATCGGGAACAAAACCAGCGGAGGCTGGCGATTTCGGCGAAATGCCTGTGGAAAGTTGCCAAAAGACCGAACGGTATCGTTAAAACCCCTCTAATCGCTACAACTGAGCAATGTGAACAAAAGTCACACACTGGTCTTCAATCATTCAAATCGAGAATTCGATCCCTGTTGATGAAAACGAGGTTGATTTGACCAACTCGGAATTTAAAATCAGAAAGGAATTGTGTACAGACCTATCTTCCTACGGAGTCGGCTCACCACATCTCACCAGCGAAATTTGGTAAGGAAATGTGCGGAAAATTGCCGTTGCAGGAAGACCACTAGGTATTGTAGTCACTATTACTTACATTTGTCCAACCGATTTTCAAAAAATCGGGGCAAATTAGCCCGCAAAAGTTCATCAACGCTCATTTGAACTGCACCTCGCTGGCACGAGATTTTAACAGGATGCATCCTCATGCGCCGTAGTACCAACGACCGTCGCCGCCGTTTGGTGCTCTCTAATTACAACGACGATGCGGAATCCGAATCCGAAGAGCTGCCCACCGACGATGCCAATATTCACATCGCGGAAGATAGCAGCGACGAACATCTTGCGGAATTCTCCGACGCGGTCGCAGCGGCCACCAACGACTCCCGCATCCAACTACTGGCCGGGGTCGATATTCGGAAATGCCCCGAAATCGGCAAACGCTTCTCCCAACTCATCATTCCGCGAAAGCCCCGGACTGCGGTCGAGTTGCGAATCACACGGTTGCATGACGGCAAGACCTTTGATCGTCAGGTCCGTTCGGCGTTTGCGATTGTCGGAAGTGGGCCGGACTGTCAGCTGAAACTAACTGACCCGTCAGTCAAAGATCGCGAGATGGTCTTCCAGCGGATCGGTCATCGGATTCTGTGCATCTCACTTTGTGGGAAACATCAAGTCCGACACCGTCCGGGAGTCCATCGATTCCGTTGGCTCGTTCCCAATGATGAGGTCGTCGTTGGTGCCTACGGGATCACTTGCCTGCCGAGTATGGAACGATCGACCGACGAATTCGAAGTTCCACCAGTTGACGTCGACACCCTCTTCGAGCCGTGGATTGACGAAAGCGAAGCGGATGCGGCCGCTTGGAATCAGTCCCCAAAATCCGCTTTTCTGCCTTTGGAGGGCGAGGACGCGACGTCAATACGACTCGACTCCCGTTTGATCACCTTGATCGGGCGGGGCACCTATTGCGGGTTCCGAATTGTCGATCCCCACGTCTCGCGAGTCCATGGGGCCGTCCTGTCGACCAACGAAGGAGTTTGGATTCAAGACTTCGAAACCCCCGACGGCATTCGTGTGAACGGCAGGTGCGTCCGCCGAAGCAAACTACATGAGGGCGACGAAATCCAGATCGGTCGCTCTCGGTATCGGTTCACCGAATCGCTTGGCTCAGACACCGGCCGAGTCATCATCACCGAACCGAAGTCCGAGAAAGAACCAGAGTTCAAGGCTAGCGAAGAATCTCAATCAACACTCGAACAATCGGATGGTCTCAAAACCGTCCCCGATTTTCAGGTCAGTGCAGGGGCTCCGAGCAATGAAGATGAGCTGGACTTAACTCGATCTTTGATGTGGGTGATTCAGGAGCAAAATTCGACGCCCGCGTTTTGCACGTCACCGGCAACGCAAGTTGACGCCACGCAAGCGATCGTCGAAGGTGTCAATGGTGCACTCGTCCATATGCGGCAGGAGATGCACCAGCAGTTTCAGCAACAAACCGAAATGCTGACGACGCTGGTCGATTCGATCCGCCGGGACATCAAGGAGGAACTTTGCGAAGAGATTCGCCAACTCGCACGAATCACGTCCGAGATTCAACGCGTGCAGCAAATAATGCTGGAAAATATGGCCAACAAGTCGGAATCAAACGGTCAAGAGAAGCGTGAACCTTCGAAGCTTGTGACAGACAACAGCCAATCGAAGGAACGCGTCTCGACTCCACCGCCGGTCAGCCAGGGGATTTCGCCGGCAGAGTTAGATGACTCCGACGAAGCAATGGATCCCATGAATGTGGTTGTCCGACTTCGAGAGCTCGAGAACGAACGGACAAGCCGATGGCAGAAGTTACTTCGTCTCGTCCAGCAGCCGTAGGACAAGGTTCGTCGTTTCTAATAGTCCCCAGTTGATGGCGTCACTCAGCCGGTTGGTATTCGATGTATCGGCGTTGCAACCCGCACCCCACCTGATCACACACGTCCCTCCCTTCCAAACAGTCAAAGCGACACAGTTCCATGGCAAAGCCAGCGCAGCCAGAACCGAAAACGCCCCCGAAGAAGTCCCATTCAAAATCTCAAGCGCAGAAGTCTCGTTCCGTGAAATCTTCCAATGAGCAGCCGGAAGTCGAATACCGATTCGCCACGAAACGGTTTTTCGCCGGCATACTAGTCGTCGCTCTCCTGGCCGGCGGATTCCATTTGTTGCGTCTGTTCATGATCGAACGCAACGTCGGCGAGATTTTTAACCGGGCGGTCGCGGCGGAGAAAGACGGTCGCAACAACGATGCCCTGAAACTGTTTGGTCAATATCTGCAGTTTCGTCCTGATGACATTTCTGCCCTCGAACGCACGGCTGAATTGCTCGACCAAGACAGTGGAAACCCCAACTCTTGGCGGTCCATTGCGGATGTCTTCGAGAAGGTTTTGCGTCTGGAACCCGAACGCGACGAGATCCGACTTCGGCTGGTTCGCACCCTGATGAAGCTGGGGAGATACCGCGGCGTCAACTACTACACCGCCGCCAGCAGCCACATCGATCGGCTGTTGTCGACTGCTGAGTATTCCCGAAATCATGAACTCACCCTGTCCAAGGCCCGAATCAAACGTGCAGCCGGGCAGTATGATGAAGCCGCCGTCTGGTATGCGTTGGCGATCGACCGAGACCCGCAAGATGTCGACTCCTATGCGGAATTCGCCGCACTCTCTCGAAGTGAAGAAATTGTTCCCATCCAGGCGGAATGGTCGTCTGAGGAAAAGGCTTTGAGTGACCCCGCGTTGCTCGAAGTGTTCCCCGAAGAAACCGGAAAAATGAGTGCGAAGGAGCTGTCGCGTCGGATCGCGAGCCGAATGGTTCAAGAGGCGAAACCAGAGTATCTGGCGTTGTGGCGACGTGGGGAACTTCATCAATCCTGGGGCGAATTGGACGCCGCGACGGCGGATATCGAAGAAGCCCTCGAACTGCCGGAAGCTCTGAATGACTCACGTTTTCTCCTAACAGCCGCGATGCTTGAACAAGCTCAAGCGCGGGCCGCGACACTCGGGAATCGGATTGACGAGGCCCAGAATCACCGCAAAGCCGCCAAACGCTACGCACTCAAGGGGACAGAGGCTGAGCCGCCAGAACCCCGATTGCAACTGGTGCTTTCCGATCTTGTCTTGGAACAGAGCCGAAACGCAGAGGCGTTGCAAGAGGCGGAAGGCTATCTCCGCAGCGGAATCGAAGAGGCCAAGTCCTTGCGAGAACCGGCCGAAGATGACGAAGAGGATCAATCAAGCCGGAAGCAACCGGAAATTGAAGAGCTTCGTCGCCTGGTGGAATCGGAAGTCCGAATGCGTTGGGCACTGGCCGATCTGTTCTTGAAACAGGCCGAAATCGGCGTCATCACGCAGGCCAAAGCCGACAGTGCTGCCAACGAACAAATGGAAACAATTCGCTCGATCGGCGGACGAGACGAACTAACCATCCTGCTGAGCGGCCAACTCCTGGCACACAACGGTCAATATGCGGAAGCGGCAAAACTCTTGGAGCAACTGCGACCACGACTGGCCGGACTGACCGAGTTTCGCAAACGACTCGACTTGCTACTCGCGTCGTGCTACTCGCGTTTGCAGAACCCGGACCGTCGGATTGAGATCTTCCGCAGCAGCGTTGAGACGGATCCATTTTGGATCCCAGGTCGTATCGAACTCGCGAACGCTCTCGGCGATGCCGGTCGCATTGACGAAGCGATTCGTGAGTACGCTCCGCTGACGAACATTCCGAACGTTGCTCAATCACTCGCGCGATTGGTGTTGCTCCGCGAATTGCAAAAACCAGCGGATCAACGCAACCTCGAAGCAATGGAAAAGGCGGTTCAGCAGGCGGAGAAAGTCGCAGCCGACGAACCCGCCACAGCCGTCTTGCGTGCGGAGCTCCATGTTGCCCGCAACGAGTACACGGCAGCCATCGATGTGCTCGAGAAAGTCTCGAAGGGACATCCGGATGCCAAAGAACTGTGGCAGGCGCAATTCAATGTCGTCGTGAATCGCAAAGACTTGGGCACCCCAGAGCGTGCCGCGGCGGCAGAAGACTTGATCGCCAAGGCGGAGAAAACTCACGGCGACACCGTTGAAATCCGCTTAGCGAAAGCCGAGTTGGCAAAGTTGCAGGGGCCGGAATTACTCCGAAAAGCCGTCGAGACCCTGGGCCAAGACGTCAAGGAGTTCACAAAGCCCGAACAAGTTCGGCTCTACGAAGGGCTCGTGCGATACGCGGCCGCAGCTAATATGCAGGATCAAACCCGATCACTTTGGAATCGAGTTGTCTCCATTCGACCGGATTACCTTCCGGGGTGGATGGCAATCGCAGAACTCGCCGCACGTGCCGGTGATCAGGCCGAAGTTGCAAAATCCCTCAAGGCAGTCCGCGAAATTGAAGGCCCAAAAGGCCCGAACGGCGACTACATTGACGCCTTATGGACCGTCCGTCAAATCGCGAAGTCCGTCGAAGGGCAAACCGATTCCAAAGTCGACATTGCCGAGCTAAAAAAAGAGTTGGAACGCCCTCGCCAACTGTTGCAACGTGCCGCCGAAAATCGAGCTTATTGGGCTGCTGTTCCCCATCTGCAAGGAACGTTGGAGGCGGCGCTGGGCAATCAGCAAGCAGCGTTCGCTCACTACGAGCGTGCTCGTCAACTTGGCGATTTCTCGCCGGATGTTGTTCGCTACATCGTAGAATATCACCGAGCCAACAAGAATTTCGATCTCGCCGATGCTGTTATACGTCAAGCCGAACAAGCCAGCACCGCACTCGTGTCCGATGATCTGAAGAGGTTGGCCTGGAAAGTGGCGTTGGAACGCGGGCAAGTGGATGCCGCCATCAACTATTCTCGACAGTTGGCGGGCGAATCGAACGACTTTCGAGACCGCATCGCTCACGCGCATCTTTTGTTCGCTAAGTATCGCTCGATGATGAAAGACGAGCAGCAAAGCCAACGAGCACAGGACCTGTTGCAACAAGCTCGTTCGATCTATCGCGAAGTCGTCAACGATGCCCCACGACAACCGGAAGCGTGGTTTGCGTATGTCGTCTTTCTGTGGCGAGTGGGAGACGAGGAAGATGCACGGAAAGCTGTCGAGGAAGCAGCGGACAAACTGCCGGAAACACCGCCACACATGAAACCGCTCAGCTTGGCACAGTACAGCGAAGTCGTGCAGCAGCCTCAAAAAGCAGCCGAGTATTATCGAGCCGCCGTCGAAGCTGCTCCGGATAACGTTGCCTTGAGAATGGCAGTTGCCGACTTTTTCAGCCGAACGAAAGCACTTGCTGAGGCTGACAAACACCTTTCTTACTTGGTGAATCCGGAGAATGACGTTCCCGCCGATGCCGCCGCTTGGGCACGTCGTCGCCGAGCATTCACAACCGCAGCCCGCGGGCGATACGAAGACGTGGAACGAGCTCTGCAGATGCTCCGCCGGACAGCCGGTTCGGACGAAGTTCCGTTGGTCGACTTGCGAGCTCAGGTGTCCATTCTCGCGGACCGGGTCAGCTTGGCAGACCGAAAGCAACTGATCGCAATCCTGGAGCAACTCCGAAAACGAACCTCACTGAGCGACAGCGAAATGCTGCGACTGGCCTCGTTGTACGAACAAACCGACGGATGGCCCACGGCGAAACTGCTGTTGGAAGAATTACTCGAACGTGATGGAGCTGAACCGGGATTCCTATCGTCGTACATCCGTGGTTGCGTGAAGCACGAGCCTGACGACGATCGCTTGGAGAATCGTCTGCTGTCCCGTCTCGATCGACTTCGTGTTCTTGAACCTCACAGCGTCCGCACGGCTGTCACCAATGCCGAATTCGATGCGCGTTTCCACGGAGACGAAGCAGCCCGATTGACTCTGACTTCCTTCGCAGGCCACCTCATCCACCCAACAAGCGACGGTGCGGCCGAAATTACCGCAACCGAGCGAGTGTCACTTCGCACGGCCGCGATGACCGCGGAAAAACTTGGATTAACGGAAACAGCAGAATCGCTGTACCGCCAGTACGCCCAAGCATCGCCAAGGGCGGAAGACATCATGACCTTGGCCACTTATCTCGGTCGCCGCAACCAAGTCGATGCCGCCTTGAAGATCGTGGAAGAAAACGCTGATCGAGTCGTTCCAGAAGCCGCAGCCGTCACTGCTGTGAATGTCGTCTCTCTGGGCAATTTCCCGCCGTCGACACTGGATCGTGCGGAGGAAATCGTGACCAAGGCCCTGGAGGACCGCCCGAACTCTCGCCGTATCTTCAACGCGATGGCGGCCCTCAAAGTCTTGCAGAAGCGATTCGACGAAGCAGAACTCCTTTATCGCCGAGTCCTGCAAGAAGATCAGTCCAATGTCGCCGCCCTGAACAATCTCGCATGGATGTTGGGAGTGACCGGCCGAAATCCAGAAGAGGCCGTCCGACTGATCAACGAAGCCATCGCCATCGCGGGACCGCTGGCAGACTTGGTCGACACCCGTGGCATGATCGACCTCTCCCGCGGATTGCCAGGAAAAGCAATGAAGGACCTCAAAACCGCCTTCGCCGACACACCAACCGCCAATATCGGCTACCATCTCGCCGTCGCCTACGACCGTCTCGACCAAGACCTAGCAGCTCGTAAAGCATTTGAACAGGCCCAAAGCCTCGGATTGGGAATCGAACAACTCCATCCGACAGAGCACGAGACATATCGAAAGCTCCTGGGAAAATTCGATTCTAACTA